>NZ_DASYMU010000096.1:0-49608 GCF_036008905.1 Amycolatopsis sp. | reverse complement strand
GCAGGATCAGCACCCGATCCGGGCGCAGCGCCTCGATGGCGCCCTCGTCGTGAGTGACCATGACGATCGCGCCCGGGTAGCTGCCGACCGCGCCGAGGACCTCGTCGCGGGAGGCCGGGTCCAGGTTGTTCGTCGGCTCGTCGAGGAGCAGGACGTTGGCGCTGGAGACGACCAGGGCCGCGAGCGCGAGCCGGGTCTTCTCCCCGCCCGAAAGCGTGCCGGCCGCCTGGTCGAGCTGCTCGCCGGTGAAGAGGAACGAGCCGAGCAGGTTCCGCAACTCCTGTGCGCCGGTGTCCGGCGCGAGGTGTCGGATGTTTTCCCACACCGACGCATCATGATCAAGAGTTTCGTGTTCCTGTGCGTAATAGCCCAAACGCATTCCGTGACCCGGAACCACGGAACCGGTGTCCTGGGTTTCCATTCCGCCGAGGAGCCGAAGCAATGTCGTCTTTCCTGCGCCGTTCAGGCCGAGTACGACGACCTTCGAACCGCGGTCGATCGCGAGATCGACGCCGGTGAAGATTTCCAGTGAGCCATAAGACTTCGAGAGCCCTTCGGCCATCAGCGGTGTCTTACCGCAGGGCGCGGGGTCGGGGAAGCGGATGTTGGCGACCTTGTCCGCCACGCGCGTCGCGTCGAGACCCGAAAGCAACTGGTCCGCCCGGCGCGCCATGTTCTTCGCCGCGACCGCCTTGGTGGCCTTCGCGCCCATCTTCAACGCCTGCGTGTGCAGGACGGACGCCTTCTTCTCGGCGTTGGCGCGCTCACGGCGGCGGCGCTTCTCGTCGGTCGCCCGCGCGTCGAGGTACCGCTGCCAGCTCATGTTGTAGTGGTCGAGCTCGCTGCGGGTGGCGTCGAGGAACCACACCTTGTTGACCACGTCGCCGAGCAGTTCGACATCGTGGCTGATGACCACGAGCCCGCCCTCGTGCGCCTTGAGGAACCCGCGCAGCCAGTTGATGGAGTCGGCGTCGAGGTGGTTGGTGGGCTCGTCGAGCAGCAGGATCGTCTCGGACTTGCCACCGGCGCCCGCTTCGGCCGCCGCGAACAGGATCCGGGCGAGCTCGACGCGGCGGCGCTGGCCACCGGAGAGCGTCTGCAGGGTCTGCGCGAGCACGCGATCCGCGAGGCCGAGGTTCGAGCAGATGCGCGCGGCTTCGCTCTCGGCGGCGTAACCACCGAGAGAGGAGAACCGCTCTTCCAGCCGGCTGTAGCGGTTGATCGCCTTGTCGCGCTGGGCGTCGTCGACGAGCTCGGACATCGCCGTCTGCGCCTTTTCCATGTCCCGCAGCAACGCGTCGAGACCGCGCGCGGACAGCACGCGATCCTTCGCGGTGACCGAGAGATCACCTTCGCGCGGATCCTGCGGCAGGTAACCGAGTTCGCCGGTCATGCGGACTTCGCCCGCGTGCGGCTCACCTTCCCCCGCCAGCACCTTCAGCGACGTCGTCTTGCCGGCGCCGTTACGGCCGACGAGGCCGATGCGGTCGCCTTGCTGGATGCGGAGCGTGGTGTCGGCGAGCAGGATGCGCGAGCCGGCGCGCAACTCAAGGCCGGTGGCCGTGATCAAGAGAACTCCCGTGATGGGGTGAAGTGGTCATATGGACAGCGTCGACGAGCCGACGGTGCCGCGATCCGGCACCGCACTCGGCTCGGAGCTACTCCAGAAGGATGTCCACGTCATCAGTGTACGGGTCGGCGTCCACTTCTTTTGCACCCCGTGTCCGGGCTCACCCGTCCTGCAGGATGATCTCCACCGCTATCGCGCGTTCCGCGGCCTCGTCGAGGACCGTGCGGCGGGGCTCGGGGATGTCCAGGATCCGCGGGTCGGCGATGGCGAACAACGGGGCGAGCCGGACGTCCCGGCGGAGCTCGTCGAGCGCCGCCCGGTCGCCACCGACGACGACGGCGTCCATTTCGGACACTCGCGGGACGAGTACTTCGTAGGCGTCGTCCGCGGCCGCGCGGAGAGCGTCACGCACCTGGCCCTCACGGCGGCGGGCGAACCTCTTCTGCGACCAGCCCCCGGCCGCGGACCGGCCGTGCACCTGATGACGATCCGTCCGTGAAAGCAGAACCCGGCCGTTGCGGGACATTCCCACACTGTGCCCGCCGAGCCGGACCATGAGCAGGCCGATCTGACGCGGCACCTGGGTGTGCCGGATGAGCGGATCCACCAGTAGCCCATTGAAATTCCCCACCGTCCGCAACGGCGGGAACGGGATGATCGCTGTCGCCGTGGTCCCGTTGCCTCCGGTGACGACGGCTTCGTCCGGGCGAAGCAATGTGTTCCGGATGCCGTCGTTTCGCATGGAGAAACGGTCGAACCAGCCTTCCAGGCGATCAGGGGGCACTTCGACGGCGCGACCGCCACCGGCGACTTGGCGTGTCTTGCTCATGAGGCAACGTTACTGGGTGTGGGAATGGGGAATCGGTGAAGTTCCCCAGTTGCGCCGATCGGTCTAGCAAGTGAGTGCTTTTCTCTTAAGACCTCTAGCGAGATGTCGACATATTCCGGAAGGAATGTGCGGTTCGCGTACAAACGTTCGCTGGAAGGGCTTTTGCCGGTGTGACGTAATCCACCGTAGCCGCATCGGGCGGGGTGCGGGCTGGGTGGGTGGCTGCGCGTCCCGGCTGACGTTCGCACGGCTGGTCCCGCCCTGGTTTAGCCGTGGTATGAACGGACCTTTCCTTGCGGTTTTTGGTAGGAACGGTCCGTTCATTGCGGTCCTGAGGTTCGCGCGGCAGCACTGTGTTTTCGGCGGGTCTGCGCGCTGACGGTTTCGCGTCACCAGGGCGCGCGCTGCGGTCTTTTCGCCTGCCGCCCAACGGGCTTACTGCGGTAGCCCGGGACTTAGCGTGCTCTCGTTCCGAACAAAGAGTTGACCGGGCTTGTGGTGGCCACGCAAGTCTTGACTCGAAGTGCCGTAGTTGGGTTAGCCAGTCGGGGTCGTGAGTGGCAACAAGTGTTCTAACACTCGTAAACACTCACGACCCACCCACCCGACTGAGCGGTCCGCGAAGCAGCATTTGCCTTACCCATCAATAGCTGTGGGCGGGCGGGCCGAAAAAGGGGAAAGCCCCCGGCACTGAGTACCGGGGGCTTCCCTTGCCGCAAAAGGATCACACCGGGCGGACGGGGCCGCTGTGGGTGTTGGGGCGGGTGGTGGCGGGACGGTCGGCGGCCGCGGGCGGTTGCACGAAGCCGTTGATGTGGAGGGAAACCGCGCGGATGGAACCCGTGTCGCTGCCGACGGCGTCGACGGCGGAGAAGGTCCAGGTGCCATCAGCGGAGCCCGCGGCTACGCCCGAGAGCGCGGTCGCGGGGCGCCAGGAGCCCGTGTAGGGGGCGTTGGCGGTGGTGACCGAACTGAAGGGCTGCGCCGCCGAGTCCGCGAAGACGACCTGGCAGAGGTTGTTGCCCGAACCACCGTTGCGCTGCAACAGCGTCGCCTTGGCACCCGACGGGGACGTCAGGGTGCCGACGAGGTCGGCGACATAGGAGTGCGTGATCCCGACCGTGGTGGCGTCCTGGTCGGCGGTGCACACCGTGCCGTCGACGGAGAACGTCACCTTCGACGCCCGCCCGACACCGCTGACGGTGATCGGGACCGACGCGCCGATCGGGTTGTTGTCGGGGATGGCCACGGCCGCGCCACCGTAGGCGAAGTTCTGGACCACCGCCGACGGCTGGCCGATCGGGATGGAGAACTGGGACGTCGTCGGCGAAAGCGAGCCGGCGAAGGTGACCTTGGCCGAAAGCACGACCGGGGCCCCCAGTTCCTGGGTGGCGGGAACGGACACGGTGAAGGTGTTCACGCCGGTCTGTCCCGGGCTGATGGTGCCGTAGGACTTGGTGCGCGGCGTGATGGTCACGCCCGGCGTCGGGCTGGTGAGCACGACGCTGGTCGACACCGCGGTGCCGTCACCGGTGTTGGTCACCGGCAGCGAGACCGTGGCCGTGTCGCCCGGGTCCACGAAGGCGCCGCCGTCGGTGGGGGTGACGGTCGGGTTCTGGGCCGTGGCAAGGGGTTGCGGGCTGGCACCGGTGTAGGCGAGGACGCGGTCGGCGAGGATGACGCCCGCGCCGCTGACGTTGTCGACGCCAGGGGACCCGATGTCGACGGCGGTGTTGATCAGCGCTTCACGGACTTCGGCCGGCGGGAGGCCGGGGTTGCCCGAGAGGACCAGCGCGGCGATCGCCGCGGCATGCGGTGCGGCCGCCGAAGTGCCGAAGAACGGGTCGAACCCGGTGACACTGGTCCGCACGCCGTCGGCCGCGGTGATCTCCGGCTTCTGACGCACCTCCCCACCGGTCGAGGTGACGTTGCCCGGGGTGATCGGGGTGCCGTCGGCTTCGTAGAACACGCGGCGCGGGCCGTCCGAGCTGAACCGCTCGGTCTTGCTGGTCCCGCTGAACGCGCCCGGGAACGGGCCGGCCGGGTTCGCCGGGTCGCCCGGCTCGAGCAGCCTGCCGAACGCCTTCGCGGCGGGGGTGGCCGCGACGGCGAAGGCCGCGCGGGCCGCGGAGTGACCGAAGGTCTCACCCGGGGTGCTGTAAGCCTTCAGCAGTCCGTCGGACGAGTCCGCGAACCGGCCGCGCAGCGCGGAAAGCGACAGGTACCGGTTCTCACCGGAGAACTTGACGATCGCCAGCCGCAGGCCGCCGGACGGGGTGTCGACGCGCTCGTAGGCGTCCTGCGTCCCGTTCTGGACGTCCTGGCTGAAGTCCACGACCCCACCGGCCGCGTTCAGCAGGTAGAGGTCGTAGTCGTTGGACGAGGCGCCCAGCGGGTCCGACCAGAAGAGGTTCACCGGGACACCCGCGGAACTCGCGGAGAGAGGCTCGAAGATCTGGGACTGCGTGCCCGGCGCGAAGTTGTGCGCGGTGCCGGCGAACTTGCCGACGCCCTTGCCCGAGTCCTTGAAGTCGCCTTCCCAGTGGCCGGCGGTGCCGTTGGCGACACTGCCTTCGTTACCGGCCGACGAGAAGTACAGCGCGCCGTCGGCGGTCACGTCGTTCACGGCCTGGGCGATGATCCAGTCCTGGAACGGCGATTCCTTGAAGTAGATGATGTCGTCCACGATCACGTCGCAGTGCGACTCGAAGCGCAGCGTGCGGATGTTGTCCGCGAAGCTCGCGTCGGAGTTGAACGCGGTGGCGAAGCCGAGCGCCGCGCCGGGCGCGACGTCGTGGAGGATCTCCAGCATCGCGGTGCCTTCGTCACCCGAGCCCGCTTGGCCGGACAGGACATCGACCGAAGCCGGCAGCTCTCCCTTGGCCTGCGAGGTGAGGAGCGAGTCGACACCGTCGGACAGCGCGCACACCTTCGTGCCGACGCCGCTGATGCCGTACTGCTGACGCGCGGTGTCGGCGTTGTGGGCGCGGTCGCCCTCGCTGACGATCGTCGCGGCGGCGCCCACGCGCTGTTCCTTGGCCTGGGTGGCCTTCTTCAGCTCGGCCGCGATGCGGTCGGCCTTCTGCTGCTTGGTCTCGGGCTTGGTGTCGGTCACGCCCTGGCTCGGGCCGCCGGGAGCCGCCGCCCGCTGCCGGGCGGTCATCGCCTGGTCGGCCGATTCGACCTTACGGACGTCACTCCTTTGGGCGATCTCACTGAGTGCGCTGAGTGGCACCTCGGCGCGGACGCTCCCCACCTTCTCGGACACCGCGCGGATACCCGCGCCGGCCTTTGTCAACGCGCCGAGCAGATCTTGGGAGACCTTGCTCGCGCGGATGTCGACCAGTACGGTGCCGGTCGAAGAAACCTCCGCGCCGGCTTGCAGATTGGGCAGCGCAGATGCCGCCATGCGCTGGCCGCTCAGCTTCTGCTGCACGACCAGTCGGCTGTCTATTTTGGATTCCCCAGCGGTCTGCGACTTCTTGATCGCTTGCAGCGCGGCGATTTGCTGAATGGTGGTCTCGGAAAAGGCGTCAGGCGAGGTGGCCGTGGCAGCGACCGCGGTGGTGGGTGTAACCAGCCCCAGCGCGGCGACGAGAGCCGCCGCACCGGCTGCCAAGGCCGTCGTTCTTCCCCTGATCGAATGACTTGGACGCACGAGCGACTCCGGTTCTTACGCGCGTGCCCCGACTCACGCTGACCGATGCCGGTGGTTACCGACTGGATCAACCTAGGTACTCACAGTTCGGTGAAGCAGCACCCGATCGGGTGACACTAGGCAGGTAATTTCCGCTAACGCTCCGAGTTCGTCGGCGTTGGTCCAAATGCGACACCGAAACACCTTTCGTCGGCGGGCGAAAGGTCTCTTCATCACGGTGTTTCAACGATGTTTCAGCAACCCGGGTTTCAGCGACACGGGTTTCAGCGCGGGTCCTCAGAGGACGAACGAGTCCGACCACGGTTGCGACGCCCGGCCTGAGAGCGCGTCCAGCAGGGTCACGGCCTGACGGTCCGTCAACGACGCGACGAAGTCCACCACCGCGCGGCCACGGGCGAGGCCGCGCACGGCGTCGGCGCCCTCCACTCGCTCCCCCGTCGCGCCGATCAACAGCTCGGGCGCGGTACTGGCCAGCTCGGTGTACTCGGCGTGCGCGAGCTCCACCAGGTCGTGCAGCCGGCGGGGCAGCCGGTACACCTCATCACGATCCAGTAGCCACGCGTCAAGGGCGTCCACCAGGCTGGACACCAGCGAAGCCTGTCCGCGTTGGTGCAGCGCGAGATCCGGGCGCAACAGGACAAACCGCCGATGCACGAACTTGAGCACCTGCACTTCGTGCCATTGCGGCTGGTTCAGCGTCACGTGCCCGGACCGGGTCGGCGGCGAGGGCACCAGCCGCACCCCGTCGACGAGCCTCGACGTCCAGCGCGCGGAGAACGCCGCCGTCGCCTGCTCGGCCTCGGTCGACCCGTCGAAGACACTGGCCAGCAGGTCGTCGGCCAGCTCGGAGCGCACCCGCGCGACGGCGTTCGCGAACGCCTCGTCGTCCACGATCCAGGCGTCCTTCACGTGCATCCTGCGCCGCACGCGTTCCAGCGAACGCCCGGGGAGCCGTCGTTCCGCGGTGAGCGTGTCCTCGTCCAATCGGGACAGCTCGAGCGCGTGCGTCGCCCAGCCGCCGAGCTCGGCCGCCACCGACGCGTGCTGCAGCACGCCGATGCGGTGGAAGTCCTGCAGATCGTGGATGGCGTACGCGATGTCGTCAGCGGTGTCCATGACGGACGCTTCCACGGTCTGCTGCCACGGCTCGATCCGGCCCGCGAACGCCGCCCGCGCCTGCTCGAAATCGTCCAGTTCCGTGCTATAGGCCGAAAACTTGCTCGCCCCCGTGCCGGGAGCGTCATCCGGCTCGGCCGCGCCACGCGGCGGTATGTCCATTGTGGAGGGATGCGGCGCCGGGTAATGCAGCCGGGCCCACGGGTACTTCAGCACCGCGGCGCGCACGGCCGCGGTCAGGTCCAGCCCGATCGCGGACGGGCCACGGACGTCGGTCGTGGTAAGAATGCGGAACGTCTGCGCGTTGCCCTCGAACCCGTCGGCGAGGCCGAAGCGGTGGCGCGCGATCCGGTCCAGCGTCTGCTCGCCGAGATGCCCGAACGGCGGGTGCCCGAGGTCGTGCGCGAGCGCGGCGGCTTCGGCGACATCGGGGTCGCAACCACCCAGCTTCTCCGCCAGCGCCGAACTGTCGCTCGACGTCGAGAGGCGCTCCGCGATCGCCCGCGCGACCTGAGCCACCTTCACGCTGTGCGTCAACCGGTTGTGCAGCAGGCCCGAGCCACCGGCACTGACCACCTGTGTGACACCGCCGAGCCGCGCGAAGAACGGGGACGCGGCGATGCGGTCGCGGTCCACGCGGAACGGGCTGGCGGCCAGGTCGGCGAAACCGCCGGCGGAATCGGCCGCGTCGCGCCGGGCTGTCCTCGGGTCGTCGTCATGCTCGTGCATGCCCGTCACCGTATCCGCAGGCCGCGTGGTGAGATCGACACCGTGCCGGATGGAATGGACGTACTGATCGCGGGCGCCGGCCCGGCGGGCTGGGCGCTGGCCGCCGCGTGCGCGCGGCTCGGGCTGCGCACCGCGCTGGCCGATCCGGCGCCGCTGGCGCCGTGGCACGCGACCTACGGGCTCTGGGCGGACGAACTGAACCTGCCGGAGAGCGCCATCGCGGCGGCCCCGGCCCGCACGCTCGCCATCGGCACCTCCGAGCACCTGCTGCGGCGGCGATACCTCGTCGCCCGCAACGAGGGCCTGCGTGACTGGCTCGCCGACGACCGGGTCCAGCTGCTCGCCGGGCGTGTCCGGCACGCCGTCCACGGGCCGTACGGCTCGACGGTCTTCTTCGACACGGGTCACCGGATCGCCGCCGGGATCGTGGTCGACGCGACCGGCGCCCGGCGGATCCTCTCCGGCGGCCCACCTCGCCGGACCGCCGAACAGACCGCGTTCGGCCTCGTACTCGACGTCGCGGACGCCGAACGGCTGGTGCCCGGGGACACCGCACTGTTCATGGACTGGCGCCAGGCCTCCCCGGTGGCCGATCCGAGTTTTCTCTACGCACTCCCGGTCGGCGACAGCCGCGTGCTCGTCGAAGAGACGTCGCTGGCCCGCCGCCCCGGCCTGGATCAGGACCTGCTCGCGGCCCGTCTGCGAGCCCGGCTCGCCGCGGTGGGAGTCGCACCGGGTGACCGTCAGGAGCAGGTCCGCATCTCGCTGGACCTGCCACCTGTCCGCGCCGGGCGGGTCGTACCGTTCGGCGTCGCCGCCGGACTGGTGCATCCGGCGACCGGGTACAGCCTGGCGACCTCGCTCCAGCTGGCGCCGCTCGTGGCCGAAACGCTCGCGGACGGCCTCGAACACGGGCCCGTCGCCGCCGCGAAAGCCGCGCATCGGCGGATCTGGTCGCCGATGGCCCAAGCCGTCCATTCCTTGCGCCACCACGGGTTGCGCGCACTCCGTGCGCTACCGGCCGAGGGGCTGCCGGAATTCTTCGAACTATTCTTTTCACTGCCCGAAGACCACCAACGCGCTTTCACTTCCGCTCGCGAAGATCTACCCGGTAACGCGGCCATGATGGCGGAAATTTTCCGGGGCGCCCCGTGGGCTCTGCGCACGCGTCTGATCAGGTGATTACCCGGTGAACATCAGTCGACATCAGTTTCGTTTCCCGGACGCAGCAGGGAACATCGAGGAGTGGGTACGCCCCTGACCGCAGTCCAATTCGCCTTCCAGCCGATGTACAGCCTCCACACCGGCGGCGTCGTCGCGCTCGAAGCGCTGGCCCGTCCCGGCAAAGGCACCGCACACGAACTGCTCGCCCAAGCCCGCCGCGACGGCAGGCTGGCCGAGACCGACATCGGCCTCGCCGCGGACGCCGCGCGCCAGGAAGCCGTACACCAGACGCAGCTCCCCCTCCATCTGAACCTGCTGGCGCCTTCGCTCGCCGCGTCGGCGGGCACCTTCGAACCGCTGCTGGAAGCGCTCGCCTCGGTCGGCAAGCGCACCCGGGAGGTGGTACTCGAGATCGGCCCGCCGTTCTCCCATATCCGGGCCGACCAGCTACTGCTCGGCATGCGCCATCTCGGCGACCTCGGCTTCCGGCTCGCGCTCGACGGTCTCGGCCACGGTGACCTGCCACTGGCCCTGCTCACCGCCGCACCGGTCGACCTGGTGAAACTGGACCGCAGTGTGCTGCACCGGCTGCCGGAGGATCCCGCCGCGATAGCCGTGGTCGAGGCCTTGCTGCATTTCACCTCCCGCACGAACATCCGGCTGGTCGCCACCGGGATCGAAACCGAATCCCAGCTGCTGGCCACGCGGAAGCTCGGGATCCGGATCGCCCAGGGCAACCTGTTCGCCCCGGCCGGGTTCGAAGCCTCCTGGGCGAGCCTCAGCACCCCCGCCGACACCGAGCCCGACAACCGGCTGGCGGGCGGCACTTCGGCCGCACCGCGGATCCGGGACTTCATCCGCCCGGCGACAACCGTGCCCGCGACAGCGACCTGTGACGACGTCCGCCAGGTGCTCGCCGCAGCCGACGAGCCCTCGGGCATCATCGGCATCGACCACACCAACCGTCCACAGTGGTCGGTCGACCGGACCCGCTTCCTGGTCGCCGTAACGGGTTTGTACGGTCACGCCCTGCACGCCAAGCGCCCGGCCGAACGGCTCGCGGACACTCCGCACACCATCAACGCCGACGCGAGCGCGCTGGAGTTCCTGGAACTGGTGACCGACGCGGACTGGGCCCGCACCGGCGACGACGTCGTGGTGGTCGACGGCAGCGGCCGCTGCATCGGCGTGGTGCTGGTGAACGAGGTCGTCCGCGGGGTGGCCGAGGCGAAGGTCGAGGCAGCCGCCGCACTCAGCCCGCTCACCCGGCTGCCGGGCAGTGACACCGTCGCGCGGGACGTCGACCGCCGGATCGGCAGCGGCGAACCGTTCGTGGCCGCCTGGCTGGATGTCGACTTCTTCAAGACGGTCAACGACACCGTCGGATTCGCCGCCGGGGACGATCTGATCCGGGTACTCGGCCGCACCCTGACCGAGCTCTCCACACGCCTGCCCCGGATGACGGTCAGTCATGTCGGCGGCGACGACTTCCTCATCGCCTGCGATCTGGACGAAATCGGCACGATCGCCGCCGCACTGCTCGACACCCCGTGGTCCGCGGAAGGCATGCCCGTCACGGTTTCGCTCGCGACACTGATGTGCGGCAGCGGCGCGGTTCCGTCCTATCGCGACGTTTCACGCTTGTTGGCACCGCTGAAGAAGCGAGCGAAATCAGTGCCGGGATCGAGCTGGGTGCTCGGCCGTCCTGGTGCCGAGCGGGTCGAGGTACTGCGCGGCATCGGCCGTCCGCCCATGCCGACACAGCGCGGCCCGGTCAGCCGATCGGCGTAACGAAGTTCGCCATCTGTCGACAGATGGCGAACTCTTAGCTACTGAGAGATCGCGTGATGTCGGCATCTCGTACGTGCCGATCACGCTCGGTCACAGCCGGATGTTTTCACGATCGGGGCGCGTACATGATGACAGTTACCCCAGCGAGACAAATCAACGCGCCGAGGACGTCGAACCGGTCGGGACGGTAGCCGTCGGCCACCATGCCCCACACCAGCGACCCGGCGACGAACACACCACCGTACGCGGCGAGGATGCGGCCGAACTGGGCGTCCGGCTGCAGTGTCGCGACGAAGCCGTACAGCCCGAGCGCGACGACACCACCGCCGATCCACGCCCAGCCGCGGTGCTCACGCACGCCTTGCCAAATCAGCCAAGCGCCGCCGATCTCCAGCAACGCCGCCAGTACGAACAGCGGCACCGACCGCAACACAGACAACTCGACACCCCCGCGCGGTATAGGTCGTTATACGGCGTATGAGACCAAAAAGCGGGAGCAAGGGACCTTTACTACCGCGAAACGGCAGTAAAGGTCCCTTGCTCCCGCTCTAAGGCGAGTTACATCGTGAAGCCGAGGGCGCGAAGCTGCTCGCGGCCGTCGTCGGTGATCTTCTCCGGACCCCACGGCGGAATCCAGACCCAGTTGATCCGGAAATCGTTCACCAGTCCGTCGGCGGTGAGCGCGGACCGGGTCTGGTCCTCGATGACGTCGGTCAGCGGGCAGGCCGCCGAGGTCAGCGTCATGTCGATGGTCGCGGAGTTGTCCTGCTCGACCCGGATGTCGTAGACCAGTCCGAGGTCCACGACGTTGATCCCGAGCTCGGGGTCGACCACGTCGCGCATGGCCTCTTCGACGTCCTCGAGCTTGGCGAGCGCCACGGCAGGCTCGACCTGGTCCGGCAGGTCGGCCGCGGTGCGGCCCTCTCGATGTTCGGGTACTTCGGCGGCTGCTTCAGCCACCTTCGTCGTCGTCTCGTCACTCATGCCGTCTCCACTCCGGTAGCGCTGCGCGCCACCGCATCCTTGAATGCCATCCAGCCGAGCAGCGCGCACTTCACGCGCGCGGGGTACTTCGCCACGCCCGCGAACGCTATTCCATCTTCCAGCACGTCTTCGTCGGGCTCAACTTTGCCGCGTCCCTGCATCAGCTCGACGAACGCGTCGAGCTTCGTGAAAGCGTCCTCCAGAGACTGCCCGACGACGAGGTCCGTCATCACCGACGTGGACGCCTGGCTGATCGAACAGCCCTGCCCCTCGTAGGAGATGTCGGCGACCTTGTCACCGTCGAGCTTCACGCGCAGGGTGACTTCGTCGCCACAGGTCGGGTTGACCTGGAACGACTCCGCGTCAAAGGGATCCCTCAGGCCTCGGCCGTGCGGGTGCTTGTAATGGTCCAGGATGATCTCCTGGTACATGCTTTCCAGGTTCATTTCGCCACCCCGAAGAAGCGCTGAGCCTCACGGACACCGCTGATCAGAGCGTCCACTTCGGACAGTGTGTTGTACAGATAGAAAGACGCCCGCACGGTACCGGGGATCCCGAACTGCCGGTGCAACGGCCACGCGCAATGGTGTCCGACGCGGACGGCGATGCCCAGACTGTCGAGCACCTGCCCCGAATCGTGCGGGTGTACCCCGTCGATCACGAACGCGACCGTGCCGCCACGGTTCACCATCTCCGTCGGGCCGATGATCCGGACACCGGGGATTTCGCCCAGGCCCCGCAAAGCGGCTTCGGCGAGAGCGTGTTCGTGCGCGGCGATCCGGTCCATGCCGACCACGGAAAGGTAATCCACGGCGGCACCGAGACCGACGGCCTGTGAGGTCATCGGGACACCGGCCTCGAACCGCTGCGGCGGCGGCGCGAAGGTCGAGCCTTCCATCCGGACCAGCTCGATCATCGAGCCACCGGTCAGGAACGGCGGCATCGCTTCGAGCAGTTCGGAACGGCCGTACAGCACGCCGATTCCGGACGGGGCCAGCATCTTGTGCCCGGAGAAGACCGCGAAGTCCACGCCGAGCTCACGGAAGTTCACCGTGCCCTGGCCGAAAACACCGTGAGGCACCGACTGGCACGCGTCCAGCAGGGTCAGTGCGCCGACCTTCTTGGCCTTCGCGACGAGTTCGGCGACCGGGTTGATCGTGCCGAGCACATTGGACTGGTGCGCGAACGCGACCACCTTCGTGCGCTCGGTGATCAGCTCGTCGATGTTCGACAGGTCCAAGCGACCTTGGTCGGTGACGGAGAACCACTTGAGCGTGGCGCCGGTCCGCTGGCACAACTGCTGCCACGGCACCAGGTTAGCGTGGTGCTCCATCTCCGTGATGACGATTTCGTCGCCGGGGCCGATCACGAAGCGCTTGGCTTCGGGACCGGCGGTGGCGGCGTTGCTCATCGCGTAGGCGACCAGGTTGATGCCCTCGGTGGCGTTCTTGGTGAACACCAGTTCCTCCGGCGAGGTGCCGACGAACTCCGCGGTACGCGCACGGGCGTACTCGTAGGCGTCGGTGGCCTCTTCGGCGAGCTGGTGCGCACCACGGTGCACGGCCGCGTTGGACGTCTCGAGAAAACGCCGTTCCGCGTCGAGTACCTGGGTCGGCCGTTGCGAGGTCGCCCCGGAATCCAAGTACACCAAGGGTTTCCCGTCCCGGACGGTACGGGAAAGGATGGGGAAGTCGGCCCGCAACGCGGCGACGTCCAACGGTGTCCCCAAGGGGACAGAGTTAGCCGTGGTGGTGGTCATCGAGCCAACTCCTCTCGGTGTCGTTCTTGGATTCTCGGCAGACCGGATCAGACTGCGGCCGCTTGCGCGCCCGCGTACTTGACGTAGCCGTTCTCTTCGAGCTCATTGGCCAGTTCAACGCCACCGGACTCCACGATCTTCCCGCCGGCGAAGACGTGCACGAAGTCGGGCGTGATGTGCTTGAGGATTCGCGTGTAGTGCGTGATCAGCATGACGCCGACCTCGTTCGCCGCCTTGTACTGGTTCACGCCCTCGGACACGACGCGCAGGGCGTCGACGTCGAGGCCTGAGTCGGTCTCGTCGAGGATCGCGATCTTCGGCTTGAGGATCGACAGCTGCAGGATCTCGTGGCGCTTCTTCTCGCCACCGGAGAAACCTTCGTTCACGCTGCGATCGGCGAACTCCGAGGAGATCTCGAGCTTGTTCATCTCTTCCTTGACCTCTTTGACCCAGGTGCGGAGCTTGGGAGCCTCGCCCCGGACCGCGGTGGCCGCGGTGCGCAGGAAGTTCGACATCGAGACGCCGGGGACCTCGACCGGGTACTGCATGGCCAGGAAGAGGCCGGCGCGGGCGCGCTCGTCGACGGACATGTCGAGCACGTTCTCGCCGTCCAGCAGGATTTCACCGGAGGTCACCACGTACTTCGGGTGACCGGCGATCGCGTAGGACAGGGTGGACTTGCCGGAGCCGTTGGGGCCCATGATCGCGTGGGTCTCGCCCCCGCGGATCGTCAGGTTGACGCCCTTGAGGATCTCCTTGTCGCCTTCGTCGGTGATGACGGAGGCATGCAGGTCCTTGATTTCCAGAGTTGCCATGGCTTCTTCGTTCCTAAGTCAGTTCAGTACGGGCACGGGCGGTGTTGACCCAAAATCACGCGTTGACGGCTTCGAGCTCGGCTTCGATCGCCGTCTGCAGGCGCTCGCGCACCTCAGGGATGTCGATCTTGGCCAGGATCTCGTGGAAGAACCCACGGACCACCAAGCGCCGGGCCTGCTGCTCGTCGATCCCGCGTGACTGCAGGTAGAACAGCTGCTCGTCGTCGAACCGGCCGGTCGCGCTGGCGTGACCGGCGCCGGTGATCTCACCGGTCTCGATCTCCAGGTTCGGCACCGAATCGGCGCGCGCCCCCGTGGTCAGCACCAGGTTCCGGTTGACCTCGTAGGTCTCGGTGCCTTCGGCGGCGGCGCGGATCAGCACGTCGCCGATCCACACGCCGTGGGCGCCTTCACCTTGCAGCGCGCCCTTGTACATCACGTTCGATTTGCAGTTCGGCTCGGCGTGGTCCACGAAGAGCCGGTGCTCCTGGTGCTGCCCCGCGTCGGCGAAGTACAGCCCGAGCATCTCGACGTCGCCGCCGGGACCCGCGAAGGTCGCCGTCGGGCTGACGCGGACGAGATCGCCGCCCAGGGTGACCACGATGTGCCGCAGTCGCGCGTCACGGCCGAGCTTGAGGTGCTGCTCGGAGACGTGGACGGCGTCGTCGGCCCAGTCCTGCACGCTGACGACGGTGAGCCGCGCGTTGTCCTCGATCACGAACTCGACGTTGTCGGCGTACGTGCCGGAGCCGACGTGGTCGAGCACGATCGCGGCTTCCGCGAACCGCTCGGCGCGCACCTGGACGTGGCCGTAGGCGAGGTTTCCCTCACCGGGGCCGGTGATCCGGATGACCGACGGCTTCGACGCGCGCGTCTCCTTGGGCACCGTCACCACGGTGGCGGCGGTGAACGAGGAGTAGGCCTGTGCCGCGATGCGGTCGCTGGGCGTGCCGCCCTTGCCGAGACGCTCGTCCTCACGGCCGACGGTCTCGACGCTGACCTCGGGGGCCACATCGGCGTCGACCTTGACCTCACCGGTGGCGACGGGACCCTCGTGGAGTCCGCGAAGCCGCTTCATCGGCGTGAAGCGCCAGTTCTCCTCGCGACCGCGCGGGACCTCGAAGGCCTCGACGTCGTAGGAAGCGAACCGCTCCGCGCGGGAGGCCGCCGGGACCAGCGTCCCACCGTCCTCCCGCGCAGCAGCAGCGACATTGTTTTCGGTCAACGTCATCAGCCGACGGACCCTTCCATCTGAAGCTCGATGAGCCGGTTGAGCTCGAGCGCGTACTCCATGGGCAGCTCACGCGCGATGGGCTCGACGAACCCGCGCACGATCATCGCCATGGCCTCGGTCTCGCTCAGACCGCGGGACATGAGGTAGAACAGCTGGTCACCGCTGACCTTCGAGACCGTGGCCTCGTGGCCCATCGACACCTCGTCGTTGCGGATGTCCACGTACGGATAGGTGTCCGAACGGGAGATCGTGTCGACGAGCAGCGCGTCACAGACGACGCTGGAGCGCGAGTGGTGCGCCCGCTTGGCGATCTTGACCAGGCCGCGGTACGAGGTGCGGCCACCGCCACGCGCCACCGACTTCGACACGATCGTCGAGGAGGTGTGCGGGGCGAGGTGCTCCATCTTGGCGCCGGCGTCCTGGTGCTGGCCCTCACCGGCGAAAGCGACCGAGAGGACTTCGCCCTTGGAGTGCTCGCCCATCAGGAAGACCGACGGGTACTTCATGGTCACCTTGGAACCGATGTTGCCATCGATCCACTCCATGGTCGCGCCCTCTTCGCACTTGGCGCGCTTGGTGACCAGGTTGTACACGTTGTTCGACCAGTTCTGGATGGTCGTGTAGCGGCACCGGCCGCCCTTCTTCACGATGATCTCCACGACCGCCGAGTGCAGCGAGTCGGACTGGTAGATCGGCGCGGTGCAGCCTTCGACGTAGTGCACGTAGGCGTCTTCGTCGACGATGATCAGGGTCCGCTCGAACTGGCCCATGTTCTCGGTGTTGATCCGGAAGTAGGCCTGCAGCGGGATGTCCACCTTGACGCCCTTGGGGACGTAGATGAACGAGCCACCGGACCACACGGCCGTGTTCAGCGCGGAGAACTTGTTGTCCCCGGCCGGGATGACCGACGCGAAGTACTCGGCGAACAGCTCCGGGTGCGTCTTCAGCGCGGTGTCGGTGTCCAGGAACAGCACGCCCTGGGCCTCGAGGTCCTCACGGATCGAGTGGTAGACGACCTCGGACTCGTACTGAGCCGCGACACCGGCGACGAGGCGCTGCTTCTCCGCCTCGGGGATGCCGAGCTTGTCGTAGGTGTTCTTGATGTCCTCTGGCAGGTCTTCCCAGCTGGTGGCCTGCTTCTCACTGGACCGCACGAAGTACTTGATCGTGTCGAAGTGGATGCCCGAAAGATCGGCACCCCAGTTCGGCATCGGCTTCAAGTCGAACAGCTTCAACGCCTTGAGGCGGGTATCCAGCATCCACTCGGGCTCGGACTTCTTCTCCGAGATGTCGCGCACGACATCCTCACTGAGTCCGCGCTTGGCGCTCGCGCCAGCGGAATCAGAGTCGGCCCAGCCATACGCGTACTTGCCAAGGGAGTCGATCGTCTCTTCTTGGCTCAGCGGCGCGGTGGTGGGAGTGCGCTGCTCGGCGGCGGCAGTCATACGGGTTTCCCTCCAATCGGGATCCGGGTGGATCGCCCGTCGGCCGGCTGCGCCGTCCGAACGGGGGTGGTGCGTTCTTCTACTTCGGGAACGTTCACTTCAGTCGTGCATTCCGGCTGGGGTTCAACCGGGATACCCGCCGAAGCGACGGGTACGTGTGTGGTGCACGCGTTGTCACCGCGTGCGATGGTCGCCAGCCGCTGCACGTGGGTGCCGAGCAGCTTGGCGAACGCCTCGGTCTCGGCCTCACAGAGCTGCGGGAACTCCGCGGCGACGTGGGCGACCGGGCAGTGGTGCTGGCAGAGTTGCGCGCCGGCGCCGACCTGACGGGTCGACGCAGCGTAACCCTCACGGCTCAGCGCGATGGCGAGGGCCTCGGCTCGCCGGACGGGGTCCTCGTGGCTGGTCACGGCGTCCATATGCGGACCCACCAAGGTCGCCACGCGACGCTCGGCGAACGCCCGCACGGCGTCCTCCCCCGCGTGCTCGGCGAGGAACCGGACCGCGGACACGGCGAGGTCGTCGTAGGCGTGCCCGAAGCGGGCCCGGCCGGACTCGGTGAGCAGGAAAAGCTTCGCCGGACGGCCACGGCCACGCGGGCCACGGCGAGGTGCGTCACGTGCTTCGGTCTCGCCGTCGGCGAGCAACGCGTCCAGGTGCCGGCGGACCGCCGCCGGGCTGATCCCGAGCTGTTCGGCGACCACCACGGCCGTCATCGGACCCTGCTCGAGCAGCAGCCTCGCGACCTCGTGCCGGGTGCGGCCATCGGCGCTGACCTGCGCGGGCATGCCGGAACCCGCGGTGCGGCGCACGTCGCCACCCGCCAGTTCCCCGGTGCCCACCTTTTTCACAACACAAGTGTGTCTTATTTCCGGCGGAAGGGCAAAGGCTGGGCCCGGGGTGGTGAGCGGGGTCACTCCGGCACCGACTCGATACCCTTCCCCCGTGGCTATCGGCGAACATTCCGCGCAGCGGGAAACTGACGTGCCGCCGACCGGGTCCGAGCAGGCAGGCGGCGGCACCGCGGTGGTGGTCGCGTCCCTCGTGCGCCCGGCGAAGACGGAACCCCTCAACGACGGCGAACACCGCGCGCTCATCGTGGTCCGCCGCTTCGGCATCGTGGGCGCGCTCCTGCTCGCGTTCGGGTCCTTGGGCGCCGGTGCGGCGCCGGTGCTGAACCCGGTGCAGGAGATCCCGATCCTGCGGCTGTTCGCCCGTATCCCGACGGTTTCGCTGGCGATCGCGTTCGCCGGGATGGGCATGCTGGTGATCGGCTGGCTGATGCTCGGCCGCTTCGCCCG
This sequence comes from Amycolatopsis sp., assembly GCF_036008905.1. Lineage (GTDB taxonomy): Bacteria > Actinomycetota > Actinomycetes > Mycobacteriales > Pseudonocardiaceae > Amycolatopsis. Next base: position 31,213 of record NZ_DASYMU010000096.1, on the reverse strand, counting down.
GCCCGACCGCGAACGGCTCGCCACCCCCGGCCAGCTCCGGCGGACGCTGGTCATGTGGCTGATCCCGCTGCTGTTCATCCCGCCGCTGTTCTCGCGTGACGTCTACAGCTACCTCGCGCAGAGCGAGATCGTGCACCGCGGGATGGACCCGTACGAGCTGGGGCCCGCGCAGGCGCTCGGTATCGGCGACCCGCTGACCTCCGGTGTTTCCAACATGTGGCGCGAAACCCCCGCGCCGTACGGGCCGCTGCTGCTGAAGCTCGGCAGCTGGCTGGCCCCGATCGCCGGCACCGACGTCGTCGTCGGCGTGCTGCTGCAGCGCGCGGTGGCACTCGTCGGCGTCGTGCTGATCGTGTGGGCGCTGCCCAAACTGGCCCGCCGCTTCGGCGTCCAGCCCGCGACGGCGCTCTGGCTCGGCGCGGCCAACCCGCTGCTGATCTTCCATTTCGTCGCCGGCGCGCACAACGACGCGCTCGCGATCGGGCTCATGGTCGCCGGCCTCGAACTCGGCATCCGAAGGCTGCCGGTGCGCATAGCCGGGGACAGCCCGCCACCGTTGGCGAAGGGCGAGTTGCTGTTCATCGCGCTCGGCGTCACGGTGATCACCCTCGGCGTCGCGGTGAAACTCAACGCCGTGCTGGCGTTGCCGTTCTTCGCGGTGATGGTGGCCAGACGCTGGCACGGAAAGCTGAGTGACCTCTTCCGGGCGGGCGCGCCGATGGCGCTGCTGTTCGCCGTGGTGCTCGTCATCGCCTGTGTCGGGTCCGGGCTCGGCTTCGGCTGGGTCGGCGCGCTCGGCACGCCGGGTCTGGTGCGCAGCTGGATCTCGCCCACCGCGGAGCTGGCGAACCTCGGCGGGGTGCTGGGGATCCTGCTCGGCCTCGGCAATCACACGAACGCGCTGGTGCCGATCCTCGGCATGCTCGGCTACATCGTGGCGGGCGCGATCACGCTGAAGTTCCTGTGGGACAGCTTCAAGTGGCGGTACCGGCCGATGATCGGGCTCGGCGTGTCGCTCGGCGCGGTGATGATCCTGCACGTCGCGCTGCAGCCCTGGTACGTGCTGTGGGCGGTCATCCCGCTGGCCGCCTCGGCGGGGACGTCGAGGTTCCGGGTCGCGGCGACGCTGATCAGCGCGGGCCTGCCGTTCCTGCTGCCGCCGACGGGAAGCACTTTCGACGGGCGGTCCTACGTCCTGCCGTACGCCTACCTCGCGGCCGTGGTCGTGGTCGGGCTCGCCGTGCTGGTCGTCCACCGGATGGCGCCGCTGCTGCTGTCCCGCCCGCCGAAGCATCTCCCCGAACACCTCGCGCCCTCCTGAAATGGGGGTGCGAGGTGGTGCGTATCGTGAACGGTCGTGAGTGCCCCCGCCGTTGAGATCACCGGCTTGGTGAAGCGTTACGGATCCACCACCGCCGTCGACGGCCTCGACCTGCGGATGGCACGCGGACGCCTGCTCGCCCTGCTCGGGCCCAACGGCGCGGGCAAGACGACCACCGTCGAAATCTGCGAAGGCTTCCGCAAGCCCGATTCCGGTTCCGTGCGCGTCCTCGGCCTCGACCCGGTCCGCGAAAGTGCCGCGCTGCGCCCGAAGATCGGCGTCATGCCCCAGGGCGGCGGCGCGTACCCGGGAGTGCGGGCCGAAGAGATGCTCCGGCTGGTCGCGGCCTGCGCGGCGAACCCGCTCGATCCGGCTTGGCTGCTGGACATCCTGGGTCTCGGCACCGCGCGGCGCACGCCGTTCAAGCGGCTCTCCGGCGGTCAGCAGCAGCGCCTTTCGCTGGCGTGCGCGCTGATCGGCCGTCCCGAACTGGTGTTCCTCGACGAGCCGACGGCCGGGATGGACCCGCAGGCCCGCCGCCTGGTCTGGGACCTGCTCGGCGCGCTGCGCGCCGACGGCGTGAGCGTGCTCCTCACCACCCACCTGATGGAAGAAGCCGAAGCGCTCGCCGACGACGTCGTGATCATCGACGGCGGCAAGATCATCGCCGAAGGCTCCCCCAGCGACCTGACCGCCGAAGGCACCGACGGCCAGCTGCGCTTCAAGGCGCGCTCCAGGCTCAACACCGACCTCCTCGCCGCCGCGCTCCCCGAGGGCTACCTCGTGCGTGAGTCGGCACCCGGCGCGTACCGGGTCGAGGGCCGCGTCGACCCGCAGGTCGTTTCGACGGTGACGGCGTGGTGCGCGCAGCAGGGCGTGCTGGCCGAAGAGTTGCATGTCGGGAAGCGGGATCTCGAAGAGGTCTTCCTCGAGCTGACCGGACGGGAACTCCGCACATGAGCGCCACCACCAACGGCCACCCTCGGTTCGCGCCGGGCACGTTCACCCCCGCGCCGGGCCGCGGCAAGCTCGGCCACATGTTGCTCGCGCACGCCCGCGTCGAGGCGAGTCTGACGCTGCGGCACGGCGAGCAGATCCTGCTGACGCTGCTGATCCCGATGGCCCTGCTCATCGGACTGAGCCTGCTGAACATCCTGCCCGCCGCCGACCTCGGTTCGACGTCCAAAGTGGACTGGGTGACGCCGAGGATCCTGGCACTGGCGGTGATGTCTTCCGCGTTCACCGGGCAGGCGATCGCGCTCGGCTTCGATCGTCGTTACGGGGTACTGAAAAGGCTCTCCACCACCGCGCTGCCGCCGTGGCTGCTCGTCGCCGGACGTGTGGTGGCCGCGCTGGTGGTCGTTGCGCTGCAAGCGATCGCGCTCGGTGTCGTCGCGGCACTGCTCGGCTGGTCACCGTCGCCGGGCGGGCTGGTGACGGCGGTCGTGTTCCTGTTCGCGGGCACGCTCAGCTTCGGCGCGCTCGGTGTCCTGCTCGGCGGGTCGCTGCGCGCGGAAGCCGTGCTGGCGCTGGCGAACATCATCTGGTTCGTGCTCCTGCTCGCCGGCGGGATCCTGCTGGCGCCGTCGTCGCTCCCGGGCGCGTTCGGCGACATCGTCGGGCTCCTGCCTTCAGGCGCGCTCGCCGAGGGCCTGCGTGCCGCCCTCGTCGACGGCACCTTCGCTTGGGGCCCGCTGGCCGTCCTCGTCGTCTGGGCCGTCGCAGTCGGGGCCCTCGCCACCCGCACCACCAAACTCACGTAACCCCTCCCGCCATCTGTCGACAGATGGCGATCTCTTAGTTGCCAAGAGATCACGAGATGTCGGCATCTCGTCGCCGGGCCGCATCGATTCGATCAACCGGCTATCCGCGCGGGCCGAACTACTGCGCACTGACTCGGCATGGTGGACACAACCGGCATTAAAGAGGAAACCGGGCCATCCGGCCAACCAGCGCTGAATCGGGTGATGGGCCCGAAGCTGTTGTTGTTCTTCGTGGTCGGAGACATCATCGGTACCGGCGTGTACGCGCTCACCGGCCAAGTCGCCGGTCGCGTGGGTGGTGCGCTGTGGCTCCCGTTCCTCGTCGCCTTCGTCGTCGCGTTCATGACCGCGTTCAGTTACCTGGAACTCGTGGGGAAGTATCCGAGAGCGGCCGGCGCCGCGCTCTACACCAACCGGGCCTTCAGAATCCCGATCTGACCTTCATGGTCGCGTTCGCGGTGATGTGCTCGGGCATCACGTCCGCCTCTTCGGCGGCGGTCGCGTTCGGCAAGACCTACCTCGCGGAGTTCATCACCGCGCCGATGCCGTGGGTGGCCATCGCGTTCATCCTCGGCCTGGCCGCGATCAACTTCCGCGGCGTCAGCGAATCGGTCAAGACCAACGTGGTGCTGACCTGTATCGAGCTGTCCGGGCTGCTGATCATCATCGGCGTCGGCGTGTGGGCGGTGATCAACGGCAACGGTGACGCGAGCAGGCTCACCCAGATCGACACCGGGAACCAGACCGCGCTGGTGGCCATCACCTCGGCCACCTCGCTGGCGTTCTTCGCGATGGTCGGGTTCGAGGACTCGGTGAACATGGCCGAGGAGTGCCATGTTCCGGTGCGCATCTTCCCGAAGGCGATGCTCTGGGGCATGGTCGTCGCCTCCACCATCTACATCCTCGTGTCGGTCACGTCCTCGCTGCTCGTGCCCGCCGACGACCTCGCGGCGGCCAAGAGCAACGCGTTGCTCAAGGTGCTCGACGTCGGCGCGCCCGGACTGCCGCGGGAGATCTTCTCCGCGATCGGCCTGTTCGCCGTCATCAACTCGGCGCTGATCAACATGCTGATGGCGAGCCGCCTGCTCTACGGCATGGCGAACGAGCGCATCATCCCGAAGCAACTGGGCACGGTGCACCCGTTCCGGCGAAGCCCGTGGGTCGCGATCGTGTTCACCAGCGCGATCGCCATCGTCCTGGTGTCCACAGTGGACATCAGCGTGCTCGGCGGGACGACGGCGTTGCTGCTGCTTGTGGTGTTCGCCATAGTCAACATCGCGGTCTTGGTGCTGCGCCGGGAAAAGGTGGAGCACAAGCACTTCCGGGCGCCGACCGTCATCCCGGTATTCGCCGCGATCTTCTGTTTGTACCTGGTGAGCCCGCTTTCCGGCCGTCCCGGCCGGGACTACCAGGTCGCCGCGATCCTGCTCGCCGCCGGTTTGCTGCTCTGGGGCATCAACTGGCTCTTCATGCGCGCGAGCAGGGAAAAGGACAAGGAATCCGTGGGGTCGTCAGGCTAGAAACCGCTCGCGAGTAAGCTCCGGACGTGCCGTTGCAGACTCTCGTTGCCCGCCTTCCGTACCCTTCCCGCGCTGTTCAGCGGGCTATCGCGGTGGCGGCGGTGATCGCGCAGGCCGGTATCGGTGTCACCGGTTCGGTCGTGCGCGTCACCGGGTCCGGGCTCGGCTGCCCGACCTGGCCGCAATGTGTCTCCGGCAGCATGTTCCCGGTCGACCACCCCGAGTACCACGCGCTGAACCAGTGGATCGAGTTCAGCAACCGGATGCTCACCGGGGTGGTCATCCTGGTCGCGGCGCTGTGCGTGCTCGCGGCGTGGCGGATCCGGCAGGACCACCCAGACAGGAAGCGGCTGGTCACCCTCGCGTGGGCGATGCCGGGCGGTGTCGTCCTGCAGGCCGTTCTCGGCGGGATGACGGTGCTGGCGAAGCTGGAGTGGTGGACGGTCGCGATCCACTTCCTCGCCTCCACTCCCCTGGTTTGGCTGGCCGTCCTGCTGCTGCGCGCGTTCAACGAGGGTGACGAGCCCGCGCGGTGGCTGATCCCGGCGCCGACCCGCAAGCTCCTGGTGGCGCTCGTCGTCTCGATGTGGGCGGTTCTGGTGGCGGGCACCACGGTCACCGGCGCCGGCCCGCACGGCGGGGACCCCGAAACGCACCGGCTCAACGCGCCGATCGAAACGCTCGCGCAGATCCATGGCGGCCTGCTGGTCGTCTACCTCTTGGTCCTCGCGGCGCTGGGCGTGCAGCTACGCCGGGCAGGGGCGCCGAAGCGGCTGTGGAACCACTACGCCGTCGCGTGGGTCGTCGCGCTGGCACAGGGCGGGCTCGGCACACTGCAGTACGCGCTCGGTGTGCCGGAGGCGCTGGTTTCCTTCCACGTACTGGGTTCCGCGCTCGTCATCGTCGCCACCGCGGCACTGTGGACGGCCTCGCGTGACCGAGGCCCGGTGACTTCGCTCGAACCCGCTCCCGCTGACTCGGCCAAGGTCGACGTAAAGGCTTAACGACGCGCGAGCGGACCGGCCATTTTCCGCCGGTGGGCCGGGCCGATCTTGACCAGGTTCACCGTCGGGTTGTCCCACTCGGCCGGTTCGAGGTCTTCGACCGCCTCGACCAGGGCCTCACCCGTGGCCACGCTGGGCACGAAGATGTCGCCGAGTGCGCCGTCGGCGCCGACGAGGACCACCCGCGCCCCTGCCCTGCCGACGTTCTCGACCACGGCCTTCGACGACTTGCCGTGCTCCGCGACGAATGCGCGCGCGGCCGCCAGCTGCCGTCCGGTGGGGGCGATCGTCTTCTCAGTTTCCTCAGCCACTCCGCGAGCTTAACGGCCCACGCCCCGGACCGCGGAGCATCGTGTCGCCAGCCATAGTTACAACCGACGGAAAAGATCGCGCACCCAAGGAGGACGCATGCCCACGGCAGTGCAGGTGACCAAGACCGGTGGCCCCGAGGTACTCACCGTGGCGGAGGTCGAGGTCGGCGACCCCGGACCGCACGAGATCCTGGTCGACGTGGCGGCCGCGGGCGTCAACTACATCGACACCTACCACCGGTCGGGGATCTACCCGATCCCGCTGCCGTTCGTCCTCGGGCAGGAAGGCGCCGGGACGGTCGCGGCCGTCGGCGGCGAGGTGACGGAGTTCGCGCCCGGTGACAGGGTGGCGTGGCAGGGTTCGATCGGCAGCTACGCCCAGCGCAAACTGGTGCCCGCCGACGTCGCGGTGAAGGTGCCGGACGGCGTGTCCGACGAGGTCGCCGCGGCGACCCTGCTGCAGGGCGTGACCGCGCACTACCTGGTCGCCTCGACCTACGAGGTCAAGCCGGGCGACGACATCCTGGTGCACGCCGCGGCCGGCGGTGTCGGCCTGCTGCTGGTGCAGCTCGCCAAGGCACGCGGCGCCCGGGTGATCGGGACCGTGTCGACGGCCGAGAAGGAGCAGCTCGCGCGTGAAGCCGGCGCCGACGACGTGATCCGCTACGACAAGGTCGATTTCGCCGAGGCGACAAGGAAACTCACCGGCGGCGAAGGTGTCTCCGTGGTCTACGACGGCGTCGGAAAGTCCACTGTGGACGGAAGCCTGGCCAGCCTGAAGCCGCGCGGCCTGCTGGCGCTGTTCGGCGCTGCGAGCGGCCCGGTGCCGCCGATCGACCCGCAGCAGCTCAAGACAGCCGGATCCCTCTACCTGACCCGGCCGACGACCGGCGACTATGTGCGCACTCGCGAGGAACTGGACTGGCGGGCGGGCGACCTGTTCGGCGCCGTGCTCGACGGCTCGCTGAACATCCGCATCGGCGGGCGCTACCCGCTGGCCGACGCCCGCCAGGCCCACGAGGACCTGCAAGGCCGCAAGACCACGGGAAAGCTCCTGCTCGTCCCGTAAGCCATGAACGGACCTTTCCTGGCGTCTTTCGCTAGGAAAGGTCCGTTCATGTCACTTTTGGACGTGACCAGCCGAGCTATGGGGTCGCGCCAGTGCCCGGGCCGACCTTTACGGCGTCCGTGACGAAGACGAGGGTCTCGTTCGGCTGGATGCCTCGGCCACCAGCACCGTAGGCGAGGTCCGGCGGAATGATCAGGAGGCGGCGGCTGCCCTCATTGGTACCCACGAGGCCTTGGTCCCAGCCCTTGATGACATCTCCCGCGCCGAGATTCAACTTGAAGGTCTCGCTCCCGAACGAGGTGTCGAGGACCTTCTTGTCGGACCAGGTGACCAGCAGGTAGTTCATCTCGAGGGAGTCGCCGGACTTGGCCGCGGGGCCGGTGCCGACGGACAGGTCCTTCGTGATCAGCTTGGTCGGCGGGTCACAGCTGTCCGGGATGGTGATCTCCGGCTTCTCGCCGAACTTCCCGGTGGTCTTGATGTCGTCGGCGGTGCACTCCTTGCCGACGAGTTTTTTCGGCGTGCTCGCGGGGGCGGCTGCCGAAGGGGCGTTCGAGCCGGGGGCGGCTGACGGCTGGGAAGACTCCCCGCAGCTGGCGAGGGTCAGGGCAGCCGCTGCCGCGACCATGATCTTGGCGACTTTGTCCATGTCCCGCACCCTACTGGTTGGGGATATCCCCCAACACCGACAGATCGTCGCCGGTCTGGACCACTCCGAGCCGTTGCGTGGACCGTGTGAGGGCCACGTAAAGATCGTTCAGGCCGCGGGGTGATTCCGCGACGATCTCGTCCGGCGACACGAGCACGACGGAGTCGAATTCGAGGCCCTTCGCCTTGTCCACGGTCAGCAGCGAGAGCCGCTCGTCGTCGGGACCGAGTGCCTTCCGCAGCTTCCGCAGGCGCTTGGCCGGGACCAAAACGGCCACCGTGCCGCCGTCGACGGCTTCGAGCTCACCGTCCACAAGGGACTTGATCCGGTCCGCGAGTTCGTTGGGGGCCAAGCGTTCCCGCCACGGGGTGACGCCGGTTTCGCGCACCGAGACCGGCGCTTCGAGCTCCGGGTTCACCTCGGCGAGCACCCGCGCGGCGACGTCCATGATCTCGGCCGGGGTGCGGTAGTTCACCGTCAGCTCTTCGAGCCGCCACCGGTCGGCGACGTACGGCGAGAGCACCGAGTCCCACGACTTCGCACCACCGGGGGCGCCGGTCTGCGCGACGTCGCCGACGAGCGTCATCGAGCGACTCGGTGCTCGGCGCATGAGCACGCGCCAGTCCATCGCCGTCAGTTCCTGCGCCTCGTCCACGATCACGTGCCCGAAGGTCCAGGTGCGGTCCTGCGCGGCCCGCTGCGCCGCGGTCAGTTCGCTGCGGCGCTGCTGGCGTTCGGCGAAGAGCTCGGCGTCGAGGACGTCGCTGACCCGCAGCAGTTCCTCGTCGATGATCTCTTCGTCCTGCTCCAGGATGTCCAGCACGCCCTCGGCGTACGCGCGTTCCTCGCGTTCGCGGCGCGCTTCTTCGGCGCGGGCCTCGGTGTCGTCCTCGCCGAGGAGCTCCGCGAGCTCGTCGAGCAGCGGGACGTCGCCAGGGGTCCACAGCGATTCGAGCGGGCGGACCAGGCTCTCGCGTTCGGCTTCGGTGAGCCGTTTCCCGGCCGCGCCGGCGAGCCGTTCGCGCTCGGCGAACAGGTCGTCGAGCAGCTGTTCCGGGGTCAGGACCGGCCACAGCGAGTCCATCGCCTTGGCGACGTTCGCGTCGGCGGTGAGTTCCTCGCGGATGTCGTCGAGGTCACGCGGGTCCAGCAGGTCCTCGCCGAGTTTGCGGGCGACCTGGCGGGTGAGCGCGTCGAGCAGCTCGGAGACGAAGATGCGCCGCGCCTGGTTGTGCGGCCGCCGCGACCGGCGGGCCCTGGCCCTGGCTTCGGTGCAGGTTTTCCGGTCCAGGCGCAGGGTTTCGCGCTCGACCTCGATCTCCAGCACCGGCTCGGGAACCTGCTGCCTGTCGCGAACGGCGTTGGTCAGGACGTCGACCATCGACGCGCGGCCCTTGACCTCGGCCGCCACGAGCGAGTCGACGCCGTCGGCGGTCACGCCCGGATAGAGCTGGCCGACAGTGGCGAGCAACACGCCCGTCTCCCCCAGCGAAGGGAGAACCTGCCCGATATAGCGCAGGAAAGTACTGTTCGGCCCCACCACGAGCACGCCGCGCGTGGTGAGCTGCTGGCGGAACGTGTAGAGCAGGTACGCGGCGCGGTGCAGCGCCACGGCCGTCTTGCCGGTGCCCGGACCGCCCTGCACGACGAGCACGCCGTTCAGCCCGGCGCGGATGATGCGGTCCTGCTCGACCTGGATCGTGGCGACGATGTCGCTCATCTCACCGGTGCGCTTGCGCTCCAGCGCGGCGAGCAGCGCGGCCTCACCGGCGAGCCCCAGGTCTTGGCCTTGGTCTGCGGCGTGGAGGTCGAGGATCTCGTCGTCGAACCCGACGACCTTCCGGCTCAGCGACCGGATGTGCCGTCTGCGACGCACACCTTCGGGTGAAGCCGCGGTGGCGAGGTAGAACGGCCGCGCCACCGGCGCTCGCCAGTCCACGAGCAGCGGCTGGTACTCGTCGTCCTCGTCGAACAGGCCGAGCCTGCCGATGTACGCGGTCTCATCCTCGGTACCGGGCGCGAAATCGAGCTTGCCGAAGCAGAGCCCTTGTTCGACGGAACCCAGCTGGGCGAGCCTGTCGCTGTACATCGCCGTCGACACGTCGCGCTCGGTGCGCGCCTGAGGCGTGCCACCGCTCTGGCGCAGCGTGGCCGTCAACCGGCGCTGGGCGATTTCGCGCTCGGCGTCCAGTTTGCGGTACAGCATCGACACGTATTCCTGCTCACGTGCGATTTCGTCGGCGGGGGTGTCTAGTTCCCGATCAGGGGACACGGACAAGCGCTGCCCTTTCGCAGTTGGAAGAAACTCGGCCGAAAGGACCAACGACAGAGACCGGCCCGGAATTCCCCCGTCCCGCACGAATTCCGCTCAGGCGTACATCAACTGCACTCGAGCGTGCACGAACTGCACTTGAGTGCGCGTGGATTGCACTCGGGCGAGGAAGGTCTAGAAAGGCAGGCCGAGGGTGGGCAAGCCGATGGCCGAATCGACGGCGAGCGCGACGAACACGATCATCAGGTACGTGTTCGAACGGTGGAACAACGACATCGGGTTGGTCGTCTCACCGCGGCGTACGGCGGCATTCAGGCTGTGCGCGTAGAAGAGGAACCAGCCGCCGGCCAGCACCGCGAAGGACGCGTAGAGCCAGCTCGTCACCGGCAGCAGCAGGAGCGTCCAGGCGACCATGACCCAGGAGTAGATGACGATCTGCTTGGCGACGTGCTCCGCGGTGGCGACCACCGGCAGCATCGGCACGCCCGCGCGCTCGTAGTCCTCGCGGTACTTCATGCCCAGCGCCCAGGTGTGCGGCGGCGTCCAGAAGAAGATGACGCCGAACATCACGAACGCGGGCCACTGCACGGTCCCGGTGACCGCGGACCAGCCGATGACCACCGGCATGCACCCGGCGGCGCCGCCCCATACGACGTTCTGCGAGGTCCGGCGCTTGAGCACCAGGGTGTAGACGAAGATGTAGAACAGGATCGTGGTCACCGCGAGCACCGCGGAGAGCAGGTTCACCGTGAAGAACAACACCACGAACGCCAGCACCCCGAGCGTGAGCCCGAAGATCAGCGCGCCCCGGCGGGACACGGAGTCCTTCACCAGCGGGCGGCGCTTGGTGCGGTTCATCACCTTGTCGATGTCCGCGTCGATGACGCAGTTCAACGCGTTCGCGCTGCCGGCCGCCATCGTCCCGCCGACCAGCGTGGCGAGAACCAGCCACGGCGACGGGATTTCGCGGCCCGCGAGGAACATCGCGGGGATCGTGGTGACGAGCAGGAGTTCGATGACGCGGGGCTTCGAGAGCGCGGCGTACGCGCCGACGACCGAACGAATGCTTCGCCGGCCACCGGAAGGTCGTTCCCCGGTCGGATGCACGGCGCTGGTGCTGTCACTGCGTCCGTGCGCAGCGTTCACCAACGACATTTCACTCCCTGTGTCAGATCGGGGCGGTACACGGGCTCCTGGGTGATCTTGTGGTGGAACCCGGGACACCGCTGGGCTGGGCCCGATCCGATGTTAGACGCGGCGTTTCCGCTCCGTGATCGCGGGTCCCGCCGTCCGATGTGTCCGGTGATCCACCGGACACGCCCTGACACAAGCGTGTCGACCGAAAGCCACTCTGATGGCCGAGCCACTAGGCTGGACGCGCCGGTCCGGTTGCCATCGGGCGCACGTGGCTGAGCAGGAATATCGTGCCTTCGGGATCGATTGAGATTGGTACGGCGTGCGCACCGGGTACACCACGGAAAATGTCAGCCACACCTTGACGACGGGGAGTTCGAGTTCAGTGTCCGAAACCGCCTCTACCAGCGAGAACAACCCACTCTTGCGGCGCAACGTGCCCGCCGACTGGACCGAGACCGACACCCGCGCGGTCGACACCGCCCGCGTGCTCGCCGCCGACGCCGTCGAACACTGTGGCAGCGGCCACCCCGGCACGGCGATGAGCCTGGCGCCACTGGCCTACACCCTCTTCCAGCGGACGATGACCCACGACCCCGCGGACCCGCACTGGCCGGGCCGCGACAGGTTCGTCCTGTCCGCCGGGCACAGCAGCCTGACGCTCTACATCGAGCTGTATCTCGCGGGCTTCGGTCTCGAGCTCGATGACCTGAAGCAGCTCCGCAAGTGGGGCTCGAAGACCCCGGGGCACCCGGAGTACAGCCACACCGACGGCGTCGAGACCACCACCGGCCCGCTCGGCCAGGGCCTGGCCAACGCGGTCGGCATGGCGATGGCGGCACGCCGCGAGCGTGGCCTGCTCGACCCGGACGCCGCTCCCGGCGAGAGCATCTTCGACCACCACATCTACGTGATCGCCTCCGACGGTGACATCGAAGAGGGCGTCACCTCCGAGGCCTCCTCGATCGCCGGTCGCCAGGAACTCGGCAACCTGGTCGTCTTCTACGACGACAACAAGATCTCCATCGAGGACGACACGAACATCGCGCTGTCCGAGGACACCGCGAAGCGCTACGAGGCCTACGGCTGGCACGTCCAGATCGTCGAAGGCGGCGAGGACGTGGTCGCCATCGAGGAGGCCATCAATGCCGCCAAGGCCGAGACCGGCCGCCCGTCGTTCATCCTCGTCAGGACGATCATCGGGTACCCGGCGCCGAAGCTGATGAACACCGGCAAGGCGCATGGCGCCGCGCTGGGCGCCGAAGAGGTCGCCGCGGTCAAGAAGATCCTCGGTTTCGACCCGGAGCAGAGCTTCCAGGTCGACGACGAGGTCATCGCCCACACCCGCAAGGCACTGGACCGCGGCAAGGCGGCGCACGCCAAGTGGCAGGAACGCTACGACGTCTGGGCCGCGGCCAACCCGGAGCGCAAGGCGCTGGGCGACAGGCTCGCCACGCGTTCGCTGCCCGAGGGCTGGGCCGAGAAGCTCCCCCGCTGGGCGCCGGACGCCAAGGGCATCGCGACGCGCGTCGCCTCGGGTGAGGTCCTCAACTCCCTCGCCGACGTCCTCCCGGAACTGTGGGGCGGCTCGGCCGACCTCGCGGGCAGCAACAACACCACGATGAAGGGCGCCGACTCGTTCGGCCCCGAGGACGCTTCCACGAAGATGTGGAAGGCCAACCCGTACGGCCGCACGCTGCACTTCGGTGTCCGCGAGCACGCCATGGGCTCGATCCTCAACGGGATCGCGCTGCACGGCGGCACCCGCCCGTACGGCGCGACATTCCTCATCTTCAGTGACTACATGCGCCCGCCCGTGCGGCTGGCCGCGCTGATGAAGGCGCCGGTCATCTACGTGTGGACGCACGACTCGATCGGCCTCGGCGAGGACGGCCCCACGCACCAGCCGATCGAGCAGCTCTCGACGCTGCGCGCGATCCCGGGTCTCAACGTCGTCCGTCCCGCGGACGCCAACGAGACCGCCGCGGCGTGGAAGGCCGTGCTGGAGGACATCCACGCGCCGTCGGGTCTGGCGCTGAGCCGGCAGAACCTGCCGATCCTCGAAGGCACCAGCACCGAAGGCGTCGCCAAGGGCGCTTACGTCCTGGCTGACTCCGAAGGCACACCGGACGTGATCCTGGTCGCGACCGGTTCCGAGGTGCACCTGGCCGTCGAGGCGAAGAAGGCCCTCGACGCCGACGGCGTGGCGACCCGCGTGGTCTCCGCCCCGTGCCTCGAATGGTTCGACGCCCAGGACGCCGAGTACCGCGAGTCCGTGCTCCCCGCCGCCGTCAAGGCCCGGGTCTCGGTCGAAGCCGGTATCGCGATGTCCTGGCAGCGCATCACCGGCGACGCCGGCGAGAACGTCTCGATCGAGCACTTCGGTGCCTCGGCGGACGCGAAGACGCTCTTCCGCGAGTTCGGCTTCACCGCCGAAGCCGTGGTCGACGCCGCCCGCCGCTCGCTCGCCAAGACCACTAACTAATTCCCTCCCTAACAAGCAAAGGGGAACACATGACCACCGATCGGCTTGCCCAGCTTTCCGAAGCCGGCGTCTCGATCTGGCTCGACGACCTTTCGCGTGAGCGGCTCGACTCGGGCAACCTCGCCGGGCTCATCCGCGACAAGCACGTCGTGGGTGTCACCACCAACCCGACGATCTTCGCCAACGCACTGACCAAGGGCAACGCGTACGACAAGCAGGTCGGCGAGCTCGCCGCCCGCGGCGCCGACGTCGACGCCGCCGTGCGTGAGCTCACGACGACCGACGTCGGCAACGCCGCGGACCTGTTCCGCGACGTCTACACCGCGTCCAACGGTGTCGACGGCCGCGTGTCCATCGAGGTGGACCCGCGACTGGCCAAGGATTCCGACGCCACCGTGGCCGAGGCCCAGGACCTCTGGAAGACCCTGGACCGGCCGAACGTGCTGATCAAGATCCCGGCCACCGAAGAGGGCATCCCGGCGATCACGAAGACGCTCGCCGAGGGCATCAGCGTCAACGTCACGCTGATCTTTTCGGTGGAGCGCTACAAGAAGGTCATCGAGGCGCACTTCGCCGGTCTCGAGCAGGCCAAGGCCAACGGCCACGACCTGAAGACCATCCACTCGGTCGCGTCGTTCTTCGTGTCCCGTGTGGACAGTGAAATCGACAAGCGCCTCAACGCCATCGGCACCGACGAGGCCAAGGGCCTGCTGGGCAAGGCGGCCATCGCCAACGCACAGCTCGCGTACGCGGCGTTCGAAGAGCTCACCGCGACCGACCGCTGGAAGGCTCTCGCTGCCGAAGGCGCCCACGCGCAGCGCCCGCTCTGGGCCTCGACCGGCGTCAAGGACCCGAACTACTCCGACACCCGCTACGTCGACCAGCTCGTCGTCCGCGGCACGGTCAACACCATGCCGGAGAAGACCATGGACGCCGCCGCGGACCACGCGGAGATCACCGGCGACACGGTGTCCGGCAAGGGCGCCGAAGCGCAGGCTGTCTTCGACCAGCTGTCGGCAGCGGGCATCGACATCACCGACGTGTTCCTCACGCTGGAGAACGAAGGCGTCGAGAAGTTCGAGAAGTCCTGGACCGAGCTCCTCGAGTCCGTCACCGGCCAGCTGGACAAGGCTGTGTCTGCTACTGAGAAGGGCTGACAGACCTTATGGCAGAAGAAATCGGCGTCAAGATCGTCGACGCCGCGCTGGAAAACAAGGCCGCACCACTGATCGACAAGCTCGTCGGGGACCAGGTCGCCTCGAAGCTCGCCGCCCAGGACCCGACGCTGTGGGGGCCTGACGCCGAGTCCGAGTCGGCCATCCGGCTGTCCTGGACGTCGCTGCACAAGTCCTCCCGCCCGCTGATCGGCGAAATCGAGGCACTGCGCGAAGAACTGCGCGCCGAGGGTGTCGATCGCGTGGTCCTCGCCGGGATGGGCGGCTCGTCGCTGGCCCCCGAGGTCATCGCCAACACCGAAGGCGTCGCGCTGACGGTGCTGGACACCACCGACCCGGGCCAGGTCGCCGACGCACTCGCCGGTGACCTCCAGCGGACCGTGCTGGTGGTCTCGTCGAAGTCCGGCGGCACCGTCGAGACAGACAGCCACCGCCGGATCTTCGCGAAGGCGTTCACCGAGGCCGGGATCGACGCGGCCCGGCGGATCGTCGTCGTCACTGACCCGGGCTCGCCGTTCTCGAAGCTGTCCGAGGAATTGGGCTACCGCAAGACCTTCCTCGCCGACCCGAACGTCGGCGGCCGCTACTCCGCGCTGACCGCGTTCGGCCTGGTGCCGTCCGGTCTCGCCGGCGCGGACGTCGCGCGGCTGCTCGACCAGGCCGCCGGTGTCGCCGGTGCGCTCGGTTCGGACAGCGCCGGCAACCCGGCGATCCAGCTCGCCGCGGCACTCTCGGCGGCGCACGAAACCGGCGCCGAGAAGGTCGTGCTGGCCGACACCGGTTCGGGCATCAAGGGTTTCGGTGACTGGGCGGAACAGCTCATCGCCGAGTCCACCGGCAAGCAGGGCACCGGACTTCTCCCGGTCGCCGTCGAAGGCCCGGACGCCCCGGGCTTCGCCGACGCCAAGTCCGACGCCACCCCGGTGGCCGTCGGACCGGCCGAGGGCCCGGCCAAGATCTCCGTCACCGGCCCGCTCGGCGCGCAGATGCTGCTGTGGGAGTTCGCCACCGCGATCGCGGGCCGCCTGCTCGGCATCAACCCGTTCGACCAGCCGGACGTCGAGGCCGCCAAGAAGGCCGCACGGTCCCTTTTGGACAATCCCGACGCCCTCAAGGGTGGCGAGAAACCATCCACTGTGGATGGTTCGGTGGAAATCTTTGCCTCGCAGGGAGTTTCCGGCGAAGGCAGCCTGGTGGACGTGCTCCGCGCGTTCATCGCCTCGGCTCCCGAGCACGGTTACCTTTCGGTGCAGGCGTACCTCGACCGTCTCGACGACGCCTCGACGGCGTTGCTGCGGCCCGAGTTCGCCAAGCGCACCGGCCTGCAGACCACCTTCGGGTGGGGGCCGCGGTTCCTGCACTCGACGGGCCAGTACCACAAGGGCGGGCACCAGAACGGCGTCTTCCTGCAGCTGACCGGTGTGGTCGAGCAGGACCTCGAAGTGCCCGAAAGGCCTTACACCCTGGGAATCCTGCAACACGCACAGGCACTCGGCGACGGCCAGGTGCTCGCCGAGCACGGCCGTCCGGTCCTGCGGCTGCACTTCACCGACCGGGCCGCCGGCCTGGCCGAGCTCATACGCGCGGTGCAGGAGGTTGGCGAGTGACACGCGCCTGGAAGAACCCACTGCGGGACCCTCGCGACAAACGGCTCCCGAGGATAGCCGGGCCGTCGAGCCTGGTGATCTTCGGGGTCACCGGGGACCTCGCCCGCAAGAAGCTGATGCCGGCCATCTACGACCTGGCGAACCGTGGGCTGCTGCCCGCCGGTTTCTCGCTCGTCGGGTTCGCCCGGCGGGACTGGGAACACCAGGACTTCGGCGAACTGGTGCACGACTCCGTCAAGGAGCACGCCCGCACCCCGTTCAAGGAATCGGTGTGGAACCGGCTCGCCGAGGGAATCCGTTTCGTACAGGGATCCTTCGACGACGACGACGCCTTCGACAGGCTCGCGCAGACGGTCAAGGACCTCGACTCCGAACGTGGGACCGGTGGCAACACCGCGTTCTACCTGTCGATCCCGCCCGGCGCGTTCCCCGTGGTGGTCAAGCAACTCGCCCGCTCCGGTCTTTCGGACGCGGACGAGGAGACCTGGCGCCGCGTGGTCATCGAGAAGCCGTTCGGGCACGACCTGAAGAGCGCCAAGGAACTCAACGCGATCGTCAACGACGTCTTCCCCGAGGAGTCGGTGTTCCGCATCGACCACTACCTCGGCAAGGAGACCGTCCAGAACATCCTGGCGCTGCGCTTCGCGAACCAGTTGTTCGAGCCGATCTGGAACGCCAACTACGTCGACCACGTGCAGATCACCATGGCCGAGGACATCGGTCTCGGTGGCCGCGCGGGGTACTACGACGGCATCGGCGCCGCTCGCGACGTCATCCAGAACCACCTGCTCCAGCTGCTCGCCTTCACCGCGATGGAGGAACCCGGTTCCTTCGCGCCGAGGGCGCTGCGCGCGGAGAAGATCAAGGTACTGGCCGCGACGAAGCCGGTGGAACCGATCGACGAGACCACCGCGCGCGGCCAGTACAGCGGTGGCTGGCAGGGCGGCAGGAAGGTGCCCGGCCTGTTGCAGGAAGGCGGGTTCGCCAAGGAATCCAAGACGGAGACCTACGCGGCGGTGACCCTCGAGGTCCAGAACCGCCGCTGGGCCGGGGTTCCGTTCTACCTGCGCACCGGCAAGCGGCTCGGCCGCCGCGTCACCGAGATCGCCGTGGTGTTCAAGCGTGCCCCGCATCTTCCGTTCGACTCGTCGTCGACCGAAGAGCTGGGCCAGAACGCACTGGTGATCCGGGTCCAGCCGGACGAGGGCATCACGCTGCGCTTCGGCTCGAAGGTGCCCGGCAACATCATGGAGGTCCGTGACGTCACGATGGACTTCGGTTACGGCCACGCCTTCACCGAATCGTCCCCCGAGGCGTACGAACGGCTGATCCTCGACGTCCTGCTCGGCGAGCCTTCCCTGTTCCCGGTGAACGAGGAAGTCGAGCTGTCGTGGGAAATCCTGGACCCGATCCTGGACCGCTGGGCGGCCCACGGCACCCCGGAGCCGTACTCCCCCGGCACCTGGGGCCCGCCGTCGGCCGACGAACTGCTGGCCCGCGACGGCCGGAACTGGAGGCGACCGTGATCATCGACCTGCCATCGACCACGACCTCGCACGTCAACGCGAAGCTCGTCGAGCTGCGGGCCAGCGGTGGCGCGGTCGCGCTCGGCCGCGTGCTCACGCTCGTCATCGCGACCGAGGACGACGAACAGCTCGAAGCCGCCATAGAGGCCGCCAACGAAGCCAGCCGCGAGCACCCTTCGCGGGTGATCGTGGTGGCCAAGGGATCGCGCACCGCGGCACCGCGGATCGACGGCCAGATCCGGGTCGGCGGCGACGCCGGCGCGAGCGAGGTCATCGTGATGCGGCTCTACGGCGCACTGGCCACACAAGGCCAGAGCGCGGTCGTGCCGCTGCTGCTCCCGGACGCGCCGATCGTCGCGTGGTGGCCGGGAACCGGGCCGAAGTCCCCGGCGGAGGACCCGATCGGTGAGCTGGCCCAGCGCCGGATCACCGACTCCGCCGCGGAACGCAGCCCGGTCAAGGCACTCACCACCCGCAGCAAGTCCTATGTGGAGGGTGACACCGACCTCGCCTGGACGCGCCTGACGCACTGGCGCGCGCAGCTGGTGTCGGCGCTGGACCTGCCGCCGTACGAAGCGGTGACCGGCGCGACCGTCACCGGCGAGGCCGACTCGCCGTCGACGGAACTGCTCGCGGGCTGGCTCGCCGAGTACCTCAAGGTGCCGGTGAAGCGGAGCAAGAGCTCCACCGCGCAGGGCATCATCTCGGTGACGCTGGACCGCCTGTCCGGCCCGATCGAACTGCACCGGCCCGACGGGCGGGTCGGCACGCTGACCCAGCCCGGCCAGCCGACGCGGCGGATCGCGCTTCAGCGGCGTACCAACAAGGACTGCCTCATCGAGGAGCTCCGCCGGCTCGACCCGGACGAGGTCTACGAGGCCTCGCTGCACGGACTGGCCAAGCTCGCGGCGGGCTCGACGGCCAAGGCCACCGCGAAGGCCGCGGTCAAAACTCCCGCCAAGGCCGCGAAGAAGGCGGCCAAGCCGTGAGTAAGACCGAAGTCGTCGTCTACGCCAATCCCGGCCTGCTCGCGGCGGCCGCGGCGGCCAGGCTGGTCACGCGGCTGGTCGACCTGCAGGCCGCCAAGGGATACGCCTCGCTGGTGCTCACCGGCGGCGGCACCGGGACGGCGGTACTCGAAGAGCTGTACCGCTCCCCGGCGCGCGACGCCGTCGACTGGGCGCATCTGGACCTCTACTGGGGTGACGAGCGGTTCGTCCCCGCCGGCAGCGACGAGCGCAACGAAAAGCAGGCCCGCGAGGCACTGCTGGACAAGGTGCCCGTGGACCCGAAGCGGGTACACGCGATGGCGGCGTCGGATGGCGAGTTCGGCGACGACCCGGACGCGGCCGCCGTGGCGTACGCGAAGGTGCTCGCCGGCAACGCCCGGCCGGAGGACCACGGTGACGTGCCGACGTTCGACATCACGCTGCTCGGCCTGGGCGGCGAGGGCCACACCGCGTCGGTGTTCCCCGAGTCGCCCGCGGTCTACGAGACCGAGCGGTCGGTGGTGGCGGTGCGCAACTGCCCCAAGCCGCCGCCCACCCGGATCTCGATGACCCTGCCGACGATCCGGCGTTCACTCGAGGTCTGGCTGCTGACGGCCGGTGAAGCCAAGGCGGACGCCGTGGCGCTCGCACTGGCCGGTGCCGGTGAGGTCCAGCTACCCGTCGCCGGGGCCCGCGGCCAGCGTCGCACTCTCTGGCTACTGGACCGCACCGCGGCCGGGAAGCTGACGAAGGTGTACCGCCCGCCGCTGTCCTAGGTCGTGTCGTAGCTGAAGGGGGACTTTCGCTTTCCTTGGGGGAAGGGAAAGTCCCCTTCAGCCTATTACGGGCAGTTTGATCGGGAGCCCGTTGATCACCGAGCCGATGATGTCCCCCGGCGCGATCGGGGGCAGCACGGGCGGGATCGCGGGCAGCGTCGGCAGGTCGGTCACCGGTAGCTCGGGGAGCTTCGAGAGTCCCGGCAGTTCCGGGCGCTTCGGTGTGTCCGGCACCTGCGGTGTGGTGAGCTTCGGAATCCCCGAAACGCCCGAGGGCTGGGGTTTCGCGGTCGCCGACGGGGATTTCGCCGCCGGAACCGCCGGCACGGCTGTCGGCGACGGGGGCGGGGGCGGCGGCAGGACGGAGGTCGTCGGCGTCCCCGCGGCGGGAACGGCACCGGACGGCGTCGCCACCGGCTCGGCGGGCTTGACGATCTCGCGCGCGGCGGCCACCGGCTCCGGCGGCGGGAGATGCATGGGTGGCGGGTACATCGTCACCGCGACGCCGACCACGACCGGGACCACCGCGGCCGCCATGTCCGGCACCCCCGGCCAGCGCCGGGCCAGCCGGTCCACCACCGCCACCACCGGGATGACGACTATCGTCCTGAGCCGGCGAAGCATCCTGCGCGCCCGGGTCAGATGGGATTCCACCGCGCGCGGGCTGATCCCGAAGGCCTGCGCCACCTCTTCCCGGCTCGCACCGCGGCCGACGGCGAGGCAGATCTCCTGTGTCGTCTCAGGCAGCTTCTTGAGCGAAGCGACGAGCCATCTGGCCTGGTCCCGGTCCGCGACGACCTCGGCTGGATCGACGGGCCCGCCACTCATCGCTTGCTCGTGCCGCAGCACCGCGTGTTCCCGCCGGTCGCGGCGAAGGTGGTCGACCCAGCGCCGGTGGGACACCGTGACGATCCACGCCCCAGGTCTTCGTACCGGCGCTTCGGGCGATTCGAGCAGGGAGACGAGCGCGTCCTGAGCCGAATCTTCGGCGTCTTCGGCGGTGGCTCCCGCCGATCGGCAATGCCGCACCGCCGCGGTGCGAACGAAATCGATTCCTTCCGTCATCTCCCCACCTCTCATTATTTCCGCTCGGCTCTATATGGTGCCAGTGTCGGGCACACACCGAAAGTCGATGAAGTCCTACTAGATCTTTTTGCGGGGTTCGGCGACCCCGAGCGACGAAACAGTGTGAGATCGCTACAGGAAAACCCCGCCGCTCAATCCTGTTTCGGCCGAATGGACGAATTGGCCTTGCTCCACGACGTCTTGGACGACGCCGCGGAGAACCGTCCAGCGGTGGTTTGTGTCGACGGAAAAACGGGAATAGGGAAATCCACTCTCCTGCGGCACCACGTCCGGGAGGCCCGCGCGGCGGGGTTCACGATCCTGATGGACGGCCACCGGCCGGAAGTCCAGCACGGGCTTTTCCGGATCGTCAAGCAACTCGGCAGGCGAGGGCCCGTACTCGTCGCGGTCGACGACGTCGACCGGTTCGACCCGGTCGCCCTGCGCTCACTGGCTTTTCTGCGCCGGCGGCTCACCGGGTTACCGGTCGTGTTACTGCTGACCAGGACCCGGAAAACCCCGGAATCGAGCCTGCTCGACGAACTCGTCGACGGCGCCGTGCGGATCACGCTGACCGGTCTGGACCACGACGGCTGCGCCGAGCTGACCGGCACGGTGTTCCCCGATCCGGCGCCGGAACTCGTGGCGGACTTTCACCACCTCACCGCCGGAAATCCTTATTTATTAACAGAATTGCTCCGCGTCCTGCGGGACCACGACGAGATTCCCTTCGCCCTCAAGGAAACGCCGCCCGAGCTGGACACCGCGGTGCTGACCTTGGCGAAAGAGGCCGGGCAGGACGCGATCGCGTTGCTCCGCGCGGTCGCGGTGCTCGGAACCGTGCGTCTCCCGCTGGCCGCCGCGGTGGCGGATATCGACGGGCAGGCCGCGGCGAACGCCGCGCGGACGCTGGAAGAATTGGGGTTTCGCATACCGGGTGAATTGATCGATTTCTCCTGCCCGGCGCTGCGCACCGCGCTGGAGAACAGCGTCACCCCGCTGGAACGGATCCGTGCGCACACCCGCGCCGCGGAATTCCTGCACCACCGGCAGGCACCGCTCCGGGAAATAGCCGGGCAATTGCTGGGCACGACCGCGATCAACCAGGACTGGGTCCAAGACGTCCTGCTGCGGGCCGCGCGGCAAAGCATGCGGGAAGACGCTCCCGTCAGGGCGATCGGCTTCCTGCACCGCCTGCTCGGCGAACCGCTGTCCGAGCAGCTGCGCGCCGAAGTGCTGGTCGAACTCGGCGAAGCGCACTCCAAGAGCGACCCGGCGGCCTCGCTGAGCTGCCTGGCCGAAGCCGCGGCCATGACCGCGGTCGACGCCTCGGTACGCCGCCGGTTGGCCACGGCCATGACGGACGCGCTGGCGGGGAGGGAGCTCCACGCGCAGACGGCGTCGACCCTCGACAGCGCGATCGCCATTGTCGCGGACACCGACCCCGACCTCGCGCAGCGGTTCGACCTGTTCGCGCTGTGCCTGGAATTCGAAGAGTCCTACCACTCCCCCGCGGTCGAGCGGCGCGTCGGGCGGCTGCTCGAAGGGCCGAAAACCTCCGAACGGAACAAACTGTTCCTGAACGCGGCCCTCGCGTACCAGGCGGCCATGGTCGGCACCCGCTCCGACGAAGCGCTGACGCGGGTCCAGACCGTCCGCATGCTCGCCCCGCAGCGGCAGCTGACCGAAGGCGCCGCGACCGACCTCGTCGACCGGTGGTCGCTGTTCTACCTCGTGGGCGCGCTCGTCGCCGTCGACGAACTGGAATTGGCCGGGCGCTACTGCGCCGAAGCGCTCGAACACGCCGAAGAGCGGAACGCCGCGGTGGTCACGGCCCTCGTCCGAGGGCTGAAGTGCCATGTCTCCGCCCGGCTGGGCGCGCTGGGCGACGCGGAATCGCTGGGATTGGCGGCACTACGGCAGCTCGACGCGCTGAGCGCGGTCGAGGAAGGCCATCTCGCGACCACGGTCGCCGGTCTGGTCGGCGCCTGGGTCGACAGCGGGGAGACCGGCCCGGCGGTGGGACTCCTGCGCGAGCGCCACCTCGACGGCGACCTGCCCGAGTTCTCGCACTACCACGCCGTCCTGCACCAGCGAGGCCGGTTGCGGACCGCGCTGGGCCACCACGAGGAGGCGTTGCTGGACCATCTCGAATGCGGGCGGCGGATGGAACAGCGCGGGGCGCACAACCCGGCCGTCCACCCGTGGCGCTCGTACGCGGCGTTGGCCTACCTGAACCTCGGCCGGAAGTCCGAGGCGTTCCCGCTGATCGAGGAGGAACTGGAGCTCGCCGGGAAATGGGGTACCGCGACCGCGCTCGGGGTCGCGTTGCGGGCAGCCGGTCTGGTGGTCGGCGGGTACACCGGCAACTCGCTGCTCGCCGACTCGGTGTCGGCGCTGCGGGAATCGCCCGTCCCGGTGGAGCTGGCCACGTCGCTGACCGACTGGGGTGTCGCGCTGCGCGACGCCGGGCGCCGGGTGGAGGCCCGGTCCACCCTCCGGCGGGCGCACGCGCTGGCCAAGCACTGCGGCGCCGTCCCGCTGATGGGCCGGGCGGCACGGGAGCTACGCGGTGCGGGCGGGCGGCCCGCCGCCAAGTCCGGTCCAGCCGGCCCGGCCGATCCGGCGGTGCTGACCACACAGGAGCGGGAAGTGGCGCGCCGGGCCGCGGCCGGGCTGACCAACCGGAAGATCGCCGACGAGCTCGACCTCACCCAGCGGACCGTCGAGCTCCACCTGACCCAGGCTTATCGCAAACTCGGCATCCCGGGCCGGCAGCATCTCGCCGACGCGTTGACCGGTGCCGACGGCCCGCCCAACCGCGGGTGAACCACGATCGTCATTGGTACCCCCCGAATGGACCAGCACGGGCAAACCGGACACCGGTCCGCCAACTCTGGGTGAAACTAACCGCCATCTCACCCCTGTTCGTTAGCATCCGCACATTTGTTCGGCGACACGCGTCCCGATCGGGTGGTTTTGGACTCTCATGGACAAGTCCACAAGACGAGTGAGGTCCAAGCGATGAGCACAGAGGGACTCTCCATTCCAGGAATCTCGGTCGGCGGCCCCGGCTCGGGGGCCGCCGAGCGAGCGCGGCGTGCGACCGCGAACAGCGGTTTCGCGGCGACCAGACGGCCCGCCCTGTTGTCGGCCGGGCTCCACTTCACCGCGATCGTGCTGGCGATACTCGACGTCTGGCTCGTGATCCCCGAGAAGGCACAGCCCTACTCGATCTATCTTTCCGGCGCCGCCTGCCTGGCGCTGGCGTTCAGCAGGTGGCTCCCGTTCGTCGCGGTGGTGGCGACCGTCCCCGGCTTCCTCGCCGGCTGGTCCCAGCTCGCCGCGATGATCGCGCTCGGCATCCTCGCCACCCGCAAGCAACTCAGCTGGCAGACCTGGGTCGGCGCCGGACTGGTCTGGATCTGCCGGTTCGTCCAATGGCCGCTGGACGACTTCGCCCAGCTGAGCTGGCGTGAGCACATCCTCGACGGCATCTACGGCGTGCTGGTCGCCGGCATGCCGGTCGCGATCGGGCTGCTCATCGGCGCCCGCACCGAACTGTCCAAGCGGCTCACCGAACTGGCCGCCAGCCGCGACCGTGAGCACCGCTTCCACGCCGACGCCGTCCGCGCCGAGGAGCGTGCCCGGCTGGCCCGCGAAATGCACGACGTCGTCTCCCACCAGATCACGCTGATCGCCATGCAGGCCGGCGCGCTGCAGTCGCAGTCGCAGGACACCCAAGCCGTCCAGACCGCGCAGGTGATCCGGCAACTGAGCCACCGGACCCTCGAGGAACTGCGCTCGCTGGTCAGCGTGCTGCGCTCGGGGTCGGAGGACGACGGTCCCCGCCACGGCATCGAAGAGCTGGACGGGCTGATCCGCAGCTCCGACGTCTCGGTGCACCTGACCGTCGAGCAGATCCCGGACACGCTGCCGAACCAGGTGTCCGCCGCGGCCTACCGGACCGTCCAGGAATGCCTGACCAACGTGCACAAACACGCACCGGGCGCCACCGCCACCATCCGTATCCGGGGTGAGCACGACGCGCTGAAGGTCGAGGTGCGCAACGAGCGTGCCCGCCGCTCCGCGACCACACTGCCCTCGGGCGGGCACGGCCTCACCGGGCTGGCCGAGCGTGCCCGCCTGCTGGGCGGCAGCTTCGAAACCACCGACACCGAGGACGGCGGCTTCCGCGTCCGCGCCCGCTACCCCCTGGACCGCTGACCCCTGGGGAAAGTGTCGACATATTCCCCCGAACATGTCGCCCACTTTCCGACCGTCACGCTTCCGAATATGTCGACATGTTCGGAAGCGTGACACCCTGGGGATGGCACGAAAGGGGCACCCCTGGCCGGTTGGCCGGGGGTGCCCCTTTCCGTCAAAGCGAGTTAGAAGCTCAAATCTCCCTGCGCGAGCGCAGCCGATCCAGAGCCTCGGCGAGAATGGCCTCGCCGTCGGCGTCGCTGCGCCGCTCCTTCACGTACGCCAGGTGGGTCTTGTAAGGCTCGGTGCGCGGCGCGGCAGGAGGATTCTTCTCGTCCTGTCCACCGGGCAGCCCGCAGCGAGGACAATCCCACAGCTCGGGAATGTCCGCCTCCATCGAGAACGATGGCTGCGCCTCGTGCCCGTTCGCGCACCAATAGGAGATCCGGCGCCTCGGAGCAGCCTCGCCGCGCTCCGACTCGCCAAGCGGACCGGCACCTACCCTGGTGCCCCGAATAGCGTTACCGCCAACCATGAACCCTCACACCTAAGGAATCGGCGGCGCGCCCCCCCAAAAGGCACGCCGAAACACTCAAACCTTGAGCAGGAGCCCAAGGCCGACGATGCTGATCAGCCACACGGCACCCAGCAGCAGCGTGATCCTGTCGAGGTTCTTCTCAGCAACACTCGATCCGGACAAGCTGGACGCCATACCGCCACCGAACAGCGACGAGAGGCCGCCGCCACGGCCGCGATGCAGCAGGACGGCGATCACCAGGAAGACGCTGGTGGCGATCAACAGGATTTGCAGGAACAGCTTCATCTTATCCTCGCTGTGTGACGGACCGAATACACAGATTACCCGGTAGTGGCCTCGATCAGGGCAGCGGCCCGCCAGCGGCGAGCGCGCAGAGTTTCGTGAACTCGTCACCGTCCAAGCTGGCACCGCCGACCAAAGCACCGTCGACGTTGTCGCAAGCGACGAGTTCACTCACATTGTTGGCCTTGGCCGAGCCGCCGTAAAGGACCCGGACGTCGGCCGCCACTTCGGCGCCGTACTTCTCGGCCAGCACCGCGCGCAGTGCCGCGCAGACCTCTTCGGCGTCGGCCGGGGTGGCTACTCGACCGGTGCCGATCGCCCAAACGGGTTCATAGGCGACCACGACCGTGCGCACCTGCTCGGCCTTGAGCCCCTTGAGGCCCGCGACCAGCTGGTCGGTGGTGTGCTCGATATGCGCACCGGCTTCCCGCACCTCGAGCTTCTCGCCGACGCAGAGGATCGGCGTGATGCCGTGCTTGAGCGCCGCCTTCACCTTCTTGTTGACGAGCTCGTCGCTCTCCAGGTGGTACTCGCGCCGCTCCGAATGCCCGACGGTCACGTACTTGCAGCCCAGCTTGGCGAGCATCGGGCCCGAGACGTCCCCGGTGTAGGCACCGGAATCGTTCGGGGCGATGTCCTGCGCGCCGTAGGTCAGCAGCAGCTTGTCACCGTCGGTCAGCGTCTGCACGCTGCGGATGGCGGTGAACGGCGGCAGCACCGCGACGTCGACCTTGGCGTAGTACTTCTCCGGCAGCGCGAACGCGATCTTCTGCACCAGTGCGATGGCCTCGAGGTGGTTGAGGTTCATCTTCCAGTTGCCGGCGATGAGAACCTTGCGCGCCACTACTTCTGCTCCTCAACGGTGCTGTCTTCAAGAATGGCGACCCCGGGCAGTTCCTTGCCTTCGAGGTACTCCAGCGACGCGCCGCCACCGGTGGAAATGTGGGAGAAACCGTCTTCGGGCAGACCGAGCTGGCGGACCGCGGCGGCGGAATCGCCACCACCGACGACACTGAACGCGTCGCCGTCGGCGATCGCCTGCGCGACCGCCTTGGTGCCACCGGCGAACGCCTCGAACTCGAACACACCCATCGGGCCGTTCCAGAACACCGTCGCCGCGTCGGCGAGCTTGCTCGCGAAGAGCTCCCTCGTCTTCGGGCCGATGTCGAGGCCTTCACGGTCGGCCGGGATCGCCGTGGCGTCCACGACCTCGAACTCCGCGTCGGGCGCGAAGCCCGTGGCGGCGAGGACGTCGACCGGGAGCACCAGCTCCACACCGCGCTTCTCGGCCTCGACGAGGAAACCGCTGACCTGGTCGAGCTGGTCGGCCTGCAGCAGCGAGTTGCCGACCTCGTGGCCCTGGGCCTTGAGGAAGGTGTACGCCATGCCGCCGCCGATGAGCAGCTTGTCGACCTTCGTCAGCAGGTTGGCGATCACGCCCAGCTTGTCCGAGACCTTGGCACCGCCGAGCACGACGACATAAGGCCGGTTGGAACGCGCTGTGTCTTCGCCGGCGAGCTTGCGCAGCACCTCGACCTCGGCCAGCACCAGGCCGCCGGCATACGCCGGGAGCGCACGTGCGATGTCGTAGACCGAAGCCTGCTTGCGGTGCACGACACCGAAACCGTCGGAGACGAAGG
This sequence comes from Amycolatopsis sp., assembly GCF_036008905.1. Taxonomy (GTDB): domain Bacteria; phylum Actinomycetota; class Actinomycetes; order Mycobacteriales; family Pseudonocardiaceae; genus Amycolatopsis. The sequence goes on along the minus strand of NZ_DASYMU010000096.1, from coordinate 3,881 downwards.
CACCTTCGGCGCCGACCAGCGCGGCGAGCTCGGCGGCCAGTTCGGCCCGCTCCGCTTCGACCTTGCTCGTCTCGCGCGCGTCGAAACGCACGTTCTCCAGCAGCACCACCGAACCCCTCGCCTGCGCGGCGACAGCGGCCTTGGCCGACTCGCCCACGACGTCACCGGCGAGGGTGACGCCGGTGACGAGCAGCTCGCCGAGCCTCCCGGCGACGGGCGCCAGCGAGAACTTCGGGTCCGGCTCGCCCTTGGGACGGCCGAGATGGGCGGCCACGACCACCTTCGCGCCGGCTTCCACCAGTCGCTTGATCGTGGGGACGGCGGCGCGGACGCGGCCGTCGTCGGTGATCTTGGAGCCGTCCAGCGGGACGTTCAGGTCGGAGCGCACGAACACGCGCCGACCGGAAACGCCCGCGCTGAACAGGTCCTCGAGAGTCTTCAGAGCCATTGATTCAGGAAAGCTTCGAGCCGACGAGCTTCACGAGGTCCGCGAGGCGGTTGGAGTAGCCCCACTCGTTGTCGTACCAGCCGACGACCTTGACCTGGTTGCCGATGACCTTGGTCAGCGGCGCGTCGTAGATGCAGGACGCCGGGTCGGTGACGATGTCCGAGGACACGATCGGGTCGGTGCTGTAGCGCAGGATGCCCGCGAGCGGACCGTCGGCGGCGGCCTGGTACGCGGCGTTGATCTCCTCGAGGGTGGCGGACTTCTTCAGCGTCACGGTGAGGTCGGTGGCCGAGCCGGTCGGGATCGGCACCCGCAGCGCGAAACCGTCGAGCTTGCCGAGCAGCTCCGGGAGCACGAGGCCGATGGCCTTCGCGGCACCGGTCGAGGCCGGCACGATGTTCAGCGCGGCGGCGCGGGCCCGGCGGAGGTCCTTGTGCGGGCCGTCCTGGAGGTTCTGGTCCTGGGTGTACGCGTGGATCGTGGTCATCAGGCCGTGCTCGATGCCGAAGCTGTCGTTCAGCACCTTGGCCAGCGGGCCGAGGCAGTTGGTGGTGCACGACGCGTTGGAGATGATGACCTGCGAGCCGTCGTACTTGTCGTCGTTGACGCCCAGCACGACCGTGAGGTCTTCGCCCTTGGCGGGCGCGGAGATGATGACCTTCTTGGCGCCACCGGCGATATGCGCCTTGGCGGCGTCGGCGTTGGTGAAGAAACCGGTCGACTCGATGACGATGTCGACACCCAGCTCGCCCCACGGCAGGTTCGCCGGGTCGCGCTCGGCCAGTGCCTTGATGGTCTTGCCGCCGACGACGAGACCCTCGTCGCTGACAGTGACCTCTCCGGGGTAACGGCCGAGGATGGAGTCGTACTTGAGCAGGTGGGCCATCGTGGCAAGGTCGCCGAGGTCGTTGAAGGCGACTACTTCGATGTCGTGCCCGCTGGCCTGCACGGCGCGGAAGAAGTTGCGGCCGATCCGACCGAAGCCGTTGATACCTACGCGAACCGTCACTACTGCCACTCCTCTGAAAAATCGACTACGACTTGTCCGGGGCTCGCCCGGAAAGACTTTGCGGACTCGGGCGCAACACTAGCGTGCTGGCCTGGGGGTACTTGACCACCCCGTTGAGACTTGCACCACGACCATGGCCGGGTCAAGATCGATCAAGAAGACTGTTCTTTCTCGAGTGGCGTCCGGAAGCGAGGTGTCACTCTCACGGCACCGAACCACTGCGCAAGACGTCCCGTTTCGGCCTCGATGGCCGCTTTTGCTCCGGCGCCGACGTCCTCCAGCAACCGGAACACCACTTCGCCGTCCGGGCGCTGCGCCCACCCGCCGACGATCCGCCCGTCGCTCCAGACCGTGGGCCCGATATTGCCCGTGCCGTCGAACAGCGGCGCCCGGTGCTCGCCCAAGAACCAGTCCCGCTCCGACCAGCCCATCGACGTCGGGTCCAGGGCGGGCAGGAGCGCCACCCACGGCTCCGGTGACGGAACGGGGTCGAGGTCGTCGGGCAGGACGATCCCGATGACGCCGTCGAGATCGACCTCCACCGGCCCGATCGCGGCGAGCGCCTTCTTCGTCTGGCCGCCCGTCCAGCCCGTCCACCAGCGCAGGTCGGCGACCGGCGCCGGCCCGTAGGCGTACAGCCACCGCCGCGCCAGTTCCACGCGCGCCGCTTCGGCCGTCCACTCCGTCATACCGCCCGGAAGCCAGTTCTCGACCGTCGACCAGTGGTACTGCGTGCTGAGCCACGAGCCGCGCGGCCGCCCACGCACGATCCGGCCGTCCACCGCGAGCTGGAACAGGACCCGGCTCGTGACGTTCCCGATCGCTTCGTACGGCTTGCCCTTGGCCATGATCAGCTGCTGCTTGAGCCGCGGCTCGTCAGCGGAGAGCTCTTGGGCGGTGGCCGATCCCCGGGAGGCGAGCGCCTTCGCGGTCGACTCCTCCACCTCCGCCAGCCAGGCCTCCGGCTCCGGCACGTTCTCGGGATACCCCTGCTTCCCGAGATGCCCGGCGAGCAGCCGCCGCTGCTTCGCCGCGATGTCCGCCGAACACGCCGCCTGGATCACCGGCGCGAACTCGGTGTCGACGACGAACATCGTGCGCCGCATCCCGAGCATCCGCAGCAACGCGCGCTCGTCGTACAACGCTCGCTCGACGTCGGACACTCCGGCGAGACCCGTCCTGGCGTACACCGAGAGATGGACCGTCGCCGGATCCGTCGCATGCAGGGCCACGACCCCGTCCGCGGCCTCCTGGGGTGTCGCGGCCTTGACCGCCAGGCAGTGACGGACACCGAGGCGCGCGCGCCGCTCGGCCAAGCTGATCTTTCGCACCGGACCGTCCTACCACCCGGGCCCGACAAAAACCCCGCGCGCTTTGTGCGCCAAGGGCTTTACCCTCGGACGATGGTCTCCCTCGGTCACTTCACGGCGTTCGCCGCGCTCACGTTCCTGATGGTCGTGGTGCCCGGCCCCAGTGTGCTCTTCACCATCAGCCGGGCCCTCACCGTCGGGCGCCGAGACGCGCTTTTGACGGTCTGCGGTAACGCTGCGGGTGTCTACCTGCAAGTGGTCGCCGTGGCTTTCGGTCTGGGCGCGATCGTGGCCGAGTCCGCGACCGTGTTCACCATCGTCAAACTCGTCGGCGCCGCGTATCTCATTTATCTCGGCGTTCAGGCGCTACGGCACCGGCGTTCCCTCACCTTCGACGCCACGGTGCGCGCGGCCCCCGGCCGGACGCTGAAGGTGCTTCGCGACGGGTTCATCGTCGGCCTGGCGAACCCGAAGTCGATCGTGTTCCTGGCGGCGATCCTGCCGCAGTTCGTCGACCCCGCGCTCGGGGCCGTGCCCGGGCAGATCCTGATCCTGGGGATCGCGCTGCCGGTGCTCGCGCTGCTCTCGGATTCCGTGTGGGCACTGGTCGCGGGCGGGGCGCGGGATTGGTTCGCGCGGTCGCCGCGGCGGCTGGAGATGGTGGGCGGGTCCGGCGGGCTGGTGATGATCGGACTGGGCACGACACTGGTCGTTAGCGGGGGGAAGGACTGAAAGTGGGATGAACGGACCTTTCATCTCGATTTTCGGCAGGAAGGGTCCGTTCATAGCACCCGATCCAGTCACGAGATGTCGACATCACGTGACCTCTTAGTAGCTAAGAGATCGCCATCTGTCGACAGCAATGCCGGTAAGTTAACTGGGGGCTCGGCTGAGGTGGATCTGGGGTGAGTTGGGGTGTCGGGTTTGGGTGTGGTGGCTTTTTTTGGTGAGTTTGTGGCCGACTTGGCGGCGATTGACGGCTCTGGGGTAGCTCCGGGGGCGTCGGGGTGGGTTGGGTCGTGAGGAGATTTCCTGTAGTACTTCGTAGTGGGTTTTCTTTGCCTTATTTGGGGGGAAAATCCGCGTCGCTGGCGATGCTTCGCCGGACGACGCG
>NZ_DASYMU010000095.1:0-18163 GCF_036008905.1 Amycolatopsis sp. | reverse complement strand
CGGCCGGACCAGCTCGTTGGCGATGAAACCGACGATCAGCAGCCCGATCATGATGTAGAACGACATCGTGTAGAGGTCCGGGCCCACCTTGCCCGCGGCCTTCTCGCTGTCCGCGATCCGGTTGACGATCAGCGGCCCGAGTACCCCGGCCACCGACCACGCGGTGAGCAGCCGGCCGTGGATCGCGCCGACCTGGTAGGTGCCGAAGAGGTCCTTCAGGTACGCCGGGATCGTGGCGAACCCACCGCCGTAGAAGGACAGGATGAACATGGCCGCGAGGATGAACACGACCTTCGACGAGTTCGTGCTCAGCGCGATCACCAGGTACAGCAGCGCGCCGACGCCGAGGTAGAGGCGGTAGATGTTCTTGCGCCCGATGAGGTCCGAAGTGGACGACCAGATGAACCGGCCGAGCATGTTCATCAGCGACAGCAGCGCGACGAACCCGGCGGCCGAAGCGGCGAGCACCGGCGTCGAGGTCTCCTTGAAGAAGTCGGTGATCATCGGCGAGGCCTTCTCGAGGATCCCGATCCCGGCCGTGACGTTGAAGCACAGGATGACCCACAGGCACCAGAACTGCGGCGTCTTGATCGCGTTGGACGCCGAGACGTTGCCCGCGGAGATCATCGCCTTGCCGTGGTCGAGCTTCGGCTCCCAGCCCGCGGGCTTCCAGCCGTCCGCCGGGACCCGCACCAGCGCGATGCCGAGCGACATGAACACCGCGTACACCAGGCCGTGCACCAGGAACGCCGCGCCGATCCCGTGCGGCGTCACGCCGAACGAGGTCAGCATCTGGCTGGACCACGGCGACGCGATGAGCGCGCCACCGCCGAAGCCCATGATCGCGATCCCGGTGGCCATGCCCGGCCGGTCCGGGAACCACTTGATCAGCGTCGACACCGGCGAGATGTAGCCGATCCCGAGGCCGATACCGCCGATGAAGCCGTAACCGAGCACGACGAGCCAGTACTGGGACGTGTACGCGCCCAGCGCCGAAACGAGGAAACCGGTCGAGAAACAGGACATCGAGACGAACATCGCCCAGCGCGGGCCGTTGCGTTCGACGAGTGTCCCGCCGAAGGCCGCGGACAGCCCGAGCATGACGATCGCGAGCTGGAACGGCAGCGCGCTCTGCGTACCGTTCAGTCCCATCGTCTTCTCGAGGCCCGGTTTGAACACGCTCCAGGCGTAGGCTTGGCCGATCGACAAATGCACCGAAAGTGCCGCGGGCGGAATGAGCCAGCGGCTCCAGTCAGCCGGTGCGATCGTGCGGGAACGATCAAGGAAACCGACGGCCATGTCGGGTGCCTCCGTAAGCTGTGGGGTGAGACGTGTGCAATGTATTACTAACCCGATGTCGGCGCACCACCGAACTGTCGAACATCGGACCTTTGGGGCAGAAGTGAGGGATCGATGGGTCGCGTGACCGTACGCAGGCAGGTCCGCAAGCTCTCGGCGAACGGCGAGCGCCGCCGCCCGGACACGCTGGCGGCCGAAGAACCGATGGAAGTCCGCGTGGACGGCAAGGCGCTGGCTGTGACCATGCGCACACCGGGCCACGATGTCGAGCTGGCGCACGGGTTCCTGCTCACCGAAGGCGTGATCGGCAGCCGGGACGACATCTATTCCGCCCGGTACTGCGACGGCGTCGACGACCAGGGCCGCAACACCTACAACGTGCTCGACCTCAAACTCGCCGACGGCGTCCCGCCGCCCGAGACCGGGGTCGAGCGGAACTTCTACACCACGTCGTCGTGTGGTGTCTGCGGTAAGGCCGCGTTGGACGCGGTCAAGCTGAAGACGCGGTTCCCGCCGGGCGACTCGGAGTTCGCGGTGACCACGGACGTGCTCGCCAAGCTGCCGGACTCGCTGCGGACCCAGCAGAAGGTGTTCTCCGCGACCGGCGGGCTGCACGCCGCCGGCCTGTTCACCGCCGACGGCGAGCTGCTGGTCGTGCGCGAGGACGTCGGCAGGCACAACGCCGTCGACAAGGTGATGGGCTGGGCGCTGATGGAGGGCCTGATCCCGTTGAAGGACAACGGACTGCTCGTGTCCGGGCGCGCGTCGTTCGAGCTGGTGCAGAAGGCCGCGATGGCCGGCGTGCCGTTCCTGGCCGCGGTGTCGGCGCCGTCCTCACTGGCCGCGGACCTGGCCGAGGAGAACGGCATCACGCTCGTCGGCTTCCTCCGTGGCGACAGCATGAACCTCTACACGGCCGACCACCGCGTCATCACGGATTAGCCGGCTGAGGCTTACGCGGGCGCCCAGTTGCCGTGGAAGCCGTTGGGCACACGATCGGGCAGGTGGATCGCGCCGACGGTGTCCAGGGTGCCCGCGTCGAGCAGGGTGAGGTCGCTGCGCTGGACGGCCGGGTCGTAGACGAAGCCCATCAGGACACCTTCGTCCTCGGCGGCGTCGGCGTGGCTGGGAACGAAGACGAATTCGCCCGGCTGCTTGCCGTCGCCGAAGCCCCGGGAGATCGAGCTCCCCTTGTCGAGGTCGTGCTTCAGCAGCGTGCCCGCGAGTGACGCGCCCGAGCCGATGGTGGTGGCGTAGCCATAGCGGTGCCGTCGCCCGATGAGCCGCTCGTCCACCCGGGGAAACTCCTGGCACTGGTCGTCGAGACGCTCTTCGCGGACCTTGCCCAGTTCGAGGTCGACCGTCCAGCGGTCGAGCGACGGCCCGCCTTCGTTGGGGCCGGTGAGATCGGTGTCGAACATCTTCGGGTGGCGGACGACGTCGAGGATGATCTTCTTTGAGTTGTTGGTGTTGTTGGTGTTGTTGGTGTCACTGCCGTTTCCATCCTCATAGGCGTTCAAGGGATGGAAGACGTAGCAGGGACCGACCTCGAACCAGCGGACGTCCGCCGCGCCGCCCTCACGGGGCATGACGCCGACGCGGGACGGGTACTTCGGGTCCCAGCGGTACGGCATCTTCGCGTTGGCCTTCAGCGAGTTGCCGAGCATCGCCGTGACCGGATCGGGTACCCGAACCTTGCCGACGAGTGCGGAAAGGACCAGCTTCGCCGGGGTGCGCAGCATGGACGGCACGCTGACCGGGACGCTCTGCTCGGCGTCGAAGGTGACCGGCAGGTCGTAGAAGACGACGTAGTTCTCGGTCAGGGAGAAGTCGTGCATCATCGGGCTGCCGGTGACCTCGATGTCGACCGTGCGCTTGGTCCGGCCGTCGACGCCGATCACGGAGTACTGCACCCGGTTCCCGCGGCCGAAGAAGTACGAGACTGCGTGGAGCTCGCCGGTACGCGGGTCGCGTTTCGGGTGGGCCGTGTAGCCGCCGGGAAGCGTCCCGTCGAAGTCGCAGGGGCCGACGGTGTCGAGCTCGTCGGTCAGCTCGTAGTTCGCGACGCCGCCTTCGACGAGCGCGAGGGTCTTGCCGGCGTGCGCGATGACGTTCGTGTTGGCACCGAGCGATTCGATCCCGGCGTGGTGGGTGCGTTTGCGCGTCGGCTCGCCGAGTGCGGCCGAGACGTCCGGCGAGCGCACCCAGCGGTTGCGGTACCACTCGGCCTTGCCGTCGCGCAGGCGCACACCGTGGACCATGCCGTCGCCCATGAACCAGTGGTAGGTCGCCGGGTCCACCTCGGACAGCGGGTTGGGACCGTTGCGCAGGTACCGGCCGTCGAGGTACTCCGGAATGCTGCCGGTGACCTCCAGATCGGTGATCGTGTGCTCCCGGCTGACCGGAGCGAAGTTGCCTTCGAGGAACTTGTTGCCCATGGCCTACCCCTTTGATCAGCTAATAACTTTGTTATGAACTCATTTATAACAGGGTTATGAGAGACTGGCAACCGTGAGCACAGGCGAAGACAAGGACGACGTCCGAGGCAGGCTGGTCGAGGCCGCGATCCGGCTCCTCGCCGACAACGGCCCGGAAGCACTTCAGGCGCGCAAGGTCGCGGCCGAGATCGGCGCGTCGACGATGGCCGTCTACACGCATTTCGGCGGTATGGGCGAGCTCATCGACGCCGTCGGCCGCGAGGGGTTCCGCCGGTTGTCCGCGAGCCTCGACGCGGTGCCATCGAGCGACGACACGGTCGCCGACCTCTTCACCATGGCGCTCGCCTACCGGCGGACAGCACTCGAGAACCCTCACCTCTACGCCGTCACCTTCGGCCTGTCGGCCCCCGGAGGACGCCGCGTCACGCTGTCCGACATCACCGACCCCCACGGCAAGACGGGCGAAGGACTGACCGCGTTCGGCTTCCTGCTCGACGCCACCACGCGCGCGATCGACGCCGGCCGGTTCCGCCCGGCCGACCCGCTGGTGGCCGCGGCGCAGTTGTGGAGCGCGGTGCACGGGTACGTGACGCTCGAGATTTCCGGGCACTTCGGCGAGACGGGCGTCGAGCTCATCCTGCGACCACTCAACGCGACGATCGCCCTCGGTCTCGGTGACACGATCGAGAAGACCACTCGTTCGCTGCAGCGGAGTACCCACACTTGGCAGCAAGCAGGAGGAAACATTCACCCCCGTTCCGGCGATTAGGTGAACAATAGTGCTGACCAAGGCAACGCAAGGGGGCGTCGTCCGCGTCTAACGAACAAGGTCATCGGGGGACGGAGGGGCAAGTGGACGGTGGGACGGAGTCCGGCGCGCGCGCACGAGCGGGCGCCCGCAGGTGGCTGAGCCGCCGGTCCGTGCTCATCGCCGGGGCCTCGGGGGTCGGTGTCGCCGCGTTGACCGTGGGGACGGCCACCGGCACCCTCCCGTTCAGCGCGGCCCTGCAGCGTGCCGTCGGTGTCGCTTCACCCACGCCCGCCACCCAGCTCGGCACGCCCACGGTCGAGCGCGTGTACTCCGCCGCGCGTGGCCGTGAAGTCGACCTGCTCATCATGCTGCCGACGAAGGCGCCCTCCAAGGGCCTGCCGATGTCGCTGATGCTGCACGGCCTGCACGGCAACGCCCGCCACGCCGCCCCGACCGGCCTGCTCAAACAGCTCAGCAGCGACGTCGCCAAGCGCGCTGTCCCCGCCTACGGTTTCGTCGCCGTGGACGGCGGCGACAACTACTGGCACGAGAACACCCCCGGCGACAACCCGATGGCCATGCTGCTCGAAGAGGTCCCCCGCTGGCTCCAGCAGCGCGGCCTGGCCGGGTCCGACGGCCTGCCGTTCGCGTCCGCGGGCCTGTCCATGGGCGGTTTCGGCGCGCTGCTCTACACGCGGCGCCGCATCGAACGCCGTCAGCCGCCCGCGGCCGTCGCCGCGATCGCGCCGGCGCTGATCACGTCATGGCCGGAGATGAGCAAGCGGCGGGCGTTCCACGACGCCACCGACTGGGGCTCGATGGACCCGCTGCGCCACGTCGACGCCACGAAGTCGGTCCCGACGGGCGTCTGGTGCGGCACCGAGGACGACTTCATCGGCGGGGTACGCCGGTTCATCCAGGAAGCCCGCCCCGCGGTCGCGCACACCGCCAAGGGCAAGCACGGCGACGCCTTCAACCGCACCGTCGTCCCCAGCGTCGTCAGCTTCCTGGGCAAACACGTCCCCAAAAAAGCCTGACCCACGCCCTTCGCCATATGTCGACATATGGCGGCCAACGGTAGTCACCTCCAGAGGCACGGCCGGAGGTGGTTGGGCTCTGGCCTGTACGGCTCAAAGCTGCGTGGTACGTACAGAGGCACGGCTAGAAGCCTGTGTTTATCGGCAAGCGCGCGCAATGAAGACTCCCGCCCGTTGGGCGGACGTGAGTCGCCCTGGCTGGGTCTACGGCAAGAGCCCGCGTGGCTGGGTTGACCACCTTCCGGGGAAAGTGTCGACACTTTCCCCAGGGTCACAGGCGGAGGTAGGCGCGGATGGTGGTGCCGTCGACGCCGTGGTGCGTCCGGACGAGGTCCGCGACCTGGTTGACCAGCAGCAGCCCGCGGCCGCCGACCTGGCCCACGGTGGCGGGACGGCGTCCGGCGAGGGGGTCGGTGATCCGGCCGCGGTCGCCGACCTCGCAAACCACGTAACCGGCTTCGTTCCACACGTGCAGCGTCCCTTGCCCGCGCCCGTGCAGGACGCTGTTGGCACACAGTTCCGACGCGGCCAAGGTCAGGTCGCCGACGCGGGCGTGGCTCAGCCCGCACCGGGCGCCGTGCTCGGCGACGAAGTGCCGGGCGCCGGACAGGGAGAGCAGATCGAACTCGAAAGTCGCCCTGGCGACCTTCGGCTCCGGCAAGGGCAGGTTGTACTCGGCGACGACGACATCGGGCGCGTAGGCCCGGCTGCGCCGCGAACCGGCGGCGTTCCACATCACGGGGTGGGTCCGGAAGGCGTCGGTCAGCGCCGCCGAGTCGAGCCCGTCGAGGTCGTACGGACACAGAATGGCGAGGTCACGGCCTTCGAAAGCCATGTTGGTCAGTGCTTCGTGCTGGGCGCACGCCGGGTATTCCAGCGCGGAACGGCCTGCCCACACCGGCTCCCCGATCAACCGGACCGGGCCGGGGTGCGCGTTGGCGAAGGCCAGTAAAACGCCGGGAATGATGCGACCGGGATTGCGGCCGATCTCGATCATGTCGAGGAACTTCACCGAAGACGCCCGGTCTCCCAGCGCGGATTCGATCAGCGCGAGATTCGGCCCGGGAACGGCGACCGCCACCGGTTCACCCGCGTCCAGCCCCTTGACGATGAACGGCAACGTGCCGGACAGATACTCCTCGGCTCCCCGGTACAGGAACGCCGGATGAGCGAAGGGTTCGGCGGTAACCGTCAAGACCGGCCTCCTAGCGTCGGTAGCCAGGAACTAGCTACCCCGGGAGAAAGCCGGCGAAACGTCGCGCTCTTACTCTCCGAATGTGCGATGAGCCACTCTAACCCCGTTTGGGTGCTAGTCGACCCAGCGGGCGACCACGGACATCAGCCAGAAGCCGAGGAGCGTGGCCAGGATGAACAGCGCGGACCAGGCCAGTAACTGACGGTGGTCGTCCTTTGTGGAACGGATCCGCCGCAGCGCGAACGCGGCGATGGCGAGCAGCGGAATCGGCAGCAACGGGAGGAACGACAACCGTGTCCCTGTCGCGATGAGACAGGTCACCGCGAGCACGGCGAGAACGACGACCAGCGATCGATGCAGTTTCGGGTGACCGAGATAGGTCGCGGTCACGATTCGCTGCGCGAGATCGCTGATCCCCCGGACTTCTCCGGACCCCTCGGCCGGAACGGCTTCGAGGGCGTCGTTTTCACCGCCTGGTGCGGTAAGCGGCACGGTTGTCATCCTGTTTTCCCAGTCGGGTCGGAGCGAGTGGCCCCGACACCGCTATGCGGACTTCTCGCCACGCTCGCTGCGCTGCCGCCTGGACGGCTGCCGCGACACGATCGTCGGGTTCACATTGTCTCGTACGGTCTGCTCGGTGATCACGACTTTGGCGACATCGTCCCGGCTCGGGATGTCGTACATCGTCGACTGGAGGACTTCCTCCATGATCGCGCGCAGCCCTCGGGCACCGGTTCCCCGCAGAACGGCCTGGTCGGCGATCGCCTCAAGAGCCGTCTTGGTGAACTCGAGCTCGACGTTGTCCATCTCGAAGAGCTTCTTGTACTGCTTGATCAACGCGTTGCGCGGCTCGGTCAGGATGCTCACCAGCGACGTCTTGTCGAGGTGGGTCACACTGGCGACCACGGGAAGCCTGCCGATGAACTCCGGGATCAACCCGAACTTGATCAGGTCTTCCGGCATCGTCTCCGAGTAGATGTCACTCTCCTCGATCTCGGCCTTGGTGCGGATCTCCGCACCGAAACCGAGGCCCCGCTTGCCGACGCGCTCGTTGATGATCTTCTCGAGGCCGGCGAACGCGCCCGCCACGATGAAGAGCACGTTCGTCGTGTCGATCTGGATGAACTCCTGGTGGGGGTGCTTGCGGCCGCCCTGCGGCGGGACCGAAGCGGTGGTGCCTTCCAGGATCTTCAGCAGTGCCTGCTGCACGCCCTCGCCGGAGACGTCCCTGGTGATGGACGGGTTCTCCGACTTCCGGGCGATCTTGTCGACCTCGTCGATGTAGATGATGCCGGTCTCGGCGCGCTTGACGTCGTAGTCGGCGGCCTGGATCAGCTTCAGAAGAATGTTCTCGACGTCCTCGCCGACGTAACCCGCCTCGGTGAGCGCGGTGGCATCGGCGATCGCGAAGGGGACGTTCAGCAGCTTCGCGAGGGTCTGCGCGAGGTACGTCTTGCCACAACCGGTCGGGCCGAGCATCAGGATGTTCGACTTCGCCAGCTCGACGGTCTCGTCCTTGGAGTCCTTCGGACCGGCCTTTTCCTCGGCCTGGATGCGCTTGTAGTGGTTGTAGACGGCCACCGCCAGCGTTCGCTTGGCGTCGTCCTGACCGATGATGTACTGCTCGAGGAACTCGTGGATCTCGGCGGGTTTGGGCAGCTCGTCGAGCTTGACCTCACCGGCTTCGGCCAGTTCTTCCTCGATGATCTCGTTGCAGAGATCAATGCACTCATCGCAGATGTACACGCCGGGGCCGGCGATGAGCTTCTTCACCTGCTTCTGGCTCTTCCCGCAGAAAGAACACTTGAGCAGGTCGCCGCCGTCACCGATTCGTGGCATGTCCGTTGACCTCGTCCCCTCCGGTGCACTTGCGCGCACCTGAATGTCTGCTGGTCCAGTCACGTTTCACCGCGACCGGGCCCTCGCGCATCGCCACTGACGGTACCCGCCCGATGCGCCTGACGGGAGCACCAACGGGGTTTCGTAGCGCGTCGGCCCGAACCAAGGCCAGGTGACCGGTGTCCGCCCCGCCGGATCGAGCAATCCAGGAGACGAACACCGGCCGGCGTTCCTAGCTGTCCGAGCCCTTGCGGTACGGAAGCACCTCGTCGATGATCCCGTACTCCTTCGCTTCCGCGGCCGTCAGGATCTTGTCGCGCTCGATGTCGATCCTCACCTGCTCCGGGGACTTCTTCGTGTGCTTCGCCAGCGTCGTCTCGAGCAGGCGGCGCACGCGCTGGATCTCGTTCGCCTGGATCTCCAGGTCCGAGACCTGGCCGTAGGTGCCTTCGGTCGCGGGCTGGTGGATCAGCACGCGGGCGTTCGGCAGCGCGAGCCGCTTGCCCGCGGTACCGGCGGCCAGCAGCACCGCGGCGGCCGAGGCGGCCTGGCCGAGGCAGACCGTCTGGATGTCCGGTTGCACGTACTGCATCGTGTCATAAATCGCCATCAACGAGGTGAACGAACCACCGGGCGAGTTGATGTAGATGGTGATGTCGCGGTCCGGGTCCTCGTGCTCGAGGTGCAGCAGCTGGGCCATCACGTCGTTGGCCGACGCGTCGTCCACCTGCACGCCGAGGAAGATGACTCGCTCTTCGTACAGCTTGTTGTACGGGTTGGACTCTTTGATCCCGTAGCTGGTGCGCTCGACGTACGAGGGCAGGATGTACCGGGACTGCGGAAGCTGAAAATTGCTCATTGAGTTCTCCTGTGCCTTTCCCAGAGCCCGGTCAGCCGGCCGCGTTCGGAGTCGGGTTTTCCCGCGTCAGAACCTGGTCGACGAAACCGTATTCCTTGGCTTCCTGGGCGGTGAACCAGCGGTCGCGGTCGCCGTCCTTGATGATCTGCTCGACGGTCTGACCCGTCTGATCCGCCGTGATCTTGGCGAGCTCCTGCTTCCACTTGCCGAACACCTCGGCCTGGATGGCGATGTCGGAGGCGGTACCACCGACACCCGCCGACGGCTGGTGCATCAGGATCCGGGCGTGCGCGAGCGAGTAGCGCTTGCCGGGCGTACCGGAGGACAGCAGGAACTGCCCCATCGACGCCGCCAGGCCCATCGCATAGGTCTGCACGTCCGGCTTGATGAGCTGCATGGTGTCGTAGATGGCGAACCCGGCCGTGACCGAGCCACCCGGCGAGTTGATGTAGAACCGGATGTCCGATTCCGAGTCATCGGCGTCCAGCAGCAAGAGCTGAGCTGTGATCCGGTTCGCGATCTCGTCGTTGACCTCGGATCCGAGCACGATGATGCGCTCCTGGAGCAGCCGCTCGGACACCGAGTCAGTCAAGTTGAGCCCTGCGGTCGTGGACCGCGCCTCGGGCATGTGCTGCGTCACGTCTGCCTGCCTTTTCGCCGCTTCGGCCCCATGGGTACGGGCTGTGCTTCGCTGACCCGCACTCGTAGGGGCCAGTGCTTCGTTCGAGAGAAGATCTTGCAACCGACCCTAACGAACTTGGGCGGTGCAGAATGCCTGACACCGCCCAAGTTCGCTGAGAGCTTTACTTATCGGCGCTCTTGGCCGCTTCGTCGGTGACCTGGGTCTCCTCGAGCTCACCCGAAGGTGTCTCAACGGCAGCCGTCTCGGTCGCTTCCGCGGCCTCGTCCGTCCCGAAAAGCTCGTCGAGGTCGACCTCGGCGCCGGACGCGTCGGTCACGGTGGCCCGGCGGACGACGGCCGCCAGCGCCTTGCCGCGACGGACGTCGGCGTAGATGGCCGTGAGCTGACCGGACTGCTGGGCCCGCTGCACGTACTCGTCCGGGCTGATGCCGAAGCGCTGCGCCTGGTAGATGATCCGCTCGGTGAGCTCACCGTCGTTGACGCTGGTCTTCTCGGCGTCGGCGATGGTGTCCAGCAGCAGCTGGGTGCGCACCGCCTTCTCCGACTCCTCGCGGACCTCGGTGTCGAACTGCTCGAGCGTCTTGCCCTCGGCCTCGAGAGCCTGCGCGAACGCGGCCTCGTCGTGGTCGAACTGGTGGATCGCGTCGTGCTTGCGGTTCTCGATCTCGCCTTCGAGGACCTTCTCCGGGATCGGGACCTCGGTGCGCTCGAGGAGCGCCTCGAGGATCTGGTCCCGTGCCTGCACGCCCTGCTGCATCTTCTTGACGCGGCCGAGCCGCTCACGCAGGTCGCCCTTGAGCTCCTCAAGGGTGTCGAACTCGCTGGCGAGCTGGGCGAACTCGTCGTCCGGCTCGGGCAGCTCGCGCGCCTTGACGGTCTGGACGGTGACGCTGACGTCGGCGTCCTCGCCGGTGAACTCCCCGGCGACCAGCTTGGTGGTGAAGGTCTTCGTCTCGCCGGCGTTCGCGCCGATGATGGCGTCGTCGATGCCGTCCACGAGCTGGCCGGAGCCGATCTCGTAGGACAGGCCGGTGGTCGAGGCCTCCTCGACCTCCTTGCCGTCGACCGACGCGGAGAGGTCGATCGACACGAAGTCGCCGTTCTCGGCCGGGCGGTCCACGCCGGACAGGGTCCCGAAGCGGGCGCGCAGCTCGTCGAGCTGCTCGTCGACCTCGGCCTCGGTCAGTTCGACGTCGTCGACGCTGACCGTGAAGTCCGAGAAGTCGGGGAGCGTGATCTCGGGGCGGATGTCGACCTCGGCGGTGAACTCCAGCACCTCGCGGTCCTCGAGCTTCGTCACCTCGAACTCGGGCTGGCCGAGTGTCCGGAGGTCGTCGGCGCGTACCGCTTCGAGGTACTTCGCCGGGATGACCTCGTTGACGACCTCATCGAGCACCGGGGCGCGACCGATCCGGCTTTCCAACACACGAGCGGGCGCCTTGCCGGGGCGGAACCCCGGGATGCGCACTTGCTGGGCGATCTTGCGGTAGGCGCGCTCGAAGTTCGGTTTGAGTTCGTCGAACGGCACCTCGACATTGATCTTCACTCGCGTCGGGCTGACCTGCTCGACGGTGCTCTTCAACGTAATCTCCTCGAGCCGTGATGGTGTAGTTGAACAAGTGATGACACGTGTTCCCAGGTCACCTGCAGACCGGGACGCCCGAGTCTAGGCCCCCGGCCCACCGGCGATGGGCCCGGGCTTGCTCAGGCCCCCGGTGCGGCGGACCCGGGCGCGGCGACGAAGGTGGCCGCACGGGGTGACACGGCGGCAACCGGCCGAACGTGGCTGCCGGTTGCAGATTCTTTGTAGACAGTTCGCCCGCTGGCATCGACACTGTCTGCGACCTGCTGGTCGTGACGTTTACCCAGCCTTCGTCACGCCGGTTCGTACTACAAACTTTACACACACGTGCAGTTTGTTGTTGACATTTACAACTGGGGACGAATTGTCTACCGTTGCACCCTCGACGCCGACTGTGCCCAGCGATGATCGTTGCCCCGCAGACCCGAGGGAGCCCGGGTAGATGTCCATCGATCTCCCCAGCCCAGCGCCCGGCGTGCCGGTACCGAGCGAAGCCGAAGTGGCGGCGGTGCGCCGCGGGGTGCCGAACCCGCGGATCCCGCTGCCGCCGGTGGCCGTGCCGACGGTGGCGCTGTTCGCGGCCGGGGCGGCTGTCTGGGCGGCCACGACCTGGCTGTACCTCGAGGACCTCGCGCCGCTGTGGCTCACGATCGGGCTCCACGCGCTGGTCACCTTCACGATGTTCACCGTGCTGCACGAGTCCACCCACCACGCGGCGGGCAAGCTGACCTGGGTCAACCAGGTGCTGGGCCGGCTGTCGATCCCCTTCGTGGCCGCGTACGCGTCCTTTCCCCTCTTGCGCTACATCCATATCGAGCACCACCGGAACACCAACGAGGACGCCTACACCGACCCCGACGCGTGGACGTCGCACGGACGCTGGTGGCAACTGCCGTTCCGCTGGCTGACGATCGATGCCTGGTATGTGCGGTTCTACGCCGCGAAGGCCGGCACGCGGCCACGCGCCGAACTGGCGGAGACGTACACGGTGCTGGCCGTGGCCCTCTCGGCGATGGCCGGGCTCATCGCCTGCGGCAAGGGCTGGGACCTGCTGATGATCTACCTGATCCCGCAGCGGATCGGGCTCGGCGTGCTGGCGTGGTGGTTCGACTGGCTGCCGCATCACGGCCTCGGCGAAACCCAGCGCCGCAACCGCTTCGGCGCGACGCGCGTGCGGGTCGGGCTGGAATGGCTGATGACCCCGCTGATGCTCTACCAGAACTACCACCTGGTGCACCATCTCCATCCGGCCATCCCGTTCTACCGCTACATCAAGGCGTGGAACTCCAACCGTGAGGCGTACCTGGAGCGCGCGGTGCCGATCGCGACGGCGTGGGGGCGCGAGCTTTCGGCGGCGGAGTACCGCGCCTGGCGGCAGCTGACGCAGGACTGCCCGGACCAGGCGAGCTGCCCCGAACCGCGCCGGTCGACCCGGTTCCACTGGCTGCGGGTCGACGAGATCCGCCCGCTCACCGAGGACTCCGTCCTGGTGACCTTCGACGTGCCGGAGCGGCTGGCCGAGACGTTCCGGTTCAGCGCCGGGCAGCACCTCACGGTCAAGGCGACCGTCGACGGGCACGAGGTGCGCCGGACGTACTCCATCTGTGCCGCGGCGGACTCCGGTGAGCTCCGGATCGCGGTCAAACGGCGCGACGGCGGCCTGTTCTCCACCCATGTCCACACCACGCTGCGGCCCGGTGACCTGCTGGAAGTCCTTCCGCCGACGGGAGGGTTCACGCTAACGCCCGACATGCGGCGGCCGCACCGGTACGTCGCCATCGCGGCGGGCAGCGGCATCACGCCGGTCATCTCGATGCTCGCCACGGCGTTGACCGCGGAGGAGGACAGCCGCGCGACACTGCTCTACGTCAACCGCGTCGGCTCGTCCACGATGTTCGCCGCCGAGCTGACGATGTTGTCCCGCCAGTTCGAGGGCCGCCTGCACGTCGTGCACTTCCGTACCGACGCGCAGGACCCGGACCTGCACACCGCGCGGCCCGCGAAACTGCTCGACCCGGTCGGCGAGGCACTCGCGATCTCCCACGAGCGCTACCGGAGCGGCCGCCTCGACGGGATTCGGCTGCGCGCGATGCTGCAGAACCGGCTGCACCCGGCCAAGATCGACGACTGGTTCCTCTGCGGGCCCGCCGACCTCGTCGACATGGTGCGCAAGAACCTGGCGGACCAGGACGTGCCGGACGAGTCCGTCCACTACGAACTCTTCCACGTGGACACCCCCGCAACCGGCGCCGCCGCGGCACCCACCACCGACGCCCCCGTCCCAACCTGAACGTGCAACACACCTACGGGAACGGGAAACACGGCTACGGGAACGGGTGTTTCCGGTCTGTGTAGCCGTGTCGCGCGTTTGCGTAGGCGTGTGGCTAGTTGGTGGGCGGGGTCCGACCGGACTGGCCGCCGGTGCCGGGGGTGGTGGTGCCTTCGGTGATGGTGGTGGCGGAGGCGGTGTCGCCGGAGGTGGTGGCGACGATGGTGACGGTGTCGCCGGTGGCGATCGACGCCGTCGCGATGTCGGCGTCGATCGTGTAGGTCTTGCTGAACCCGTCGTCGCTGAGCGCGGTCACGGAGGTCGCGCTGAGCGCGGTGACCTTGCCGACCTGAAGCATTTCCGTGGTGTAGCCACCGTTTCCGTCCGAGGTGACGTACTCGCCGTGCAACGGCGAACTGAGGGCCGCGCCGCCGGGAGGCGCCCCGCCCATGCCTTGCCCGCCAGGGGTCGTCGTGGTGGCGTCCGCGGAGCCACTGGCGGCCCAGATCGCCCCTCCCCCGGCGCCCGCCACGACGACGGCGACAGCCACCGCGGTGAGTGTCTTGCGCTTGGACCACGTCGTCGCCGGAGCGTCCGAAGTGGACGGAGGCGTAGTGGTCTCGGGAAGCTGTTCGGTGATCACGGCGGTCTCCTGGTGGCTGGAAGTCGTTGTCTGCCAACCACCCTCGGGGACCTCACTGTGCGGCGACTGTGGGAACGGCAGGACCTTGCTGTGACCAAGTCACACAGGTATCTCACAGCGAGCGCACATCCCGCCCACACCCGGGGAGCGCACTCTCGAACCCATGGCGGCAGAAACGGCGACGAAAGGGCCTCGCTGGCGCAGGCCCGGCCGATGGCCGCTGCGCGCGAAGCTGATCGGCTCGATGGTGACCCTGCTCGCGCTGGTGTGCCTGGTCGTCGGCGTGGCGAGCGAGTTCGCCCTCAGCGCGTTCCTCACCGATCAGATCGACGGCCAGCTGAACTCCGCGACGGGCCGCGCGCGTGACTTCGCCAACCGCCCGCCCGATTTCGGCGACCGGCACAACCCGCTCGACGCACCAGGTCAGGCCGCCGGGACGCTCAACGCGCAGTTCGTCGGCGGTCAGGCGCTCGACGCGGCGACGCTGTCCGCCAACGGCGTTCCCCAAGTCCTCGACGCCAGTCAGCAGGCGACCCTCCTTCAGGTCCCGGTGGACGGCAAGCCGTACACCCGGAATCTGGGCGGCGACCTCGGCGACTACCGGCTCACCGCAGTTTTGGTGGACCACGGGATCGTGGTCACCGGGCTGCCACTGAAGTCCGCCGAAGACACGCTCCTGACCGTGGGCCTGATCCTCGGCGGTGTGGCGAGCGCGGGCGTGCTCGGCGCGGGTTTCCTGGGCGCCTTCGCCATCCGCCGGACACTGCGGCCGCTCGAACGGGTCGCCGCGACGGCCGCGCATGTCGTGGAGCTCCCGCTCGATCGCGGGGACGTCGCGCTTTCCGTGCGCGTACCCGCCGCCGACACCGATCCCGGCACGGAGGTCGGGCAGGTCGGCGCCGCACTGAACCTGATGCTCGGGCATATCGCGCGAGCGCTGGAAGCCCGCCAAGCCAGCGAAACCCGGGTGCGGCAGTTCGTCGCGGACGCGAGTCACGAGCTGCGCACGCCACTCGCCGCCATCCGCGGTTACGCCGAGCTCACCCGGCGCAGCCACGACCGCGTGCCGCCCGGCATCGCGCACTCCATGAGCCGCATCGAATCCGAAGCCGCCAGGATGACCACGCTCGTCGAGGATCTCCTCCTGCTCGCGCGGCTCGACGCGGGCCGGCCGCTGGAGGGCGCGGACGTCGACCTGACCGCGCTCGTCGTCGACGCCGTCAGCGACGCACATGTCGCCGGGCCGGACCACCGCTGGCGCCTGGAGCTCGCCGACGAGCCGGTGATCGTGCCCGGTGACGCCCAGCGCCTGCACCAGATCCTGGCGAACCTGCTGTCCAACGGCCGGATCCACACCCCGCCCGGCACCACCGTCACCGCGTCACTGGCCCGTTCGTCCACCGGCCAGGCCGTACTGACGATCACCGACGACGGCCCCGGTATCACGCGTGACCTGCTGCCGGTGGTGTTCGAACGGTTCGCGCGCGGCGACTCGTCGCGTTCGCGGGCGGCGGGCAGCACCGGGCTCGGGATGGCGATCGTTTCCGCTGTGGTGATCGCGCACCACGGCACGGTCGAGGTGACCAGCAGGCCCGGCCGGACGGAGTTCGAAGTCCGGCTCCCGAGCGCACAGCCGACACACAGCGTGGCCACAAGAATACCCCAGGTGAGTCGGTGATTCTGGGCGCATGACGGTTCTCGCCGAACGCCTCCCGACCGCCCATGGAGCACCGCGGCCCGCCGCAGGCAACCCACGCTGGGTGCGGCCCGCCCTGCTCGCCTTGCTGCTCGGGACGGCGGTGCTCTACCTCTGGGGGCTCGGCGCCTCCGGCTGGGCCAACGCGTTCTACTCCGCCGCGAACCAGGCCGCGACCGAGAGCTGGAAGGCGTGGTTCTTCGGCTCCAGTGACGGCGCGAACGCGATCACCGTCGACAAGACCCCCGCCGCGCTGTGGGTGACCGGGCTTTCCGCGCGCCTGTTCGGGGTGAACGCGTGGAGCATCCTGGTGCCACAGGCTCTGATGGGCGTCGGCTCGGTCGGCCTGCTCTACGCGACCGTGCGGCGCGTCTCCGGTCCCGCCGCCGGGCTCATCGCGGGCGTCGTGCTGGCGTTGACTCCCGTGGCCGCGTTGATGTTCCGCTTCAACAACCCCGACGCGCTGCTCGTCCTGCTACTGGTCGTCGGCGCCTACTGCGTGACCCGCGCGGTCGAAAAGGCCGGGCCAGGGTGGCTCGCGCTCGCCGGGGCGGCGGTCGGTTTCGGCTTCCTTGCGAAGATGTTGCAGGCTTTCCTGGTACTGCCCGCTTTCGCGCTGGCGTACCTGATCGCGGCGCCGGTGTCGCTCGGCAAACGCCTGCTGCACCTGCTCGGCGCGCTCGCCGCGATGATCGTCTCGGCGGGGTGGTACCTCGTCGTCGTCGCGTTGTGGCCGGCCGCGGACCGGCCGTATATCGGTGGCTCACAGGACAACAGCCTGTGGGAGCTTGCCTTTGGCTACAACGGTTTCGGGCGGCTCACCGGCGACGAGGTCGGCAGCCTCGGCGGCGCGCAGAACGGCGCGGGCTGGTCCCGGCTGCTCGGCGACGAGATGGGCGGCGGGATCGCCTGGCTGATCCCGGCGGCGCTGCTGGCACTTGTAGCGGGCCTCTGGTTCACCCGACGCGCGCCGCGCACGGATCCCGGCCGGGCCGCGCTGATCCTCTGGGGCGGCTGGTTCGTGGTGACCGCGCTGGTGTTCACCTTCATGAACGGGATCATCCACCCGTACTACATGATCGCGCTCGCCCCGCCGATCGCGGCGTTGATCGGCACAGCGTCAGTGCAACTGTGGCGACGTCGTGACGACGCCGTATCCGCGGGCGTGCTCGCCTCCGGCGTCGCGCTGACGGCGTTGACCGCGTATCTGTTGCTGTCACGGCAATCCACCTGGCTGCCGTGGCTCGGCACGACGATCTTGATCGCCGGGCTCGTGGCCGCGGCACTGGTGCTGCTCGCCGGGCAACTTCCAGCGGTGGCGCGTCGCGGTGTCGCCGTGCTCGCGTTGGTGGTGACGCTGGCGGGGACCGGGGCGTACACGGTCGCGACAGCCGCGGCGACCCACAGCGGCGCGATCCCGTCCGCCGGGCCGAGTTCCACGGGCGGGTTCGGGATGGGCGGCGGTATGCCTGGCGGTGGCGGCCGGGGTGGCGGGATCGGGAGCTTGCTCAGCAGCACGACACCCGGCGCCCAGCTGACTTCCTTGCTACGACAGGACAGTGCCACCTACACCTGGGTCGGCGCCACCGTCGGCTCGAATCCCGCGGCCGGGTACCAACTGGCGGCCGACGCCCCGGTGATGGCCGTCGGCGGGTTCAACGGCAGTGATCCTTCGCCGACACTGGAACAGTTCCAGCAGTATGTCCAAAAGGGACAGATCCACTACTTCCTCGGCGAGGGCTCGACCATGCAGTCGGAGACCGGCAGCGATGCCGCGCAGCAGATCGCGAGCTGGGTTGCGGAGAACTACACGGCCACCACCGTCGACGGGGTCACGGTGTACGACCTGACCACGTGAGCCCACCTGTTAGTACCCACGCAGTACCCCAAAGCGGCGTTGGGGGCATCCAGT
>NZ_DASYMU010000094.1:0-9104 GCF_036008905.1 Amycolatopsis sp. | reverse complement strand
CGTAATACGGCAACATGATGTCGATCGTCGTCATGACGTCAGGTCTCTCCTCGTCGGGTGGGGCGTGTCTGGTGGTTCTGTTCGATGGGATTCGTGATCCAGGTGGTTCCTGGTTGTGCCGGGGATTCGCCCTCGTACTGGCCGTACTCGGGTGAATCCCCGGTGCGACCAGGGGCCGCCTGGGCGCGGATACCGCGAACAAGATCCACCGGACACGCCCCAGGGCGTCATGATGCCCTAGGGCGCGCCGAACCCGGGGGAACGGGCCCCGATCGTCGTTACTATCCTCTTTGCTCGTGCAGATCCGTGAGCTGTCCATCGCCGGCGTGTTCGAGTTCGTCCCGCCGACCTTCGCCGACAACCGGGGCATGTTCGCCAGCCCCTTCCAGGAACAGGCCGTGGTCGAGGCGACGGGACGCTCGATGCGCGTCGCACAGACCAACCATTCGATCTCCAGCCGCGGCTCCATCCGCGGCGTGCACTTCGCCGACGTGCCCCCCAGCCAGGCGAAGTACATCTACTGCCCGCGTGGCTCCCTGCTCGACGTCGTCGTCGACATCCGGGTCGGTTCGCCGACGTTCGGCCAGTGGGACGCGGTGCGGCTCGACCCGCAGGAGTGCCGCGCGCTGTTCGTGCCCGAGGGCATCGGCCACTCGTTCGTCGCGCTCGAGGACGACACGGTGATGAACTACCTGTGCTCCGAGGGCTACAACCCGGGGCGCGAACACGGCATCACGCCGCTCGATCCCGCCCTCGATCTCCCTTGGCCGAAAGACCTTGAACAGCAGCTTTCGGCCAAGGACCTCGCCGCCCCGACCCTCGCCGAGGCTGAGGCGGCCGGTATCCTTCCCCAGTACGAGGACTGCCTCGCCTTCTATGACAAGGTGCGGGTGGTCCACGCGTGAAAGCGCGTCCCCGGACATTTCTCGGACCGGTGCACGACGAGTGCGCTGACCTCCGACCAGATGGAAAGAGCGCGCCACAATGAGAGGCATCATCCTCGCCGGCGGCAGCGGAACCCGGCTGCACCCGATCACGCAGGCCGTTTCCAAGCAACTCCTGCCGGTCTACGACAAGCCGATGGTGTACTACCCCTTGTCGGTGCTGATGCTCGCGGGCATCCGCGAAGTTCTGATCATCTCCACCCCGATCGACCTGCCGATGTTCCGGCGGCTGCTCGGTGACGGCTCCCAGCTCGGCCTCCGCATCGAGTACGCCGAGCAGGCCGAGCCCAACGGGCTGGCCGAGGCGTTCATCATCGGCGCGGACTTCATCGGCGACCAGGACGTCGCGCTCGTGCTCGGCGACAACATCTTCCACGGCCAGGGCTTCGCCAAGCAGCTGCAGGCGCACGCCAGCCCGCTCGACGGCTGTGTGCTGTTCGGCTACCCGGTCAAGGACCCCGAGCGCTACGGCGTCGGCGAGGTCGACGCGACCGGCACGCTGATCTCGATCGAAGAGAAGCCGGCCCTGCCGAAGAGCAACAAGGCCATCACCGGCCTGTACTTCTACGACAACCAGGTCGTCGAGATCGCCGCCGGCCTCGCGCCGTCGCCGCGCGGCGAGCTGGAAATCACCGACGTCAACATGTTCTACCTGAAGCAGGGCAACGCGAAACTGGTCGATCTCGGCCGTGGCTTCGCGTGGCTCGACACCGGCACGCACAACTCGATGCTCGAGGCGGGCCAGTACGTACAGGTGCTCGAACACCGGCAGGGCGTCCGCATCGCGTGTCTCGAGGAGATCGCGTTCCGGATGGGCTTCATCGACGCCGACGCGTGCTACGCCCTCGGCGAGAAGCTGGCCAAGTCCGGCTACGGCCAGTACGTGATGGAGGTCGCCCGCGCCGCGGGCGCCGGCAACTGACCCAACCGAACGATTGCGAAGAGGAGCACGATGCGGGTTCTGGTAACTGGTGGCGCGGGGTTCATCGGATCCCACTACGTCCGTCAACTGGTCGGCGGGGCTTACCCGGCTTTCGCCGACGCCGAGGTCGTCGTGCTGGACAAGCTGACCTACGCGGGTAACGAGGCCAACCTCGCACCGGTCGCCGACAGCCCCCGGCTGCGGTTCGTCCAGGGCGACATCTGTGACGCCGAGCTGGTCGGCGAACTGATGACCGGCACGGACGTCGTCGTCCACTTCGCGGCCGAGTCCCATGTGGACCGTTCGATCACGGGCGCGGCGGAGTTCGTCGTGACCAACGTCCTGGGCACCCAGACCCTGCTGCAGGCGGCGCTGAACGCGAACATCGGCAAGTTCGTGCACATCTCCACCGACGAGGTCTACGGCTCGATCGACTCCGGTTCCTGGACCGAAGAGCAGCCGCTGGAGCCGAACTCGCCGTACTCGGCCGCCAAGGCCGGCTCGGACCTGATCGCCCGTTCGTACTTCCGCACCCACGGCCTGCCCGTGTGCGTCACGCGGTGCTCGAACAACTACGGCGAATACCAGTTCCCGGAGAAGGTCGTGCCGCTGTTCGTCACCAACCTGATGGACGGCAAGAAGGTCCCGCTGTACGGCGACGGCCTCAACATCCGCGACTGGCTGCACGTCGACGACCACTGCCGCGGCATCCAGCTCGTCGTCGAAGGCGGCCGCGCGGGCGAGGTCTACAACATCGGCGGCGGCACCGAGCTGACCAACTACGACCTCACCGGCAAGCTCCTCGAAGCGATGGGTGCCGACTGGGACATGGTCGAGCGGGTCACCGACCGCAAGGGTCACGACCGCCGCTACTCGGTCGACATCAGCAAGATCTCGGCGGAACTCGGCTACAAGCCGCAGGTCCCGTTCGAAGAGGGCCTTGCCCGTACCGTCGCCTGGTACAAGGAAAACCGCGTCTGGTGGGAAGCGCTCAAGGAGCGCGCCGCACTGAACAAGGGCTGAGTTTTTCTGATCTGAAGTTTTCTGAGCCGAGGGCGGTACCGGGTTTCCGGTACCGCCCTCGGTCATTTCAGCGCGGCTTTCATCTGGCCGATCCCGGAAACCAGGAACGGGGCTCCCTGTCCGTTGGAGAACGACCAGAGAATGTTCAGACCGTAAGCGCCGCTCAGGCGGATCTGACCGTAGAGCAACACCGGGAGCTGCCGGTTCTCCTTGAATCGCCGGTCCGGTCCGCCGTCCTTGTTGACGTACTTCCAAGTGGTGCCCACCTGCCGGGCGTCACGCGGGACAGAGCCGTCCTCGACGAACCGGTTTTCGTCCCAGGTAACGGAAAACGCGTCGTAAGACAGATCGACGTAGGTGTTGCGGTCGCGGATCAACACGCGGTCGGGCAGGAAGTACACCGACCGTGCCGAAGACTGCAGCGACGGGACGCTGATGTTCGCCTTGAGGTGCGATGAGCCTTCGACGCCCCGGTGCAGTGGCTCGCGCCGAACCAGCGATCCCGCGCCCGCGTTCACCTTTCGCTGGTACGTGGTGTGCAGGGCGCCGCCGGCCACCACATGCCAAGCGGAATGCGCCGCGCGCGCCGCTTCGAAGTGGTTGAGCAGCATTTGGTACCGCTGATGCGCCGGCCCGTCGACCTCGTAGAACGCGACGACCGTCCGCCGGACGCTGTCCTGCCAAGCCAGCCACACCGTCAGCAACGCACCCGGAATCAGCAGCCACGGCGTCACGACGATGAGCAGCAAGGTCACCCCGAGCGCCCAAGGCCAGCTCCGATGCGCCTTCGCCGCGGCGTTCAACTGCGAGACGAGAGTGCTCGGGTTGGCGGGCAGGAGGGCCTCTGTCTGCGCCCCTGTCAGGTCCGAGAGCACCCGCCGACACACCGATACCCGCCTTCGACACGCCAACCCGCAGCGGGCCGAGCTTGATACTGGTGCGCAGATAAATCGACATCCGTGCCTCGCTCTCGTTACGCCAACCCTGACAAGTCGGCGTAACGAGAGCGATCGTTAAACAAAAGGCAATTCCGGAACCAACGCGTGAACAGCTAGCCCGAGGTGGTGCGGGCGAGCTCCGGTTCGGCCTCGGCTTCCGCCTTCTTGGCCGCGACCGAGCGGGACCGCAGCAGGCTCGCCACCGTGGTCACGCCCAGCACCGCGACGATGATGCCGAGGGACAACGCGATGCCGATATGCGGCACCTCGAACTGGATCTCGTCGATATGCGAGCCGTGCAGCGCCTCGATGATGAGCTTCAGCCCGATGAACCCGAGGACGACGGCCAGCCCGTAACTCAGGTACACCAGGCGTTCGAGCAGCCCGCCGATGACGAAGTAGAGCTGCCGAAGTCCCAGCAGCGCCAACGCGTTCGCGGTGAAGACGATGTAGCCGTTGGTCGTCAGCCCGAAGATCGCGGGAATCGAGTCGAGCGCGAAAACGACGTTGGCGATCCCGAGCGCGGACACCACCATGATCATCGGGGTGAACAGCCGCTTGCCGTTGATCTTGGTCGTCAGCTTGCCACCGTCGTAGGAATCGGTCGTGGGCAACACTTTGTGCAGCGCGCGGACGACAACACTGTCCGGCGCCTCGACCTCCCCGCCGTCACCGGCCCCCTCCTTGGCGACCTTGACCGCCGTGTAAATGAGGAATGCGCCGAAAATGTAGAAAATCCAGTTGAACGCGTTGAGCGCGGCCGCCCCCGCCGCGATGCAAACACCGCGCAGCACCAGGGAAATCACGATCCCGATGAACAAAACCCGATGCTGGTGTTCCTTCTGGACCGAAAAGCGCGACATGATGATCACGAACACGAAGAGGTTGTCGACCGAGAGGCTGTACTCGGTCACGTACCCCGCGAAGAACTCGGCGCCGCTCGTCGGCCCGGCGAAAACAAGGAGCGCGATCCCGAACAACACCGCCAGCCCGACGCAGGCCGCCACCCACAGGCTGGCCTCCTTGACTCCAACCTCGCGTGGCCGCCTGCCGACCACCACGAGGTCGCCCACGATCAACGCGGTCAACCCCACCAAGGTCGCCACCCATACCCACACCGGGAAATCCATCGACCGAGCACCTCCAGCGCACACTCAAGCGCCGGCGCGTCGCCCCGGCCACTACCGCAAACCGAACTGTCACGGCGACTCTCGCCAATTGCATTCAGTATACAGTATGTGACCTTTTCAACAAGATTGTCCGCCTAGGGAAATGAGCCAAGGTTCGCGATTTCCGGTCATTCTGGACATAGTGCAATAAATGGATACGGACTAAAATGGACAAATAGCTCGAATCTAGACGAAGTTGCTACTAAAAGACTTTTACCCCACTTGCGTCCCTTCCCGCGCTACGCTCCCCGCGACCATCCGGCTGATCCGGCGTCAGAAACCTGGGAGCGGTAAGTGACCGAACGCGATGAGCACGTGCTGCGGCGACGAACCTTCACACTCGGCCTGGCCGCGACGGTTCTCGGCGTGGGCGTCGCCAAAACCGCTTCCGCGCAGACACAGGCTTCCTTCGCCGAGACGACGTTGTGGGATTCCGCTGTCGGACCGATGGCCAGCTACCACGTGCACGGACTGGCCGTGCTGCCGAACGACACCATCCTGACCGCCACCGAAGGTCGCGCGCAGGTGGGAGACTCCGGATCGCGGTCGTTGCTGATGCGGCGCAGCACCGATCGGGGTGCCACCTGGGAGGCGTCGCGGACGCTCGTCCAGTCGGTGAACGACCAGGGCTGGGCCAATCCGACCTTCCTTGTCGACCGCCAGACCGGT
The DNA here is from genome assembly GCF_036008905.1 of Amycolatopsis sp. Classification (GTDB taxonomy): domain Bacteria; phylum Actinomycetota; class Actinomycetes; order Mycobacteriales; family Pseudonocardiaceae; genus Amycolatopsis. Next base: position 3,439 of record NZ_DASYMU010000094.1, on the reverse strand, counting down.
GAAGTGTTCATGTTCTACGGCTTCTCCCCGGCGAACAGCCCGCTCTACGTCATCTCCAGCAAGGACAGCGGCAGAACCTGGAGCACGCCCCGGACCCTGCCCGGGCTCTTCGAAAGCTCACCCCACGCCTGGACCTCCCACGGGCCGGGCCCTGGACACGGGATCGCGCTGGACAATGGACGGCTGCTACTCAACATCATGCACCGGCGAGGCGGTGAGCCCCGGCTGTACGGCGTCTCCACGATCTACAGCGACGACCACGGCGCCACCTGGCACGAAGGCGGCGAGATCCCGGTGTCCACCGGCTACCTGATGAACGAAGCGCGCCTGGTGCAGCGCCGGGACGGCTCGGTGCTCGTCAGCGGGCGCGACGCGGCGGGCGGGAGCCGGCAGCGGATCGTGGCCGTCAGCGAGGATCGGGGCCTCACCTGGTCGAACCCGAAGCTGGACGGCGCGACCGGGAAGTTCAACTCGGTCGACGCCGGGCTGATCCGCTACACCGGCGGTCCCGGCAGCGCCGAACCCGACCGGATCCTGTTCAGCAGACCGGACGCGCCGGTCCGCCGCAACATGACGGTGTCGGTGAGCTACGACGAGGGCCAGTCGTTCCGCTACAGCCGGGTGGTCAACAGCGGCCGGTCGTACTACTCGGATCTGGCGCGGCTCTCGGACGGCACCATCGTGCTGCTCTACGGCTGCGACGGTGACCTCGCGAGCTCGCCCCGGCGGGTGGCGGTGTGCCGGTTCGACCTGGACTGGCTCACCAAAGGCCGTGACTCCCTGGCCGCCGGCCCTGCCTACACCGAGACCCGCACCGAACTCGGGACCACGGCTACCGTCGTCACCGATCCCGTTGCCAGAAGCGGAAAGCGCGCCGTGTACAGCCCGGTCGCGGTGGGCAGCTTCATCGAGTACGGCGTCGACGTCCCCAGCGACGGCACGTACGACCTGCTGCTGCGCTACTACCGCCCGGCCGACGGCGGCTTGGTCAAGATCACCGTGAACGGCGTCAAACCCCGCGTGGCCTTCATCGACACGACCAGCGAACGGTCCGAAGGCTACGACATCGCTCATCTCGGCAGCGTGGCACTGAAAGCCGGGCGCACCATCGTGCGGTTCGCCCTGGCCGGCCCCGGCCGAGGCGGCGGCACGTCGATCAGCCTCGACGAACTGAGCCTCGTCACCGCCCGCGGTGCGGCCGACCTGCGCAACGAAATCCTGGTGGACAACGAAGATCTGGGCTTCGGGGTGCACACCGGAACCTGGTCGGCACCGGCGACCGGAGTCCCCGGCTACTGGGGCAGCAACTACATCACCCACCCCGCAGGCAACGGGAGCGCGGTGGTGCGCTACCGGCTGGTGGTCCCCGACGACGGCGACTACCAGGTGCAGGCCAGTTACCCAGCCGCGACGAACCGGGCGTCGAACGCGCCTTACTACGTCAAGCATGCCACCGGCACAAGCCTCGTGCGCGTCAACCAACGGACCGCCGGTGTCACGGACGCGCGGAGCGGTCAATGGGTCTCGCTGGGCGTTTTCCGCCTGACCGGCGGACTTTCCGCGTCGACCACGGTATCCATCGACAACGACGCCGACGGCTTTGTCGTCGCCGACGCCATCCGGCTCATCCGCCGGTGATCTCGTCCAGCCGGTGCCTGACGACGTCCCGCACGACGTCGTCGGGCAGCGGTGCCTCCACCGTGAACCGGATCGTGCCCTTGGAGAGATCACCCGCGGTGAGCCGCTCACGCACCGCGTCGACGGCTTGGGGGCTGAACGGGAAGATACTGAGGTGGCCCTTCGCGGCGCGGAAGCCCAGCAGTGGCTTCCGGTTGTACCGCAGCGCGGCCATGCCGTAGCTCATGGCGTCCTCGGCGTCGGGCGCGAGCTCCATCGCCAGACCGCGGACGTGCTCGAACGCGTCCCGGGTAGGCGCGTCGAGACCACTGAAGTATTCGTCCACTACAGACACGCCGAGCACTCTACCTCCGAAAAGACAGGCGCTCTGGTTGCCGAGGTCAGGCCAAGCTGAACTTCTCGGCGTGCACCTGCAGGCTGGGCACCTTCAGCCGCCGGAGGCCGTCCAGCGCGGCCGAGGTCATGGCAGGCGGGCCGCAGACGTACACGTCGCGCTCGGTGATGTCGGGGACCAGGGACCGCAGAGCGTCCGGCTCGAACGGCCGCGCCCCCTCCCCGGTCCGGCCGACGAGCAGATGCAGCCGCCCGCCCCGAGCCGCGACCAGCTGCCGCAATTCGTTGAGCAGTACGGCATCCTGCTCGCTGCGCACCCGGTAGAGCACGACGACGTCGCCCGCCGGCTGCTCCTCCAGCAGAGCCCGGACAGGTGTGATCCCCACGCCACCGGCGATCAGCAGCGCGCCTGGCCGCGATCGATGCAACGAAGTGAACGCCCCATACGGACCTTCCAAGAACACGCGGCTCCCGACCGGGACGTCCCGCAGACCGGCGCTGGTGCTGCCGACCGCCTTGGCGGTCAGGCGCAACGAACGGCCGTTGGGCGCCGCTGACAGCGAAAACGGGTTCGCCTGCCACCAGTGGTTGTGCCCGGGGAACCGCCAGATGAAAAACTGACCGGCCCTGGCCGGCAGCCGGTCGAGATGGCGGCCGGTGACGTGCACCGACACCACGTTGTGCGACTCCGGCACCACGGCCGCGACCTGGAACCGGTGCAAAGCGTTGCGCCGCAAGGGCACGACGATCCGCCCGACGACCAGCGCACCGATGGCGACGATCCACAACGCCCACCAGTAGCCGATCGCGAACGCGGATGACGCGAACGTCGTCGTCTCGAGCAACTGGTGGACAAACGCCAGTGCCAGCGCCAAGTACACCAGTATGTGCAAGGCATGCCAGGTCTCATACCGCAGCCGCCGCCGGACGTATCGAGCGGAGGTAGCTCCGATCACGACGATGAGAGCGGCGGCGAACATGCCCAGCAACGAGGCCGGCACTCCGGCCAGCGCGAGGAACGTCTTCGACATCGGCGCGTTGTCCAGCGTGGCGTAGCCGAGCACGACCAGCGTGGCGTGGGTGAGGACGGTCCAGAACAAGGTGAACCCGACCCACCGGTGCCACGACGTCAGCCGGTCCATGCCAATCCGCCGGTCCAGCCACGGAACCCGGGCCACCAGCAACAACTGGAACAGGATGATGAGCGCGGCGTGCAGGCCGAAGAACTTGGCGACGGTGAGGATCGAGTTCTTGCCGGTACCCGCGGTGAAGAACAGGATCTCGACGATCCCCACATTGACGATGACGAACGCCCACAGCGCCCACCGCGCCTGAACGACCGGCAATACGGTGCCTCGCCGCACCGGCGAACTCAACGCCATGATGGCTACCTCTCATCGCTGCGTCGCCGCGCTCGCGGCCGACGACCGTGCCAAGTCGGGGCCATTATGTACGGTCAGCCGCCCTC
>NZ_DASYMU010000093.1:0-5953 GCF_036008905.1 Amycolatopsis sp. | reverse complement strand
AGCGAAAATATCCATCCGGACCGCCTGAAACCCACCCGTAACCACCACCCAAAGCCGAACCAGCGTCACCACCCGCGAAGCCGAACCAAAGAAATCAGACGTCCTCGTCCTCTTCCAGCATGTCCGGGGTGACGGCCGATTCGGTGTCCGGGATGTTCTGGTCCTTCGCGCGCTTGTCGGCCATCGCCAGCAGACGCCGGATACGGCCGGCGACGGCGTCCTTCGTCATCGGCGGGTCGGACAGCTGGCCGAGTTCTTCCAGTGACGCCTGCCGGTTGGACAGCCGGAGCTTGCCCGCCGCCAGCAGGTGATCGGGCGCGGAGTCGCTCAGGATCTCCATGGCTCGTTCCACCCGGGCCGCCGCCGCGACGGCCGCGCGGGCCGAGCGGCGCAGGTTGGCGTCGTCGAAGTTGGCGAGCCTGTTCGCCGTCGCGCGGACTTCGCGGCGCATCCGCCGCTCTTCCCACTGCAGCACGCTGGAATGCGCCCCGAGCCGGGTGAGCAACGCGCCGATCGCGTCGCCGTCACGGACGACGACCCTGTCCGCGCCGCGGACCTCGCGCGACTTCGCCTGGATGCCCATCCGGCGGGCGGCGCCCACGAGCGCCAGCGCGGCTTCCGGGCCGGGGCAGGTGACTTCGAGCGACGATGAGCGGCCCGGTTCGGTCAGCGAGCCGTGAGCCAGGAAAGCGCCCCTCCACGCGGCCTCCGCGTCGGCGACGCCGCCGGAAACCACGGCCGCGGGCAGCCCGCGCACCGGCCTGCCCCGCTGGTCGATCAGACCGGTCTGCCTCGCGAGGCCCTCGCCGTCCTTGACCACGCGCACCACGTACCGGGTGCCCTTGCGGATCCCGCTGCCCGAAAGGACATGGACGTCCGAATGGTGGCCGTACAGCTCGTGGATCTCCTTGCGCAGCCTGCGCGCGACCGAGCCGGTGTCCAGCTCGGCCTCGACCACAACGCGGCCCCCCACGATGTGCAGGCCCCCGGCGAACCGGAGCATCGACGAAACCTCCGCGCGGCGCGGCCCGATCTTGGTGATCTCCAAGCGGCTCAGCTCGTCTTTCACCGCGGCGGTCATCGCCATTACTGCCCCTCCATACTGTTTTCGCCCCCGGTGAGACCGAGAGCCTCCCTCATGCAGCTCGCCAGCGCATCAGGATCATGCCGTCCCGCCACGATCGGGTCGGCGATGTCCGCCAGATGCGCCCGCCCGCCGAGATCCGCCGCTGCCCGGCGCAAGCGCGCCGGCGTCGGTGTCGAATCCCGATCCGCTATCACCGCGTCCACCCGAAGGTCCGGCGCGTGCTCGAAGAGTACGTCCAAATGCCGTTCGGGGGAAAAACCCGCTGTCTCCCCCGGTTGGGGGATCAGGTTGAGAATAACCACTTTCGTCGCCTTGGTACGCACAAGTGCGTCGTGCAGTTCGGGGACCAGCAGGTGCGGAAGCACACTGGTGAACCACGACCCCGGACCGAGGAACACTACGTCAGCACCCAGCACCGCGTCGACGGCTTCCTGACAGGCGCGCGGCGGCTCCCCCGAGCCCCGCGAAGACAGCAGGCTGATCCGCTGGACCCGGCCGGGCGTACTGGCCACCGCGACCTGTCCCCTGATCCGGCGGATCGCCGTTTCGTCCTCCTCGTCGAGCCCCGCGACCTCGGCGACGATGTCGAGCGGTTCGGGCGACATCGGCAGCACCCGTCCGGTGACACCGATCAGCCTGCGGGCCTCGTCGAGCGCGGCGACCGGGTCGCCGAGTACCTCGAAAAGCCCGGCCAGCAACAGGTTTCCCACCGCATGGCCGGCCAACGCGCCGTCCCCGCCGAAGCGGTGCTGGAACACTTGTGCCCACAGGGTTCCGCCGTCCTCGGCGGCGAACGCCGCGAACGCCTGCCGGAGGTCACCGGGCGGGAGCAGGCCGAGTTCCCGGCGCAACCGCCCCGAGGAACCACCGTCGTCGGCGACGGTGACGACGGCGGTGACCTCGGTGGTGATCCGGCGCAGCGCGGTCAGCGTCGCGTGCAGCCCATGCCCACCGCCCAGCGCGACAGCACGCAATTTGTTCGCGGGCAAGATCCTACTCGCGGCCAAGATCGCGGTGCACCACCTTCACGGCCATACCGTCTTCATTGGACAGACGCTGCGCGAGCTCCTCGGAAATGGCCACACTGCGGTGTTTCCCGCCGGTGCAGCCGACGGCGAGGGTCAGGTAACGCTTGCCCTCGCGCTTGTAGCCGGCGCCGATCAGCCGCAGCAGCTGGTGGTAGCGGTCGAGGAACTCGTCCGCGCCTTCCTGGGTGAGCACGTAGTTCCGGACGTCGCCGTCGAGACCGGTGTGCTCGCGTAGCTCCGGGATCCAGAACGGGTTGGGCAGGAACCGGACGTCCATCACGAGATCGGCGTCCATCGGCAGCCCGTATTTGTACCCGAAAGAGAGCACGGTGACCCGGGTCTGCGTGCCGACCTCGGAACCGAACGCGTCCTCGATCTTCGCCCGCAGGTCGTGCACGGACAGCGAGGACGTGTCGAGCACGAGGTCTGCCTCTTCGCGCAGCGGCGAAAGCAGGTTGCGCTCGGCGGTGATCCCGTCGGCGAGCCTGCCGTCGGCCTGCATCGGGTGCCCACGCCGGACGGCCTCGAACCGCCGGACGAGCACCGCGTCGGTCGCTTCGAGGAACAGGACCCGCGGCTTGTACCCGCTGTTGTCCAGGTCCTTGATGACCGAGGCCAGGTCGTCGGTGAAGGCGCGCGAACGCACGTCCATCACGACGGCCACCTTGGTGATCGCACCGCGCGCCTGCGCGCCGAGCTCGACCATGGTCGCGATCAGCTCGGGCGGCAGGTTGTCCACCACGAACCAGCCCAGGTCTTCGAGGCATTTGGCCGCGGTGCTCCGGCCCGCGCCGGACAGGCCGCTGACGACCGCCACCTCCATCCCCGAGGCGCGTTCTTCCGCTGTTGTCGTTGTCGCGCTTGAGCTGTCGCCCGTCACGAGCTGGTCTCCCCTTCTGCCGTACTACTACTGCCCTCGGTGCCGTTCAGTGCGCCGCGCACCGCCTCCGCGGTACGCCGTCCCACTCCCGGCACCGCCGATATTTCGTCCACGCTGGCCAGTTTGAGCTTCTTGACCGAGCCGAAGTGCTTGATCAGCGCCGTCCTGCGAGCTTGCCCCAGCCCCGGGACACCGTCCAATGCGGACACCTGAAGCCGTTTGGAGCGTTTCTCCCGGTGGAAGCGGATGGCGAAGCGATGAGCTTCGTCCCGGACGCGCTGCAGGAGGTACAACGCGTCGGAAGTTCTCGGAAGAATCACCGGATCGGGGTCCGCCGGGAGCCAAACCTCTTCGAGCCGCTTCGCCAGGCCCACCACGGCGACGTCGGTGATGCCGAGCTCGGCGAGCACGTCCGCGGCGGCCGTCGCCTGGGGACCCGCGCCGTCGACGACGAGGAGGTTCGGCGGGTAGGAGAACTTCCGCGGCTTGCCGGTCTCCGGGTCGATGCCCGGTGTCGGGCCCTCGGGTTCGTCGTTCGCGGTTTCCTTGAGGTAACGCGAAAAACGCCGCCGGACGACCTCCGCGATCGAGGCGACATCGCCCTCGTCGGCCGCCTCCCGCAGGGCGAACCGGCGGTACTCGGACTTGCGCGCGACACCGTCCTCGAACACCACCAGCGAGGCCACCACGTCACTTCCGGCGATATGGCTGATGTCCACGCATTCGATGCGCAGCGGCGCGGTGTCGAGACCGAGGTTCTCCTGCAGCTCGGCGAGCGCCGCCGAGCGTGCCGTGAGGTCGCCGGCGCGACGCAGTTTGTGTTGCGCGAACGCCTCTTCCGCGTTGCGCTGCACGGTCTCGGCGAGCGCGCGCTTGTCACCGCGCTGCGGGACGCGCAGCGCGACGCGGGACCCGCGGAGCCCGGACAGCCATTCGGTGACGGCCTCGGCATCGGCGGGCAGCTCGGGCACGAGCACCTCACGCGGCACCGGCGAAGCGGCTTCGCCCTCGCCCGCGAACTCGACTTCCTCGCCGTAGAACTGGGTCAGGTAGTGGTCGACGAGCTCGGGAACGCCCATCTCCTCGGCCTTGTCGATCACCCAGCCGCGCTGTCCGCGCACCCTGCCTCCGCGCACGTGGAAGACCTGGACCGCGGCTTCGAGGTCGTCATCGGCGAACGCGACGACATCGGCGTCCGTGCCGTCGCCGAGCACCACGGCCTGCTTCTCCATCGCCCGGCGAAGCGCGCCGAGGTCGTCACGGATCCGCGCGGCCCGCTCGAATTCGAGCTCCTCGGAGGCTTGGGCCATCTCCTTCTCGAGGCGCCGGACCATCGCGTCGGTGCGGCCGGCGAGGAAGTCGCAGAAGTCCTCGACGATCTCGCGGTGCTCCGCCGCGCTGACCTTGCCGACACAGGGCGCCGAGCACTTGTCGATGTAGCCGAGCAGGCAGGGCCTGCCTATCTGCCCGTGCCGCCGGAGCACGCCGTTGGAGCACGTCCTGGCCGGGAAGACGCGCAGCAGCAGGTCCAGGGTCTCCCGGATGGCCCACGCGTGCGCGTACGGGCCGAAGTACCGCACGCCCTTCTTACGGGCGCCTCGGTAGACGTGGAGCCGCGGGAACTCCTCGTTCATCGTCACCGCGAGCATCGGGTACGACTTGTCGTCGCGGTATCGGACGTTGAACCGCGGGTCGAACTCCTTGATCCAGTTGTACTCCAGCTGGAGGGCTTCGACCTCGGTGGAGACCACGGTCCACTCGACGCTCGCGGCGGTGGTCACCATCTGGCGCGTACGGGGGTGCAGGCCCGACAGATCGGCGAAGTAGGAGCTCAGCCTGCTGCGGAGACTCTTTGCTTTCCCGACGTAGACGACCTGTTTCGTGGCATCACGAAACTTGTACACGCCGGGCGCGTCCGGGATGCTCCCCGGCGAAGGACGGTAGGTGGACGGATCAGCCACGCCATCAAGCCTATGGCGCGGCACCGACACTCTCGCGTGCCCCCGGGGTAGACGCAGGTTAGAGCCATGTACCGGTGACGGTTTACGCCGATATACACGCTGAGTCCACCACCCACCCGACGGAAGTCGGGCATTTCGCCACTCCCGACCTTCGTTGGTATCTGTCGGGTGATCCGGTGGTTACTTTCCGTCTCAGCCGCTTTTCGCGGTGGCCTTCAGATGGATTCCGGTTCAAACGGGCTCCACTCGTTGAAAGGACAGGCAAGTGAGCCGCATCCGCACCCTCGGCGCAGCCTCCGTGGCAGCGCTCGCCCTGACCATGAGCGCCGGCGCGATCGCCAGTGCCGGCGTCCAGCCCAACATCGTCGGCGGCGGCACCGCCCCCACGGTCAGCTGGGGCGCGCAGATCTACGTCGGCGGCGCGTTCAACTGCTCCGGCACCGTGATCTCCTCGCGCTGGGTCATGACGGCCCGGCACTGCCTCGGCAGCACGATGCGGGTCAAGGTCGGCAGCAACGCGCTCGGCTCGGGCACGGACGTGGCCGTCGACCAGCAGCAGATCTCGCCCAACGGCGACATCGCGCTGCTGCACCTCACCTCGGCCGTGTCCGCCACGCCGATCACCCTCGGCAGCGGCGACCCCGCCACCGGCAGCACCAACCAGCTCTACGGCTGGGGGCGCACCACCCCGACCGGTCCGGCATCGTCCGTGCTGAAGGTGGCGAACGTGCAGGTCACCGGGCGCTCGACGGACGCCTTCGGCGGCCGCGCGATCCAGTCGGTCGGTATCAACGGCTCCGCGTGGAAAGGCGACTCGGGCGGCCCCGAGCTCGCCAACGGCGTCCAGGTCGGTGTCGCGTCCACGGTCCAGAACCAGACCGGCTCCAACACCCGTGGCACCAACAACTACGGCAGTGTCGCGTCCAGCCGCTCCTGGATCCGCACCACTTCCGGCGTCTAGCAGGGGTCGGCCCGGGCGCGGCCTGGGTGCGGGGGT
>NZ_DASYMU010000092.1:0-22984 GCF_036008905.1 Amycolatopsis sp. | reverse complement strand
CGGTGGGGTCCGGCAGTGGATCGAGTCGGTCAACCAGCTCCTTAAAGGTCAACTCGATCTCGAACGTCACGGTGGCCGGACCCCGTCCGGGGTTCTTGTGCGGGTCGCGCAACGGCTGCTCGCCATGGCCGCGGGTATCTGGCACACCTGGCAGACCGGCGTGACCAGCAAAAGGTCACTCGTCGCCTACGACCACTAACACCAACTTCACGGAATCAATCATCTAGGGCGATCACTGGAACGGCCCTCCGGTGCCAGGTGCGAGTTGGGGATCGACGACCAAGGCGGTGGGGTTGTCGCGGCCACCGAAGTAGCGAGCGGCGAGGGTCAGGTTGCGCGCGCAGAACTCCGCGTCGGTGAACACGCGCGCAGCTCGGGCGATGCTGCGGCGGGGGATGGCCTGGTGGATGCCGTCGCTGGTGAGCAGCAGCCGACGGTTCGCAGCAGCATCGGCAGGTGCGGAATCATGCGCGACGTACGGCTCGAACGGGTCTGGGCCTGCGGTTTTGCGGCGACCGGGTTCCGTGTCGCCGGAGAGGTAACTGCGGATTGTGGTGCGGTCACGCCCGAAGACCACATCGATCAACTCCGGTGTTGTCTCACCGACCCGGCCCTGCCCCTCGAGACCCGCGTCGCCGGAGCGCTGGTTCGGCTTTACGCGATGCCTCTCACATGGGGCGTCGAGTTGACCGCTGGTCGCTTCCAGCGTCACAGCGGCGACACCTTCCTCATCATTGGCGCGAATCCGGTGCTGCTGCCGCCAGGCCTTGCGGTGCTGGTTGACCGGCAAACTGGCCGACCGCCAGCGCGGCATCATCCCAGGCAACACCCATTACTTGTTTCCAAGTATCGTCCCCAACCGACCGCTCCGCTCTGAATCGCTCGGAGTTCAGCTTCTACGACACGACCTTGGTACGACCGCCGCGTACAACGCGGCCACGGCCATGCTGGTCACCGAGCTGCCAAACGTCATCGTCAGCGACATGATCGGCATCAGCATCAAGACCGCCAACCAATGGCTCGCCTACGCCCGCACCAACTGGGCCGACTATCTCGCCGCCCGTCACGAGGGCGAGTAGCGACCATGCGTACCTCCTGAGCGCAGAATGGAGCGATGTACCACGTTCGTCGGAGGTGCCGGTATCTCCTGGTAGAGAGCTTTCGCTTCCTGCCCAGTTCGATCTTGCCGCCTGGCACAAGCACGCCCAAGCGCTCCTGGACGAATTGCTTAGCCAGGACTTCGCGTGGCGCGGAACGCCGTTGTCGTCCTACAGCGCAGCTCTCGACGTGAGTTTCGGGGAGGTCGCGAGCATCCGGCTGTGGGCCTCGGACGTGGAGGACGCCTGTTCGACATGGGGCATCCAGTATGGCCAGACTCGGTCGAGCAGTGGCATCTCACAGGGCGCTGGCTTCACCCAGACATGTGCTTCCAAGCCGATCGGCTCTCATTCGCTGACGACGCCGCCAGCCTGCTCATCGGCTGTGTTGACCGCGAAGATCCATCTGCGCCGCGCCGCTTCGACCCGGGGCTTGCGCCGGACCTGCACGACATCGGCGTGATCGCCTTTCCGCTGTCTCCGCATCGAGCATTGACTCACCGGTGGGCCGGGCACGAACCGGATGCTGCGACGCTGTTGTGCGCCGCAACCGCCGTCGCGGAAGCCGCCGTCCACGAGTCGCTGGAACTGTTCCAGTCTGCTACGTCCTCCCATGGTTGTGCTGGATTCCCAACATTGTCGTGGCCGAACTGATTATTCGCCGTCGCAAGCCTCAGGACGGGCGTCTGGATGCCGAGTGCCGAGAATCGCATCGTTTTCGCCCCATCGGCATGGAGATGTCTTATCGGTGAGTTTTACGAGCTTCGCGAAAGAAATGCCTTCGTTCTGCTGAATTATCTGCTTGGTAAGAGGATGGCAAGATGTGTGGCTTATTGGGTTAATTATCCACTGTTGCGTTGGCGGACATGTCAGGCTCACGTCGCGTTCGTTTTCGGCTGCGACGCTGCGGAGCGCTCGTGAGACTCGAACCGAGAAGTCCCCACCACCACTGGGAGAACGACCATGCGTCTTCGAAAGCTCCTTGGCCTGTCCCTGGCCGCCGTCGCCACTGTCTCCGTGGCGTCGGCGAGTGCGTCCGCCGCGGCCGTCGGCGCCGTGCCGACTCCTGACCACGTCGTGATCGTGCTGTTCGAGAACCACCAGCAACCGCAGGTCATCGGCAGCCCCAGCGCCCCGTACATCACGTCGCTGTCGAAGGCGGGTGCGAACTTCACGCAGTCTTACGGCGTGACGCACCCGAGTCAACCGAACTACCTCGCCCAGTTCAGCGGGAGCACACAAGGCGTGAGCGACGACTCGTGCCCGCACACGTTCACCACCAGCAACCTCGGCAAGCAGCTCATCGACACCGGCCGCACCTTCGCCGGCTACTCCGAGGGGCTGCCGTCGACCGGCTACACCGGTTGCGCGACAGGAAAGTACGCGCGCAAGCACGCGCCGTGGGTCAACTTCAGCAACCTGGCCACCTCGACGAACAAGCCGTACACGGCCTTCCCCGCCAACTACGCGAGCTTGCCGACGGTGTCCTATGTGATCCCGGACCTGTGCAACGACATGCACGACTGCTCGGTGTCCACCGGCGACACCTGGTTGAAGAACAACCTCAAGGGCTACGCCGATTGGGCGTTGACCCACAACAGCCTGCTGGTCGTCGATTTCGACGAGGACGACTTCACCACCGCCAACCGCATCCCCACGGTGTTCTACGGCCAGCCGGTCAAGCCGGGTTCCTACGGCGAGAAGATCACGCATTACAGCGTCCTGCGCACCATCGAGGACATGTATGGGTTATCCCACCTCGGCAATGCGGCCGGCGCCACCAGCATCACCGACACCTGGCTGTGATCGGGTGCGGGGCGACCACCCGGCCGCCCCGCATGCGAACGATGACCGCGCCGGGAAGGTAACGGGGGGCGCTGCTTGCCGCCGGTGTCGCGGTGGGCCTCGCACAGGTCCTGCGCAGCCGGCGGAGTTCGCGGATCGCACCCGTCCCTGACCCCGTCGTCCGTCTGAACCGGGAGGACCCGTGTACGACGTACTGTCACCGCGCTGTTCGTGATGGTGTTGGGTTGCCCGATTTGCGGGAGTGTTGCCGGGCTTCGAAACGGTGCGCACCACGATATCCCTTCGGCTACTGGGGCAGGCGCGGCGTGCTGCGAGGCAGTTTCCGGGCCTTCGCGGTCTGCTCATAGGCGTAGGCAAGCGAGAGCAGCAGCGGCTCGCTGAACTCACGCCCGAGCAGTTCGGCGCCCACCGGCGCGCCGATCGGAGCTGTGTCGGTGGGGGTGGAGAACCCGCCGGGAAAGCAGACGGCCGGGAACCCTGTGCCGTTGGACAGGGTGCCGTTGCGTTCCGGTTGCGGCACGCCGACAACGGAGACGAGCACCTTCTGCAGCGGGTACAGGATCGCCTGAATGTCGAGCTCGGCCATCTTGGTCGATACCGCCATCCGAAGCTTTTCCCGGTTGACGATGTGGTCCTTGTAGTCCGGGTTGTTCAGGCCGTCTTTGATCGCCAATTCCGCCTCCATCGCCTTCTGCGCCTCCGGTGTCGCCGTCTTGGACGTGACCAGCTGGTCGAAGGTGTGCACCGGGGCGTCCGGGCCGAGCGAAGCGAAGTACTCGTCCATGGCGGTGTGCGCATCCCATGTCGAGGTGACCACAATAGGCGACAGTGTGTCGTACGCGGGCAGGCTGAAGCGGACGATGGTCGCGCCTTGCGCCTGCATGGTGGAGATGACTTTCTCCATCACGCGATTGACCTCCTGGTGGCGCGCCTCGGTGCCGAACAGGTTGGTCATCACGCCGATACGGGCGCCGCGAAGCGCATTGCCGTGCAGCTGGTCTGTGTAGCTGCGCGGAGCGCGGGTGACGCCGTATGCCGTGACCGGGTCTTTCGGGTCATAGCCCACCATGACGTCGAGCAGCCGGGCGGCGTCCTCCACCGTACGGGTGATCGGCCCGAGCTCGTCCTGGATGATGCTGGCCGGTATGACGCCGGCCCGGCTGATCAGGCCCCTGGTGGAGCGCACACCGACGAGACTGTTGGCGGAGGCGGGGGAGCGGACCGACTGGCCGGTGTCACTGCCCGTGCCCAGGACGCCGAAGTTCGCCGCGATCGCCGCGCCGGTCCCGCCACTGGATCCACCCGGTGTCCGGGTGAGGTCGTAGGGGTTGAGAACCTGGCCGCCCAGCGAACTGAGCGAGTTGCCACCCCTGGCGAATTCCTGCAGGTTGGCCTTGGCGAGGATGATCGCCCCCGCCTTGCGCATCTTGTCGACCGTGAACGCGTCGGTCGGCGGCACGGAGGTACGCATGGCGGTGTTGCCACCGGTGGTCGCCATGTCGAAGGTGTCGTAGTTGTCCTTCAGGATGACCGGGATGCCGTGCAGCGTGCCGGTCAGACCGGATCGACGGTACTGGCGATCCAGTTCGTCGGCGATTTTGAGCGCGCGCGGGTTGACGGTGATGATCGCCGTCAACGCCGGCCCTTGCTTGTCGTAGGCGGCGATTCGGTCGAGGTAGTGCTGCACCAGTTGCCGGCAGGTGAGCCGGCCGTTGTGGTATGCGTCGTGAATGTCGGCGATGGTCGCCTCCATCAGTTCGAAGCTGTCTCTGCGGGACTGCGGGGCGGACGTACCTGTCGCCGCCTGCGGAACGGCCGTCCCCTGCGCGAAAGCCGGATTTCCCATCCCGCCAACGATGCCCAGCGCGCCGGCCGCGCCCACTGCGCCCATGAAGCCACGCCTGGTGAAATTGCTCACTGTGTCACACCTATCTTCAGTCATCGTCTACAGCCGCCGGACGGCGGTGCGGTAGTGGCGTCGGTTTACCGCCGCATATCGGCTGTTACCTCTGGCGCATAAGAGAAATCGCCTGCGCGGCTACTGCGCCGCCGGGGATCCGTCGTCGATCACGGCTATCACCGACCTGACCTCCACCGTCTCATCGACTTCGGCCAGGATTTTGTGCAGTACGCCCGACGCCGGTGCTTCAACGTCTGAAGTTGCCTTCGCCGCTTCAACCTCGGCGAGGGGCTCACCGGCCTCGACGGTGTCTCCTTCGCCTTTGAACCAGTTGACGATGACACCTTTCATTCCCATTCCCCACTGGGGCAGCAGAACTTCCACGAGCATGTGTGTTCCTCGAATTTTCGATATTCATGAATGCCGGCTCTCGGTCTGGCTCGGCAATTCCAGGCGCTACCGAATCGTCTTGTGCGCGGCGTCGACGATCCGGGTCACGGTCGGATACAGCGTCCTTTCCAGCGGCGGGCTGCCGACCGTGTAGTGCTTGCCCACAACGCTGGGGTTGGCCTTCTGGCCTGCGGTGCAGGCTGCGGAGACCGGACCGCTGCTCGCGTTGCTGCCGCTGGTGCTGCTGGCGGAGGAGCATCCGGTGGCCAGCAGGCCAAGGGATACCACTGCGGCGAAGGCCCGGACGGATGCGATGGTGGGGACGGATTTACGCACGGCGCTTTCCTCTCGGTGAGACGGAAATTTGGGTGCGGTCGACGGTGGCCACAGAAAAAGCTATAGGGGATAATTCTCGTTTGTCAGCTCGGCGACTTCCTGCAGATGCTTGAGCATGGCAGCCCCGGCTGCGTCTTTGTCCCTTTCCACGACGGCGTCGAGAATCGCGCGGTGGCCCCGATAAGAGACCTCGCGTGCGTGTTTTGTCGCGTGGGAAAAGACTCGGACCGACCGCGTCCATGAGCTGGTCAATGTGTTCAGCGAAGCCAGCAACGGGTTCTGCGAGGCTTGCGCCAGTAGAAGGTGGAACTCCAGATCCAGTTTCACCGAACCGTTGGCGGTCAACCCTTCGACGGTATGCTTGAGCACGCTGTCGAGCTCCAGCAGGTTCGCGTCGGTCGCCCGGCCGGCGGCCAGCCGTGCGATCTGTGGCTCGATCGTCTCGCGGAGTTCCGCGATATCACGCAACTTGCGGTCTTCGCCGGAGATGTGTTCGTAGAGGTCGCGGACATGTTCGGGTGGTGGCAACACGATGGTTCCGCGACCGGGCCGCCGTTCGATGAGCTTCTTCGCCTCCAACTCATGCATCGCCTCGCGCAGTGATGCCCGCGATACCTGTAGGTCCACGGCCAAATCGCGCTCGGCGGGCAGCCGATCGCCCGGATTGAGCTCGCCCAGGGTGATCAGGCGTTCCAGGTGCGCCGCGATCTGCACGCTCACACTGCGCACCCGCAAGCCGAGCGGACCAATCGGGCGTTCTGCCACCTGCCACCGTTCCCAAGTTGGTCTGACCATCTGATGAATGGACGGTACGTCGAGACGGCAAGCAGCGTAAGGCGCTTAACATGACTGATACGAACGGTTACTGCGGCGAAACGACGCACCTGGCAGCAGTGGCTCGGCACTACGCGCCAGTCCAGATTTTGGGGCTAGGACAGGGATGTGCGCGCGAGACTGTCTCTGCCAGGCCGTCGATTGCGGCGATTCGGGGCTCGAACGACACAAGGCCCATATGGGACAACTCGTCGCCATCCCGTTTTGACGTGTTGCCGACCGAGTCAGGAGAAAGACGCGAGGAACTCTCGGGGTTGCAAGGCGCGGGACATGATCCGGACGTCGCCGATCCAGCCGTAGAAACCTTGGCTGTACTGGCCGGCGAACTAGGTTCCGCCGCGGACGAACGGTTTTCCCATGGTCGTGATGCCGCGGGAAACTCTGGCGGAGGCCCGCGTACAACCGCGTCCCGTGCCGTGCGCGGCGATGTCCGAGCCGAACACCTGCAGGCACTCGCCCGAAGCGCACAGCTCCGTCTGGATGCGTGCCGGAGCTGGAGTTGTGCGCGGAGCTCGGTATCGGCTTCCTGACGTGGAACCCGCTAGGCGGTATCACCAAGGCGAGTGAGCTGGGTTCGAGGTTCGCCCCGTTCGCCGACATCGCGAAGGCGTGGCGAGTCAACCCGCAGTAGGTGACGCCGGCGTGGATGCCGGCGAAGGCGCCGATCGTCGTCCCGGTCCCCGGTCCGTCCGGAGACGGTCCGTGACCCGGCCGCCGTCACGGGCCTGGTGGGTTCTGTTCCGCCAAGGCGGACAAGAGCTCGCCGACGATCGAGCTCGCCGGCCCGACGAGCCGCAGTGGTTCCGCCCTGCCCTCCGATCCCGCGATGACCCGGAGGTCACAGCCACGATGCTGAGCCAGTTCGATCAGCTCGACGAACGTGTCGAGCCCTTCGACGGTCATTGTGGTGATCAGTCCGATGTGGATCACCACAGTGCGCAGGCGTTCGATGAGCACGAGCGGGGTCAGCCAAAGCGCGATCAAGCCGGCGCTTTCGTCGTCCAGGTTTCCACAGAGGTCGACGACAACATGACTGTCGTCCTTGTCGATCGAGATGCCGAATCTCTCGTGCTGCCCAGATTCGCGGGAGGCGCCGGTCATCATTGTTTCCGGTTTCCGGCTACCGGATGCCGGCGGGGAGCTTGGGCGACTCGAGCGCCGCGGGTTGCGGAGTCCGGCGGCGGCGCAGCAGGAGTGTCATAGCCGCGACGCCGAGGAGAAGGACCGCAGCGGCCAGCCATCCGGTGTAGGGCGTCAGCGGATTCAGCGACACGACAGGCTGGCGCACCACAACGGTGCCCGGTGGCACGGCCCAGGCGAACGTCCCGGAGGCCGGGGTGAATTGCGGGCGGAGGGCGGTGACGGTGATTGCCCATGGCCCGCTCGAGACGAGGTCGTCGGTTGCGAGCAGGTATGAGCCCGGTGCGGCCGGGCTCGCCGTGCGGGTCACGGTCGTGCCGCCCGGGCCGCGCAGAGTGACCAGCACTGTTTGGACGGGCGCCGGCGATGGCCGCCGGGTGTCGAAGACGTTGACGGTGATGAAGTTCCGGCCGGGCAGGTTCGGCCGCACGCTCAACGTCTGCACCAGGTCGTCGGCGTTCGCGGACGTGAGATCCGATGTGGACGTCTTCCCGGGTGGCCGCCATTGCGGACCGCTGGCCTGATGCGTTGACACGAGACCCGCCGTTATGAGCAGAACTCCGGTCAGCAGCCACATTTCGACCAGCACGGTCCGGCGGGCGCGTCCGTCCGCGCGTCGCCGCCTGTGCAGAGTCAGCGTGGCGACGAGCCCGGCCAATGCGGCCAGTGCGACGAGGGCGACCTTGATCAGCAGTGTCCGGCCGTAGGTCGACAGCAGTAGCGCGTCGAACGACGCGACCCGGTCGGCGGCGAGCAACAGGCCGGTCGCCACCAGGATCGTCAGCGCGGAGGTCGCGACAAAGCCGAAGCGTCGCAGCACATCCCGGGCGAGTTCGCGGTCGCCGCGGGTGTGCAGGAGTACCGCACCGGCGGCGATCACGGTGCCTGCCCAGACCATGGTGGCCAGCACGTGCAGCGTATCGGTCATCAGGAGCAGCGGTCCTGACACGGAAAGGTGCCCCTGCAATGCCGTTGACATCCCGGCGGTCAGCGCCAGCGCGGCCGCACAGCCGAACAGGGCTTGCTTCGGCATCGCCGGCTTTCGCAGTGCGTAGAGGGCAAGCGCCACCATCGCCACGGCGGCGGCTTCGCGGGCCAGCCACGGGGGCCCGACCGAGCTTCCGGTCAGCAGCAACCAGGCGGTACGGATGGGCCCGCCGTCGAATCCCGTGGCGCGCACCAGAAGCAGCGCGATGCCACCGGCCGCGCCGACCCCCGCGGCCGCGGCCGCGGCGCGCAGCAGCCGCGAGCGGGCGGCCCCGGCCGGGGCCCCGGTCCGGAACAGTGCCAGCAGCACCATCGCGCCCATCCAGCCGCCGAGTCCGAGGTAGATCGCGCCCTGTGCGGCGACTTCGCCGACGGCCGGGAGCGGATCGGCCGGGATCCCCGCCGCCGCGGGGACGACGGCCCGCTGCACGCCGAACACCAGTGTTCCGCTCGTCGTGTGCAGGTCGTCGCTGGACACCGTCGTCCAGGACACCCGGTAGGTGTCCGGTGGCAGCGGTGGCAGCGGCACCCTGAGCTTGGACGGATCTTTCGGCCGCGCGGCCGCGGCGCGGATCAGCTCGGTTTTGCCCGTCGCGATGGCGTGCCCGGAACCGTCCACAAGGGACACCTTGGAGCCGGCGAGTTCGACGGACTCGGTCAGGTCGATCTCGAGCCCGGCCGGTGCCGAGTCCACTGTGGACCCGTCGGCAGGGCTGCTGCCGGTCGGCTCGGCGTGTGCCGAAGCCGGCGCTGCCGAAAGCACCGCGAGCCCGGCGGCAGCGGCGAGCGCACCCGCCACCACCGCCAGCCGTACCAGAATGCGCTCTTCGGGCACGCCGATCACCGAACCGGGACGTGCGGCAGGTGGATTCCGTTGGCTTCCACATCGAGGGTCTCGCCACTGCGGATGGTGTTGCCGTTGTTGAGGTAGAGGATGTAGTAGGTCTGGCCCGGCCTCAGCTCGTGGCCCTGCTTCATCAGCGCGGCGCGGTAGACGTCACCCTTCCGGCGCTCGCTGCGCAGCACCGGCGGATGGTGCACGTCGTTTTGGAACTTGGACGCCTTTTGCCCGTCCAGCACGGTGTAGCGGATCTCCACGAGACCACCGTCGGCGACTACCGCCGCCTGCTGGATGCGGATGCCGAGACTGCTCTCGATCTGCCGGTCCTCGGGGACCTGGTAGGGCCGGCGCGCGTCGGCCGGCGACTGTACCCGCCAGACCAACGCTGCCGCGAACCCGAGCACGAGCACCGCCAGCACCGCGATCCGGACCACACCTCGCCGCCACCACTTACCCAACTTTTGCTGGCGCATAGCGCCTCCTTCATCGAGAGCTAGTGACGGGTCAAGGCAGGGTGAATCGAGTAGCGAGGATGGCGTCGAACGACGCTGCCCCGGTGGTGCCGGTGCCACCGCCGAAGAGCCCCAACCACAGGGTTTCCAGCCGGACGGTGCCGGTATTGACGCCGGTCAGCTGCTGGGACTGCGGGGACACCGTGCCGACGGTCAGCTTGTGGGTGGTCGAGGTCCCGGCCGCCCAGTCGACCCGCAGTGTCTGCGTGCCGCTGCCCACGAGGTTGATGTAGCTGGTGTACGCGATCACACCGGTGCTGCGGCGGACCCCGAGCCTGACCTGCGCCGTACCGGTGGACTTGCGGTACTGCACGACGAACAGGTTCTGGCCGGAGCTCGACAGCCCGGTGGCCAGGTTGACCGTGCCCGTTCCGGTGGCGAGGGTGTCCGGCCGGAACTGGAACTGCAGGTGATAGCTGCTTTCGTTGGCCGGTGTGGTGTCCACCAGGTAGGCGGGCGTGGCGCCGGCCGCGGTGGCCTGCATCCCGAGCAGGCCGGTCAACGCGGAACCCGGATTGACCGCCACCGGGCCAACCTGTCCGGACCAGGCATTGGTGTTGCCCGACTCGAACCCATCAGCCAGCAGCATGTTGCTCAGTGCCGTGACGTTGACGGTCACCGTGGCCGGGATGCCCCAGTTGCCGGCGGCGTCGAGGGCCCTGATCGACAGCGTGTGCGATCCGACACCGAGACTGCCCGGACTCGCGGCGACGTTCACCGTCGCCGAGGTGGGACCGGTCGAAGTGATCGTCATCCGGTGGCCGAGGCCCTTGCCGGGATCGGCTCCGTCGAACCACTCGGCCCCGCTGATCGCGGTGCGGGCGTCGGTCGCGGTCGCCGCCAGGTTGACGGCGGTCGTGTTCCGGTTGACCGATGCCGGTGTGGCGCCGGCGGCGGTCATCACGGGACCTGCCCTGTCGATCACCAGGGTCAGCGGGGCGTACGGCCCCCAGTTCCCGGCGAGGTCCTTGGCGTGCACGTAGATCTGGTGCGGTCCGTCGGCCATCCCGGTGAGCTGGCTGAGCGGGATGAGGCCGTATGCGCCTTCGGAGGCCGCGTTGAACGATCCGTCGGAAGCGACGAATGTCAGCCCGGTGCCCGGCACGCCGGAGGGATTGTCGATGAATCCTTCGGCAGCCATGATCGGCGAGGCGATACCGGCAGTGAGGGGATCGGTGAACGCGCCGGTCACCTTGATGGCGGTCGGGTCGGCCGCCGAGCCGGCGGTGCCGTTGTTCGGGCTCGGTTCGACGATCCCGCTGTCCATGGCCGGGGCCGTTCTGTCGAGGTTGAACGTCAGCGTCTGCGCGGGGCCCCACAGTCCGAACGTGTCATGGCTGTGCACCAAGACGGTGACCGGGCCTTCGGGGAGCGAGGCAAGCGTGCCCGCGGAGATCGTGCCGGTTTCCGCGGCGATCGTCGCCGGGGTCACCGTCATCGGCGTGCCGGTGCCGTTGGCGCCCAGCGCGGCGATGAAGTACTCGGCCGCGTCGACGGTGCCGCCGAGCAGCGAGTCGTCGCCAGTCGTGCCTACTGTGACGGAGGCGAGTCCGTTGCCGGTCGCCGGGTTCAGCGAACCGGTGGTGACCGGTCCGGAGCTGCTCACGGTCAGCACGACCGAGTTGACGACGCCCCAGTTCCCTTGGGAGTCAAGGGCGCGGACGTACACGGTGTGCTTTCCGGCGGCGAGCGCGGGACTGAGCGTCGCCAGGTTGAGCGTCGCCTGCGCCCCGGTCACCGCCGGGGTGCCGAAGGCGCCGGTGAACGCGGTTCCGGTGCCCACGGCGATCGCCGGGTCGTCGACGACGAACTCGCCGCGCGTGACGTTCGAGTTGCCGTTCGGCACGTCGGTGAAGTCCACGGTGAAGGTGACCGTCTGCAGTCCGGTCGCCGAGGACGGGCTGGCGCTCACGCGCTGCGAAACCGGTCCTACGGTATCGGGGCCGGCCGGTGCCGCTCCGGTGTCGAGGAAGGTCATCATCCCGCCGAAAGCGACGATGTTCGTGGTACCGGCCCGATGCCCGGCGGTGTCGAGCCTGCCCGCCGTCTCGTAGACGGCGAATTTCGCGCCGTCCGCGGGTGGGGGAACGGTGACCAGGGTGTCCTCGGTGCTTCCGGCCGGAATGCTGTCGGAGATCTTGATGTGCGGGACTTCGGCCGGGCGGGCGTCGGTTGCCAGCACGGACTGATCCGCGCCGAGGGTGCCCATGGCGTGGGCGCTGAGGCCCGCGTTGACGTAGCGCAGGAGTACCCGGCGTCCGCCCGTGGTCGCGATCGGATCGGTTTCCGGGTACGCCTTGCCGTTCATGAGCCGGTACACCGGCTGGAAATTACGCAGATCGAAGCCGGCCGGATTGGCGTTGAACGCCGGGTCTACTTCGGACAGTACGAGCGCGGTTTCGTCGTCGAAGGTACTTCCCGGTGTGCCATAGGCGGTTCCGGCGCCGCCCGCGGGGCGCACGATCATGGCGCCGACGACGCCCATCGCGGCTTGGCGCGCGCCATCGGGGGTGTGGCCGGCCTCGTAGAGATAGGTGCCGGGCCTGCTCGCGGTGAAGGTATAGGACTTCGCCGCGCCCGGCGCCGCACCGGCGCGGTCGTCAGGGCCGAGGGAAAGTCCGGGAACGGCAAGGCTCAACGCGTTCGGGAGTCCATTGTGGAGGTTCACGGTGACCGTGTCGCCCTCGGTGACCACCAGTACCGGTCCAGGCGTGGACGACGCGCCGGTGTCGGTCGAGGACAGGCCCCAGATGGGAATCGGGAGGCTGGACACGGTCAGTGTGCCGGGTTTGGCGTAGAGCTCGCAGGTCGCGGCCGAACCCGCGAGGGTGCACCCAGTCTGTGGCAGAAGGCCTTGCGGTGTCGCGATGTGAGCGACCGGCAGCCTGTCGGGCAGCGCGGCCGCCGCCGCGGCGGGTATGGCGGCCGCGGCAGGTGCCATGACCACGAGTCCGAACCCGGCTAGTGTCGCCGCCAGCAGCGTCTTCAAGAGATCGGTGCGCATCGGTCTGTCCTTTCGGCCCACGGTCATCACGGGGTGGGGCAACCGGCAGGCGGGTCGATGCGGACGAGGGTCATCATCCCGCCGAAGCTCGCGCCGAAGTTGGTGGCCTGTTGAAGAGCGTGGCTGTGCGCCACCATGTAGTACTCACCGCATTGGTTGTTCCGCACCACGCCTGCGGGGACCTCGCCGGGCGCGCCGCCCAGATAGGGGTTCTCGCTGAACCAGGTTTCGGTGCCAGGGCCGACGATCTGATCCTGCAGCTGGGGCAGGGGGACCGGGATCGGGTTCGTCGCCGGGTTCCAGTTCTCCGCGTCGACCCACTGGTCCAGGGTGTCCGCACTCTGTCCCGGGCCGATGTCGATGAGGAATTTGTCGTACGACGCGTCGGTCCCGTTGGCGCCCAGTACCACCTGGCCGTCCTCGGTGATCACCCGTTGATCGTTGCCGTGCGGGTGGAAGGGGTAGTTCACCGAACCGGCGTTGAGGTAGCGCACCAAGGCGGGCTTGCCGTTCGGGTCGCCGGGCACGACCGGCCTGAGGCGGACGAGGGATCCGTACGGCTGGTTGGGCAGCCACTCGGCGTTGTTCGGCGCGATCGTGTCCGGCATGCTGCGGCCGTTGATGAAGAAGTACCGCGCCCGGGTCTTGGTGACGTCGAACGCCCGCTTGCGTTCCACCGCGAGGTGCAGCTCCGGATCCACTTCGGACAGCAGGTACACGTACTCGCGGGTGCTGTCGAACAAGGAGTCGGCTCTCGCGTTGGCGTGGTCGGCCTGGCCGGGTGGCCGGACCACGAGTGCGCCGGCGAGGCCCATTTCCCGCTGCTTGGCGACATCGGTGCCGCTTTCGTAGAGGTAGGTACCCGGTGACCCCGCGGTGAAGGTATAGGTGACCGAGCCGTTGGTGGCGGGCGCGGCGTCGGTCAGCGACGTCAGTAGCCCGCTGCCGTCGACCTGGGGCTGGGCGGGATGCCCGTTCGCCTTCTGCTGGTGCTGGCCGGAGAACACGATCGACGTGGCCTCGGGCAGCGTGTTGTGCAGGATCACGGTGACCTGGACACCCGAATCCACGCACAGCATGGGACCGGGGAGCTGGAAACCTTTTGTACTCGAGGCGTAGCTCCACATGTAGATGGAGTTCCCGTCCGGCGTGGCGACATAGCCGGACCGCGCGTCGAGCGAGAACGTGTTCGCCGCGTTGGACTCGCAGAGGAGACCGTTCGGAGTACCGGCGGCGGACGCGGAGGGGATCGGCATGGTGAGGACGAGCACGATCGCGACCGCGAGGATGAAGGGAGCCGCGCTGGTGATCCGGCGCGAGCTGAATCTGTGCCGGCGGGTTTCTTCTGTGGTGGCGGTAGTCATGGGGCGCTCCCGGTGCGAGTCCTACTCAGGTATTGGGGATGGTCTGCGCGGGGAGAGTCCCCGGTGGGCTGATCCGGATCTCGGTCATCTGGCCGCCGTAGCCGCCGCCACCGCCGTTGTTCAGGAATCCGTAGTCGCGGTCGTAGAGCAGGTAGGTCCCCGGCGCGGGCGCGGTGAAGAGCACGTCACGGCTCTCGCCGGGACCGACCTGCACACTGTTGCTGGTGAGGTAGTGCTTGCTGCCGTCACGCCCTTGGAGCAGTGACGCGTCCTTGGCCACCAGGGTCAACGTGATCCCGTCGGCGGTGAGCGAATGGTTCTGATAGCCGAGGTTGGCCACCCGCAGCAGCACCCGGTCGCCTTCGTTCGCGGTGATCAGCGAGCTGTTCGGCTGGTATTGCAGGCGGCCGGCCGCGGTGCTGGTGGGATTTCCGTTGGGCGCGAGGGTGTCCGGGTAGCAGCGGCCGTTCATCGCCCAGAAACTCGGTGCGAAGTCCGTCCAGTCGGAGACCTGGATGTGCGCGTCACGGTAGTGCGACTCGGCCCAGATCTCGGTCATCATGAACCCGAACTCGCGGTTGTAGCGAGTGGAGCCGTCGCCGTCGTTGTAGGCGTACTTCGTGCCGACGGGGTCCGTGCCGATGGGGTGGGCGTTCTGGGAAGGCCGGACGAAAACCAAGCCGGTCATGCCCATCTGCACGTGCTCGACGTCTTCGAAATGGCAGTGGTACATGTACGTGCCCGCCTCGCGCGGGCGGTAGAAGTAGGTGAAATCGCGGCCGGTCGGCACCGAGATCGACAGCTCGGGTACGCCGTCGAACAGCGGTATCGCGTTCTGGAACCCGTGCCAGTGCACGGTGTGGCCGTCAGTCAGATCGGGGCGCACCGCAAGACCGAGGTTCGTCAGGGTGATCTTGATGTCGGTGCCCTGATCGAAAGCCAGCAACGGAGCGGAAATCTGCGCCTTGCCGCGCTGCGCGTTGACGCCGGCCGCGTCCATGCCGGTGACGTCACGGAAGCCGAACACATAGAGATCGAACGGTGTGGGCGCCAGTGAGTCCGGCCAGAACGGCAGGTTCTGCCGTGCCCCGGCCGGCATCGAGACCCAGCCGTCGGTGGCGGCGAAATGCAGTTCGGTCAGCGGGGCGGTGGCCGCCGCCACCGGCTTGAAGGCCGGTGACGACGTTCCGTCGAGGCGAGTGCCGAGGAATTTTCCTCCGGCGACCGCGGCGACCGCGCCCGCGCCGCCGTAGAGCAGCGCGCGACGGCTGAGAGGGCTCTGATGGTTCTCAGTGCTCACGATGTCCTCCGAGTGTTCGTGGTTCCCGGCGTTCGTGGTGGGGTGGTCAGAACACTTCGTCCGCACCGATATCCGGTGGTGGCACTCGGTTTTGCCCGTCGTAGTCGATCCTGGGGGCCGGGAACTGGCCGCCGGTGTAAGGCTGCGAGTTGGTGCCGCCGCCGTTGGCCGGTGGGAACAATCCCGCCAGGTGGTAGTCGCCCTGCAGACCCGGTGGCACGTTCTTGGCGACGATCACCGCCGCCCGGAAGGAGGGGAAAGTCCGGGAGGTGAGGATGGTGACGGTCACGTCGAACGGCGCCTTCACGCGCGGGTCCGCCCCGACCTTGTTGGTCGGGCTCGGAACCACACCGGGGTTGTACTGCTGCAGGACTGAGTAGGTCGGCGTCAGCTGGACACCGGCATCTGCCGAACCCATGTCCCAGTGGCGGATCGGGTCTGTGACAGGCGCCTGCGGTGAGGCGATGCCGGACACGAATTCGCCATTCCAGTTACCGGCCCTGTTGTCGAAGAAGATGTTGTTGAACAGCAGGGGCTTGCTGAACTTCGGTGCGTTCGCCGGCAGCGTCGCCTGCAGTTGGGCGCTGTTCAACGCTGTCGACAGGCCGGCCGGAGCCGGTTGGCCGGTACTGGTGACCGCGGTGGCGGTCGTGACGTTCTTCATCACCGTGTTGTTGACGATCCGCACGTTCGTGGCGTCGTCGAGCGCGAGCCCGCCGCCCTCGTGCGTGGAGATGTTGTCGGTGATGATGTTGTTCACGATCGCGATCGGGAAGTTCCCGGCCTGCAGCAGCCGGATCCCGCCACCGTCATCGTTCGCGAGGTTGTCCTGGATGAGGTTTTCGTGGATGTTCACCGGTCCGGAGCCGGTCGAGGGCTGGTTCAGGTTGGCGTTCAGCTCACCGGCGATCATGATGCCGCCGGCCTCGTCGTAGGACTGGTTGAACCACAGCTTGTTGTTCGCGATCTCACCGTTGTTGCTGCGGCCGTAGTGGCTGATGCCGCCGCCGTATTCGGCGGAGAAGTTGCCACACAGGTCGTTGTGGTCGATCGAGTAGTTCTCGGTTCCGTCGAACAGCCCGATCCCGCCGGCGAGGTTGGTCCCGCCGTTGTCGCGGATCTGGTTGTGCGAGATCGTCAGGTTCCGGTTGCGGATCGTGGTGACGTACGGCGTCCCCACCCGGACGCCTCCACCGTAGGAGCCGCCGTTGCCGACGATCACGTTGTTGGTCACACCGAGGTTGTTGACGCCGGCGTGCACATACACGCCGCCGCCCTGGGTGATGGCCGCGCCTGGCGCGCCGATCGGTGTCGTGGTTCCGCCGTTGACGATGTTGACGTTGGTCGCGAAGTCGGCCTGCGCGCCGCCGGTGATGGTGAACCCGTCGATCGCCGAGCCGGTGTTGCCTGCCGGGGGAGCGAGCACGGTGACCACCGCGGCGTCCGGCACATTCGCCGGGCCCTGGTACTGCAGCCCGCCGATCAGTGCGAACCAGGCGGTGCCGCTGGGGATGCCGGGGTTGAACCCGATCCCGTTGAGCACCGAGCCGCGCACGTAACTGCCGTCTGCCCGGAAGCCGCCAGGGCCGACACCCTGCAGGCGGACCTGCGAGTGCACGACGAGGTTCTCGAAGTAGGCGCCCTGCGGGTTGTCCTGACCCTGCGGGCCCGGCCACACCACTACGAGCTGCTGGCCTGCGCCGCGGGCAGCGGCCTCCAGCGCGGCCTGCACGGTGGTGAAGGTGGTTCCGGCAGGGCCCGGCGCCGGTGGGTTCACCTGGAGCAGGTTCGGGCTGTAGCCGATCCCGAGTAGCTGCAGCGAAACACCGTTGGTCGTGGTCTGGCCGTCGGATTTGCGGACCGACACCTGGTACGCGCCGGCCGGCCGGAGGAACGGGATCGGCACGGGCGCGGTGAACCGGATCATCGTGTCGGTCCAGCTGGTCGGGGTCACGTTCATCGTGGTTCCGTCGGCTCTGGTCAGCGTCAACTGCCCGCTGCCCCTGGTGGCCCCGAAGCCGGCGCCGTTGATGGTGACAGTGCGGTTGGCGTCGGTCAGCCGGAGGAAAGGCTTGTCCAGCGCGAAGATCTGGGGTGCGGTGGCGGGTGGAGTGCAGTTCACCGGGTTCACCTGGGTCGATCCGGGAGCCACCGCCACGTTCGCGACCTGGGTCGGCGCCGTGTCGGTGACCGTGTACAACCCCGGCCACGCCTGGAAGTTCGTCGCGATGGTTCGGAATCGTGGGTTGTAGTCACGGTTCACGTGGCCAGGCTGGCCCGGATCGTTGCCCACGAACCGGTACATCCCCGGACATGGTCCAGCCGGCAGCGGGCAGTTGTAGGTCGACGTGGACGGCTCCAGCGCTTCGTAGAACCCGTTGAAATCGGTGGTGACGGTGTCGACCAGCCTGCCGCTCCAGTCGTAGATGCCCATCGGCACGCCCGGCAGCGGCTGGGCCTCGCCGTACTGGACCGACCGGGGATCGGCGGACAGGCCGAGGTCGTTGATGGTCAGCCCGAAGAAGTGCGTCGGCAGCGGCACTTCGGTGAACAGACTGAAGTTGGGCGCGGTCGATTGTCCACCCCGGACGGTGATCAGCTTCTGGTCGCACAACGGCTTCTGCTGCCCTTCGAAGGGGCTGCCGCCGCCGTCGACGAAGTTCTGGTTCGTCACATGCACGGTGTGCCCGGCACCGGCGCAGGGCGGCGTGATCCCGTTGCCCTGGGAGGGCGGCGCACCCGGGTCGGGTTGCGGCTGGGCAGGCGTCGGCGGGTCGGCGGACAGCTCGGGGGAAGGCGGGAAGTTCTCCTGCGGGAGGAAACCGTCGCCGTTGAAGACGTTCACGTCCTCTTCGCGCGTGACGGTGTACATCGGCTTGCCACCCACCGGGTTCGGCGGCAGGTCCACCGAGACGAGGTAGTCGTCGGGGACAAGTGCCTGGTCTTCGTAGTTGCTGTCCGCGAGGTTCGCGTACAGCGGCAGGTCCTTGCCGGGGGCGGGGTTGTTCTCGTCGCCCGGCGGGTACAGGTTCAGCTTGGAGGTGCCGAACCCGTAGTTGCCGTTCACGGTCTGGCCGAAGTTCCCCGGTGTGGTGTCGCTTGGCCGCACCTGGACGCCGCTCATGGGTGATTCCACACAGGACGGTGTTTCGCCGGGGAGGCCGACCGCCTGCTGGTTGGTCAGCACGTCTCCGTTGTGGAGCCGCGGGACGCATCCCTCCGGCCGCTCCCAGGTTTCGGAGGTCACGGTGTCCGAGAGCTCGGGCCCACGGGCGGTCGAGCCATCCGGGTTGACGACAGGATCGCCATTCGCATCGCGCTGCACAGCGAAGAGGTGCACCGGGACGTTGGGCACGCCGGGTTGGTAGGACTCGGTCGCCGAGTAACGCGGATCGAGTTCGTTGCGGGTGGTGTCGTAGGTGACCGTGCCGACGATGCCGCCGTTGTCGGCGCCCGCGTACGGCTGCACGCCCCAGTCGACTTTGCCTTTGAGGCCGATGATCGGCAGGAACGACACGTCCACCGCGGCACCGAGCATGGTTGTCGGCGTCGGCTGGTTGTCGGCCTGGTAGGTGATGCCGGTGGTCTTGTACCGGGTGTTGAACGCTTCGAGCACGAGGAACTTGGTCAGCGGGTAGACCTCGGGGATCGAGTAGTGCCCGTTCGCGTCCGTGGTGGCCCCGGCGATTCCCTGGTCCATCGTCGAGTTGTCGCGTTCCTTGACCGAAACCGGGAACTGCGGCACGCCCGCCTCACCGGGATCCCGTTTGCCGTTGGCGTTGCTGTCGACGAAGATCGTGCCTTCGATCGCGGTGTGCCAGCCTGCCAGTCCTTTTTGGCCTACGTCGACGACGCCGCCGTTGTTCACGGTCACGTTGAAGCTGTCGAGAAGGAGCTCCTGCGGGTAGTCCCAGAGTGTCAGCTGATAGGCGCCGTTGGGCACGTTCTTGATGTCGAACTTGCCGTCGCTCCCGGCCCGCGCCATGTAGATCATCTGGTCGTTGTTGCCCAGCGCGGACAGTGCTACGAACGGCTTGTCGACGGGACCGCGGATGTTGGCGCCCGCCACCCCGGTCTCCGGCACGCCCACTCCGCCGGTACCACCGATGTAGGTGTTGATCTGCACGGCGACGCCCTTGATCTCACCGGTGGGGCCGGGTGGCAAGGCCTTGGGCTGCGCGAAACCGAAGTCGACGGCCGGAACCATCTCCGCGCCCACGGTCTGCTCGGTGTCGTAACCGGTGTCGCCTTCCTGGGTCCAGATGTCCCAGTCGTGCGCGCCTTCGAGCGTCGTCGTCTGCGCCCAGTTGCTGCCCGTAGGTGGCACGACCTGCGCGGCGTAGCGGTCCGGGCCCATGTTCGGGATCAGGATGTCGCCCCCCGCGTCACTGACACACTTTCCCGTCGAGGACGGGTCGACTTGTGGCTTGCCGTTGGCGAAGACGATCTGGCCTGCCGGGTGGGCCGCGTCGGGCGCGGAGTGCACGTACTTGGTGCACAACGGGTTTCCGTAGTAGTCGGTGGTGACTTCACCAAGGACATCGGACAGGTGTGCGGTGAACCCGGCCAGGCCTGACTCGGAGCCGACTTCGTAGGTCCCGTCCACCGGCACCGAATCGTTGAAGACCCGGATCCGGACGTTTCCGAGCGGGAGCGGATACGGCTGCATGCTCACGGTGACCCGCTGTGTTCCGCCGTCCACGGTGAAGTGCGCGCCGTCGATCTTGTATCCGTCCGCCGTCAACGAGATCAGATACTTGCCCGCTGGCAGATTGTCCAGGGCTTTCGTGTCGTTGAGGTCGGTCTCGTTGCCCTGTGCGACAACGGGCACCGCGCCGGGTGTGTAGCGGATGGAAGGCCATTGGCACTTCGTGGCGAAGTCGGCACTGCCCCCGGCGCGGGCCGGTAGGCAGTTCTGCGGTGTGTCCTTCGGATTGCCGACGTCCTCCGCGGCGATCAACCAGCTGTACTGGGGGATCGCGTCGCCCTTGCGAACCTGCCCTGGCGCCGGCCCGACGGTACGGGCGCTCTCGGCGTGCAGGGTGATCGAGCCCGGTTGCGCGGCGTGAGCCTGCGGAGCGGCATGGTCGAGTACGACTGGCACGGCGAGCGCGACCCCGGTCAGGGCGGCCACGGCGATGACCGCGGTGCGGAACGTCAAACGAGCCATGGCCAGCCTCCAATGGGGGTGCTGCGTGTGGGTCGATGTTGGGACTTGCGCAGACCTGAGGCGCCGAACATGACGATTCCGTCATTTTGTTGTCACGGTGTCCGGATCGTTATCACCGTTTGTAACGTCGGTGCCGAAAACATCGACAAGTCCGCTGGGACACAGAGCGCCGGCCCGCGACGGAATGCTCCGTGTCCCCAACAAAAAATGGGAAGCTTGGTCCGGGGGAGCGAGCGAGGTGAATCCGTGAGCCGGTTACTGGTTGTGGATGACGAGGAACGGGTTCGTAAACTTCTTCAGCGCGTCCTGCAGTCCGAGGGATACACCGTGGAGCTCGCGCGGACGGGCACGGAAGGGCTGTTCGCGGCTACTGAACGTGCCTACGACCTGATCGTCCTCGACCTCATGCTGCCGGATCGTTCCGGTGCCGAGGTGCTCGCCGAATTGCTTGTCCGCCAACCGAATTCGCGCGTTGTCGTGTTGTCCGCGGTACCGGAGATCGGCACCCGCGTCCACGTGCTCGACGCCGGCGCGCTGGACTTCCTGCCCAAGCCGTTCGTGATCGCCGAGCTGCTCGCCAGGATCAGGGCGCGGCTGCGGGAAACCACGGGTTTCGGGGGCGGCTCGCGATTCCTTCAAGTCGGTGATCTCCGGTTGGATACGCAACGGCGGACGGTTTTCGTGGGTAATCAACAGACAGCACTGTCCCATCGGGAGTTCGTGCTATTGAGCCATTTGATGCAACGGGCAGATCAGGTGTGCAGCCGCGAGGAGTTGCTCGCCGATGTCTGGGGCTACCAGTTCGACCCGGGTAGCAACGTGGTCGATGTCTACGTCCGGCGGCTTCGATCGAAGCTGGATGGTTCTCGTCGAATCGAGACGGTGCGCAATGTGGGCTACTGCCTCTCCGCGGGCTAAACGCCTGGTGCTGTCCGGCTGGGTCCTGTTCGCCTTGCTCAATCTCGCGGCGATGTGGGTCTACCCCGAAGGGGAGGCTATTCCGTTCCATTTCGTGTGGATCAGTATCGCGATCGTCTTCGGGGTGCATTCCTGGCCGCTGGCGGGAATGATGGCCGCACTGGCCGTGGTGACGCTGTCGACCGGCGTGCTCATGCTGGGTCAAGCCTTCGACGGGCGGATCCGGTTCGAGGAAACGTCCGAGGTGCCGTTGATGGCAGCGGTCTTCCTGGTGATGGTCTGGCACGTCCGGGGCCGCCAGCGCGCACTGGTGGAATTGGAACGGGTCGCGGCCCTGGAACGGCAGCGGGCCGAGACCCAGGGACTGTTCGTGCGCCTGGGGTCGCATGAGCTGCGAACGTCGATCACGATCGCCCGCGGTTACGTCGAGCTGATTCGCTCCGCGCACGACGATCGCCAAACCGACGTGGACGCCTCGATCGTGCTGGACGAGCTGACCAAGCTCGATCGCCTGACCGGCAGATTGACCACGCTCATGCAGCTGGACTCACCGGTCGAACTGTCACCGTTGAACCTGGACGTCTTCCTCGAGCGGCTCATCCAGCGGTGGACTCCGGTCGCGGACCGGCGGTGGCAAGGTGAAAGCGACGTCGGCACCGTCGATGCGAACGAGGAACGACTGCTGGCCGCGATGGACAGCCTGATCGAAAACGCGATCGCGTTCACGCAGACCGGCGACCGCATTCACGTGCGTGCCTGGCGCGATCAGGACTTCTTCCTGATCGAGGTGTCCGACTCGGGGTGCGGCATCGCCGACGAGAACGTGGAACAGATCTTTGAACGATCGTGGTCGAGCAGGCGCGGGCAAGCCCGCGGGGGAAGCGGCCTGGGATTGGCGATCGTGCGCGCGGCGGTCGAGGCGCGCGGGGGCAGCGCGTCGGTTCGCAGTTCGGTCGGTGTGGGCACCACGTTCACGCTGTGCATCCCGCAGCGGTTCCGTGACCGCAGGCCGGGTGTCGTGACCGCTCCTCTTTCCGGCAACGCCAAGGCGCGCGGCTCGTTCGAACCGGAATAGCACCTGTTTTCCGATATGGGCCCACCCGAGGGCACTTTGGGGAGAAGTGCTCTCGGGTGGGCTGTGACGCAACGAAATGCGGCCACATTCGATTCGCCCGGTCAGAGCCATCCGGGCAGGACTAGCAGAGTCCACGTCGCGACCGGGGCGACGACGATCATGCTCATGCCCTTTTCCGCGAACTCCGGATCCTTGCTGACCTTGAACGTGCCGTGACGATGAGGTCTGATCCCGTTGTCCCGCCACAGTTTCGCGACATAGTGGAAGGAGACCGACACACCCTCGGTGCGGGCCATGAACGCGACCATCT
>NZ_DASYMU010000091.1:0-90225 GCF_036008905.1 Amycolatopsis sp. | reverse complement strand
ACAGCTCGGCGTGGCGTTGCTGGCCGCCGACGAGGGCATCACCGCCGAGGCGCTGCCGTCGGCGACCGGGCGGCTGGCCCGCAAACGGGCCACCCCCGTCCTGACCCGGCGGGTGAAGCAGGCCATCGCCGAGTGGTACGTGCTGGACATGCTGGAGAAGTCCTGGGGCGGGTTGATGGAGCACACCGAGCAGGGCTACAACATCGGCAAACCGCCGTACGGCTACGAGGTGGTCACCGAGCCCCACCCGGTCCCGGCCAAGGCCGCCCTCGGCAAGGTGAAACGCCGCCTCGTGCGCGACCCGGTCCGCGGCTCGGTGGTCACCAAGATCTACACCTGGCGGGTGGTCGAGCACCTGTCCTACGACCAGATCGCCGACCGGCTCAACCACGACCCCGACCGGTACCCGCCGCCGCAACCCATCCTCGGCCGGGGCCGTCGGGCCATCGGCGCCTGGACCAAAGGCTCCGTACGGGACGTGCTGTGCAACCCCAAGTACACCGGCCACATGGTCTACAACCGGCGCAAGAACCCCCGGCGTGACCGCGGCCGTGCCGGGCAAGGTCAACCCGCCGGCCGAGTGGATCTGGTCCAGCAAACCCACCCACGAACCGCTGACCACCAAGACCCAGTTCCTGGCCGGCACCCCGATCGGCAAGGCCAACCGCGGCTCGCGCACCAGCGACGGCCCCAACCGGCACCGGCCACCACCCGCACCTACCGGCTACGCTCCCACGTCAACTGCGACCTGTGCGGACGCCGCCTGTCCGGCAAAATCCGCCGCGCCGGCGACACCTACTTCTACTACGCCTGCGAACCGGTACCCGCCCACCACGCCAGCAAGCCCTGGTACCCACCCACCCCAAGAGCCTGTGGGTCCGCGAAGACAAACTCCTGGCCGAGGTCCGCCGGTTCTTCGCCACCCGCATCTTCGGCCCCAACCGCGCCGCACTCCTGGACGCCGACCACGGCCAGCCCGAGGTCGACGACGCCACCACCGCCCGCATCGCCGCGCTGCGTGGCAAGATCAAGGACCTGGAGCGGCAACAGGTTGGTCTTTTCGGCGCGTTCGGTTTCCAGGGTGTCGAAGCGGTGGCGAAGCCGGTCGCGGAAGCCGCGGTCGGTGGGGTCGGTGGTTTCCAGTTCGGTGATGAGCCGGTCCTGCCGGGCGGTGAGGTCGTCGATCTGCTCGGTCAGCGTCTCGGCGCGGCGGGCGTCGGCGTGCTGCTTGCGGCCCGGTTGTTGGGCGAGGCTGTGGCGGAGGAAGGCGTGGCGGTCGGGGCCGAAGACGCGGGTGGCGATGACGTGGTCTAGTGCCTCGGTGAGGGTGTCTTCGCGGACGTAGACGGCTTTGGGGTGTTCGGAGGGGTAGCGGTCGAGGCGGTCGGCGTTGTTGCCGGCCGGGTAGCAGGAGTAGTAGGCGCGGCCGTGGCGGGTCTTGCCGAACATCCGCTGGTTGTACAGTCCACAGTGGACATAGGCTCCGCGATCGGGTGAGCGCGGTTGATCGGCATGATCTGGGAGCGCAGTTCGTCGGTCGGGGCGTGGAGGGATATCTGAAGTCCGAAGTCCGGCGACCGCCGCGCCAACTCGCGGATTCCAGCGGTCACGCCGACGGTGGAGACGTAGAAGGTGAAGTCCTTGAAGCGCTCGCGCAACAGGTCCCTGGAGGACACGACCGCGTCGAGGTTGAGCAGGGGTTCGCCCATCCCCATGTAGGACAGGTCGAACCGTCGGCGCTGTACGAACCCGAGGTCGTCCAGGACGAGTTCAACCTGTTCGACGATCTCCTCGGGCGTGAGGTCGCGGCTGAATCCGATCACTCCGGTACTGCAGAAACGGCAGGCCAGAGCACACCCGACCTGCGAGCTGATGCACAGCGAGTCCTTGTTGTTGTCCTCCAACCGCAGGAAGACCGCCTCGATGCGCGCGTCGTCGTCGAGTCCCAGCAGGAATTTCGTCGCTCCGTCGCCGGAAGCGATCTTGTCGAGGATTCTCATGGCCATTCTCCTGGTCTTCGGCATCAGGCAGGTCGGTGTTCCATGTCGCCGGTTGGTCATCTGCGGGAGGGGACGACGGCGGCCGCGACGCGGCATTCGTCTCCTCGCTGGCGTTCGCGAACAGCGCCACCTTCGGCGCTTCGGTTGGGCGCACAGTGGCTCTCGTCGCGGTCGTATCCGGCTGCGTCTGCGGCGACGAGGGGTAGATCGTCGGGTGGCTCGTGCTTGCCGTGTGCTGCCTGGCTTGCGCGTCGGCGGGCAGGTCCAGGCAGGGCCACGGCACCCAGGGGCAGGCGAGACACGCTGCTGTCTCCGGCGCCAGCGGCAGCACCACACGCCCAAGTCGTCTCTCATGTCCGCCGTCCCGGGCGACCGTCGCCGTCGTTCCACGGCTGCCGCCCATAGGCGGCGTAAATGGCGCGTGCCCACTGGGCTTGTGTGCAGTGCTCGTGGAACACCAGCCGTCCCCACAGCGCCACGCAGCCCAGGCACCAGCCATCGGTATCCGGGAGGCGCTGGCGCAGCACCTCGGCGGCCGCCCGGAGCACCCGACTTGTCTCGTCCGGGGCCGCCGGGTCGGCGTCCACCGAGACCTCCCCTCCCGTCCACCGTCAGGTCCCGCGGCGCCTGGCCAGCCGGTGACCCTCGCCGGGCCGAGCGGGCAGCGCCAGACGGGCGAGCCCGATTCGGGACCGGTCATCTCAGCCCAATCCCGCGGCGAGACCTGGCCGGCCAACCCTGTGAGCGCCGACCAGCTCTGGCCGCGTTGCACCCGGCCGGCGCAGCGGTAGCCGCAGACTGCGGCTGAAGATGACGACCGCCGATTCCCGCCGATGGCACGGGCCGAAGGAGCCGCATGCCAGGCATCGACCCGTCGCGCTGGAGGTGATGTGCGCATCCAGGGTTCGTTGCGCGGCGGCCAACTGCTCGTCGGCCGTAGACGCGTAGTACGTAGTCGCGGCCATCTCGTCCTCCCCGGTCCGTCTCGTCGCCGGTACCCCGCGTCGTCGTCGGGCTTCGTACGGGCCGAGAGCCAAGGCCATGCCGGTTAGTTGCGGCGACGCCCCTGGACGCGTGCCCCACGCTGGTTCCCTCCTTCGAGTCGAGGTCGGACGCGCCGGGAGCCAGAGGGAGCTCCCGGCCTACCCTCGCCTTCCGGCGCGTCCGGCCAGTCACCCAGCGATGCGGACCTATGTCACGAACCGCTGGGGATCGCGGTACCGACAACGTTGACGGCGGGGGTACCGGCATCGGCACCTCGCGTGGCCGTCGTCCTGGGTCTTCTCGGCGGCTTCTCGGCGGCATTTGGTCCGATGGCGACTGGACAGGTGCGGCATGGCTTTGAACACGGCCACCCCCGCGCCTACGCTGAGTTGGCCCAACGGGCGAGACGGAGGCGACGATGGGCGAACCGCCGAACCTGATGAAAGCGCTCCTGACAGAGCGTCACATGCAGTCACATGCGGCTTTCTGCCGCGAGTACACCGCCGTCGCTCGACGCATTGACCCGGCGCTGGCGAGTACCGCGCCCGGTCGCGAGCAGTACCAGCGGTGGCTGTCGGCCGGGTGAAGACCAAGCCCCACCCCGACCACTGCTGGGTACTCGAACGCATGTTTCCCGGCCGGAGCGTAGTTGAGTTGTTTTCGCCTGTGTCGGAGCCGCAGGCGCCTCCAGAAGAGGAGACGACAACGAACAGGCGAGACCTATTTCAGCTGGGTGGCGTGACCGTTGCGGGCGCATTCTTCGAGGGATTGTGGTCAGAGCCCGGTCGAATGCACTCAGCGTTGGACCGTGGCTCCGTCAGCCCGACCCGGTTGACCGCGTTGCGACAGGACGCGGGGGACCTCGGCGTGCAAGTCGTACGAGTCCCGCCGGCAACCTTGATAGACGAAGCGCTCGCCCAGTTCCGCAGTGTTCGACGGCTCGTAGGCAAGAAGCAGTCCCTGGCGGCGCAGCGGGAACTTGCCGTGTGCGGCGCAATGTTCGCCACCGTGCTCGGCGAAATCCTCTTCAACCAAGGCGCGTTCCCGCTCGCGGCACAATGGTACGGAATCGCTCGCCGGTCAGCCGAGGAAGCAGGGGACCAGTACCTGGCAGATATCGCCTTGGCGGGTAGCACATATCTGCCGACGTATGCTCTCGATCCCCGCGCGGTGCTCGCCAACGTGACGCCTCGACTGGAGACCAAACACCCGCCATCGCCGGCGATCGCGTGGCTGTGGGGATTCCGCGGCAAGGCCCACGCGATGCTCGGCGAGGCGGACGCCTTTCAACGGTCGATCGACCGGGCACGGCAGGCGCTTGACCGGTCATCACCCGATCTCATCCAACCGGGCATCTTCTCGTTCGTCCCCGAGAAGTTGGCCTTCTACGAAGCGCGCGGCTGGGTCGAACTGAACGACGCCGACGCGGCCTCAGCCGCCGCTGACCGCGCGATCAGCCTGTACGACTTCACCGAGACAACCGAGCCAGCCCTGGCCCGGTTTGAACAAGCGAGCGCCTACGCGCAGGCCGGTGAGCTGACGGAAGCATGCCGCATCGCCACGACGGCCGTGGTGGACCGCCGCACCTACCACGGGATCACCGTTGTCGCGAGAGCTCATGAGTTCGATCGTCTACTCGGGCCATCGACCTGTGAGTCGGTCCTGGACTGGCGCGAAGTGCTCACGTC
Organism: Amycolatopsis sp.; assembly: GCF_036008905.1. Lineage (GTDB taxonomy): Bacteria > Actinomycetota > Actinomycetes > Mycobacteriales > Pseudonocardiaceae > Amycolatopsis. Next base: position 85,553 of record NZ_DASYMU010000091.1, on the reverse strand, counting down.
GCTGCGCAAGCCCCAACTCGCCCTGGCCGCCACGCATACCGAGGTTGACTGATGCCGACCTCTCGGGAGCTCCTCGAACAGTACGTGCAGTCTGGGAAGCTCATGCAGCTCGCCACCCTCGGAGCGGACTACTCACCAGTGGTCTGCAACGTGTGGTACGACGCCCATTTCGCGCCGGACCTCCTTCGGTTCATCTCCAGACACGATCGGAACCACAGCGCGAACATCCGCAAGGACCCACGAGTAGCCGGAAGCATCATCGCGATCCCCCTCGAAGCGCTCGGCCAGCCCGTCGCGGGCGTGACCTTCACCGGAATGGCCAAGGAACTGAGTACGACCGGAGTCGAGTCCGAGGTAGACGCCTTCGTGAAGCGATGGCCGGCCGCAACCGGCGCGATAGATCCTGCGAAACTGGCACGTGGAGAGACGCCCACCCGCATCTATGAAGTGGCGGTCGAAGAGTGGGTCCTGTTCGATGAGATCAACTTTCCAGAGCAGCCCCGTCAGGTGATCCAGGCGACTCGGGTTCGTTGGAGACTCGCCCCCAATAGGTCAGAGAGCGTGATCCGGTTCCGCGTACATCACGTCGCGATCAGCGTACGAGATATGCAAGAATCCATACGCTTCTATGAGACGTTCGGGTTCCGTCAGGTCATCCACTACGCGGATCCCAACGGGGACTTTGAGATCAGCCACCTCAAGCTGGACACCGGGTTCCTCGAACTGTGGTGGTACAAGGACCAGGTCGCCGCACCCGAATCGGCTGCCGAGCTAAGTAGCGATCTTCCAAGGATCGGGGTGAAACATCTAGCGCTTCGGGTGGAATCGGTCGACGAGGCCAAGCGTCTCGTTGAAGAACTGGGAATCCCACTCGCGGTACAGCGTCGAGACGGAAACACCGGCGTTGCCTACTTCTTCATCAGGGATCCGAGCGGGAACCTTCTTGAAATCCTGGAAGACGACCGGAGCCTCTGACACATTCGGCGAAAAGCGAATCGCCGCCAGACCCAACTGGGCCACCCTCCGAGCAAAGCCATCGAGGCCGTAATGCGGGTGCGCGCACAGGCTGGCCTCTACGGTCCGTCCCGTGGAGATTCGCGAGTGCGGAGCCGGTGACGTCGCACACCTGGAACGATGGAAGCCGTCCGGGTTGACGCAGGTCCACGCCCTCCGGTTCCAACGCCAGGAGCGAGGGCTGGGCACCTTCCTGATCGCCTGGCTCAACGGATCGCCCGCCGCTTCCGCCGAGATCCGTTGGGACGGCTGCGCGGCCGTGGAGGTACAGCGTGCCTTTCCTGACTGTCCCGAGATCAACGGCCTACAGGTCTGGCCCGCCGAGATCCGCTCCCAGGGCGTCGGCACATCCCTCACCACCGAGGCCGAGATCAGGGCCAGGCAACGCGGATATGGCTGGCTCGGTCTGGGGGTCGACGATCACAATGATCGAGCCGCCGCGCTGTACCTTCGGCTTGGCTACGCCGAGACCGATTGCCGTTACCTCGACCGGTACTACTACGTCTCGCAGGACGGCGGCCGGCATGACGTGGCGGACCCATGTCGGTTCTTGATCAAGTCGCTCTAGCGCTGGCTGCCAGTCGGCAGTTACGTGTCGTCGCCATGGTATGGACGGACTTCTACGAGACCTGCCCCGGTCCGTCAGGCCGAAACCGCCGCCGGCCACAACTGGCGGCGCCGAGGCCTGGTCCTCACCCAGCGACCTCGCTGAGGCGGCGGTCGATGTGGCGGAGTCGACGAGCGAGGGGCACAACGCCGGCGCGTTCGGTCCAGTCGATGATGGTCCCGCCGCAGTGCGGGCAGTCCTGTCGAAGCAGGGTGTCTGGTCCTACTTTGAGGTAGATGATCTGGCAGGTGTCGCAGATGATCAGGTGGTCGTTGTCGTAGGCGTCGGTGAGGTGTTCCCGGCTGGTGTGTCGTCGGGCGCGTCGGTTGAGGGCGGCCCAGTGGGCTTCGACGGTGGCCTCGCGCTGGGCAGGGTAGTCGCCCCAGGTGTCCTGTTGGACTTGCTGGCGAGTCCGCGTCGGCGCCGCGCGAAGCATGGCGATCTCGGTGTCCTCAGCGAGGTGTCCGTCAGCGAGGGTGGCGACCAGGCGGCACAGTCGTGGTTCGGCCGCGGCGAGATGGTCGTGGGAGAAGACCACGAGCCGGGCCTGCTGCGCCCACAAGGCGGCGTGGCGTGCTTCGAGGACAGGAACGAAGGGCCAGGCACGTTCGCGTCCATCGGATCGCGGGATCCGGCGCCGGTTGCGGCCCCACTCGATGACCTGTGCGACGAGGTCGGAGTCCCCGTCGAGGAACGCGGCCGGGTCGGTACCGATGAGGGCATGAAGAGCTTCGGCGGCGGGTTCGCTGTCCAGCCAATCGGGCAGGGCCTGAAACGAGCGGAGGTCCCGTAGGACGTCGAGATCGGCTTGGCGTTGCGCTGAAGCATCACGGGCGTCGCGGTCCAAGGTTTCGGCTTGGGCGTCGAGGCGTTCGCTGAGCAGTTCGACCAGGGTCAGGTCGGCGGCTGCCGCTTCGGGCACCTTCCAGCAGGCTTCGGTGATGGCGTGGGCTGGGTTGTGGCCGCAGGCGGCGACAACGAGCACATCGGCGGGGTCCTCGAACGGCAGCCGGTCCTCGTGCTGAGTGATCAGCTGCCCGGCGGCGCGGGCGAACGTGGCGGCCCGGGTCGCCGTGGTCGTGAGCAGCAGCAGGGCGGGCAGTACGGGTGTATGCCCTCCCAAGCGCGGTCGGCGGCGTAGGCCAGGTACCGGGCGACCTTCTCCTTGAGCAGGGTCTGGGTCATCGATGCCAGGTCGACCTCGATGAACGCCACCGCAGGGCTGCCGTCGGGCATGCTGATGTGGGCGACGGCGTCGGGAGTCAGCCGGTACCGGCGCGACCAGTACGTGCCGGCTTCCCATTCCTGCCACCCGGCCCGGTCTGTCAGCCAGTCCTCGATCGTGATGCCGTGGGCTGGGCCGTGTTCGGACAACGTGAGCCAGACCTCGGTGATCGCGGCGGCGTGGGCGGCGAACATTGCCGACGGCTTGCCCTCGGCGGCGGCGGTGCCGGCCACGAGGCGGGCACCGGTGGGCCGCAGCCACCAGTGTCGGGGCGCGGAGCCGCTCTCCCGCCCCGGACGGGCACAGGCGACCAGGCCGGCATCTTGCAGCCGGTCCAGCCGGTACCGGACGGTGCGTTCCGGTGTGCCGGTGGCGCGGGCGAGTTGGTTGGTGGTCATCACCCGGTGCTGGTCGAGCAGGACCAGCAGCAGATGCGACGGACCGTCCGAGGTGCGCAGGCGGGTGAGGAAGGCGGAGTCAGCCACGGCGGCACCCCCGCCCGGTCCCGGGCTCCTGTGGACCCGCCCCGGTGACACGACAAGTGTCAGTCGCCGGGGACCAGAACTCCGCGAAACCGGCCCTGACCAGCATGGACAGAGCCCCAGCCCTTGCCGTTCGGGTCCAGATCAACCGGCAACCCACCCCAGCCCGGCCGCCGTGGATACCCGTGTCGGGTGACAGAGGTCGGCCCTTACTGACAGAGATCGCCATCGGTACGGCCGTCCCCGAGCGAGACCGGCGTACCGCTGTCAGCGCCACACACCACCGGGCCTCTGTCGTCGCGGACAGAGGCGTGACAGCGGCAAACCCCTTACAGGACTTGACTTCAGCCACGGCCTTCACCTCCGGCCACGGCCACCAGAGCACCGACCGGGGAGACGGCCTGGGAACCGGGCGCGTTCACGACCTGCAGCAGATGGCCGAGACGATCGTTACGGACCCGGTGCCCCGACGCCCGCAGCCCGGCGGCGAGGTTGCGTCGGTTCACCGGCTCCCCGGCCGCGACCAACTGGTCCCGGACCACCAGAGCAGCGTCCACCAATCCGATCGGATCGGTCCCCGCCGACGCCGGATCACGTGAAACGCGGCGGGGACCAATCGCCTTCGATCCATCGGTCTCAGGACCACCGTCAGCCTTTCCGGTCCCAACCCCCTCGGCAACGGGACCGCTGGGACCAGGGGACCGACGCACGGGACCGGCCGTACCTTGCTGACCCGCGAAGCCGATACCGTGCTCCGACCGCGCATCGAGCAGGCCGGCCAACAGCTTGATCGCCACCAGCAGCGCCACCGCCGGCCAGCCGGCCACCAGCCGCCCGACCGGATCCGACGCCCCGACCGCGACGTTCGCGGCCACGCTCGCCGCCGTACCCGCCGCCAGCGCCACCCACGGCAACCAATCCGCCCGCGTCCCGGCCCGCCGGTGCGCCAGCAACACCAGAGACGCCACGACCTCGATCCCATCCACCGATACGGGGAAGGCGTGCGAGCGCCACCCGACCTCACCATGAAGCCGAGCCAGCTCAGCCATGTGGGAGTACGAGATCGCACCGGCGACACCGGCGAGCCCGACCACTGTCGCACCGGCCGCCCCGACGATCGCCCGGTCCAGGGCGCTCATCGCACACCACCCGAGCGAGGCCAGGAAGTACGATCAGACAGCGAAACGGTCGCCTCGATCACCAGCTGACGGGATCTCGACGACCGTGCCCTTGTTTGTGGTGCCCCCGGTGGGATTCGAACCCACACTGTCGGAGGTTTGAGCTCCGTTCCTCTGCCGGTTGGGATACGGGGACCAGCACGCGGTCATAGGGTACCGACTACTCTGATCGGGGCGGTAATCGCTGTCCACGTTTCGAGGTCGATCGGGGTGTCGCGGGTGGCTGACGTACCGAGCCGTCGGGTGCTCATCGCGGAGGACGAGGCGTTGATCCGGCTGGACCTGCGCGAAATGCTCGTCGAGGAGGGCTACGACGTTGTCGGCGAGGCGGCCGACGGCGAGACCGCCGTGCGGCTGGCGGAGGATCTGCGCCCGGATCTCGTCATCCTCGACATCAAGATGCCGATCATGGACGGCCTGGCGGCCGCGGAGAAGATCGCCGGGCCCCGGATCGCGCCCGTCGTCATTCTGACCGCCTTCAGCCAGCGGGACCTGGTGGAGCGGGCGCGTGCCGCCGGGGCGATGGCCTACCTGGTCAAGCCCTTCCAGAAGAGCGACCTCGTGCCGGCGATCGAAATAGCTCTGTCCCGGTACTCCGAGACGGTGGCGCTCGAGGCCGAGGTCGCCACGCTGCACGAACGGCTGGAGACGCGCAAGGCGATCGAGCGCGCCAAGAGCATGTTGATGATCGCGTACGACATGACCGAGCCGCAGGCGTTCAAGTGGATCCAGCGCACCGCGATGGACCACCGCATGACGATGCGTGAGGTGGCCGACCGGATCCTGGCCGAAGCGCCCACGAACCCGTCCGCGAAGCCTGCGTAGAAACCATCTTGTTACACCCGGCCGGCTTCGGCCGTGACCGCATGTAACGGTTCAGCCAATCCCCTGAGCGAGCACTTACGGTCTCCTCCCAGGTTCGAATAGAGTCCCCGGCCAGACCGGACCACGGTTTTTGGGGTCTCCGTCACACCCCGGCTTTCTCGAAGTCGGGAGCCGACATCGAGACCACTGGATGGAGGAGGGTTCGAAGCTTTGAGGCAACGACTCGTACGCGTGGTGGGCGTCAGCGCCCTCGCTGCGGCGATGGTCGCCGGTGCCGCCGCATGCGCCAGCTCGAACAGCGGGGGAACGGCGGGCAAGAACTGCGGCCAGAAGATCGCATTCTTCGGCGCACTGACCGGCGGCAACGCCATCTTGGGTATCAATATTCGGGACGGCGCGAAGCTGGCCATCAACCAGTACAACGCCAAGAATAAGAACTGCACCGTCGAGCTTGTCGAGAAGGACTCGGAAGGCTCCCCCGAGAAGGCGCCGCCGCTGGCGACCGCCGTCGCCAGCGACCCGAAGATCCTCGGCGTCATCGGGCCGGCGTTCTCGTCCGAATCCAAGGTCGCCAACCCGATCTTCAGCTCCGCCGGCGTGGTGATCCTTACCGCGTCCGCCACCGACCCGACCCTCGCGGCGCGGGGGTGGAAGACCTTCCACCGCGGCCTGGGTAACGACGCCTCGCAAGGGCCGGCGGCGGCCAGGTACATGAAGGACACGCTCAAGGCACAGAAGGTGTACGTCATCGACGACGCCTCCGACTACGGCAAGGGCCTCGCCGAGCAGGTCAAGACGGCCCTGGGCAGCGCCGTCATCGGCAGCGACGTCATCCAGGAGAAGCAGGTCGACTTCTCGGCGCTCGTCGCCAAGATCCAGGCCGCCAACCCGGACGCGGTCTTCCACGGCGGGTACGTGCGCGAGGGTGCGCCGTTCCTCAAGCAGTTGCGCGGCGCGGGGGTGAAGGCCAAGTACGTGGCCGGCGACGGCGTCAAGACCGACGACCTCATCAGCGGCGCCGGCAAGGACGCCGCCGAGGGTTCGGTGCTCACCTGCCCGTGCGTGCCGGGTGACAAGCTCGGCGGTTCGTTTCCCACCGACTACAAGGCCGTGAGCGGAGGACGGGCTCCCGGCACCTACAGCGCGGAGGCGTACGACGCGGCCAACATCCTGCTGAAGGGCATCGGGGCCGGGAACACCACCCGCGCCAAGCTCAACGACTTCGTCAACAAGTACGAGGGCCAGGGCATCACCACCAAGTTCAAGTTCCAGGCCAACGGTGAGCTTGACCCGAACTCCGTCGCGGTGTGGGCATACACCGTCAAGGACGGCCAGATCGTGCCCGACAAGGAGATCCCGAAGGCCTGACCGGTCCGCGTGAGGGCCACACGACAACGATCGCGGCGCGGCCGGGGGGCTACCTCCGGCCGCACCGGCCTTCCCCTTCTCCTGTGGAGCGTCCGTCCGTGAACATCCACTTCGTCGTCAATGACTTCTGGGAACTGGTCGTCACCGGCCTCACCCAGGGTGCGATCTACGCCCTGGTGGCACTCGGTTACACGCTGGTGTACGGCGTCCTCAAACTGATCAACTTCGCGCACTCGGAAGTCTTCATGGTGGGAACGTTCGCGAGCTGGCTCACCTGGACCTGGCTCGGCCTCGGGGTCAACTCCAAGGTCCCGCCGCTCATCCAGGTGCTCGGTTACGTCGTCATCGCCATGATCGTGGCGGCCTTCGCCTCCGGCGCCACCGCACTGGTGATCGAACGGGTGGCCTACCGGCCACTGCGAAGGCGCAACGCGCCGAGCCTGATCTTTCTCATCACGGCCATCGGCGCGTCGCTGGTGCTGTTCGAGGCGGTCGGTCTCATCGTCCACCGGCAGCCGCGCGGGATGCCCGTCCTGGTCAAGCCGGTCGTGCTGTTCCACTTCCTGGACGCCGCCGTGACCAACCTGCAGCTCACGATCATCATCAGCGCGCTGGCCATGATGGCCGCGCTGGACTTCTTCATCAACCGGACCAAATGGGGCAGGGGAGTCCGGGCGGTCGCGCAGGACCCGCAGTCCGCGGCGCTGATGGGCGTCAACCGCGACCGGATCATCATGCTCATCTTCATCCTCGGCGGCATCCTCGCCGGCTTCGCGTCGGTGCTCTACTGCGTGAAGGTCGGCATCACCACCTACGACGTCGGCTTCAACCTCGGTATCGCCGCGTTCGCCGCGGCCGTGCTCGGCGGCATCGGCAACCTGCGGGGCGCGCTGCTGGGCGGGTTGCTGCTCGGTGTCGTCGAGAACCTCGGCGCCGGTCTGTTCGGCAACCCCTGGCGCAACGTCGTCAGCTTCCTGGTGCTCGTGCTGGTCCTGCTGTTCCGGCCGAACGGCCTGCTCGGCGAGTCTCTCGGAAGGGCACGGGTATGACCCAGACCAACGACAAGCCCCGCGTCGGGGTGACCGACACCCTTCGGCGCTTCGATGACCGGCGGGCCGAGGCGGTCAGCGGCCTGCGGCAGCGCTGGAGCGACCTTCCGCGTGCCTGGCGCGTCGGCGCCCTGGTGGCGTTGATCGTCGTGCTCTACGCGCTGCCCGACCTGGCGATCCCCGGCATCCGTACCACCGAGACCGACTTCACCGGCGTCCTGTTCCTCGTGGCGATCTACGTCCTGATCGCGGTCGGCCTCAACGTCGTGGTTGGCCTGGCGGGCCTGCTCGACCTCGGCTACATCGGCTTCTTCGCGGTCGGCGCCTATACCGTCGCTATTTTCGGGTCGCCGAATTCACCGGTGGTCATCAAGTTCCCCTGGCTCGTCTGCATCCCGATCGCGATCGCGCTGACCATGATCTCGGGTGTCCTGCTCGGCTGGCCGACCCTGCGGCTGCGGGGCGACTACCTGGCCATCGTGACGCTGGGCTTCGGTGAGATCATCCGCCTCATCGCGACCAACTCGACGATCACCAACGGCAACCGTGGCATCGCCGGCGTACCGGTGCCGCCGGGCAACTGGCCCTCCTTCGTCCAGACCATCGGCATCGACGGCGAACCCCTCGGCGGACGGGCGCTGTTCAGCATCAACGACACCAGGCCCTTCTACTGGCTGGCGCTGACGGCCGTGCTGTTGTGCATGTACGGGGTCCGGCGGCTGGAGAACAGCCGGGTCGGCCGGGCGTGGCTGGCGGTCCGCGAGGACGAGGACGCCGCCGAGATCATGGGTGTCCCGTCGTTCCGGTTCAAGCTGTGGGCCTTCGCCATCGGCGCGGCGCTCGGCGGCCTGTCCGGAGCCCTGTTCGCCACCCACAACACGTTCTTCAACGCCGAGTCGGTCCTGCTTCAGACCTCGATCCTGTACGTCGCCGCGGTCGTCGTCGGTGGCGCGGGCAACCTGCTTGGCGTGACCGTCGGCGCGATCATCATCTCGTACCTGCCCGAGCGCTTCCGGGAGTTCGCCGACTATCGGTACCTGCTGTTCGGGCTGGCGCTGATCGCGGTGATGATCTTCCGCCCGCAGGGCATCGTGCCGAGTCGACGCCGCGCCGTCGAACTGGCCGACCGGGCCAAGGAGGCGCCGACCAATGTCTGAACCGCAGACGACAACGCCAGCGACCGGCGAGCCGCTGCTGGAGGTCGACAACGTCACGCTGCGCTTCGGCGGCGTGGTGGCCCTCGACGGGGTGGACTTCACGCTGTACCGCGGTGAGATCCTGGGGCTGATCGGTCCCAACGGCGCCGGCAAGACGACCTGCTTCAACGCGATGACCGGGGTGTTCCGCCCGACCAGCGGCGAGATGCGGTTCGACGGGGAGCGGGTGTCGGGCCGCAAGCGCTACGAGATCACCCGGATGGGTATCGCCCGGACGTTCCAGAACATCCGGCTCTTTCCCGAGATGACCGCGCTGGAGAACGTCCTGGTCGGCGCCGACGCCCGGCACCGGACGAGCGTGGTGGGTGCGCTGTTTCGGCTCTACCGGGTACCCGTCAAGCGGCACGAGTTGACCGAGGTCACCGCGGCTGGCCTGGCCGGCGCGGCGCAGCGACTGCGGCGCACCGGCCAGCGGATCTTCGGCCTGTCCCGGCACGTGCTCGAGGAGCGGGCGGCCCGCCAGAAGGCGGAGGCGCTGCTGCGGTTCGTCGGCGTCGAGGGGCGGCTGAACGAACTGGCGCGCAACCTCTCCTACGGCGAGCAGCGCCGGCTGGAGATCGCCCGGGCGCTCGCGACCGAGCCGAAGCTGCTGTGCCTCGACGAGCCGGCGGCAGGCTTCAACCCGGCCGAGAAGGAGCAGTTGCTCCAGCTCATCCGCAAGATCCGGGATACCGGAGTGACGGTCCTGCTCATCGAGCACGACATGCGGTTGGTCATGGGGGTCACCGACCGTATCGTGGTGCTGGAATTCGGCAGGAAGATCGCCGAAGGCTCGCCGGCGGAGGTCCGCGACGACCCCAAGGTGATCGCGGCCTACCTGGGGGTGCCGGCAGATGCTGCTTGAGCTGAACAACATCAGGCTGCTGTACGGGCGGATCCAGGCCCTGCACGGCATCAGCCTGCAGGTCGACGAGGGCGAGATCGTCGCGCTCATCGGAGCCAACGGCGCGGGCAAGACCACGACCATGCGGGCCATCTCCGGGGTCCGCCCGGTCGCGTCCGGCACGATCCGCTTCAACGGTGAGGACATCACCCGACTGCGGGCGGACCTGCGGGTGGTACGGGGCTTGTGCCAGTCACCCGAGGGCCGGGGCATCTTCCCGGGCATGACGGTGCTGGAGAACCTCGGCATGGGTGCCTACACCCGCAAGGACCGGGCCGGCATCGCGGCCGACCTGGAGCGGGTCCTGATCCTCTTCCCGCGCCTGGCCGAGCGGGCCAGGCAGCCGGGCGGCACCCTGTCCGGCGGCGAGCAGCAGATGCTCGCGGTGGGCCGCGCCCTGATGAGCCGGCCCAGGCTGCTGCTGCTCGACGAACCCTCGATGGGGCTGGCGCCGATGCTGATCCAGCAGATCTTCGACATCATCACCGAGATCAACCAGCAGGGCACCACCATCCTCCTGGTCGAGCAGAACGCACAGCAGGCGCTATCACGGGCGCACCGAGGGTACGTGCTGGAGACCGGCAACATCGTGCGCTCGGGCACCGGTACGGAACTACTCCATGACCCCGCGGTCAAGGAGGCGTACCTCGGCGTCGCGTAGGGTGGCGCCGGTCCCTGCCCCCCCGGTCGGGTCGGCGCTGCCCGAGCGAGTCACATCAGTACAGGAGGGTTTCCAACGATGTTTCTCCCCACCCGCGGTAAGGGCCTAGCCCTGACACTCGCGGCTGCCGCCGCCGTCACGCTGTCGATGGCGGCATGCGCCGGCAAGAGCGGCACCGGCCCGGGCAACGCACCGAACACGACCGTGGACCAGGCGCTGGCGGACAGGGTGCCCGCCGCGATCAAGGCCGACGGCAAGATCCTCGTCGGCAGCGACACGACGTACGCGCCGAGCGAATTCCTCGGCCCCGACGGCAAGACGGCCGAGGGCTTCGACGTCGACGTGTTCAACGCCGTCGCGGCGAAGCTGGGCCTCAAGGCGGAGTTCCGGACCGCCACGTTCGGTGACATCATCCCCGGCGTCGCCGACTCGGGTAAGTACGAGATCGGCGTGTCGTCGTTCACGGTCAATCCCGAGCGGCTGGCCAGGGCGAACATGGTCACCTACTACTCGGCCGGCACCCACTGGCTGACCAAGAAGGGCAACCCTGGCGGCATCAAGCCCGACGAGGCCTGCGGCAAGAAGGTCGCGGTCCAGAAGGACACCGTCCAGGTCGACGACATCACCGCGCGCTCGAAGAAGTGCACCGACGCGGGCAGGACGGCGATCACGATCGACCCGTACCCGGCCCAGAGCGACGCGACGGCTGCCGTGGTCAGCGGCAAGGACGACGCCATGCTGGCCGACTCGCCGGTGATCGCGTACGCCGTGAAGCAGACCAACGGCCAGTTGGAGACGCTCGGCAAGATCTACGATTCGGCGCCGTACGGGTACGTCATCAAGAAGGACCAGACGGCCTTCGCCGAGGCGGTCCGTGACGCGCTCAAGGCGATCATCGCCGACGGCACGTACAAGAAGGCCCTGGAGAAGTGGGGCGTCGAGGCGGGCGCCCTCTCCACCCCGGAGCTGAACCCCAGCCTCGGCGGCGCGACCCCCGGCGCCAGCGCCAGCGCCAGCTCCTGATCATGGCAACAGACATCACCGACGTGCGGGCACGGCCTGAACCGATCAGGGCCGTGCCCGTGCGGCACCCGGGCCGCTGGGTATCGATCGCCGTCCTCGCGGTGCTGGCGGCCATGTTCATCCACGTGCTGCTGACGAACAAGTCGTTCAAGTGGTCGTTCATGTTCGACAACATGTTCAACCCACCGGTCATCGACGGCATGCTGCGCGGGACGCTGGCGATGACGATCTGCGCGATGCTGCTCGGCGTGACGCTCGGCGCCGTCATCGCGGTCATGCGACTGTCCGACAACCCGGTCCTGCGGTCGGTCTCCTGGCTCTACACGTGGTTTTTCCGGGCGGTGCCGCGCGTGGTACTGCTGCTGCTGTTCGGCAACCTCGGCATCCTGTGGAGCCGGCTGGAGTTGGGCGTTCCCTTCGATACCCAACTGGGCTCGCTGTTCGGGATCTCCGCGCTTCACCTGCGCATCGGCGGCATGAACTCGCGGGACCTCCTCTCCGGCTTCCTGGCCGGTCTGCTGGCCCTGGCGTTGTCCGAGGCGGGCTACATGGCCGAGATCGTGCGTGCCGGGATCCAGTCGGTCGACCCCGGCCAGGGCGAGGCGGCCGAAGCACTTGGTCTCGGCCGCGGCCAGACCCTGCGCCGTATCGTCCTACCGCAGGCCATGCGCGTGATCGTCCCGCCGACGGGCAACGAGACGATCGCGATGCTCAAGGACACCGCTCTGCTGATCAATGTACCGGTGATCTACGAGCTGTTCTTCCAGTTGGACGCGGTCGGCAAGCGGGTGTTCGACCCGTTCCCGATGTACGTGGCCGCCTGCATCTGGTACCTCGCGCTGACCAGTCTGCTGCTGGTCGGCCAGTACTTCATCGAGCGGCACTTCTCCCGCGGGTACGGCCAGCAGACCCGGGCGAGGCTGAAACTGCGAGGGCTTGCTGCCGAGCAGGGCGGCGGCGGAGGCGGGGTGGCGACGTGACCGACCAGCCGATGGTTCGGGCCGAGAACGTGCACAAGTCCTTCGGCCGTCTGGAGGTGCTCAAGGGCATCGACCTGCAGGTCCGCCAGGGCGAGGTGTGCTGCGTGATCGGACCCTCCGGATCGGGCAAGTCCACGTTCCTGCGCTGCATCAACCACCTGGAGAAGGTCAACGCCGGCCGGATCTGGGTGGACGGCGACCTGATCGGGTACCGGGAACGCGGCGGCAAGCTGTACGAGATGCGCGAGCGGGAGGTGGCCGCCCAGCGCCGGTCGATCGGCATGGTCTTCCAGCGGTTCAACCTGTTCCCGCACCTGACCGTGCTGGAGAACGTGATGGAGGCGCCGCTGCGGGTCCGCCGCGAGCCGAAGGCGCAGGTCCGCGAGCGCGCCGTGCAACTGCTCGACCGGGTGGGGCTCACCGCCAAGACCGACACGTACCCGGAGCAGTGCTCCGGAGGTCAGCAGCAGCGGGTGGCGATCGCCCGGGCGCTCGCGATGCGGCCCAAGCTGATGCTGTTCGACGAGCCGACCAGCGCGCTCGACCCGGAGTTGGTGGGCGAGGTGCTCGACGTCATGAAGGACCTGGCCCGCGACGGCATGACGATGGTCGTCGTCACCCACGAGATCGGGTTCGCCCGGGAGGTCGGCGACTCGCTGATCTTCATGGACGACGGTGTCGTGGTCGAATCCGGCGCGCCGCGCGACGTGATCGCCAATCCGCGGCACCAGCGAACCCAGTCGTTCCTGAACAAGGTCCTCTGACCGTGGTGGCCTTCCGGCGCCGTTGTGAGGAATCAAACCTCGGCCCACCCGCTTGACGGGATCCGCCCACCGAAGGTCGCTGCGACAGGCCCGTGCGTCCGCCACAGCGGTACTCCCGGGGGTACCGCTGACCCCGGGACGCCCCCGTACCCTCGACCCGTGCGGCCCGCGGCAACGGTGGCGCCGACGCCGCGCGGGCGCCCATCGAGCCGCCGTCGGCGGGACCAAGGTAGGGGAGGTCCCGCCGACGGTGCCGTCGGCGGTGTGGCATTACGGCCGTCGGGGTTTTGGTCCAAACCTGTCGGGGCAATCAATGACGATCAGCGTCTTGGCTGTCGGCGGGAGGTAGCGACCGTGGCGGAAGACAACGCCGGGGGCGACGCGACGGTTGACGGCCGTCAGGAGACAACCACGGAACGGGCCGACCGCAACTTCAACGAGCTGCTCCAGGAGCTGCGGGTCGCGCAGACCGGGGTACAGATCCTGTTCGCGTTCCTGCTCACCCTGCCCTTCACGCAGGGTTTCCCGAAGATCAGTGTGCAGCAGCGGGGCGTGTACCTGGCCACGCTGATCGCCACCGCGCTGGCCACCTCGTGCCTCATCGCTCCGGTCAGCCACCACCGCATCCTGTTTCGGCGCCGGCGCAAGCCCGAGCTTGTCGACGAGGCGAGCCGACTGGCGCTGGCGGGTCTGACATTTCTGCTGATCTCGGTGGTCGGCGCGGTGTACCTGGTCTTCGACGTGGTGGTGGGGACCGGGATGGCCGGCGTGGTCGCCGGGGCGATCGGGCTGTGGCTGCTCGTGATCTGGTACGTGCAGCCACTGTTGCAGCGACGGAAGCTCGCCGGGCGCAGTGCCGGGGGCGCCGTCAGCGGTTCGCGCCGCCCATGACGCCCCCGTAAGGCCGTGCCGATCCCATCCCCTGTCGGGGGTGCGGACTAGAGTCGCAGGGCGTGACACCTTCGTCGGCTGACACCGCACCGCGGCTGCTCCTGCTGGATGGCCACTCCCTGGCGTACCGGGCGTTCCACGCCCTGCCGGTGGAGAACTTCGCCACCAAGACGGGCCAGACGACCAACGCGGTGTTCGGCTTCACCTCAATGCTGATCAACATGCTGCGGGACGAGAAGCCGACCCACATCGGGGTCGCGTTCGACGTCTCGCGGCAGTCGTTCCGCACCGAGCAGTACGCCGACTACAAGGCTGGCCGGGCCAAGACCCCGGACACCTTCACCGCGCAGATGAGCCTGATCCGCGAGGTTCTCGACGCGCTGGGCATCCGTTACGTGGAAAAGCCCGGCTACGAGGCCGACGACGTGATCGCCACCCTTGCCCGCCAGGCCCGCGACGCCGGCATGCAGGTCGGGGTGGTCACCGGTGACCGGGACGCGTTCCAGCTCGTCGACGACGCCATCACGGTGCTCTACCTCAAGCGGGGCGTCTCCGAGATGGACCGGATGACCGCCGAGAAGGTCACCGAGCGGTACGGCGTCGGCCCCGACTGCTACCGCGACCTGGCCGCCCTCGTCGGCGAGACCAGCGACAACCTGATCGGCGTTCCGGGGGTCGGTCCGAAGACCGCCGCGAAGTGGATCGCGCAGTACGGCGGACTCGAGGGCCTCATCGAGAACGTCGACCAGATCAAGGGCAAGGCGGGGGAGAGCCTGCGCGCCAACCTGGCCGACGTGATGCGCAACTACGAGCTCAACAGGCTCGTCGACGACCTGGAGCTGCCGCAGGGGCCCGACGACCTGCACTGGCAGGGGTGGGACCGCGAGGCGGTGCACCGGCTGTTCGACACGCTGGAGTTCCGCATCCTCCGTGACCGGCTCTACCAGTACCTCGAAGCCGTCGCGCCGGAGGCGGAGGCGGGCTTCGACCTGGCCGGCACGGTCCTGGAGCCCGGCTCGGTGAGGGCGTGGCTGGAGGAGCACGCCGGCGTCGGCGCCCCGATCGGCGTCGCGGTCTCCGGTACGTTCGGGCGGGGCACGGGCGAGCTGACCGGGGTGGCCCTCGCGACCGGCGGCGGGCCGGCCGCCTGGTTCGATCCGGCCCGACTCGACGCCACCGACGAGCCGGCGGTGGCGCTGTGGCTGGCCGACCCGGAGCGGCCGAAGGTGCTGCACGACGTCAAACCGGCGCTGCTCGCGTTCGCGGCACACGGCTGGGAGCTTCAGGGTGTGACGACCGACACCGCCCTGGCGGCCTACCTCGCCAAGCCCGACCAGCGCTCCTACGACCTGACCGACCTGGCGCTGCGCTACCTGCAGCGCGAGCTGCGGGTCGAGCAGCCCGACGACGGCCAGCTCACCCTCGACGGGCTCGGCGACGACGGCGAGGCCGAGCGCAGTCTGATGTTGCGGGCGCGCGCCACGCTCGACCTGGCCGACGCGATCGCCGCGGACCCGGTCCGCGGCGGCGAGCACAACCAGCGACTCCTCGCCGAGGTCGAGCTGCCGCTGTCGGAGATCCTGGCCCGGATGGAGCAGGCCGGCATCGCGGCCGACACGGATTACCTGTCGGAGTTGGAGTCCCACTTCGCCGCCGGGGTCAAGGCGGCGGCGCACGCGGCCTACGAGGTGGTCGGCCGGGAGTTCAACCTGGGCTCGCCCAAGCAGTTGCAGGAGATCCTCTTCAACGAGCTCGGGCTGCCCAAGACCAAGAAGATCAAGACCGGGTACACGACGGACGCCGACGCGCTGCAGTGGCTCTTCGCGCAGACCCAGCACCCGCTGCTGGAGCACCTGCTGCGCCACCGGGACGTCGCCAGGCTGAAGTCGACCGTGGACGGCCTGCTCAAGTCGGTCAGCGAGGACGGGCGCATCCACACGACGTTCAACCAGACGGTCGCGGCGACCGGTCGGCTGTCGAGTACCGACCCCAACCTCCAAAACATCCCCGTCCGCACCCAGGAGGGGCGGCGGATCCGGCGGGCGTTCGTCGTGGGCCCGTCGTCGGATGGCGCCGCGTTCGAAACGTTGTTGTCCGCCGACTACAGCCAGATCGAGATGCGGATCATGGCGCACCTGTCCAAGGACCAGGCCCTGATCGACGCGTTCAACTCGGGATTCGACTTCCACGCCGCGACCGCCTCGTCGGTGTTCGCGGTGCCGATCGACCAGGTCGTGCCCGACCAGCGTCGCAAGATCAAGGCGATGAACTACGGGTTGGCGTACGGGCTGTCGCCCTACGGCCTGTCCCAGCAGCTCGGCATCAGCCCGGCCGAGGCGAGCGTGCTCATGGACGAGTACTTCGAACGCTTCGGCGGGGTACGCGACTACCTGCACGCCGTCGTCGACCAGGCCCGCCGCGACGGATACACCGAGACCGTGCTGGGCCGGCGGCGTTACCTGCCCGACCTCAACAGCGACAACCGCCAGCGGCGGGAGATGGCCGAGCGGATGGCGCTCAACGCGCCCATCCAGGGGTCGGCCGCCGACATCATCAAGGTCGCGATGCTGCGCGTCGACGCCGCGCTGCGCAAGTCGGGCCTGCGGTCGCGGATGCTGCTGCAGGTCCACGACGAGCTGGTGTTCGAGGTCGCGCCGGGGGAGCGCGAGGAACTCGAAGAGCTGGTCCGCACGCAGATGGGCGCGGCCTATCCGCTGGACGTGCCGCTGGAGGTCTCGGTCGGGGTCGGCCGCGACTGGGACGAGGCCGAGCACTGAAACCGGCCGCCCGGCGTCTGGAGGGACCCTAACGGGCCGGCTTCCCGGCGACGAAGATCGCCGTACCGGGGAAGATCCGGCCCCGCAGCGGGCTCCACTGGCCCCAGATCTGCTTGTGCCCCTCCCGCCACTCCGGCTCGATCAGGTCGTTCAACACGAACCCGGCCGCGACCAGTTCGCGGATCCGGTCGCCCAGCGTGCGATGGTGCTCCACGTACGTCGCCGCGCCGGTCTCGTCGTACTCCACGTAGGGGGTGCGGTCGAAGTACGAGTGGACCGCGACCAGTCCGCCTTCGCCCGGGTCGTCCAGGAAGATCCAACGCATGGGATGGGTCACAGAGAAGACCCACCGCCCGCCGGGTCGCAGCACGCGGAACACCTCGCGCATCAACCGCGCCGAGTCGTCGACGAACGGTACCGCGCCGAAAGCCGTACATACGGTGTCAAAGCACTCCGCGCCGAACGGGAGGGCCAGGGCGTCGCACTGCACCAGCGGTACCCGTACCCCTGATCTTTCGGCGGCGTCGCGCGCGTGCCGCAACATGCCCCCGGACAGGTCGGCGGCCACGACCTCAGCGCCCTGTGTCGCCAGCCACCGCGCGGACGCCGCCGCGCCGCATCCGATCTCGAGTACCCGTCGGCCGGCGACGTCGCCCAGCATGCGCGCGTCGGCTTCGCGTAGGCCCTCGGGGCACCAGACGAAGTCGACCTCGCCCAGAAATCCACCATGTTCGGCCTGGTAGGCGTCCGCATCAGCGTCCCACCAGCCACGACTGGCCCTACGATTCTCGCCGGAGGTCACCGGTCGCCGCGTCACACCCGCATCGCTCACGGCCGACCACAGTACGTGATTGCGCGGTCGAGCAAAAAGATCAAGCACATTCTGTCGGCGGGTGCGGGGGACCGTTGGACCATGTGGTATTGCGCACGGTAGGCTGTTCGATGCACTCGTGGGCCGCGTGTCTCGGCAGGGAGCAGACCCGCTAGTCGCCAATACAACCCGGCCTTCCTTACTCTGTGTGGCGGGCCGTCCTCGGCGACGGGTCCTCGAGAGCACCACAGGTCACCGCCTGACACCCATCCGACCGGAGCAACAACCCACATGACGAGCAGCATCGAGGCCACCTCGAGCGCACCCGCCGCTACCACCAGCGGCAGCAAGGTCACCGTCGACGACCTTGGCACGGAGGAGGCCTTCCTCGCCGCGATCGACGAGACCATCAAGTACTTCAACGACGGCGACATTGTCGAAGGCACCGTCGTCAAGGTCGATCGGGACGAGGTCCTGCTCGACATCGGCTACAAGACCGAGGGTGTCATCCCCTCGCGCGAGTTGTCGATCAAGCATGACGTGGACCCCGCGGAAGTGGTGTCGGTCGGTGACCACATCGAAGCCCTCGTCCTCACCAAGGAGGACAAAGAAGGCCGCCTGATCCTCTCGAAGAAGCGCGCGCAGTACGAGCGTGCGTGGGGCACCATCGAGAAGATCAAGGAAGAGGACGGCGTCGTTCGCGGCTCCGTCATCGAGGTCGTCAAGGGCGGCCTGATCCTCGACATCGGGCTGCGCGGCTTCCTGCCCGCCTCGCTGGTCGAGATGCGGCGCGTGCGCGATCTGCAGCCGTACGTCGGCCGGGAGCTCGAAGCCAAGATCATCGAGCTGGACAAGAATCGCAACAACGTGGTCCTGTCCCGCCGTGCCTGGCTCGAGCAGACCCAGTCCGAGGTTCGCACCGAGTTCCTCAACAAGCTGCAGAAGGGCCAGGTCCGCAAGGGCGTCGTGTCCTCCATCGTCAACTTCGGTGCCTTCGTGGACCTGGGTGGCGTGGACGGCCTCGTGCACGTCTCCGAGCTCTCCTGGAAGCACATCGACCACCCGTCCGAGGTTGTCGAGGTCGGCCAGGAAGTCACCGTCGAGGTGCTCGACGTCGACATGGACCGCGAGCGTGTCTCGCTGTCGCTGAAGGCCACCCAGGAAGACCCGTGGCGTCAGTTCGCCCGGACCCACGCGATCGGTCAGATCGTCCCGGGCAAGGTCACCAAGCTCGTCCCGTTCGGTGCGTTCGTGCGCGTCGAAGAGGGCATCGAGGGCCTGGTGCACATCTCGGAGCTGGCCGAGCGCCACGTCGAGATCCCGGAGCAGGTCGTCCAGGTCAACGGGGACGTCATGGTCAAGGTCATCGACATCGACCTCGAGCGTCGCCGGATCTCGCTGTCCCTCAAGCAGGCCAACGAGGGTCTCACGCCGGACGCCGAGTTCGACCCGACCCAGTACGGGATGGCCGCCGAGTACGACGCCGAGGGTAACTACATCTACCCCGAAGGCTTCGACCCGGACACGCAGGAGTGGCAGGAAGGCTTCGACACGCAGCGTGAGGAGTGGGAGCGTCAGTACGCTGAGGCTCACGTCCGCTACGAGGCGCACATGAAGCAGGTCGCCAAGGCCGCCGAGGCCGACGCGGAGGCAGCCGTCGAGGCCGCCACCGGTGTCAGCTCGAGCAGCACTTCGAGCTCCTCCAGCAGCGACGGTGGCGAGCAGACCTACACCTCCGCTCCCGCCGACTCGGGCAAGGCCGGCGGCTCGCTCGCCAGCGACGAGCAGCTCGCGGCGCTCCGCGAGAAGCTGTCCGGTGGCGCGTAAGCAGTACGCTTGACCGACTAGCACCAAAGCGGCCCCGGTCCACTTCGGACCGGGGCCGCTTTGTGTTGTCCTGCCCGGGAAAGTGTCGACATCTTCCCCGAGGGTTGAGGGTTTACCTGAGGTTGAGGCCGGCGATCATCGCCGAAACGCCTTCGAGGTAAACGGGTTCGTTGGCGTCCTCGGTGGGGCGGAGGAACCAGCCGGGGATCGGGCCGCGGGCCTGCTGGGTGAGTTCGTTGCTCACCAAGCCGTGCATGGCCGTCCACAACAGATAGCTGAGCTTGACGTCGTCGGCGCCGGGCGGGCTGGCGCGTTCGACCCGTTTCACCAGCAACGCGAAGATTCGTTCCAGGACGGCGACGCGCAGCGACGGGTCCGGGCTGAAGTCGGTGACCGGCCGCTCGAACATCAGCGCGTACCGGGCCGGGCTTTCCAGCGCGAACCGCCGGTAGGTCATCGCGAACGCGAGGATGTCGCCTTCGCAGTCGCTCGACAATGGCGGTAGTGCCACGAGTGTTTCGCGGAGCAGGTCGAAAGTGCGTTCGTACAAGGTATCCAGCAGCCCGGAGCGGCCGCCGAATCGCGTGTAGACAGCGATCGTCGACGCCCCGGCCGCTTCGGCGACGCTACGGACGGTGAGTCCGGTGACGCCGTCGTCCACCAAAACCCTCAACGCCGCGTCGAGAAAACGCTCCTTGAGGTGCTGCTGAGCCGGTCTGACCGTCCCGTGCCGGGTTGCCATCCGCCGATACCCCCTCACCGGGCGCCGACCGCGTCGACATACAGCTACCCCGTTCTGCTGCAGAAGATACGATATTTAGCCCGTATTGGGAACGTGTTGCCGCTGGTATTCCAGCCATGCGGTGTTAGCTGATCAATGTGAGCATCGAAAACCAGCCGGGCACAGTGATCGTCACCGACGCGGGCACCGGCAAGTACACGCAGCGAATCACCGCCGGGGAGCACGTTTTCCTGGCCGACGAACCCACTTCGGTCGGCGGCGGCGACGCCGGGCCGAATCCGTACGACCTGTTGTTGTCCGCGCTCGGCACCTGCACCGCGATGACCGTGCGGATGTACGCCGACCGCAAGGGGATCCCGCTCGAGCGGACGACCGTCCGGCTGCGGCACGACCGGATCCACGCGCAGGACTGTGCGGACTGTGAGACGGAGAAGGGCTTGCTCAGCCAGATCACCCGGGACATCCACCTGGACGGCGACCTCGACGACGAGCAGCGCGCGAAGCTGATGGACATCGCGGACCGGTGCCCGGTGCATCGGACGCTGACCTCGGAGATCGTCGTCCGCACGAACGCGGTCTAACCGACCGCGGGGACCCAAGCTCGTTCTGTCGCGGCGAGCAGCGCGCGGCGGCGGAGACCGGCCAGGCTGTGCTTGGCCGGGACGAGCAACGCGGAAAGCCAGGTGCGCCGGTAGTCCTCGAGTGCCGTCGAAACGGAACGATGAAGGACACAGTGCGCCAGCCCCGGCGTGCCGAGCCGGTGCCTCCCGACGTGCTTTGCCATCGTTCCTCCGTGTGGGCGACCCTCTTCGCGGGGACGGTACGCAAAACTTTCCACAAAGCGTGGCAATTGGTCGGCGTGTCACCAATATCGGTTGCGTCACGTGGAGCGTGATCTTGCGCCGGGCCTCGCGATGTGCACAAGACGCAGGCCAACTAGGGTCGGGGCATGTTGCGAGTGGGGCTGACAGGTGGAATCGGCGCGGGCAAATCGACGGTCGCGCGGCGGCTGGCCGAGCACGGAGCGGTGCTGATCGACTCGGACAAGATCGCCCGTGAGGTGGTCGAACCGGGCACGGAAGGCCTGGCCGAGATCGCCGCCGCGTTCGGGGACGACGTCCTCACCGCCGACGGCGCGCTCGACAGGGGAGCGCTCGCGGCGAAGGCGTTCGTCGACGACGAGTCGCGCCGCAAACTCAACGCGATCCTGCATCCCCGCATCGGCGCCCGCACGGGCGAACTGATGTCGGCCGCCGCGCCGGACGCCGTCGTCGTGCACGACATCCCGCTGCTGGTCGAGGGCGGGCTGGCGCCGATGTATCACCTGGTCATCGTGGTGGGCGCGCCCGAAGAGGTCCGGCTCCGGCGGCTCGTCGACACCCGCGGCATGACCGAGGCCGACGCGAAGTCGCGGATCGCCCTGCAGGCCACCGACGAACAGCGCCGCGCCGCCGCGGACGTGTGGCTCGACAACAGCGGCTCCCAGGACATCGTGCTCGCCGACGTCGACGCGCTGTGGGCGGACAGGCTGCTGACCTTCGAGGCCAACATCCGCCTGCGCCGCCCGCGCCCGCCGATGTCCCCCAAGGTCGTGCCCTACGACGAGACCTGGCCCGCGAAGGCGGAGCGCGCGATCGCCCGGATCAAGCTCGCCGCGGGGGAGCGGGCCGTCCGGGTCGATCACATCGGCTCGACGTCGGTGCCCGGGCTGCCGGCCAAGGACATCCTCGACCTGCAACTGTCCGTGTCCACCTTGGCAGACGCGGACGCCGTGGCGGACGCGCTGTCCGACGCCGGTTTCCCGCGGGCGACCGGCGATTGGGAGGACGACCCGCAGGACGGCGAGGCGACGTGGCCCAAGCGGTTCCACTTCGGCGCGGACCCGGCACGCCCGGTCAACCTGCACGTCCGCTCGGAGGAGACCGGCGCCGCGCGGCTGGCACTGCTGTTCCGCGACTGGATGCGCGCCCACCCCGACGAGCGCGACGCGTACGGCGAGCTCAAGCTGCGGCTGGCCGACGCCCACGCCGGTGACGGCACGACCGAGGCGTACACCGACGAGAAGCAGGAGTGGATCAACGGCGCCTTCCGGCGGGCTGAAGCCTGGCACCGCTAGCTTCGCCAGCTGTCGACAGATGGCGGTCTCTTAGTTCGTAAGAGATCACGAGATGTCGGCATCTCGCGGGGTATGAGCCGCCGAGGAGGCCTCGGCGGCTCAACGGTTCCTTGGCCGACGCGCGCATCTGGCCCATGATCCGGCTGGCCACCGCGGGGGAGAGCACGGCCTCGCCGCGGGCGGTGGCGCGGACCGCGCGGAAGAGCTCTTCGCGGGGAGAGTCCTTCAGCAGATACCCCGTGGCGCCCGCTTCGATCGCCGGGAGGACATCCGAATCGGTGTCGTACGTCGTGAGCACGAGCACCGAGCGGGGTTCTTCAGCGCGGCCAGTTCCGTGATCGCTCCGACGCCGTCGGAGCCCGGCATACGGAGATCCATCAACACGACGTCGGGCCGCAGTTTTTCGGCCAACGCCACAGCTTCCTGCCCGTTGGCGGCCTCGCCGACCACCTCGAAACCCTCTTCGCCGGTGAAGATCCCGCGGAGCCCGTCGCGCACGATCGGGTGATCGTCGGCGATCAGCAGCTTGATCGTCATGGCGCGACTCCCGCGGGCACGTTCGCGGACACGGCAGTGCCGCCACCCGGCTCGGACTCGATGTTCAGCGTCCCGGCGAGCCGCTGGATGCGGTGCCGCATCCCCGGCAGGCCGAAACCGGTCGCTTCCCCGGTGGCGGGCAGGGTTTCCGGGTCGAAGCCCGCGCCGTCGTCGCGCACGTCCAAGGTGACCTGACCTTCCATATAGGACAGTGTGACCCCCGCGCGCCCGGCGACGGCGTGTTTTCGACGTTGGTGAGCGCTTCTTGGGTGACCCGGAGCAGCGTCGCCTCGATCTCGGGATACAGCTCGCGGGTGTTGCCGGTGGTGGTGAACTCGACGGCGACCCCGGTCCGCTCGCTCCAGCGCCGGGCGACCTCGCCCAGCGCGTCCGTCAGCTTCGCCGAGTCCAGCTGTTCAGGCTGCAAGGCGCGGACGGAACGCCGTGCCTCCGCGAGGTTTCCCTGGCCAGCGCGGACGCCGTGGCCATGTGCCGTCGCCGTTCGGCGGTGTCTTCCCCGGCCTGCTCGGCGGCTTCCAGCTGGGTGATGATCCCGGTGAAACCCTGCGCCAGCGTGTCGTGGATTTCCTGGCTGAGCCGCTGCCGCTCGTCGAGGATGCCCGCCTCCCGGGCCTGCGCCAGCAACTGCCGGTGCAGCCCGGCGTTCTCCTCGTGCGCCGCCGCGAGTTCTTCCAGCGCCTGACGTCGAGCCTCGTTCTGCCGGGACACCTTCGCCGCCAGGATCGAACCGCCACCGATCGCGGCCGTCTGGATGAGGATGATGATCGCGTAGAGCCCGCCGTTTTCCGAGAACGCCTTCGCCGGGCCGCCGATGGGCAGGGTGTTGAGGAGAAGCGACGCCGTCGCCAGCCCGAAGAGCGCGAGCGGCACCGGTCGCAGGTGCAGCGCGTGGAAGAACGCGGTGATCATGAAGACCAGGTACAGCGGGTCCCGCAACATCAGGAGCGACGCGATCAGCAGCAGGCCCACGAAGGAAACCAGGGCCAGGAAGGGGTTGTCCCGCAAGCGTTTCGGCCGGAAGGTGAAGGTGGCGAGCAGCCACACCGCGGCGATCCCGGCCAGTGGCAGGGTGTCGGCCCGGAAGCTGAGCAGGGTGGCTACCGCGAGCAACGCGTAGGGCAGGAGCCGCTCGATCAGTGCCGACATCGGCCGCCACATCGAGGTGTCGGGCCGGGTGGCGGCCTGGGGCCACAGCGAGGAAGACCACTGAAGCCCGGGCATGGGTCAGGCCTTCAGGTCACGCAGTTGGGGCCAGATCTCCGACCACGGCTCGGTCCGCCCGCTGACGAGCCAGATCGGCATGTTCTGGCTGGAGTTCAGCACGCCCAGGTGATTGTCGATGCGCGCCACGATACGCGCGTCGGAGAAATGCGACGCCAAACGCTGTGGCTCGTAACCGACGAAAAGCACGTTCTCCGCGGTGTCCGCGGGCTGCCCGAAGTACCAGAACCCGCGGCTGGCGCTGAACGCCTCCGGGAGCCCGCGCTCCGGTCCGTACCGGCTGAGCGCGCCCGCCTGCCAGTACCCGGTGGTGACGATCGTGGTCCGGTCGCGAACCTCCGGCGGCAGCGCGCGATGGGCGTCGGCGACCGAGTCGGCGAGCTTTGGCCACCCGATTTCTTCCGCCGCGTAGGCCGGATGCGGTGCCTTGTGCTCCGCGACCCAGCCGACCGGCCAAAGCGGCAGCGCGTGCGGGAGCGCGAACAGGAAGGACAGGACGTACACCGGCCAGGTCGGCACCCAGCGCCACCACAGGGCCGGTCGGCGCGCCTCGATGAACACCGCGGCCGCCGCCCAGCAGATCGGGAACATGCCGGAGATGTAGTAGAACCGCCCGTTGGCGATGATGAAAACTATCGTAAGTCCCACAGTCGTCCAGCCGAGGAAGCGATACGGCCGCAACTCGCTCCGGAACAGCAGGCACGTCAACCCGAACAGCAGCCCCAGCGCGCCGATCACGTACCCGGCCCCGGCCAGCGCACCCGGCACGAACCCGAGACGGCCGCCGAGATCGCCGGAAACCTCCTTCGAAATCGCCTCGCCCATCCCGAGCTGAGGCCATCCGTTGGCCGCCTGCCACAGCAACGTCGGCACACACGCCACGACCGCGATCGCCACCCCGATCCACAGCTTCGGCCGCCGCAGCAATTCGCGCGGCCCGAAAACCAGCGCGCACGCGCCCGCGACCAACCAGAAGCCACCGATCAGGAACTTCACGTTGAGCGTGACCGCGGTGACGACCCCGATCCACACCAGCAAATTGTCGTCGCGCGTCCGCATCCACCGAACCAGCAACCACAGCAACGCCGTCCACAAGACCGGGTCGACAGTGGACGTGGCCAAGTAGTGCCCGGTCCCCAAAAACTGCCCGCAAATCGCGAACGCCCCCGCCGCCAGCACCTGTGCCCGCCGCGCGCCACCTATCTCCCGGGCGATCAACCCGGTAAACACCACCCCGGCCGCCGTCGCCAGCACCGCCGGAATCCGAAACACCGTCAACGACCCCGGCGCGATCGAGTCCATCAACCACGCCAGCACCGGCAACACCGGCGGCTGATCGGCGTACCCCCACGCCAAATGCTTGCCCGCCGCCAAAAAGTAGAGCTCGTCCCCGAAGTACCCGTATCGCCCCGACACCAGCAGCAACAGCACCCCGGTCGCCGCCGCCAGCGCCACCACCGGACCCCGAGCAAACACCGGCACCTCGCGCCGGCTGGTCTCCTCGCAGTCCGTCTTCCTATCTCCCTGAACCTTCATCACCCCAAACCCTACGGACGCCACCTCGCCCACCCCCTCCACCCATCACCCCCACGTGACCCCCGCCACACCCGACAAGATGTCGACATCTCGTGATCTTTTAGTTCCCGAGAGACCGCCACCTGTCGACAGATGGCGAAGTCCCAAACCAAAACCCAGCCACGCAAACCTGATGGCAGCTGGACCCCGAGCCGCTGCCGCAGTTCCGCGGTTTCCCGGTGAGGATCCAGTCCCAGCACCGAAAGCGTGCCGTGGTCGGGCTTCCGCAAGCCTTCCAGGCACTCGACCGTCGTGGTCTTCCCGGCGCCGTTCGGCCCGAGGATCCCGAAGATCTCCCCACGCTCGACACTGAACGACACGTCCTCGACGGCGATCTTGTCCCCATACCGTTTGCGCAGCCCCTGCACTTCGATGACCGCCATGGCGAAGTCTCCTCTTGATCGCCGACAGGCCTGTTCGCCTGTCCGCCTCAAGAGTCGCGCGGAGCGGGGTGTCTCCGGATCGTCCCGGCGGCCACACTCCGCCTCCGCCGTTCATCGCCGTCGGATCAGCCGATCGGTTGATGTCAGTGGCGGCGCCAGGTCAGCACGATCTCGTGCGTCGTGAGCCAGGCTCCGAGGTCGTAGTCGTGCTTCGCGAGTCCGTCCACAGTGGCGTAGGTGGTTTCCAGTGCCCGCAGGCAGTCCTCCGTGGACAACAGCCCACGTGCTGACGCCTCAAGCAGTTCGTCACTGTCGATCACTTCCAGCCCGATCTTCTCCCGCAGCACGATGTCGAGGTAGAGATCGGTGGCCGTCCAGATCTCGCCGTCGCGATGTGCCTTGACGATGTCGACGTAGAAGTCCTGGTTCCGTTCGTGGCCAGGCTGGAACCAGAAGTCGGTGATCCGCAACCCGAGGTCCGGCAGCAGCCAGGACTCCAGGTAGTGGAACTGTGTCCGGCCGGGGGTGGGACGGGCGAGGTACAGGCCGAACGGCTCTACCCGGTATTCCTCGACCTCCCGCACGATTCCCTTCGGATCGGTGTTGGTGCCCGATTTGGTGTCAAATGTCTCGATCTTGGGGGGATGCAGGTCAGACATGGGGTCATCTTGCCTCGAACGTGACATTCCGCGCGCGGGCGGCGGTTATGGTGCCGCCATGTTCGGGATCATCAGGCCGTGCCGGCATCGGCTTTCCGCCCGGTTGCACGCCGATTGGATGGCTCATCTGTGCGGGCTTTGCCTGGCGCTGCGGGACGAGCACGGCCAGTTCGCGCGCATGGTCACCAACTACGACGGGCTCGTGATCTCCGCGCTCGTCGAGGCCCAGACGCCGCGGGGCGCCGGCAGGCGTGACGCCGGTCCGTGCCCGTTGCGGGCGATGCGCGGGACCTCGGTCGCGATCGGTTCGGGCGCGCAGCTGGCCGCCGCGGTGTCACTGGTCCTCGCTTCGGCGAAGATGAGCGACCACGTCGAGGACGGCGACGGCGCGTTCCGCCGGGCTCCGGTCGCGCTCGCCGCGCGTCGGGTCGCCTCACGCTGGGCCAACCAGGGCGGCCGGACGGGCGCGCGGATCGGCTTCGACACCGCGGTGCTGACCGAGGCCGTCGACAGGCAGGCCGAGGTGGAACGCGCCCTCGGCTTCGGTGACTCGGCGCTGCTGGCCACCGAACCGACCGAGCTGGCCACCTCCGCCGCGTTCGCACAGACGGCCGTGCTCGCGGGCCGTCCCGGGAACGTCGCCCCGCTGGCCGAGGTCGGCAGGTTGTTCGGCCGCGCGGCACATCTGCTGGACGCCGTCGAGGACAGGATCGCCGACGAAGCGGCCGGCGCGTGGAACCCGCTGCTCACCACCGGAACCAACCTGGAGCAGGCCAGAAGGCTGTGCGACGACGCTGTGCTCGGCGTCCGGCTCGCGCTGGCCGAAGCGGAGTTCACCGACGCCAAGCTGGTGCACGCGCTGCTGGTGCACGAACTCCAGCACGCCGTCCAGCGGACCTTCGGCCACGCCGGCGCGCACGATCACAATCATGAGCATCCGCCCGGCTGGATCGGCGGCGGTCCCACTCCGCAGGGTTCCGGCCCGCATGCGCCGCAGTCCGCGAACCCGCCTCCCGGCACTCCACCCGCGGCCGCGACCGGACCCGACGGCCCGCCGCCCGAGGAGCCGAAACCGGAGTCACTGGACGGCAAGGGCGGCTGCTGCTGGTACCCGAAGTTCGCCGTCCCGGCGAGGAAACGGAACTTCTTCGCCGGCTGCGCCATCGCGACCTACATGTGCTGCAGCTGCCAGTTCTGCTGCCGTGACCCGTTCCCCGGACCATGGAGCGGAAAGCCACACGACACCGCCTGCGACGGGTGCGATTGCTGCGACTGCGACTGCGACTGCGACTGTGATTGCTGCGGGTGCTGACCCCGTTTACATACACGATTGGTCTGTCACCCCATAAGGTGATCTCGTGCTGGATGAAGCGGTCGTCTCGGAACGGATCAAGAGCGTCGCGGCCGGACTCGCCGGAAAAGCGGGCGAACTCACGGGCGACCTCGTAAAACTGTACGAAAAGGAGCTCCCGCAGCTCGTCCACGACGACGAGCGCATGGTGAGCCTGCTGTCCGCGAGCGTCTACCAGAACCTCGAAACCGGGTTGCAGATCTTCCAGCACGGCATCGATCCCACCCGGGTCGAAGCGCCCGCCGCGGCGATGGAGTACGCGCGGCGCCTGGCCCAGCGGGGCACTCCGGTCATCGACCTGATCCGTGCCTACTACCTCGGGCAGACCGCGATCCTCGACTACGCGATCGCCGAGACCACCGGTAAGATCGACGACCCGATCCTGTTCGGCGCCATGATGCGCCACCTGCTGACGGGTACCTTCGCCTTCATCGACAGGGTGAGCCAGCAGGTCGTTTCGGCCTACCAGGAGGAACGGGACCGCTGGCTGTTCAACCGGAGCGCGGTGCGGACGGCCAGGGTACGGGCGCTTTTGGACAGTGACGGTTCGCTGCTCGACATCGACGGCGTGGACGTCGAGGCCACCGAAGCCGCGCTCGGCTACCGCATGCGCGGGGTCCACCTGGGAATGATCGTGTGGCACACCTCCGACGCGTACGCCGGTGACGCGCTGGGCGCGCTGGAGGCGCTGGCCGTCGAACTGGGGAAGCGGCTGGAAGGCGACGGCCGTCCGCTGTTCGTGCCGCGGGACGAGTCGAGTGCCTGGGTGTGGCTGCCGCTGGCGTCCGCCGCGTTCCCGGATAGTGAACTCCTCGACCAGGCGCTCGCGAGCAGTGAGCCGGGTGTCCGGCTGTCCCTCGGCGAGCCGGGGCTGGGTATCCAGGGGTTCCGCCACACCCACCAGCAGGCGCTGCGGGTGCACGCCCTCGCGCTGGCCGCCGGCGAGCACTGCGACCGCGCGCTGACCTTCCGCGAGGTCGGGACGATGGCGTTGATGACCTCGGACCTGGGTGCGGCGCGGCTCTGGGTCGCCGACACCCTCGGCGCGATGAGTGCCGACGACAGCAACTGCGAACGCTTGCGCGACACGCTGCGTGTCTTCCTCGCGACGGGCAGCAGCTATACCGCCGCGGCCGCCGCGCTCACCATGCACAAGAACTCCGTGCAGTACCGCGTGCGCAAGGCCCAGGAACTCCTGGTCAGGCCGATCACCGAAAACCGCCTCGACGTCGAACTCGCGCTGAACCTCTGTCACCGGCTGGGCGCCGCAGTGCTGTCTTGAAGCCCAAAACACGAAAATGACGGGATGACGCTGCCGAAACACCCCTGATTTTTGGTGTTTCGCACCACTGATGTCGAAGATCCTTGGGTCGCCGACACGAAGAGCTTTACTCCGTTCGGACCTAACCTTCACCCATGGGTGAACAAGGTGGGGCTCTCGCACTCGTCCGACTGCGCCGAGGCGTCGTCGGCGAGAGCAGACGCGTGATCCACCTGATCCCCGTGCCGACCGAAGGCGCTCTGCCCGGGCACCTGACGGCGTTGTGCGGCGAAGAGGTTTACCCCGGCCAGGCCGAGATGCTGGACAGGCTGTGCGGAATGCCGTGCCAGACCTGTCTGCTGCGCTCGCCCGCGCCCGCTCCGGATTTTCTCGCCGCGGCAGGGTGAGCCTCGCCGCGGCAGGGTGAGCCACGCCTGACCGGCCTGAAACTGTCGGTGGGGGCGTCTACCCTGGATCCCGTGGCTTTCGCAACCGAACATCCCGTACTCGCCCAGTCCGAATTCCGACCTGTCTCCGAGATCCCTCGGTCGGGCGGCCGGTTCGAGGTGGTCAGCGACTACAAGCCCGCCGGTGACCAGCCGGCCGCGATCGACGAGCTGGAGAAGCGGGTCAACGCCGGCGAGAAGGAGGTCGTCCTCCTCGGTGCCACCGGTACCGGCAAGTCGGCGACCACGGCCTGGCTCATCGAGCGGGTCCAGCGCCCCACCCTGGTGATGGCGCCGAACAAGACGCTCGCCGCCCAGCTGGCCAACGAACTGCGGGACCTCTTCCCGAACAACGCCGTCGAGTACTTCGTCAGTTACTACGACTACTACCAGCCCGAGGCGTACATCGCGCAGACGGACACCTACATCGAGAAGGACTCGTCGATCAACGACGACGTCGAGCGGCTTCGGCACTCCGCGACGATGAACCTGCTGTCCCGGCGCGACGTCATCGTGGTCGCCAGTGTCTCCTGCATCTACGGTCTCGGTACGCCGCAGTCCTACCTGGACAGGTCGAGCAGCCTGAAGGTGGGCATGGAGCTGTCGCGGGACGTGTTCCTGCGCGCGCTGGTGGACATCCAGTACACCCGCAACGACATGGCGTTCGCACGCGGCACGTTCCGCGCGCGGGGTGACACCGTCGACATCATCCCGGCGTACGAGGAGCTGGCGATCCGCGTCGAGTTCTTCGGTGACGAGATCGAGAAGCTGTACTACCTGCACCCGCTCACCGGCGACATCGTCAACGAGGTCGACGAGCTGCGGATCTTCCCGGCCACGCACTACGTCGCCGGGCCGGAGCGGATGGAAAAGGCCATCAAGGGCATCGAGGCCGAGCTGGAAGAGCGGCTCGCCGGGCTCGAGAAGGCCGGCAAGCTGCTGGAGGCCCAGCGGCTGCGGATGCGGACCAGCTACGACATCGAGATGATGCGCCAGGTCGGGTTCTGCTCGGGGATCGAGAACTACTCGCGGCATATCGACGGCCGTCCCGGCGGCACCTCGCCCGCGACGCTGATCGACTACTTCCCGGACGACTTCCTGCTCGTCATCGACGAGTCACATGTGACAGTGCCGCAGATCGGCGGCATGTACGAGGGTGACATGTCGCGTAAGCGGAACCTCGTCGAGCACGGGTTCCGGTTGCCGAGCGCGATGGACAACAGGCCGCTGACCTGGGAGGAGTTCTCCGACAGGATCGGCCAGACGGTGTACCTCTCGGCGACGCCGGGGCCGTACGAGATGGGCCAGACCGGCGGCGAGTTCGTCGAGCAGGTCATCCGGCCGACCGGCCTGATCGACCCGCAGGTCATCGTCAAGCCGACCGAGGGCCAGATCGACGACCTGGTCCACGAGATCAGGATCCGCGCGGAGAAGGACGAGCGCGTCCTGGTCACCACACTGACGAAGAAGATGTCCGAGGACCTCACGGACTACCTGCTCGAGCTCGGCATCCGCGTGCGGTACCTGCACTCCGAGGTGGACACCCTGCGCCGAGTCGAGCTGCTACGGCAGCTTCGCGCGGGGGATTACGACGTCCTGGTCGGGATCAACCTGCTGCGTGAGGGACTCGACCTGCCCGAGGTATCGCTGGTGTCGATCCTGGACGCCGACAAGGAGGGCTTCCTGCGGAGCGGGACGTCGCTGATCCAGACGATCGGCCGTGCCGCCCGAAACGTGTCCGGTCAGGTCCACATGTACGCGGACAGGATGACCGACTCGATGAAGCGCGCGATCGACGAGACGGATCGCCGCCGTGCCAAGCAGGTCGCGTACAACCTGGAGCGCGGGGTCGACCCACAGCCGCTGCGCAAGAAGATCGCGGACATCCTCGACCGCGTCTACGAAGAGGCCGAGGACACTCAGGAGCTCGCCGTCGGCGGTTCCGGGCGGAACGTCTCGCGCGGCAAGCGGTCCGAGCAGGGGGACAGGCCTCGCAGCTCGGGCGTGCTGGTGGACAAGGACGTCACGACCATGCCGCGGGCCGAGCTCGCGGACCTCATCCAGCAGATGACCGACCAGATGATGCAGGCCGCCCGCGACCTGCAGTTCGAACTCGCCGCCCGCCTCCGCGACGAGGTCGCCGAACTCAAAAAGGAACTACGAGGAATGGACGCCGCGGGCCAGAAGTAAGGCCGCCGCTCCTGACTCAAGTGCAGTCTGCGCGCGCCCAAGTGCATTCCACGCGCACCCGAACGCACCCCGTGCACGCGCCCCTACCCAGACGGGCAACACGACCGCACGGTCCGGTAGGTGTGTTCCCCGGGTGGGGAGGCCGCTAGAGGCGGGGGCGGGTGGTGAGGAGCGGGTCGGCGTCGAAGCCGGGGAAACCGGCGGGGGACAGGGAACGGGCCGCGGGGGCGGGAGTCTCGGGGAGACCGGCCCAGCGGCGGACGGTGGCCGTCGCCTCGGCGGCCTGCGCGGCGGGGAGCTGCGCGATCCGGGCGCCGTGGTTACCGCCGGGCACGTAGTAGCGGTACGAGTCGCGCGAGCCGAAGCCGAGTTCGAACGGTTCCGCCGCCCACGGGTCGTTCTCGCCGTAGACGAACAGCATCCGCTTGGCCTGCGACTTCACCCAGAAGTCGATGTCCGGCATCGCGACGTAGTCGAAGCGCGGGATCTTGACCGAGTCGGGCACGAAGGTCGAGGCCACGTTCGCGCCCGGGTAGCGCAGCAGGTCCTTCAAGTAGCTCTCGTACGATTCGGGCGAGCCGAGCTGCGCGGCCGCCTGGTAGTAGTACGGGACGAACATCTCGAGGCCCTGGTCGGAGTAGGTGTTGAGGCTTTCGACCCGCTCGAAGAACGCGTAGACGTCTTGCGCGCTCGCCCCGGCAGCGGGAACGTCCGCGCAGCCGGCCTGCGTCTGGTACTGCCAGAACGCGAAGTACGAGTCGATGACGGAGATCTCGAGCGACTTGTCCGCCGAGCCGACGATGGAGAACGTCAGTCCCTGGGCGGCCGCGTCCTTCGCGGCGATCGCGCCGAGCTCGTCGCGCCGCTTCAGCGCGTCACGCTGGATGGCCTTGAGCGCGGCGCGGCAGGCCGGGTCGTTGCCGACGTTCGCCAGGAAGCGGTTGTACACGTCGACCGGGTTGATCACGTCATTCGGTGCCACGTAAGGGATCGTGGCGTCGACGTCGTTCGGGAAGAAGCGGCGGAAGTACGTCGCCGTCATCCCGCCCTTGCTGCCGCCGGTGGCCAGCCACTTCGCCTGGTAGATCGACTTGAACGCCTGCACCGCGCGGTGCTCGTCGGCCGCGGCCTGCCAGATGGTGAGCTGCTTGCCCCAGTTCTCCGGCTGCGGCCGCGAAGGCGTGAAGTAGCGGTACTCCATCGACAACTGGTTGCCGTTGACGATCTGCGTCGGCTCCGAGCGGTTCGGCGACTCCGACACGTTGTAGCCACTCGTGAACGCGACCGTCGGGGCGCTGACATCGCGGTGCAGCAAGGTGAACCGCTGCTCGAACGTGCCCGCGCGCGGGTCGCGATGGTCCGCGGGCTGCGTGAACGTCAGCTTGAAGAAGCGGTACCCGGCGGGCGCGGCGTTCTCGGAGACGATCGTGAGCCCGGGAATGTGCTCCAGCGCGGTCTTGATGTCTTCGGAAGCCGCGTTGGCGGCCGGGGCGAGGGTCACCGCCGTCACCATGGCCACCAGTACCGTCGAACATTTCACCAGAAGCCTGCGCATGGACCCCTCCGCGATCGAATTTCCCCAGCTGAGGGATCTTCACAGAACGCGGCGTGGTGGGCAATGGGCCATCCGGCGTCCCGGCTGGTCGGAAATCGACGCCTCAGCGTTTGCCGAGCACGCTTTCCACGTACGCCTTGATGGACTGCGACGCTTCCGGCGTGCTCCACAGCTCCTGGACGTAGGCGTCGTCCCCGGCACGGCTCTCCGCGATCCGCTGGTGGAAGGGCTGGTGCAGCTGGGCTTTGGTGTGTGCGAACGTCCGCGGGGGCACGACGCCGAGCTGCGCGGCGAGCGCGACCGCGCCCGTGAGGACGGCGACGGGCTCGGCCAGTTCGTCGGCCAGTCCGAGCGCCAGCGCTTCTTCACCTTCATACGTACGGCCGAAGTAGGTCAGCTCGGTGAGCCGGCGTTCGCCGTAGGCACAGCGCAGGATTTCCAGTGCCGACAACGGAAACGGTACGCCGACGAGCAGCTCCGTCACGCCGACGCGGCCGTGTGACGCATTCAGCACCCGCCGGTCGCAGGCGGCGGCCAGCACCGCCCCGCCCGCGATCGCGTGCCCGTTGACGGCCGCGATGATCGGCTTCGGAAAGCCGAACACGGCGAGAAAAGCGTCGGAAAGCGCCGGCAGGAACTCCGCGATGTAGGCGGCACCGCCGTCGTGGACGCGGCGCAGGTCGACCCCGGCGGAGAAGACGCCCCCGGTCCCGGTCAGGACCGCCGCGCGGTACCCGTTGTGCTCGACGTGGTTCAGCCGCTCGACGAGTTCCACGCACAGCTCGGTGTCGATGGTGTTGGCCTTGCCGTGGTCCATCCGGAGGACGGCGACGTCCCCCTCGGCTTCGACGTGGATCGACGACGTCGGCACGAGCCCTCCCCGCGGGTTGACGGCAACTCCGGGGCCGACATTACGGGGAATCGGCGTCGCGAAGCCACTCCAAAAGCGTTCGGTAGACCTCGTCGCGGTGCATCAGGTCGAAGTGGTTCATCCCGCCGACCCACCGGCGCTCCGCCACCTGCGCGGTGTCGACGGCGCTCTTCGGCATCACCAGCAGATCGCCCAAACCCCGTGCCAGCAAGCTGTTCTCGCTGCGGGCGAGGGTCGCGGCGAGGAAGTACTGGCGGACGCCCTCCGGGAGGAAGGTGTCGACCGGAGTATCGGTGCGCCGGACGGCGTCGGGGTCGCCGCCCGTCCACTGCTCCTCGTGCAGGAAGCCGTACCGCAGGTCCTTGACGCCCGGGCTGCGCAACGCCAGCAGGTCACCGAGCGGCGCCGACTCCTCGAACCGGCGCAACGCCCAGGCCGCCAGGTTCGCACCGCGCTCCAGCGGGGCACCGGTGTGCGGCACGCCGAGGCAGACCAGCCGAGTGACGAGCGGCAGCCACGGCAGTTCGGCGGCTTGGTGGACCGCGCTGCGGGTGACCAGCCCGCCCA
Source organism: Amycolatopsis sp. (assembly GCF_036008905.1). GTDB lineage: Bacteria > Actinomycetota > Actinomycetes > Mycobacteriales > Pseudonocardiaceae > Amycolatopsis. The sequence goes on along the minus strand of NZ_DASYMU010000091.1, from coordinate 50,476 downwards.
TCGAGTGTCCGATGAGGACGATGCCGGTCACCGGAACCGGCCACGCGCCAACGAGTTCGGTGAGCACAGCGGTGAGTTCTCGGCCGTTCTCGGAGATGTGCTTGCCGGTGTTGTAGCGGAAATAAACCTGGCTGGTGCCCAGATCCGCCGTCAGTCGCGTGCCGAAGTCCGGTCGCTCCGCGCGGAACCACCAGCGCTCGGTCTCGATCAACCCGTGCAGGAACACCACGAGCTTCCCCGACGCGTCCGGGTACGCCTCGGCCAGCGCGGCCGTGTCGATCGGGACCCGCCGATGGTCGACCCGCAGCGTCATCCGGCTGGGCAGGAGGTCTCCCCGTATTTCGGCCCGCGCGCCGAAAGCGCCGTTGAGCACACCCGTTGTCGCCTGCCCGACCGGGGATTCCACGAGAGTGCCCTCCGGGCGCAAAGTCCCCGCGACCCGGGACGCCGCTTCGACAACAGCGCCGCCCATCGCGATTCCCGTCCGCACGCTGCCGTAGACCAGCCCGGAAACGCTGTCGTGTAAGGCTTTCGCGGGCAACGCGACGTCACCGGCCACACCGAACGCACGGCGGGCGATCGCGCGGTGCATCCGCTGCACGGTGCCGGTGATGCCGCCCGCGGTGTCGCTCAGGAGCCGCGCCGCACCACCGAACTCGTCGGCCGCCGTCCCGCCCATCCGGGCCCCTCACCTTGTCCGCAAAGCCACCATGGCCACCTTAGTCGCGTTCAACGCGCCCACCCGTCTCCCTCCGCCACCCTCAACGGAGACGCTGCGCGTCCAGCTTTGATTCAAGGTGGCCATGGTGTAACCGCAAGGGGTCAGCTGGTGACGTCCTTCGTGGAGAACCGCCGTGCCGCGAGCAGCATGAACACGGTTCCGTAGATGACCGAAGAAAGCAGCCCGCTGGCCATGTTCGTCCAGTCGATATCCGTCGAGATCAGATCGATCCAGGCGAACGAATAGTGCGTCGGCAGGTAGTTCCGCAGGGTGCCGAGCGCGGTGATCTGGTCCAGGATCTGCGAAAGGATCGCGGCCAGCACCGCACCGCCCACAGCACCGAGTGGCGCCTCCGTCGACACGCTGAGCAGCAGCGCGAGCCCCGCCACCCAGGCCAGCTGGAGCACGATGTAAACCGTGGCCAGCAGCATCGCGATGATGCTGTCGCCGAAGCCGATCGCGTCGCCGGTCGGGCTGATCGCGTCGCCGGCGCCGTACCAGAGCACGCCCGCCACCAGCGAGACCAGCGGCAGCAGTACGAGCGCCAACGTCGACAGCAGCCCGGAGACGACAGCCTTCTGCCGGAGCAACCTGTGCCGTGGCACCGGGATCGCCAGCAGGTACTTCAGGCTCGACCACGACGATTCGCTCGCGATGGTGTCACCGAAGAACAGCGCGACGATCATCGGCAGCAGGAACGTCCCGGAGACGAACAGGGCCAGCACCACGAAGTTCGGCGCGCTCACGGTGGCGAGGTCGACGAACCCGCCGGAGCGCTGGTTCGAGTTCGCGTTCCCGATCTGGAACGCGATCACCAGGATGAACGGCAGAAGTACCACGAACCCGAGCAGCAGCTGCGTTCGACGGCGGCGGATCTGCCGTTGGAGCTCCACCCCGAGCCGCAGCGTCCGCGAAGCGCGGTAGCCCGCGACAGCGCCGTCCGGGCCGACTTCGGTCTGCTCGAGCGTCGCGGCGTCGGTCAGCTCCTGCAGTGCGCTCGGGTCGGTGTGCACCCCGTGGTCGACCACGGCGTTCGCCTTGTCGGTCTTGCTCATTTGATCGAGTCCTCTCCGACAAGCTGCAGGAAGGCGTCTTCGAGCCGTCGCCGCGGCCCGGCCTGTTCGACGGCCACCCCCGACTTGACCAGCATGGCCACGGCTTCCGAGCGCGGCATCCCGTCGAGATCCGCGTGGACGAGGTCACCCTCGACGTCGACACTGAGCACTCCGGTGAAGGCGCGCAGCGCTTCGGCCGCCGCCTCCGGCTGGTCGACGCGGAACGTCGCTTCGCCACCGGCCGCCGCGATGTCGGCGACCTCGCCGGACGCGACCAGCGACCCCCGGTGCATGACCACCACGTGGGTACAGGTCTGTTCGACCTCGGCCAGCAGGTGGCTCGACACCACCACGGTCCGTCCCGTCGCGGCGTAGCGCTGCAGGACCTCACGCATCTGGTGGATCTGGGGCGGGTCGAGCCCGTTGGTCGGTTCGTCGAGCACCATCAGCTCCGGCAGGCCGAGCATGGCCTGCGCGATCGCGAGCCGTTGCCGCATACCTTGGCTGTACGTCTTCACCCTGCGGTGCACGGCGTCGCCGAGCCCGGCGATCTCCAGCGCCTCGGAGAAGTGCGCCCGCTCCGGGGGACGCCCGGTGGCGGCCCAGTAGAGCTTGAGGTTCGCCTCACCGGAGAGATGCGGCAGGAAGCCCGCACCCTCCACAAAGGACCCGATCCGGGACAGCACCGGCGCGCCGGGGGCGATCTTGTGGCCGAACACCCGGATGTGCCCGGCGGACGGCGTGATCAGGCCCATCAGCATACGCAGCGTCGTCGTCTTGCCGGCGCCGTTGGGGCCCAGCAGGCCGAGTACCTGGCCGGGCTCGACCCGGAACGACAGGTCCTTCACCGCGACGAAGCCGCCGGGGTAGGACTTCGAGAGTCCTTCGATCACCAGCGGGTACTTCGCCAGGTCCTCGTCGACATCGTGGGCACGACGGCGGCGGAAGGCCGCGAAGACGGTCAGTACCAGCGCCGCGAGCAGTGTGCCCGCGATGCCGAACAGCTGCCCGGACGGCCAGCCCGCGCTGACGGCCGTGCCCGGGACGACCGGGACGCCGAGTGTCGCACCGTCGGCCAGGGAGACCTGGTAGACGGCCGGGGCCGCGGAAGACGCGTACGCCTGGTCGGTCGTGCCGACCACCAGCCGCAGTGAGTGGCCCGCTTCGATGGGCCGCACGATGCCCGGCAGCGTCACCGTGACCTCGACCGGCGAACCGTTCGCCGGCAGCCCGGAGACCCGCAGCGGCGCGATCGAGTTCGCGGGCAGGACGCGGCTGCCGTCGGGGCCGACGTCGTAGAGCTTCGCGAAGAGCACGGCTTCCGGCGAAGGCGCGGTCACGGCCGGATCGGCGGCCACCCGCAGGCGGACGGTCGACGAACCGGTGATGATCAGCTGGGAGTTCAGCGGCGCGGTGGTGAACTGCGCCGCCTGGCCCGGCGGATCGACGCTGAACAGCCCGGCCAGCCGCGACGAGCTGCTCGCCAGCGCGTTCAGGCCGGGAAGCCCGCTGACCGCGGGGGGATTGCCGCCGGCCGGGTTCACGATCGACTGGGACGGTCCGGCCAACGCCAGCTGACGGCGTTCGGTGGTGTCCCCGGCGAGCCCGGGGTAGGTCGGCGCGTTCACCGAGCGGACCGACGGGGTTCCGTTGGCGCGCAACGTGCCCTGGATGTCGTAGCTGAACTCGGTGCCGGGATCGGTGCCCTTGCCGGTGAGCTGGAACGACAGGAAGTCGGCGATCTTGCCGCGCAGCTGGGGTCCCGGCTTCCCGCCGTCGTGGCCGCCGGTGTACCAGATGGTCTTGACCTTGCCGCCGGCCGCGGTGATCTGGCGCGCGGTCGCGTCGGACTGGTCGAGGCCGAAGAGCGTGTCGCTCTCACCCTGCACGAGCAGCGTCGGCACGGTGATCTTGTCGGTCACCGAAACGGGGGAGACGCGGTGCAGGAGGTCGAGCGTCTGCGCGCTCGCCTTCCCGGTGGTCGCCAATTCGGTGTACGCCTGGCATGCCTCCTGCGTGAACCGCCCGCAGGGATCGGCCGTCGGGGCCGGACGCGGATCGCCGGGCTGGGCGCCACCTCCTCCCCCGGCCGACGACGTCTGACCGTTGTCGGTGGTCTCCTGGCCGGGCTCCGGGGCGTCGTTGCTGGGGCTGCCGGAACTCGCCGCCCCCGTTCCCGCGGAGAAGAAGATGCCCGCCCACGACTTCTTGAACACGCCGTCGGCGGTGAACGCGCCTGCGGCGGGCGTGCCCGCCGGGGCCGCGGCCGTGGTGGCGGTGTTGGGCACGAGGCCCTGTGCCAGGTCGTTGTAGGTGATCACCGGGGCGATCGCGTCGACTCGCTTGTCGGTGCCGGCGAGCAGCAGCGACAGCGCGCCGCCGTAGGAAGCGCCGGTGACCCCGATCTTCGGGTCGCCGTTCGCGTCCGTGCTGACCTGGTGCCCGGCGACGAGCCCGTCGATCAGCTTGCTCGCGTCCGCGACCTCGAAGCGCGGGTCGTTGAGCGAGATCTTGCCGGTGCTCTTGCCGAACCCGCGGGCCGACCAGGTGAGCACGAGGAAGCCGCGATCGGCCAGCTCACGCGCTTCGGTGGCGACGCTGTTCTTGTCACCCCCGAAGCCGTGCGCGAGCAGGACCGCGGGGGCCGGCGTCTGCTCGGGGGTGTAGAGCGTCGTGTCTATTTGCACCTGATCGGGTGAGCCTGGTGCGGCGGGTACGGGGACCATGGCGTCCTGGGTTTTCACCGCGGACGGTGCTGGTCCACTGCTGAACCAGACGAATCCGGCGGCGACCAGCACGAGGATGGCCAGTGTCAGGGCCAGCAGGCGGCTGCCGCGGGTTCGGGGTAGCGGAATTCGGGGCACAGGTGTGACCGTAGGTGATGTTTCCTGAGAGTCTCTCCGCGGCCTCACGCGGATATGACACGAATGGCCGCCGCTCATAGAGTGTGACGCACGTTACCGCACCAACTCAGTGACGGAGGCAACCTCAGCTGGCTTTCTCCGTCAGGAACGGTCAAACTAGACAGGTTGTGGAGGGGAGTATTCCTTCGCGGCGATGTCGTCAGCACGGCTGCCCTAGGCGCCCGGCATCGTCGGTCGGCATTTCGTAGCCGGCGGAAGAGACCTCCGGCTAGTTGCTGATGCTGTGCACTAACCGGAGGTTTCAGTACATGTCTGTTCCCCTGTGGCTATGGATCGCGACGATCATCGGACTTCTGGTCCTGATCGCGATCGATCTGGTCATCGTCGACCGCAAGCCCCATGAGGTGACCACCGGCGAAGCCGCCAAGTGGGTCGTCTTCTATGTCTCCTGCGCGATCCTGTTCGGGATCGGCGTCTTCCTCTTCGCCGGGAACGACTACGGCGTCCAGTTCTTCACCGGTTACATTACCGAGTACTCGCTCAGCGTCGACAACCTGTTCATCTTCATGGTGATCATGGCGTCGTTCAAGGTACCTGTCATTCACCAGCACCGGGTGCTGCTCATCGGAATACTGCTCGCCCTCGCCATGCGCAGTGCGTTCATCGCCGTCGGCGCCGCGCTCATCGCGCAGTTCGTGTGGGTGTTCTTCCTCTTCGGCGCGATTCTCGTGTGGACCGCGGTCAGCATGGTCCGCAGCAAGGACGAGGACGAGGAATACCAGGAAAACGCTGTCACGCGGATGGTGCGGAAGGTCTTCCCGGTCACGGACGATTACCACGGCTCGAAGTCGTTCATCAAGAAGGACGGCAAGCGCTGGATCACCCCGATGTTCGTGGTGATCGTGGCCATCGGCAGTGCGGACCTGCTGTTCGCGGTGGACTCGATCCCGGCGATCTTCGGTATCACCCAGGAAGCGTTCCTCGTGTTCACCGCCAACGCCTTCGCGCTGATGGGACTGCGGCAGCTCTACTTCCTGCTCGGTGGCCTGGTCACCAAGCTGGTTTACCTGTCCTACGGGCTCGCGGTCATTCTCGCCTTCATCGGCGCGAAGCTGTTCCTGCACGCATTGCACGAGTACCACGTGGTGCCGGACTGGCTCGATATCAACAACTGGATGTCCCTCGGCGTGATCGTCGTCGTCCTGACGGTGACGACGCTGCTCAGTCTCCGGAAAGCCAAGAAGAACGAGGCACTCGCGCTGACTGAAGAGTCGGTTGAGGCAAACAGGTAGTTAGAACGGCTAACTATCGGGTACGGTCGGTCTCGTGCGTCCTTCTGACATCGAAACCCTGACGGTGCCCCGAACGCTCACCCTTCGGGGTGGAGTGTTGCTGGCCGGCCTTTCCCGTCCCGATCTCAAGACCAACACCTACCGCGGGCATATCCGCAAGGTCGGTCTCGATGGTACGGAAGGGCCTTGGACGCAGGGTGAACGCGACTCGGCGCCGTCGATTTCCCCGGACGGCCGCTGGGTCGCGTTTCTGCGTTCCGGCGAGGGTGAAGGCCCGGTGGCCAAGCCGCAGTTGCACGTCATGCCCGTCGGCGGTGGCGAGTCGAAGCGCCTGACGGAGTCCCCGCTCGGTGTCGGCGCGCCCTCGTGGGCGCCCGATTCCCGGCGCGTCGCGTTCACCGCGCGGATCCCGGAGGCGGGCCGCTACGGCACCGCCGAGCCGGACGGCGAGCCGGTCAAGGGCGAGGAAGAAGCACCCCGCCGGATCACCCGGCTCGACTACCGCATCGACGACATCGGCTTCCTCGGCGACCGCCCGCAGCTCCTGTTCGTGCTCGACGCCGTCGCCGCGCTGGACGCCGACGAGCTGCCGGAGCTCACTCCTCTGACCGGGGGCACCGACGTCGACAATCCGGTGTGGACACCCGACGGCAAGACCGTGATCGTGGGCGCCGGCCGGGACTGGGGCCGCAAGGAGACCGAGCAGAGCGACCTCTACGCGATTCCCGCCGCGGGTGGTGAACCGCGGCTCCTCGTCCGCAGCGCCGGTTCCGTCTACAGGTGGGCCGTCTCCGAGGACGGTGTGCTCTGGTACATCGGGGCGGAGTTCCCCGACGGCAGCCAGGAAGCCCGTAACGCCGGACTGTGGTCGGCCGTACTGTCCGAAGGTGACGGTCCCATTGAGACACGCAGGCTGACCGAGATCGAGTCGGTCGACTGCGATTCGGGCGCCGGGGCGCCGGTGCCTTTCGGCGACGAGATCCTCGTGGCCGTCCGGAATCGCGGCGCTGTCGAGCTGCGCGCGGTTCCCCGCGACGCCGACCTCGCGCCGCTCGACTCGCTGCGTCGCCTCGCCGGTGAGCGGGCCGCCGTCCACGCCTTCGCCGCCGAAGGGTCCACTGTGGCCGCGGTGATCGCGACACCGCAGAGCGCCGGTGAGGTCGTGCTGCTCGCCGACGGAACCGAACGGATCCTGACCGACTACTCGGAAGCCTTGCGCGACAAGGGAATCCGGCCGGTCGAAGAACTGAACACGAAGTCCGCTGACGGTCACCCGGTGCACGGCTGGCTGGTGCTGCCGGAGGGCGAAGGACCGCATCCCGTCCTGCTCGTCGTCCACGGTGGACCGTTCGCGGCCCAGGACTGGGGCCTGTTCGACGAGGCCCAGGTGTACGCGTCCGCCGGATACGCGGTCATCCTCGGCAATCCGCGCGGTTCGGCCGGGTACGGCGAGAGCCACGGCCGCGCGATCGTCCGCGGGTTCGGCACGGTCGACGTCGACGACGTGCTCGCCCTGCTCGACGCCGCGCTGACGCGGCCGGATCTCGACACCGAGCGCGTGGGTGTCATGGGCGGGTCCTACGGCGGTTTCATGACCAGCTGGCTCGCGTCGCACCACGGCGAACGTTTCCGCGCGGCGTGGAGCGAGCGGGCCGTCAACGCGTGGGACTCGATGCTCGGCAGTTCGGACATCGGGTACATGTTCGTCGATGGCTATATCGGCACGGACCTCGCCGAGCAGCGCCGCGTCAGCCCGTTGTCCTACGCCGAGAAGATCGACATCCCGTTCGCGGTGGTGCATTCCGAGCACGACTGGCGGTGCCCGCTGGAGCAGGCGCAGCGGATGTTCGTCGCGCTCAAGCGGGGCGGCACCGACGCCGAACTCCTGCTGTTCCCCGGTGAAGGCCACGAACTGAGCCGGTCCGGCCGCCCCAGGCACCGGGTGCAGCGCTTCGACGCCATCCTCGACTGGTGGTCCCGCCACCTCTGAACCCCGGAATATGTCGACAACTTCCGTTAGGTCCGCTAACGGAAGTTGTCGACATATTCGGGACTTGTGCGGCTGATCACGCGCGTATGAAGATGGGCTCGTGGTCTGGACGGTACGCAAGGGGACGCTGAGCGATGCCCCGGAAGTGGCCAGGGTCAACGTCGAGGGCTGGCGCACGGCCTATCGCGGCATCCTCACCGACGAGTACCTCGACGCGATCAGGTCCGACGACCGGCTGGAACGGCTGGAAGAGCGGCTCACCGCCCGCGAGCCGAGCGCGGTGTTCGTCGCCGTCTCCGACGCGGGGACGGTCGGTGCGTACGGGGGAGTGACGCCGGTCCGGGACGCCGGGGACGAGCATCCCGTCCTGCCGACGGGTGAGTTCGCCGCGCTGTACGCCGACACCGCGTCCCGCGGGACGGGCGCGGGCCACGCGGTGCACGAGGCGGGCCTGGACCATCTCGCCGAGCAGGGTTTCAAACACGTCATCCTCTGGGTCTTCGAGAAGAACGCGCCTTCGCGGCGGTTCTACGAAGCCCGCGGCTGGGCCTGCGACGAAGTCACCAAGGACGGTGTGCTCGGCGGCGCGCGGTTCACCGAGATCCGGTACTCGCGGGCCCTCAATTGAGCATGGTGTAGTTCAGTTCCTGGCACACGCGGCCGAGCGGGACGTCGAGCCCGGGATGGTCCAGTGGCAGCAGGACGTCCGGCGCGATCGGCAGCGCTTCGCCCGCGGGCGGGTCCCAAAGGCACAGTGCCGGGTCGCCCGAGTCCATCGAGGACCGGTACCAGAGCCCGTCGAGATCACCGAAGGCGCCGCGGATCGCGCGGGCCCAGGCTTGCGTGATCTTCTTGGGGCCACTGGAAATCTCCTGTGATGCGCCGACCCGCGTCGGCCACAGCCCGCCGAGGTCGAGCAGCCGCAGTGTCCGGGTGGGACGGACGATCACCAGCCGCGGGCCGCGGGTCTTGCGATCCACTGTGGACGTCGTCTGGAACACCTCGGCGACACTGGTGCGCACGGACAGTCCGAAGTAGAGCACCCCGTTCCCGGCGTCCGTCACGGCCTGCCCGCCGCGCGCCGGTTGCTGCTGGTCGAACCGGCCGTGCGGGAGCGGGCCGGTGTAGCGGAACGAATTCCACTGCTGGGGATGGTTGCCGTGCGCGGTGAAGATCCTGACGAGCCTGGTCGCGGGATGTACCGCTATCACGTCCGCGGTGCGGTGCAGCTCGTTGATCAGGACAGCGCGCGCGGGCGGCAGGGGAAGCCGGGCCATTTGAAGCGGTTCGTCCGTCCTTGTAGGTGATCTTGCCTGGGCTGGGGCTTTCCGGGCGTCGTCGGCCTAGAAAGGCGACCCCAGCATCGCGATCTGCCTCGCGGCGAGTTCGGGGTCGCCACCGGAGAGGAGCCATTGTCGCGGCGTCGCGGGCCGGTCGTTGATCACCAGGTCGGCCTGGGGGGTGCTCATGAAGGCGGCCACCACGAGCGCGGGCTGGTCTTCGGGCAGCGCCCGCAGCACCACTTCGAGGCCGGGGAGCACGCCGGAGCCGTTGAACTGCCAGGACGGCAGCCGCCAGCCGCCGTCCTTCCAGCCGGTGAGCCTGCCTTCCTTCAGCCTGTGCCGGATCCGGCTGTCGTCGACGTTCAACGCGCGGGCGGCCTGGGACACCGTCAGCGCGGATTCGGCGAGCACGGCGTGGGCGGCGACCGTTTTGGCGCGGAAGTCCGCTTCGCCCTCGGCGTACGGGGAGAGGTCGAGCCCGGCGTCGGTCAGCGCGGCCCGCTGGTCGGGGGAGAAGTAGTGCGAAGGGTCGGGGCTCGGTGGCGACAGTTTTCGTGCCGCGTCCTCGACCAGGATGAGGAACTCGGTCGCGTCCACTTTGAGGCCCGCCTTGGCGAGAACGTTCTCCAGTGCGACTGACATCCGCCTAGCTTAGCCTGGATGTGCGGGTTCGTGCGGTCTGTCATCAATCTGTGGGCCAATTCACCAAAGATCGACACTCAGCGCACATAATCAAACACGCGCAGTAGGGATCCTGCGTAAGTGTGCCCGGATCGAGTGGGGTTGTCCAGGCGACGATAGTCGGGAATTCGCGCACCGATACCGCCATCTGTCGACAGATGGCGAAGAAACCGACGCGGGGCAAGTCACCTGGGCGCGTGGCTCGTGAGTGGCTACGAGTGTTCTAACCCTTGTAGCCACTCACGAGAAGGTGACCAACCACGCGGCCGGACGCGCCGTTCGGTCGCCATTGGGTGGGTCAGGGGGTGCGGCGGGAGCTGGCGCGGGCGACGAGGTGGGCTTCGAGGACGGTGGCCGTCGGCTCGTCCGAGCCACCGCCGATCCTGGCCAGCAGGAGTTTCGCGGCGACCGTGCCGATGTCGTAGGCAGGCTGCGTGACCACGGACAGCGGCGGGTCGACCAGGGTGGTCCACGGCGCGTCGTCGAAGGCGACGATGCCGACATCGCGCCCGGCCCGGATTCCCCGCGCCTTGAAGGCCTCCAGCGCGCCGATCGCCATCGTGTTGTTGATGACCAGCAGCGCGTCCGGCGGTTCGGCCGCGTCCAGCAGTTCCGACGTCGCTTCCCGTGCGCCCGCGGACCGGAGCTCCGAGCGGCGGAACAGCTCGGTGGTGATCCCGGCGGCGCGCAAGGCGTCGCGGTAGCCCTCGAGCCTGTCGTCGGCGGTGCGGACGCCTTCCGGCCCGGTCACGCAGGCGATGTGGCGGTAGCCCTCGGCCAGCAGGTGCTCGGTCGCCTCGCGGGCGGCCCGGCGCGTGTCGACGAGGACCTGGTCGCCGGGTTCGGTCGGCAGCGGGCGGTCCACCGCGACGACCGGCGTGCCGCGGTTGCGCAGGACGGAAACGTCCGTCGACCTCCCGGTGGGGGAGATGATCACGCCCGCCACCCGCTCCTGCAGGGCGACGTCGAGGTAGCGGCTTTCCTTCTCCTCGTTTTCGTCGGAGTTGCAGAGCACCACCGAATACCCGGCGGTCTGCGCGATGTCCTCGACGCCGCGGGCGATCGCGGTGAAGAACGGGTTTTCGACGTCGGAGATGATGAGCGCCAGTACCGCTGTCTCCTGGCGGCGCAGGTTCCTGGCCAGCGCGTTGGGGTGGTAGCCGAGTTCGGCCGCGGCCGCCCGGACCTTCGCCGCCAGTGCCGGATCCACAGTGGACTTCCCGTTGAGCGCGCGGGAGACGGTGGCCGTGGACACGCCGGCCCTGGCCGCCACGTCGCTGATCGTCGCCACCGCTTGCCTCCGATTCTCAGCGCCGAGAACCTCTAAAGTAATCGATTACCTGCAGGTTCCGCCACTCGCGGTGTGCCGCGCTGGCCGGGGCGGCCCCGGCTGGATACGGTGAGGTGCGCCCGGGTGACGCGATCTTGTCGCGCCTGTTCAGTCGGCACCGTAGCAGGAGGAATCTTGGTTCGCATCAGCTTCTCACCACGGCCGGGTGCCGTCGACGGGCTGGTGCTGGGTATCGACATCGGAACGTCGAGCTCGAAGGGCGTACTGGTCACCCGCCGGGGTGAGGTTTTCGCCAGGGCGAGCCGGCCACACGAGACGTCCTCTCCCCGCCCCGGCTGGTTCGAACACGATGCCGACGCCGTCTGGTGGGCGGATTTCCTGGCGTTGAGCCGGGAACTGACGGCGGCCGCGGACCGGCGTCCGATCGAAGGGCTCGCCGTCAGCGGGATCGGCCCGGTCCTGCTGCCCGCGGACGCCGGCGGACGCCCGCTGCGGCCCGCGATCCTGTACGGCGTCGACACCAGGGCGAGCCGGGACATCGCCGAGCTGACCGCGGAACTCGGCGCCGAGTCCATTGTGGACCGTTCGGGGAGCGCGTTGTCGTCGCAAGCCGTCGGGCCGAAGTGGCGCTGGCTCGCACGCCACGAGCCCGAGGTGGCCGAGCGCGCCGAACTGTTCTTGATGGCGAGCTCGTACCTGGTCCTGCGGCTCACCGGCGAATATGTACTCGACCATCATTCGGCGAGCCAGTGCGACCCGATGTACGACCTGCGCGCGGGCTCGTGGGCCGAAGACTGGGCGGAGCTCGTCGCGCCCGGCGTCGACCTGCCGAGGCTGGCTTGGCCCACCGAGGTCGTCGGCACGGTCACCGCCGCGGCGGCCGCGGAAACCGGGCTGCCCCAAGGCTTACCGGTCACCGCGGGCACGATCGACGCCTGGGCGGAAGCCGCCAGCGTCGGTGTCACCGAGCCCGGCGACACCATGGTCATGTACGGCACCACGATGTTCCTGGTCCAGGTGCTGGCCGACCCGCGGCCCCGGCCCGGGCTGTGGACCACACGCGGCGCGTTCCCCGGCACGTACTCGCTCGCCGCCGGGATGGCGACCTCCGGCGCCATCACCGACTGGCTGCGCAAACTCGTGGGCATCGACTTCGGTGAGCTGCTGGACGAGGCCGCGCGGGTTCCGGCCGGAAGCCGTGGCCTGCTGATGCTGCCGTACTTCGCGGGGGAGCGGACGCCGTTGTTCGACCCGGCCGCGCGTGGTGTCCTCGCCGGGCTGACCACCGCCCACGGCCGCGCCGAGATCTACCGCGCCGCGCTGGAGGGAATCGCCTACGGCGTCCGCCACAATCTCGAAGCGATGCACGCGGCGGGCGGCGTGGCACGCCGGCTGGTCGCGGTCGGCGGTGGCACCCAAGGCGGACTGTGGACGCAGATCGTCAGCGATGTCACCGGTTCCGAACAGCAGGTGCCGGGCGAAACCATCGGCGCGGCTCTGGGCGACGCGCTCTTGGCCGCCACCGCGCTGGGCTGGGAGCCCCGGGACTGGAACCCCGTGCGAACGGTCGTGAAACCGGACGCGGCCCGCTCGGCGACCTACGACGAGTTCTACCGCCACTACCGCGCGCTGTATACGTCCACAGTGGACATCACGCACTTCCTCGCGGCGCGGCAACGGGACGGGTGAAGAACTCCCCGGGCGTGACGCCGGTGAGTTCGCGGCAGTCCCGGCTCAGATGCGCCTGGTCGGCATAGCCCGCGTCGGCCGCGAGGGACGCCAGTGTCGTGCTGCCCGCCCGCGCGATCGCCCGCTGCAGCCGTGCGACCCGGAGAAACGTGGCGGGTCCGTAGCCGATGGCCTGGGTGAACCGGCGGCGCAGCTGCCGCTCGCTGACCGCGAGGTCGCCGATCGCCGCCGACACCCGTGGGACCCCGGTCTCCAGCCGCCGGACGAGTTCGGCCACTTCGGGATCGGGCGTCGAACGCAGGTTTTCGCCGACGAACCCGGCGAGCGCGGCCGGCTCGGTCAGCAGCCGCTCGGCGGTGAGCACGCCGTGGCGGCCCCAGAGGTCGGCCAGTTCCACCCGCTGGTCGCGCAGTTCGTCGGCGGCGACACCGAGCACCCCCGGCGCGCGGCCCGGCCGGAACCTGATCCCGTGCAGCGTCGAGGTCGACTCCGATTCCCAACCCCGGGTGTCCGGCCCGGCGACGAACACCGCGCCGTCGCCGACGATGAGGTCGAGGCACCCGTCCGGCACGATCCGCTTCGGGCCGTCGTGATGCGACCACCAGAGGCACGAAACGACCTCGGACAGCGGTGCGGGCGGCGGCGTTTCGCGGTACACCCCTCCATCATGCCCACGGATCCCGATATGCGCTGAAGGGGACTTTCACCCTTGAGAAGGAAGTGAAAGTCCCCTTCAGCCCGTTGGTGGGGCACGCACCCGAATGGGTGAACGTTGAAGTTTCTACCGGTCAAGGCTAACAACGAGTCACGTTTTGGCGAGTAACAGGCAACGTGCTTGACGAAAGCGCGATCGAGCGGGAGCAGGCCTCGTGATGGGTGTACCTGGCGCGCCGGAACCGCGGCCGGCCGACGAAGGGGCCGAGTCGCTGAAACTGATCGGCACCACGGTCCTGGTGATGGCGATCGTCGCACTCGCGGTGACGCTGGCGGTTCAGCTGATCCCGGAGAACGGGCGCGGCGACACCTCCGCGCGGGCCGCGGGCCAGACGACCGGGATGCAGCCGCTCGCCGCCGCGGCCAAGCTCGTCACGCACGCGGTGAGCTACGAGCTGTTCGGCGACAGCGGCGTCCGCAACGTCACCTATGTCGCGCAGGGCGCGGCGATCGCCCAGGTGCTCGACGCGTCCACGCCGTGGTCGAAGTCCTTCCAGCGCACCGGGTTCGAGGGCGGCTCCGAGTTCTACAGCGTGTCCGCGCAGAACGCCGGCGGCGGCACCCTGCGGTGCCGGATCGTCGTCGACGGCACGGTGGTGAGCGAGAAGTCCGTGGCGGGCGATCGTGCGATGGTGACCTGCGTCCGGTGAAGCTCCCCGTCAAGATCCACCGCGCCCGGCTCGGCGGTGAGGAGTTCCGGGTCATCCGCCCCGGCGCGATCCTGCCGAACGCGGTGCTCCTCGATCACAACCACTGGCTCGACATGTACGTCGACGAAGCGGCGGCCACCGCTATCGGCGGGTTTTGGCTGCTTGCCGCCCGCTCGCCCCGGTCCTTGATCCACCTGCCGCTGCGGGCCAGCACCTGGCCGTTCGACGAGTCGCGAGCCGGGTTCGGCGCGAAGCTGGATCTCGTGCTGGTGCACCATTCCCTCCAGTTCGCGCCGTCGCGCTGGAAAGAGGTGCGGCGCAAGCTCGACGCTGGACGACCCGAGACGGCGAGCCTGCCCGAAGCCGCGCTTCCGGCGCCGGAACTGGTGCATCGCCATCACCGGGAAAACCACGACCTGTTCCATCAGCACCTGCACGCCGAGACCCTCTTCATGACCGGCAGTGCCAAGGTTTTCCGCGCCACGGCCGAACACTTCCTCGACGTCGCCCGGCACGGCCCCGAGGCACCTTCCCGCTACTCGGAGCGGTTCCATTCCGGTGATGGCGTGCTCGGCGACGCCCGGGAGATCACCGTTGAGTACGCCACGTCCTGGGCGTGATCGCCTACCCGTGGCTACCCTCCGGAGATGGACGCGGAGCCGCTAGCAGGTGCTTTGCCGAGGCAGTGCCAAGCCTTGCGCGCCATGGCATGACCGGGGCGTCGATCGAATTCGGGCCGGTGCTCGTCGTGGTCCTCGTCGTGCTGACGCTGCTCGGGTCGGTGGTCGTGTGGCTGGGCGGGATCGGGTCCGGCCGCGCGGTGGGCGTCGCGGCGGTGCGGGCGGTCGTGCAGCTCAGCGTGGTTTCGCTGGTGATCACCGCGATCCTGAAGTCCGGCTGGCTGACGGCCGGGTTCATCGCGCTGATGTTCGTGGTCGCCTCGTTCACGTCAGCACGCCGGATCGGGGTGCCGCGTCAGGTGCCCTGGATCGCCGCGGCGATCGCGACCGGCGTCGCCCCGGTGCTCGCGCTCGTGCTCGCTTCCGGGGTGGTGCCGGCGGAACCGATCGCGGTGGTGCCCATCGCGGGCATCCTGATCGGCGGCGTGATGTCGGCGACGTCGCAGGCCTGCCGCCGGGCATTGGAGGAACTCAAGACGCGCCACGGCGAGTTCGAAGCCGCGCTCGCGCTCGGGTTCGTCCGGCGGGCGGCCGCCCTCGAAATCGCGCGGCCGTCCGCGGGGCACGCGCTGATCCCGGCATTGGACCAGACACGCACCGTCGGGCTGGTGACGTTGCCGGGGGCCTACGTCGGCGTGCTGCTGGGCGGTACAGGCCCGGTGCAGGCCGGCATCACCCAGGTGCTCGTGCTGATCGGGCTGCTGGCCGCGGAAGCGATCTCGGTGCTGGTGTCCGTCCAGCTGGTGGCGGCCGGGCTGGTCAGCCGAGAGGTGCTTGAAGGTGCGCGGTGTCGTTGAACCGCCGCACGATCCAGGAATCGCCCGAAACGACGATATGCGAGATCGAGCCGTTGTCGGCGCCCAGCATCGCGAACGGCTGCGAACCGGTGGCGTGCGCGAAGACCTGGCCGATGACCCCGCCGTGGGTGAACACCGCGACCCGCTGGTCCGGGTGTGCCGCGGCGATGCGCGCGAGGGCCCCGGTGATGCGCGCGTCGAACGCCGCGCCCGATTCGGCGCCGGGGATGACGTCCCAGCGCTGTTCCGCCCACAGCTCCTGGGCGGTCGGGTGGCCTTCCGAGGTCAGCTTGCGGAACAGGCCGCCTTCCCAGTCGCCGAGATGGACCTCTCGCAGGTCGGCCTCGACCGCCGGCGTGAGCCCGAGCTTGGCGGCCAGCGGTGCCGCCGTCTGGGCGGTGCGGCGCAGCGTGGTGACGTAGAGCGCGGTGATGCGTTCGTCGGCGAGCCGCTGACCCACGCGCTCGGCGTGCTCACGGCCTTCCAGCGCCAGATCCGGGTCGGCCTGGCCGCCGACCAGCTCGAACGGGTGGCTGTCCCGCGCGGGCGCGGACTCGCCGTGGCGGACGAGGAAGATCTCGGTCGCGCCGGGCGGCGGGACGAAGCGGTGCTGCCGGTATTCGACTTCGTTTTCTGGAGTAGTCACGTGTCCCGACTTTATCCGAGCAACTGGTCGTTGAAACACCAACGCCAGTTCTCGCCGGGCTCGATGCTCCGCATGACGGGGTGTCGGGTGTCGTGGAAATGCTTCGTCGCGTGCCGGCGCGGCGACGAGTCGCAGCAGGCGACGTTCCCGCATTTCAGGCACTTCCGCAGGTGTACCCAAGTGGTGCCCTCCTCGACGCACGCCGCGCAGACGTCCGTCGCGGACGGTTCGGGCTCCGCCTTCGTCTTCATGCGTTCGAGATGCTCACAGGAGCCCGCCGACGCCGCCGGGGTGTTCAGCTCCCGGCCGACCAAGGTCGCCTGCTCGCCGAACCGGTCGAGCATGGATTCCTCGATGTCCAGCGCGTCGAGGACGCGTCGCAGGACTTCGTCGTCGGCCGTTCCCGCGTCGCGCGCTGTCAGCAGTTGCTCGCGCTCGGCCTCCAGCATCGCCGTGCGCAGCCGCCGGTGTACCGCACTCGGCGTCTCGAGCAGTTCGCTGCGTTGCCCGAGCTGTTCCCACGCGGCGTCGGAGCGCTGCTGGACCTTGTCCCGCAACCGTTCGATGATCTCCGGCGGATCCTCGGCCCGGGCGACCTCGTCGAGCCGTCTGAGCCCGGCGCGGGTCATGTCGTTGACCAGCGCCGCTTCCTGCAGTGCGTCGACAGCCGGGTCCGGCGCGGGAAGTTTCAGCCGGCGCACCAGCATCGGCAGCGTCGTGCCCTGCAGGAGGAGGGTCCCGGCCACGACCACCAGCGCGGCCAGGACGAGCACCGCCCGCTGCGGTGTGTCCGTGGGCAGGACGAACGCGGCCGCGAGCGTGACCACCCCGCGCATCCCGGCCCACGAGATCACCGCCGAGTACGACCACGGCCACGGCTTGGTGCGGAGGAGCCGCTTGCCGGTGCCGATGAAGAGCATCCACAGGACCCGGGAGAGGATCGTCGCGCCGAGGATGGCCGCGCAGATCCAGACCAGCGTCCAGACGTGGAGCCCGGTGTCGCCCACTTCGGACATGATGCGCCGGACCTGCAGCCCGATCAGCAGGAAGACCATGTTCTCCAGCAGGAACTGGATGGTCTGCCAGTTGAGGCGGCTGGCGAGCCGGGACGCGCCGGACAGCATGCTCGGTGCCTTGTGCCCGAGGATCAGCCCGGCGATGACCACCGCGAGCACGCCCGAACCGTGGATGGCTTCGGCGGGCAGGTAGGCGATGAACGGCACGGCGAGGGAGAACGCGGTGTCGGTGACCGGGTCGTCTAGCTTGGTGCGCACCATCGCCGCCACCGCGCCGACCCCGAACCCGACGATCACCCCGCCCGCCGCGGCGAGCACGAAGTCGACGCCGACCTGCCACAGCGTCACCGAGCCGGCGATCGCGGCGATGGCCGTCCGCAGCGCGACGAGCGCGGCCGCGTCGTTGACCAGGCTCTCGCCTTCCAGCAGCCGGACCAGTTTGCGGGGCATGCCCACCCGGCGGGCCACCGCCGTGGCCGCGACCGCGTCCGGCGGCGCCACCACCGCGCCGATCGCGAACCCCGCCGCGAGCGGCAGGTCGGGGATCACCAGCCACGCCACCACGCCGACGACGGCGGTGGTGAACACGACGAGCCCGACCGAAAGCAGCGCGATCGGCCCGCGGTTCTTCCGGAAGTCGACCAGTGACGTGCGGATCGCCGTCGCGTAGAGCAGCGGCGGGAGCAGCCCGAGCAGGACCACCTCCGGATCGAGGTGGTACTCCGGGACGCCGGGGACGTAGGAGGCGACCAGGCCGACGACGATCAGGCACAGTGGCGCCGACCAGTCGAGTTTCCTGGCCAGCGCGGTGACCAGTAGTACGGCCGCTACCAGCGCGACGATCTTTACCGCAATGTCCACGCCGTTATTCTTACGCCGTCATGACATGGCGACATCAGCGGAGGCCCAGCTGGGTGACCAGCGGTTCGTACAGTGTGCGCACGTAGCTGTCGGTGAGGTGGTTGTCGCGGTGGACCACGACGTTCCCGACCACCGCCGGGCACGTCTCGGGCGTGCAGATCCAGTTCGTCAGATCGGCCACTCCGATCCCCGGCACCTGGCTCGCGGCCTCGGCCAGCGGATCACCACCGGGCGGGAACGCGACGGCGCGAGGGGTGTCGCAGACTTCGTGGCGTTGCCGGTTCCGTTCGAGGCACGCCGGGACCGGCACGGCGGCGCGGGGGATTTCGCGGATGACGGTGACCGGGATCCGCGCGTCCCGCAACGGGTTCAGCAACGCGCGATAGCCGTCCACCATGATCCGGCGCGACTCCCAGGTCCAGTTGAGGTCCTTCCGGTAGGACTCCGGTGACATCGCCGAGGTGATGACGAGGTCGGGTCTCGTCGCGAGGATGCCCGCCAGCTCGGCGCGGTTCTGTTCGGTGCACGAACTCAGCTGGTTGCCCCCGATGGACGGCGAGACGTCGTTGAACGGGCAGCCGTTGCGCACCATGATCTTGGCCCGCCAGTCCGGGTTCCGCCCGACGTACTCGGCCAGCACCGTGCTGAACTGCGCCGCGTGGGAGTCGCCGACGAGGACCATCGTCTTCGGCGCGGCCGGGGACCCGTAGGTGCAGGCCTGGCCGGCCACCGGCAGCTCGGCGATGTCGTAGGTGTTGCAGGAAGGCCGGTCGGCCAGCGGCAGGTCGGCCGCGGCGACCGCGGGATCGGGCACGAGCGCGGCACCGGCGCGGGCGGGTCGCGGGTCCACCGGATCGAGGGCCATCGCGCCGGGATGGGCGCTGTTGAGCACGGCCGCCCCGGCGAGCGCGTCGAGCTGCGCCTGCGCGGTCTGCCACGGCGCGACGATGACGAGGGCGGGCAGCGCGACGAGCGCCGCGCCGAGCAGGTATGTGCCGCGACGGCGGCGTCCGGCCGCGCGCCGGCGCCGGAACGGGTCTTCTACGAGATGCTTCGACGCGGCCGCCAGCACGAAACTGAGGACGACGGCGAAGAGCACCTGAGCCCAGTCCAGCTCGGCGCGCTGGGTGACTTCGAGCAGCAGGACGATCACCGGCCAGTGCCACAAATAGAGACTGTACGAGATGTCGCCGAGGTAATGCAGCGGCTGCCGTCCGAGTACCCGGACCGTCTCGTGGTCGGCGTTCCGCCTGCCGGGGACACCGGCGACGAGCAGCCCGACGGTCCCGAGCGTCGGCAGGAGCGCGATCCACCCCGGGAACGCGAGATCCGTCGAAAACGTCATCGCGCTGAGAAGTACCGCGGCGAGACCGCCCCAGCCGAGCAGCAGCCGCAACCCGCGCCCCGGCCGCAGGCGATGGAAGACGATGGCGACCAGCCCGCCCAGGCCCAGCTCCCACATGCGCGTCGGCGTGATGAAGTACGCGGCACCATGATGGTTCGCATAGAGCACGGAGAACACAAAGGACACCACGGTCACGAGCCAGACGGCGGCGAAGGCGAAATGCGGCGCGCTCGACATCCGCCGCGTCGCCTGCCGCGCGCTGAGCAGGAGCACCAGCGGGATGACCAGGTAGAACTGCTCTTCGACGCTGAGCGACCAGAAGTGCTGGACCGGCGAAGCGGACGCGGTCGCGTGCGCGTAGTCGGTGGAAGACCACGCCAGCGTCCAGTTCTGCACGTTGAGCGCCGAGGTGAGGATCTCGCTGAAGATCGACGGCTGCCGGGAGATCGGCATCAGCAGCAGGGTCGCGGCGACGGTGGCGAGCAGCACGACCGAGGACGCGGGCAGCAGGCGGCGGATCCGGCGGGCGTAGAAGTCGAGCAGCTTCAGCGTTCCGGTGCGCCGGATCTCGCCGGTGAGCGTGCCGATGATCAGGAAGCCCGAGATGACGAAGAAGACGTCGACCCCGACGAAACCGCCGGGCAGGAATCCCGGCCGCAGGTGATAGACGACGACCAGGCCGACGGCGAGGGCCCGCAGTCCTTGGATGTCCCGTCGCGGCGCTGTCCGGAACTGGCCGGTGTCGACGACCCTGGCGATCGGAACGGTCATTTCCGCAGCCGAGACCGCCACGCCCATGCTCCTTGACTCAGGCCCGCCGGGAAGTTCGGGGCGCTGTCCGAATCGGAAGCGTAGGTGACCGGTTTTTCACTCTTTGGTGAGGTGCCGTTTCCGGGCGGTAAACGCTATGAACGGACCTTTCCTAGCGCGTTACGCTAGGAAAGGTCCGTTCATAGCGCAGTGTGCGTGCGGGCTACCCGGTGGTCACCACCAGGTTGTCGGCGTTCGGGCCGCCGTTGGCGGTGGTCGCCGTCGCCCTGATCTTGTTCGTCCCCGCGGCGAGGTTCACCGTGAGGGATTTCGTCTGCCAGGTCGTCCAGGCACCTGTCCCGGCGAAGGCGAGGCCACTGGCGGCGGCCGTGCCGTTGACCGTGATGTTCATCGGCCGGTTGACCGTGGTGCCGTTGGCGTAGCGCAGCACGACGTTCGCGTTGCCCGCGGTCGCCGCGTTGACGGTCCACTCGACGTAGCCGCCGTTGGCGTTGTCGTAGTTGACGAACCCGGTGCCGGTGAACCCGGTGTGGTTGGCCTCCACGACTCCCTGCGAAACCAAGGCGTTCTCGGCTTCGTAGGTCTGTGTACCGCCCACAGGCCCGCCGTTGCCGGGGATCGTCTGCGTGCCGGTGTTCCAGCCGGAGATCCGCACCGAAGGCGCGGCTCCCTTCAGATCGGCCGTCCGGTACGTGGCGGTCAGCGTGGTCGACTCGCCCGGCCACAGGCTGACCGCGTTGTCGGACCACTGGATCGGCAGGACCGGTGCCCCGGCCGCGCCGACGATGTGGGTGTCGACGAAGAACGCCGGTGCCTTGCCCGTGCCGGTGTTCTTGAGCGTGACCTTCGTGGTCGTGGTGTCGCCGGAAGCGGTGGTCGTGGCCGTGCCGGCGACCGTCGTCTGGGCGAGGCCGGAAAGCCCGCGCAGGTCGGCGTAGCTCGTCGTCGGGACGTAGTACCAGTCGTTATTGGCCCAGTCCATGACATCGGACTTGGTGGACAGCCAGTACACGTTGCGGCTGACCTCTTTGCCGGACTGGTCGGTGAGCACCAGCTTCGCCAGGTACGTCGCCGACAGGCCGCTGACCGCGGGGATGGTCAGCGCGGTCACCTTGCCACCGTCACCGGGGACGGACACGTTCGCCGCCGTCTGGTTGAACTTCTCGGTGCCGTCGACGTTGTAGAGCTTCACGCTGGCGGTCAGATTGCTTGCCGCGGCGTGGTTCTGGTTGACCACGACGACCGACTTGTTGTCGTAGGAGTACTGGATGTGCACCGGTTCGTTGGCCTTCTTCGCGCCGTAGTACGAGCCGTTCTGGTCCAGATAGGCGTCGAACAGCTGCCAGTGCAGCGAAGTCCAGCCGCTGTTGAGCATCCAGTAGATGAGCCCGGTCGACGGGTTGCTCGCGTCGGAGAAGTTCCGCGAGTGCGATTCGTACTCCGCGCGGACGTTCTCGTACTGCGCCAGCTGGGCCTTGCGGACGTAGTCCTGGAGGTTCGCCGGAGCGCCGTACCGGCCCGCCAGCGCGTTGCCGAACAGCTTCAGGTCGTCGAAGGTGGTCGACGAGGAACGGTGGTACTGCGGGGCTTCCGGGTTCTTCCACAGCGTGTCGAGCTCACTGGCCGACATCATCCGCTTGAGTGTGTCCATCGTGGGGATGTCCGGTCCCGCACTGGTTTCGGAGTTGAAGCCCGACGCGCCGCCGCTGTCGGCGTGCGCCTTGTCGTACCAGTAGGACGGCGGGACCCAGTCGTACGGGCCGTTCATCTTCATCCCGGAGGCACCGGTGATGGGGGAGGACTTCGCGGACGCGGCCGCGATGATCGGGGCGGGCCAGTCGGCGGCGGTCAGCGCGTCGACGTAGTTCTTCTCGATCGTCGCGTCGGGCGCGAAGTCGCTGCCGATGTGGAAGGAGATGACGCTCGGGTGGTCGCGGAGCCGTTCGGCCTCACCGGTCATCGACGCCTTGGCGACCGGGTAGTCCTCCGGGGTCCACGGCTCGCCCTTTTCGCCGCCGTTGACCTGGCCTTCCCATTTGTCACAGCATTCCCAGCCGGGCATGGTCAGGATGCCGTACTGGTCGGCGAGGTCGAAGAACTCGTCCGGCTCGATGTGGCCTTCGAGGCGCACGGTGTTGAGGCCGAGGTCCTTGACGTACTTGAGCTTGTCGGAGGCGTGCTTTTCGTCCCAGCGCAGGAAAAGATCCGGCGACCAGCCGCCGCCCTTGATCAGGATCGGGCGGCCGTTGATGACGTACTGCCTGCCGCCGCTCGAGTTGAGCGGCGCCTTGATGTCGCGGATCCCGAACCGCGAGCGCGCGGTGTCGGACGCGACGCCGGAGACGCTCGCGGTCAGGTTCAGGTCGTGCAGCGCCTGCCCGCCCATGCCGGCCGGCCACCAGACGTTCGGGTTGCTGACCACGACCGCCGGGAAGGTGACGGTCTTCTTTTCTTTCGCCGCAAGGGAAACCGTCTGGCTGATCGCGGTGCCCGCGACCGTGCCGGAGACCGTCGCCTGGACCGCGGCGGCGGAGTCGTTGCGCACGACCGCCTTGACGGTCAGGTCGGCGCGGCTGAGGGATGGCATCGTCAGCTTCGTGACGACGTGCTCGCCGCGCAGTGCGACGGCGCCGCTGCGCCGGACGAGGACGTCACGGACGATGCCCATGTTGTTGTCCGGCGGGGTCTGGGCCCAGTCGATCCAGCCCATCGAGAGGTCGCGGTTGGGGTCGTTCGGGTAGACCTTGATCGCCACCGAGTTGACCCCGGGATGGACCTGCGCGGTGACGTCGAGGTCGTGCCGGGTGTAGGCGCCGACGACCTGCAAGCTGTCGGCGACCCTGGTGCCGTTGACCCAGACGTCGGCGCGCGAGAGCACCCCGCTGAAGTCGAGATAGGTGCGCAGCGCCGACTGGCTGTCGAGGGTGAGATCGGCGCGATACCACCACGGGACGGTGAAGTCGGCGGGGTTCGCCGACTTCATGTTGGTGGAGTAGAAGGGATCCGGGTACTTGTTGTTCTGCAGTAATCCGGCGTAGACCGTTGAGCGGGACGAAACCGGGTACCAGCCCGACGTCGGGAAGCCGGGCCGGGAGACGGCGGCGTCGTCGGTCGTCTTGGCGGAGGACTGGATGAGGTAACCGGGGATGGGGGTCGCGGCGCCCGCGTCGTCGGCGACGGCCAGCACGGTGTCGACGGCGGTGTCGATCGTCGGTGCCGCCGGTGCGACGCCCGCACCGGCGAGTGCCGCGGCGAGGGCGGCCACGGTCAGCAGCATGATTCTGTTTCGGGGACGGGTCTTCCGGCGGATCACGGAGCGCCTCCTCTAATGATTGTTAGGGAACTTTCCTAACAATTGGCCAGATGTTAGTGACTCCCGGCGTCCGGGACAATGCTTGACGGCGTTTCGGCCGGTAGGGACCCCCGGATGCGCATCTATCGAACATGTGTTCTACTAGTCCCGCCGGCCCGGATGGGGAAGATCCGCGGCCGGCACCCATACTTCACACGTAACGCTTCCGTCACGAATCACCCGAAAGAATGATGGAACTGGGTAGGTTTCGAGCTCAGATCGACGTCGGGTCACCCCTCGGGCGAATCTGCGCGAGACGTCGGGGGCGTCGACAGCCGGAGCGGTGATCACTTAAGAGGGGGCTCTTACTTGTACCCGTCCGTTCCGCGCTGGGCAGCGCGGGTTTTCAGCGCTGCCACCGCGTTCCTGATCATCGGCGGCCTGGCTGCCGCGCCCGCGCTGGCACAACTCGATCCGCCCGCCACCACCACCTCGGAAGCGCCCCCGCCCAGCACGCCGGAGACACCGCCAAGCGAAACGCCGTCGGAGGCCCCCTCGCCTTCGGAGCCGGCTGCCGACGCGGCGCCCGACCTGAAGCTGACGGCCACGGTCGAACCGGGAACGTACGTGAACGGCCAGTACATCCCGATCAACGTCACCGTCACGAACAACGGTGAAGGAGTGGCCAAGGGGGTACTGGGCAATGCCTACGCGATGCCCGGCTCCAACGTGTCGACCGAATCGTTCGGCTGGCGGGAGTTCTACTTCTACCAGCCCGGACAGCCCACCCCGGCTCCCGGCGGGACGATCGAGCCAGGAGCGTCCGAGAAGTTCGTGCTGAAGGCCAGGGCAAGTAAACAGGACGAGGTGGATCCCCGGCTGAGGGTCTTTGCCGGGGCTCAGCGCGAACTGACCCCCGAGGACAACGAGGTGGTGCTGACCGTGCCGGTGCTCCCGGCCACCATCACGGGCACGCTCGGCGGCGTGGTTTACGGGGACGCCAACGACAACAACGTTTCCGACACTGGCGAAGGGCTGCAGGGCGTCGAAGTCAAGTTGTACGTGGACGGGACCACCAAGACGGTCAAGACGGACTACTACGGACGCTTCGACTTCCGTGATATGCCCGCGAAGCAGTACTACCTGACCACTTCCGACGGCCCGCAGGGGTGGATCATCGAATCCCCCGGCGACGTGATCGTCGACGGCTCCGACAAGAGCGCGAACCTGGCCGTCCGCGCGGAACGGCCTCTCTCCGAGACGTTGACCGCCAAGGCCGAATTCGGGGCGACGACGTACAAACCCGGTGATGTTGCGACGGTGACCGTCACCCTGACCAACCACGGCAAGAAGGCACTGACCGGGATCAAGGTCGGCTGCGACCGCTTGGGCTCGGCCGCGCACCTGGTCGGCTATGACCGGGAACACTGGGGAGAGCTGGGATACGACGGCCCCGGTGCCGACCTGGCGGTGGGGGAGACCCGGGTGTTCCAGGCACACGGAGAGGTCACGCAGGGCAGCCAAGATCAAGGGATCGTCTACATCGCCTGCGATTTCGGCGACGACGACCGGTATATCTTCGGCTTCCCCAACGTCTACGAGTACGTCAAGGTGCCGGGCAAGACCGCGGATCTGGGCGGCGTGGTCTATCAGGACTTCAACGGCAACAACACGGTCGATCCCGGCGAAGCGGTCTCGAACCTGAGGTTCGGCGTGTCCGGGTGGAAGACCGGCCCCGTCGTGGCCAAGACGACCACCGACGTCAACGGTGTCGCACAGTTCATCCGCCTGCCGCGAGGCTGGTACGCCCCGGTCGTCTACGGCCCGTGGAAGATCGTGGATCCGGAGAAGCTGACCAACCCGATGCAGTACACCGATCATTTCAGCGTCAAGGTGGTGCCCGGTCCGGACAACCCGGAGCCCGTGGACACACCCCCCGCGGACCCCGTTCCCCCGGCCGACGGCGGCTCCGGCTCCGGTTCGAGTGGCGGTTTGGCGAGCACCGGGGTCGAGGTGTTCGGCCCGGTCGCCGGCGGCGCGGCGGCGGTGTTCGCCGGAATCCTCGCGCTGTTCTACGCGCGTCGCTTGCGGCGTAACGAGGTCTGAGCCCAGGGTGCTCGCGTGCCACGGCGCGCGAGCACCCGGTGGACCACGGAGCGTTTAGAGAAGTTCATACGATGGTGGCTGGTTTCGTCGGCATATCCCCCCTAACGTGAGAAAAAATCACACTGCGTGAACCCGTGGACAAGCTATCCACCGGAAACGCGGACGCTGGGGAGAGGAATCGCCCGTGCCCGTCACCCGTGTCATCCGCTGGAAACCGCTGGCCCTACTGGCCGTCACCGTCGCCGCGGTGGCCATCGTCTTGCAGGTCCCGACGACCGCGACCGCGGCGGCGCCCATCACCGTCTCGCAAGCGATCGGCCTGCAGGGCTCCACCGCCACCGTCCGCGGCTATGTCGTCGGCCAGCCGACCGCGACCAACACCGTCGTCCGCTCGAACTTCCCCGGCGACACCGCCCTCGCGCTCGCGGATTCCGCCGCCGAGACGAGCACGTCCCGGATGCTCTACGTGCAGGTCACGGCGTCCTTCCGGGCCGCGTACGGCCTCAAGACCAACCCCAGCCTGATGGGCCGGCAGCTCGACGTCACCGGCCCGCTCGGCGCCTACTTCGCGCACGCCGGCCTCACCTCGCCGACGGCCATCACCCCCGCCGGCAGCACCCCGCCGTCGTCGTCGACCACGACCCGTCCGCCGACGACCACCCCGACCAGCCCGCCCGGCGACTACGACGGCACCTACTACCGCGACGCGATCGGTCGCACCGGGCCCGCGCTGAAGAGTTCGCTGCACCAGATCATCAGCACCAACACCAAACTCACCTACGACCAGGTGTGGGACGCGCTGAAGGCCACCGACCAGGACCCGAACAACTCGGCCAACGTCATCCTGCTCTACAGCGGCCGTTCGCAGAGCAAGACGACCAACGGCGGCAACGCCAACGACTGGAACCGCGAGCACGTCTGGGCCAAGTCGCACGGCGACTTCGGCACCGCGACCGGTCCCGGCACCGACATCCACCACCTGCGCCCCGAAGACGTGTCGGTGAACGCGGACCGTGGCAACAAGGACTTCGACCTGGGCGGCTCCGCGGTGCCGGAGGCCCCCGGCAACCTCACCGACGCCGACTCGTTCGAACCGCGCAACGCCGTCAAGGGCGACGTCGCCCGGATGATCCTCTACATGGCCGTCCGCTACGACGGCGGTGACGGCTTCGCCGACCTCGAGCCCAACAACAACGTCAACAACGGCAGCGCGCCGAACATCGGCAAGCTGTCCGTGCTGAAGCAGTGGAATACCCAGGACCCGCCGGACACCTTCGAAAAGCGGCGCAACCAGGTCATCTACGACACCTACCAGCACAACCGGAACCCGTTCATCGACCACCCCGAGTGGGTCAACTCGATCTGGAACTGAGGTTTCGAAGGGGCGTCCGTTTTCCTTGCGGGCGCCCCTTTTTCACGGCTTCGGCAGCTCCGCGGCGACGTCGGCGAGGTCGCTCATCATCGAGCCACTCGGGTGCCCGCCGCCTGGCGTCGACTCGGCGATCACCACCAGCGACCCGTCGCGCCGGGAGTCGTAGTACTTGCCGGTGAAGTCGACCCCCGCGAGACCCAGCAACGCCCCGCCCAACGGCTCGACGTTGCCGGTGCCCTGGACGTCGACCAGTTTCTTCAGCTTTTCGGCACTCTCGGTACGCGGCATCCGCACCCACGCGACCGAGACGACAACGGTGTTTCCCCCGGAGTCGCCGAGCGCCAGCACTATGCGGTCAAGCGAACGGCAAGGCGTCCGCAGAAAGAATTCCCGAACCTGCCCGAACGAATGCGGACCACAGACCAGTTCGTTCTTGACCGTCTGCTTGAGACGCTTGAATCCCGCCCGTTTCCACGCCTCGTCACGCTGCCCTTTCTTGGCGGCGTCCTTACTGGACGTCTTGGCCCGCATCCCTTGCCCCGCAGCCGATTCGACCGACGAAACCCCAGCTCCGCCACCCGCTCCGCCGAATACGACCACTCCGGCGACCGTCGCGGCCGCCAGTCCGGCGCCACTTTTTGTCCAACGCCCTTTACTGTCACGTTTTTGTCCAGGTTCAAAGCCTGCCATTAGTGCTCCGTTCTCCCCTGCGGAGCGTCAGATCATTACCGCTCAAACGGTTATCGAGAGAAAAATCGGTAAAGAACCGCCCGAATGGATCAGTCACTTCGTTCGCTCTGCAAGAAATTGGGAGGCGAGAGCTGCCGCCGATGGCACGATGGCGAAATATCTGGCGCACTACGCCGCTGACAGGAGAATGGGAACCGCGTGGCTGACATCGTCCTGGTGCACGGCACCACCCAAACCGCCGCCGGTTTCGCCCCGCTGGTCGCCGAACTACGCGACCGCGGCCACCGGGCGCTGACCGTCGACGTCCCCAGCGCCGCCGCTTCGACAGCCGAGGCCTATGCCGGTCTGCTCGCCGCCCAGCTCCCGGCCGACCTCGACCGTCCTGTGGTCGTCGCACACTCGGCCGCGGGCCTCCTGCTGCCGTCACTGGCTCGCCGCCTCAACGCCCGCCACCAGGTTTGGCTCGCCGCGGCTGTCGGTGACTACGCGGGCCAACGCGGCTTCCTGACCGAGGTCCGACAAGACCCGACGGCCGTGGTGCACGAAGAGTGGCTCGGCGCCGACCCCACCGGCGACCCGGTACTGGCCACCTACTTCCTCTTCCACGACGCGAACCTGGCCGCACTACGACAGGCACTGCCGACCGTCTCGTTGTGCGACCTTTCCGCGGTGTACGCCGAGATCCCGACCGTCGACCCCGCCGCCGTTCCCTCGACTTACGTCCTGCCGACCGGCGACCGCACCCTGACCCCGGCCTGGATGGCGAAGGTGGCCCGCGAACGCCTCCACCTCAAACCCGTCGAGATCCCGGGATCGCACAACTTCTACGCCGCTTCTCCGGACACCGCGGCCGCACTCATCAGCAGGGCTGTGGTCATGGACGCGGTCCCAGCGCGAACGAGCACGTCGATGTCCGGTTCGGTGATCACTCCGTACCGGTCGTTCCGGCTGGCCACTTCGTTACGCGGGACGTCCGGTGTCACGTAATCGCGCCAATGGACATTAAGGTGACGAATTGCGCGAGTCGCCGACATACGGTTTCGCTCGGTAGGTGGGATCTGCTTTTGTGTAGTCATGCCGACGAAGTCTTCGGCTTACGCGGTGGTGAAGCTTGGAATAGATCATGAAAGGAGCTGGCCTTTCGACCGGAAAAGATCATCGGTGGCGCGGAATCGGTGCGTTTTTTGGTCCATCCGGGCTCAACCCGCTAACACGAATACACCCGTCCGCGTAGGCTTCGGGCGCTGTTCGTCCCGACCGCAGCCGGGGGAGGTTGTGTGCTGGAAGCTTTGAACCACCAGGGAAAATTCGGCGAGGACTACGTTCGGGCGCTCGCGTCGGCGGCTGGTCTGCTCACCTATGACTTCGATCTCGACCACGACGGAATCGATCTCGGGATACGTTTCCCCGGACGGCTCCACGGGGTCGCTTCGCCCGGTGTGGAAGTGCAGATCAAATCGTCTTCCCAGAGCAGGATCAAGCCATCCGCGTCGGAGTGGAACTTCACGGGACTGAACGAGGTGCAATTCAACCGGCTCGCCGGGGACGACTTCACGGTGCCGCGGCTGCTGATTCTCGTCCGGGTCCCGGCCGAAAGCAGTGCGTACGTCGAATTCAGGACGGAGGGAATGCTCCTGCGGCACCTCGCCTACTACTGCTCGTTGCGGGACGAGAAGCCGATCGAACGGCCCGACCGCAACCGCCGGCGCTCGGTCCGGGTGCCGACGGCGAACGTGCTGACCATCCGGAGCCTGCTGGACCTGGTCCGCGCTGTTCAGCAGCCGGCGCGGAGTTCGGCGTGACGAGCCAACTCGGGGTCGCGGACATCACGGGCTACCTGCGGGAAAGTGGCTGGCAACGGCAGCCCGTCGAATGGCGGGGCGCCTCGGTGTGGTCATACGGCGAAGACGAGGTGCTCGTGCCCGGCCGGGACGGCATGGGTGACGGCGATCTTCGGGTCCGCGAAATCGTGGCGGTGCTCGCCGAGGTCGAGCGACGGCCACGCGACGAGGTCGTCCAGGACATCCGCCTGCCCTGGGCCGACACGCAGTGGTTCCGGATCTTCCCGGACGGGCTGCCGTCCGGGTTCACCACGTTGCGCGATGGCATCCAGTTGCTGACCGGTGTCGAAGGCGCGCTGCGTGCCGCGGCGCGAGCCGTCGTGGAGGGCCCACGCCTGGCATTCCAGGGAGATCCGGCCGACGACGTCGACGGCCTGCTGGCCCGGGTGCACCTCGGCTCGGCCCGGCCCGGCAGCTATGTCCTGCCGGTGCGGGTGCCCCTCGACGCACCTCACGCCCGGTCGGTGACGTCGAAGCTCTACCAGGCTGTTTCCGTGCTCAGCGAGGTCCGCGATTCGACCGAGGCCGGTGAACTCGCGGCCGCGGAGATCTCGGCCGATCTGTGCGAGTCGCTGGGTGAACTGGGCGGAGACCACGCGGAGTCGCCGTTCGAGATCAGGTTCCGGTGGGCGAGAAGCGAACCGACCGAGGCGCGTGACGCCGCCTTCGACTTCCAGCCGGGCTCCGCCGCGGTCCTTCGATCCCAAGGTCAACGACTGCGCCTGCTGAGCGAGAACGGCGACTCCGGCGCGGTGACGGTGACCGGGCCGATCCAGGGCCTGCGGCACGAATCCGCGCACGCCGACCGATGGTCGATCGAGGTCCGTGGCGACGTGGTCGTCGCGGGCGTCAGCAGGCGGGCGATCTGGGTGCGGCTGCCCGACCGCGCCACCTACGAAGCCGCGATCGCCGCCCACCGCGGCGACAAGAGGGTCCGCATACGGGGTGTGGTGAACGGTTCCGGCAGACGGCCGGAGCTGATCGCCGAACCAGCCGGGTTCGAGGTCCTGGACTGAGCAGTCCTGACAACACGATGAAGGAGTAGCGCCATGCCGGATCACAAGCTGGGGGTCGCACAGCGGGCCGCGCTGTTCGCCTTGATGGTGGAGGCGCAAGAAGTGTCGAATCCGGAGCTCAAGGCCCGCCGGAACTTGACGATCGTGGGAAAGGACCGGCTCAAACTCAATGAGGAGAAGCTCGTCGAGAGCTGGCTTGACGGCCGCAGCTACCACCATGAGCTCACCGAACGCGGCTGGAAGTGGTGTTCCGATCAGCTTGCCGCCGAAATTCCCGAAGGAGCGGGTTCCGCGGAGCGCGCGCTCTACGCGGTGCTGGAGGGAATCGAGCGAGGACTCAAGCGCGACCAACGTTCCTTGGCCGAGTTCTTCGGCCCGGAAGCTCCGGCACTCGACCTCGAAAGCCGGATCCGCGGCGCCTACCGGGAGCTGGCGGACGAACCCAAGGCCTGGGTGAGCCTGACCGACCTGCGTGTCTTCCTGGCCGGCGCACCGAAGACCGAGGTCGACGACGTGCTCCGCCGGATGGACGGCACGCCGGAGGTCACTCTCATTCCGGAGGCCAACCAGCGGACCCTCACCGCCGAGGACCGGGCGGCGGCCGTCAGCATCGGCGGCGAGGACAATCATCTGATCTCGATCGGCGAAGCATGAGCGACGACGAGCTCAAAGTACTGGCGGAACTGCACTTCGCGACCACACTGACCCAGGACGACGTATGGAAACCGGCCCAGGTCCACGTTCCTGGCCTGCACGTCGAGGCGCAGCGGCTGATTTCCCGCGGTATGCAGGACGCGTTGCACAGCAAGGGGCCCAGCCCGACCGGGGTGGTGCTCAACGGTCGTAGCGGCGCGGGGAAGACCCATCTTCTGGGCTGGGTGCGACAGCGGTTGCGGAGCGAGGGCGGGTACTTCTTCCTTAGCAACCTCGGTGACAGCGGTGGTTTCTGGCCGAATGTGGTCGAAGCGCTGCTCCAAGGCCTGCGAGAGGACGGCGAGCACGAAGCCGACCAGCTCGGCACCTTCCTGCGCCGGTTGTCCTCTGCCGCACGGATGCCCGCTGCCGCGGTCGAAGCGCTCGCGGGCGAAGCGCCGCTGACGCCCGAGCTGCTGGACGACTTCGTCATCGGGCTGCGGCGGCTCGATCGCAGAGTGGCGTCGGACTGCCAGGACACGGCAAGGGCGCTCGCCCTCTACGCTTCGACGGCGCCACGGCTGAACAACGTCGGGTACGACTACCTGGCGTCCAGCGGTGAGCTGACGCAACGGGACCGGGACAAGTGGGGCTTCCGGGCGAGACCGCACGACGCCCGGCGCGTGGTCTCCGACGTGACGAGGCTGCTCGCGTTGACCGGGCCCAGCGTGATCGCCGTCGACCAGATCGACACCCTGATCGCGCTGTCGAACAAGTCGACCAAGGAGATCAGGACCTCGGCCGACGACGAATCCGTCGATTCGCGGATCGCGCGGATCGCCGACGGCTTGATGCTGCTCCGCGACGAAACCCGCCGGACGCTGACCGTGGTCGCCTGTCTGCCGCAGTCATGGGAACTGATCAGGACCAGGGCGGCGAATTCGGTTCCGGACAGGTTCACCGTTTCCCCGAACCTGTCGCGGATCCCCGACGTCGCTGTCGGGCGGGAACTGGTCGCGGCCCGGCTGGGCCAGACCTACGAGAGGATCGACTTCAAGCCGCCGTACCCGACCTGGCCCGTGGCGCCGTCCGCGTTCGACGACGTCAAGGCGTACACCCCGCGCGAAGTCCTCAACCGGATCGACAGGCACATCGAAGCCTGTCTGCGGAGCGGGGAAATGCGCGAGCTGACCAGTTTCGCGGAGGAAGCCGAGCTGTCGCCGCTTTCCGGTGAACTGTCGGGGGAACTGCCCCTGGTGTCCGATGTGGACCTTACGGCCTTCGACGCGCGCTTCGAAGAGCTGAAGCGGACCGCGGACGTTGCCACGCCTCTCGACCCGGACCGCGAAGACGAGGTCATGCCCGCGCTGCTCTCCGCAGGGCTCGCGGCGTGGATCGCGGAGCGCGGCACGCGCCAGACGTGGTCGGTGGATTCCTTGCATCGAGCAAAAATCGCGGCTCTGCACGCTCGGCTCCGGCTGACTCTGGACGCCGAACTGGAGGACGAGGCACATTGGGCTTTCCGCGCGATCGCCAGTGACAAGGCCCGTGCCGCGCTCAATCGCTTGGACAAGGCTTGGGAGGCCTCGGGGATCAAGCTGGGTGTTCCGGGCCGCACGCTGGTGCTCCTCCGCAACACGCAGTGGTCCTCTGGTGAGGTCACCCAGGACCACCTGGGAAAGGTCGAGCAGGAGGGCGGCGTTTCGGTCCCGATCACCGAGGGCGACCTCCGGACGTTCGCCGCTCTGCGTCAGATGCTCGAGGAGCATCAGGCCGGACTGCACGACTGGCTCGCCGCTCGCAGGCCCGCCACCGGAACGGAGTTGTTCACCGCGGTGCTCCCGGCCGGGACGGCGGAGACGGTTGAGGCCGCCGTGACCGCTCAGCCGGTGGTGATCGACAAGGAGTCAGACGGCCCACAGGTGCCGGTGGGACGGCTGGTGGCCGACCAGAAGTCCGTGAGTGTCCCGCTGGCATCACTCCGCAAGCACGTGGTGATCTTCGCCGGGTCGGGCTCGGGCAAAACCGTGCTCATCCGACGGCTGGTCGAGGAATGCGCGCTGCTGGGTGTCTCCTCGATCGTGCTCGACCCCAACAACGACCTCGCCCGGCTCGGCGACCGGTGGCCGCAGGCCCCGACCGGCTGGAACGCCGGTGACGAGGCCAAGGCCGAAAGGTATCTGCGGGAAACCGATGTGGTGATCTGGACGCCGGGAAAGGCGTCCGGACGGCCGCTTGTCTTCCCGCCGCTGCCTGATTTCGCCAGCGTGGCGGACGACGTCGACGACTTCACTTTCGCCGTCCAGTCAGCCGTCGCGTCACTCGCCCCGAGCGCGCGAGTCATGGCGAACACCGACAAGGCGAGGAAAGGCAAGGCGGTGCTGACCTCGGCACTGGCCTACTACGGGAAGTCGGGCGGCCGGAGCTTGGACGGTCTCATCAACGTCCTCTCCGACCTGCCGGAGCAGATCAGCGAGCTCCAGAACGCGACCACCATCGCCGCGGAGCTGGCGGAAACACTGAGGGCGGCGAAGGTCATCGAA
Source organism: Amycolatopsis sp. (assembly GCF_036008905.1). GTDB lineage: Bacteria > Actinomycetota > Actinomycetes > Mycobacteriales > Pseudonocardiaceae > Amycolatopsis. The sequence goes on along the minus strand of NZ_DASYMU010000091.1, from coordinate 16,637 downwards.
CCGTTCCTGCGGGAGACCGCGGATCCCGTGGATCCGGGTGAGCTGCTAGCCCCTTCTCCGGGTAAGAACGCGCGCGTGTCGGTCGTCAGCCTCGACGGGTTGTCTTCGCTGGAGGAAAGGCAGAGCTTCGTCAACCGGCTGCAGATGGAACTGTTCGCCTGGGTCAAACGACATCCTGTGGTGGACCGGCCGCTCGGGGGGCTGCTGGTAATGGACGAGGCCCAGGACCTCGCTCCCTCCACCACCCGCACGGCGAGCACGGAAAGCAGTATCCAGCTCGCTTCCCAAGCCCGTAAGTATGGCCTCGGCCTGATCCTCGCCACGCAAGCGCCGAAAGCCGTGCACAACCGCATCTCCGGCAACGCGACCACCCAGTTCTTCGGCCGTCAGAACGCGCCGTCCCATATCGAAGCGGCGAAAGACCTCGCTCGCAACAAAGGCCGGGACCTGCCCGATCTGGGCCTGATGCCGCCCGGGGAGTTCTACGTCACCGGCGAAGGCATCGGCTTCCAGAAGGTACGTGCGCCGTTCTGCCTGAGTCATCACCCGCAGAGCCCATTGACCTCGGAGGAGGTGATGGACCGGGCGAAGAAATGAGCCCTACGCCGACCTCGTCGAACAGACCGCCGCGGTCGCGTCCGGCGCGGTGACCGGCGCCGCGATCTGCTGGTCGTCGAAGGTGATCGAACAGGCGGCGTTGTCGCCGACCACGGTGACGCCGAGGTCCAGTTGGCTGACGGACTTCGTGGTGGTGAAGGCCGCCGAGTCGGTGCCTGCCGGCGGGAGGTCGACGCCGCCGGTGTCGCCGAAGACCTCGCCGTGGACGCGGAAGATCGTGCCGGGATCACCGGAGACGGACACGGCGACCTTGTGTTCGGTGAGCGAGGGAGCGGGCGGTGCGACGGGTGGCGGCGCCGCCACAGTGGGGGGCGGAACAGGAGCCGCGGCGGGCGAGCAGGCGGCGAGCATGGTGCCCACAGCGAGAGCGAAGGCTGCCGGGAGACGAAGCCGTCTCGTGGATGCGCTGAGTGCGTTCATGTTCACGACCTATCCGTTAAGACATGTTCGCCGCTCCGGGGTGAAACGCAACGCCCTCGGCCGCAAATAGCTCCGATCGGGTGTACTTCAGCTCACTCCCGTTTCAACGCTTGTATGTGCGGATGGTCGCCAAGCCGGCCGGGTGTTCATCTGGGCGCCGCCATTGTGCAGGACACTAGGCTGCGATGGGTGAAGTGGTCGACCGCGATACGCAATCTGGGGGAACTGGCGCAGGCTAGCAGTGACCTTGCCGCCTCACCAGCGGCGAAGTACGCATTGCCGGTCACCCAACTCTGGGCGGCGCAAGAGATTCTCGGCATGCCACGCGACATCGAGTGGGTGACGGTGGCAGTTGTCGTCGATCTTCCCGTCGAGGACGTGCCGTGGCTGGTCAAGCCGAACGGCTCCGAACACTGGGAGAATTTCACCCGGGCCGCGAAGCATCCTATTGTCACTCTGTGGCGATCGGCGCAGGCGCCGGTTTGGAACCATTACCTCAGCCGGCCTGCGCTCTTTTGGGACCGGCGGACCGGCCTCGATGCGGACGCGCTGCAGGCGCTGAGCGAAGGGCGAGGTGAGGAAGTCCGGATTTCAGCTCCGGCGCCTGACGAATTTCGTGCCCGGCTCGAAGACGATCTCGCGGTCAGTTTGGGTGCGCTGCGCGAGCGGACCCGGGCATACGAAGACCGCAGATGGTCGCCGGGCAAGTTCACCGCGGTCGCCGATGAGCTTGGGGAAGCCAGCAACGGCTATGTCGACCTGCTGGACGGCTTAGGTCGTGTCCTGTGAGTCTGGGCGCGGAGACCGCGAGCGAGACTTACAGGACACGGCCTAGCCGGCTGAACTCGGCATACCGTGCCACCGCGGGATCCTGATGAGTCCCTCGCTTGTGCAACTGAATACACCTTTTTGCAGTGTATTTGCCGCACCTACCAGCCGCGTTCGCGCCATTCGGCGAGTTTCGGCTTTTCGGCGCCCAGCGTGGTGTCGTCGCCGTGGCCCGGGTAGACCCAGGTGTCGTCGGGCAGCGCGTCGAAGAGCCGTTCCGAGACGTCGTCCAGCAGTGACGTGAACAGTTCCGGCGAGCCGGTCTTGCCGACACCGCCGGGGAACAGCGAGTCGCCGGTGAACAGGTGGCCGTGGCCTTCGGGATCCCGGTACAGCAGGGCGATCGACCCCGGGGTGTGCCCGCGAAGGTGGATAACCTCGAGTGCACAGGTGCCCGCCTTCAGCGAATCCCCGTGCTCCACCAGGAAGTCCGGCGGGATCGGCAGGGGCTCGGCGTCCAGGGGGTGGGCGGCGGTGTTCGAGCCGTTCGCGCCGGCGACGGCGCCCAGTGCCTGCCAGTGGTCGGCGTGCTGGTGGGTGGTCACGACGGTGCGCAAGGCGGGACGATCGGCGCCGTGGCCGATCAGGTCCGAGATGCGTTCGGGGTCGTTCGCGGCGTCGATCAACAGTGCTTCGTTGGTCTCGCGGCACACGAGCAGATAGGCGTTGTTGTCCATCGGGCCGACGGACAGTTTCGTGATGGTCAGCGCGGCCAGGGTGCGGCGTGCGGCATCGCCGCCCGGCTCGACGTGGCCCGTGTATTCCTCAACGACGTTCACCTCTCATACGGTAGTCGCGTAGCTCCGGCCAGTTCCACCCGCACAAGTTGGTCACAGCTTGGCCACGTACTCTCGGAACTCCCGACGCTCCGAGCCCCAGGACGATAGTGCCGAATCCCCCTTCGCCCGCCGGGCAGCGCACGACCAGGCGGATCAGCTGGGACATCATCCGGGTCGTCGCGTTGCTTTCGGTGATGCTCGGGCACATCACGCACCAGTCGAGGATTCAGCACCCCGAGCTCGCGGGGTATCCCTTCAGCGTCGACGCGCAGTACGGCGCCTCGATCCTCCTCGTGGTCTCCGCGTATTTCGTGTGCGCGAGCCTGCGCAAGGGAAAGCCGGGGCGGTGGCTGTGGAAGAAGGTCGCCCGGCTGCTGCCCGCGTACTTCGTGGCCGTGGTGCTCACCTACGTCGTCATGCGGTTCGCGGCCGCGTGGTTCAACCGGCAGAACCTTCCCGACGCCCCGCCGTGGTACGAGCCGTCGGTGGTCGACCTGTTCGCGAACCTCGCCATGATCCAGAGCTGGTCGACGGATTTCCAGTGGCTCGACGGGTCCTACTGGACACTGCCGGTGCAGATCATGGCGTTCACCGCGGCCGCTCTGCTGTGGCCCCGGCGGTGGCGGACGGATTTCGTGGTCGTGGCGGTGATCTGGGCGCTCATCGTCGGACCGTTGCTGATCCGGTTCGTCGTCTTCCAGCCGCTGGACACCCCCGACTGGGCGGTCACCATGATCTTCGGCCTCGGGCTGCACCGGGTGCACTCGTTCGCGATCGGGATAGCGGTCTGGTTGTGGGCGAAGGGGCGGCTGCGGCACTGGCACCTGGCGCTGTTGCTGGTCGCGACGGTGGCCGCGCAGGATCTGAACATGTATCCGCTGCACTACGCGCTGCCGGTGGACGCGGCCAGGGTTCCCTCGATCGTGGGATTCGCGGTGATGTTGCTCGCCCTCTGCGCGGCGGCGAAGGGGCCGGACTGGGACCTGCCATGGCTGCGCCGGTTGACCCCGGTCATCAGCTGGCTCGCGGGCATCTCTTACGGTGTCTATCTGGTCCATCAGGAGCTCGGCTACATCCTGGCGCGGGTCCTGCTCGGCGCCGGGGCCACGGGGTGGGAGCGGCTGCCCATAGTCTTGGTCGCCGCGGTGCTCGCGGGATGGCTCCTGACGGTGCTGGTGGAGCGTCCCGTCCATCGCCGGCTGGCCGGGTTTCGGGAAGTAAAAGCGCCGTCGCCGGCGTTGAAAGAGCAGGTGGAGGCGCCCCCGGCCGGGACGTCTCCGGTTTCTGTCGGTGGTCCGACTTAGCATGGTGGGGCCCGGGGGTCTAGCTGCTTCCGAGGCATTCGTAGACCAGGTAGAAGTATGAATAGATCTGAAGGGACCTGGCGTGGCTGATCGCCTCGTTGTTCGCGGCGCCCGCGAGCACAACCTCCGCGGTGTCGACATCGACCTGCCGCGGGACAGCCTCATCGTTTTCACCGGCCTGTCCGGGTCCGGCAAGTCGAGCCTGGCGTTCGACACCATCTTCGCGGAAGGGCAGCGCCGGTACGTCGAGTCGCTGTCCGCGTACGCGCGCCAGTTCCTCGGACAGATGGACAAGCCCGACGTCGACTTCATCGAGGGGCTTTCGCCGGCGGTGTCGATCGACCAGAAGTCCACCTCGCGCAACCCGCGTTCGACGGTCGGCACGATCACCGAGGTCTACGACTACCTGCGGCTGCTGTACGCGCGCGCCGGCAAGGCGCACTGCCCCACGTGTGGCGAGCGGATCAGCAAGCAGACCCCGCAGCAGATCGTGGACCAGGTGCTCGAGATGGAGGAGGGCACCCGCTTCCAGGTGCTCGCCCCGGTCGTGCGCGGCCGCAAGGGGGAGTACGTCGACCTCTTCTCGAACCTGCAGCAGCAGGGGTACGCCCGTGCGCTCATCGACGGCACGGTCCACGCGCTGACCGACCCGCCGAAGCTGAAGAAGCAGGAGAAGCACCAGATCGCCGTCGTCATCGACAGGCTGGCGGTCAAGGCGAGCTCGAAGCAGCGGCTCACCGACTCCATCGAGACCGCGCTCGGCCTGGCCGACGGCATGGTCGAGCTCGACTTCGTGGACCTCCCCGAGAACGACCCGCACCGCGTGCGCGGCTTCTCGGAGAACCTCGCCTGCCCCAACGGACACCCGCTGGCAATCGAGGATCTCGAGCCGAGGTCGTTCTCGTTCAACTCGCCGTACGGCGCCTGCCCGGAGTGCACCGGGCTCGGCATCCGCAAGGAGGTCGACCCGGAGCTGGTCGTCCCGGACGACGAGCAGACGCTCGGCGGCGGGGCCATCGCGCCGTGGGCCGGCGGGCAGACGGCGGACTACTTCCAGCGTCTGCTCGAATCGCTTTCCGAGGCCATGGGCTTCCGGATGGACACGCCGTGGCGTCGGTTGCCGGCGAAGATCCAGAAGGCCGTCCTGCACGGTGTCGACGAGCAGGTCCACGTCCGCTACAAGAACCGCTACGGCCGGACACGTTCGTACTACGCGAACTTCGAGGGCGTGATCCCGTTCCTGGAGCGCCGCCAGGAGCAGACCGAGTCCGAGCAGATGCGGGAGCGCTACGAGGGCTACATGCGGGAGGTCCCGTGCCCGGCGTGCCAGGGCACTCGGCTCAAGCCGGAGATCCTCGCGGTCACCCTCGAGCACAACACCCGGGGCGACCGCTCGATCGCCGAGGTCTGCGCGCTCTCCATCTCGGAGGCGTCGGAGTTCCTCGACGACCTCGTGCTCAACCAGCGTGACGCGATGATCGCGGGCGCGGTGCTCAAGGAGATCCAGGCGCGGCTGCGCTTTCTGCTCGACGTCGGCCTCACGTACCTGTCGCTGGATCGGGCGTCGGGAACGCTCTCCGGTGGCGAGGCGCAGCGCATCCGGCTCGCCACGCAGATCGGGTCGGGTCTCGTGGGTGTGCTGTACGTGCTCGACGAGCCGTCCATCGGGCTGCACCAGCGCGACAACCACCGCCTGATCGAGACGCTCGTCCGGCTGCGGGACCTCGGCAACACGCTGATCGTCGTCGAGCACGACGAGGACACCATCCGCAGCAGCGACTGGGTGGTCGACATCGGCCCCGGCGCCGGTGAGCACGGCGGGTACATCGTGCACAGCGGGCCGTTCAAGAAGCTGTTGCGCAACAAGGAATCCCTCACCGGGGATTACCTGTCCGGCCGCCGGTTCATCCCGATCCCGGAAGAGCGCCGCCCGATCGACAAGAAGCGCATGCTGACCGTCGTCGGCGCGCGCGAGCACAACCTGCGCGGGATCGACGTGTCGTTCCCGCTGGGCTGTCTCGTCTCGGTCACCGGGGTTTCCGGTTCCGGGAAGTCGACGCTGGTCAACGACATCCTCGGCACAGTGCTGGCGAACAAACTCAACGGCGCGCGTCAGGTGCCGGGCAGGCACACCAGGATCAAGGGACTCGAGGAGGTCGACAAGCTCGTCCGCGTCGACCAGGGCCCGATCGGGCGCACCCCACGGTCCAACCCGGCGACGTACACCGGCGTGTGGGATCACGTGCGCAAGCTGTTCGCGTCCACGGTCGAGGCGAAGGTCCGCGGTTACCAGCCGGGCCGGTTCTCGTTCAACGTCAAGGGCGGCCGTTGCGAGGCGTGCACCGGTGACGGCACGATCAAGATCGAGATGAACTTCCTGCCGGACGTCTACGTGCCGTGCGAGGTCTGCAAGGGCGCGCGGTACAACCGGGAAACCCTTGAGGTGCACTACAAGGGCAAAACCGTGTCGGACATCCTCGACATGCCGATCGAGGAGGCGGCCGAGTTCTTCGAGCCGATCAAGGCGATCCACCGGCACCTGGCGACCCTCGTCGACGTCGGCCTCGGCTACGTGCGGCTCGGGCAGCCCGCGCCCACGCTCTCCGGTGGTGAGGCGCAGCGCGTGAAGCTCGCCAGCGAGCTGCAGAAGCGGTCGACCGGCAAGACGGTCTACGTGCTCGACGAGCCGACCACGGGGCTGCACTTCGAGGACATCCGCAAGCTGCTCGGCGTGATCAACGGCTTGGTGGACAAGGGGAACTCGGTGATCGTGATCGAGCACAACCTCGACGTCATCAAGACCTCGGACTGGGTCATCGACATGGGTCCCGAGGGTGGTTCCGGTGGCGGCATGCTGGTCGCCGACGGGACGCCGGAGTTCGTGGCGTCGGTCGAGGAGAGCTACACCGGGCAGTTCCTCAAAGAGGTGCTCAAGTAGAGCAGTAACGGGCGGCCGGGTGGGTGGCTCGTGAGTGGCTACGAGTGTTCTAACCCTCGTAGCCACTCACGAGCGGTCAGCCGTGGTCGGCGCAGCAGGGCGTCGGGTCCGGCACCTCGAACGGCACGAAAGCGCCGTCGGGAGCCGGAGCCGTCATCAGCGTCAGCTGCCCGTCCCGCCACTCCGGCCGCACGTGGTCACGCGTGTGCACCACGGCTTCCGGTGCGGGTTCGCCCTGCCCGGCCAGTACGACGACCCGGTCGATGGCCGACTCGTCGAGCAGTTGCCCGACGGTGACTTCGCCGACAAGCCGGTCCACGCCCGGATAGACCACAGCCCGGCCGCCCTGCTTGCCCGCCAGTTCGGCGGCCGCGTCGGCCGCGCCCGTGGAAAGCTCCACCGGCCCGGTCCGCCGTCCCTCCCAGGAAACCCCGACGCCCAGCGCGCTGAGCGGTTCCCACCAAGCGTCGGGAGAGAAGCCCGGCGGGAGCTGGAACGACACCGCCACGTGCGGCCTGGCCGCCCGCACGAAATGCGTGCACGCGATCGTCTCCGGCGGCAGACCGAGCCGGTCCCGCTGTTCCTGGATCAGGTGGTCGGCGTCGCGCAGGCTGCCCGAACCCGCGTCGAGCCCGAACACCGCGGTCATACCGGCAGGGCCCAGATCGGGTTGCTGTAGAACCAGAGGTCCTTCCACGGGTCGGCGTCGCCGATGACGTCGAGCGCGGGGCCCGACGGGTCGACCGCCGCGCCGAGCAGGCCCGGCGCGGTGCGGTTGCCGTCGGTGCCGCGCACCCGCACGTAGACCGGCTTGTCTAGCGCGCCCAGCGAGTAGGTGAACGTCACCGTCCCGGTGGACTTGCCGACCTCGAACGACTTGACGACCTTCGTCTTCGGTGTGGTGAAGGTGTCGCGGTCGGCGGCCGCGCCGGTCACCGAACCCTGGATCACGTCGAGCCGCGCCAGCACCGGCAGGTACTGCGCCCAGTTGGGGTTGTTCGCCAGGTCGACGGTGATGACGAGCTCGACGGGCGTGCCGCGCCGCGCGTGCAGGACCCCGCCGATCGTGGTGCTGGACTGGTGCCAGCGGTCGGCCGTGCGCAGTTGCAGGTCCAGGCCGCTGATCAGGCCGCCGTGGTCGACCCAGACGCGGCCGGCGCGGATCCCGTCCATCACCGCGGCGTAGGCGAAACCGGTGGCGCCGACATGGGTCCGGCTGTAGTAGCCGGGCCAGAAGTCGCCGACGCCGAAGTCCGGCGAGCCGCCGTAGACCGGGTCGTTGTACCGGCCGTTGGCCTCGAAGTTGCTGTCCGGCCCCCGCGTGGCGACGTCGCCGATGATGTTGTGCGAGTCGGAGTTGGCGGTGATCCACCACGGCTTGCCCTCGGCGAGCAGGCTGTCCCACAGCCCGCCGACGGTCGACGTCATCCAGTCGAAACCGCCGTAGGTGCGGTAGCTCTCCAACGGGTAGCCGGGGAACGACGCCGCGCTCGGGTTGTTGTCGTAGAGCCCGCGGGCCTTGCCCATGCCGAACGGCGTCTTGATGCCACCGGCCTGGTGACCCGGCGCGCCCTCCATGCCGACGGCGATGCGGGGCTGCGCGTCACGCCAGCCGCGGATCTCGTGGGGTGAGTCGATGCCCCGGCGGGCCGGGTGGTTGGCCAGGAACAGCGCGTCGCGCACCTTGTTCCGGCGGACGGCGTCGGCCAGGAAGTTGATCCCGGCGATGGCCAGAGCCTCATTGGCGGGGACACCGTCGTCCGGGTTCTTGCCCCGCTCGTCGAAGGCGTTCTCGAACTCCTTGAGGGTGGACACCTCGTTCCCGCCCGGGTGCACGAACACCGTCCCGTGCTCGGCGCCGGGGATGTTCCACTCCAGGCCCTGGAACACGAGCGTGCTCGGGATCTCCCGGCGGGCCGCGACGATGTCCGGGTTGACCTTCTCGACGCCGATCTTGGCGTGCGTGATGGTGCCGTGGTCGGTGACGACCATCCAGTCGAGGCCGTAGGCGTTGGCGTGCCGGGCCTGGTCGATGACGCGGTACTTGCCGTCGTCGCTGTACTGCGTGTGGATGTGGTGGTCACCGGCGAGCCATTGCAGCTTGCCGGGGCGCTGCTCGGCGGGAGGCCTGCCCTGCGATCCGCCCGTCGCGGCCGCGGTCGCCGTGCCGCTGAGCACACCCGCGGCACCCAGACCGGCACCGAGCAGGCCCGTCCGGCGGAACATCGAGCGCCGTGACAGTTCCGCCGGGCTCAGCTCCTCGTCGTGCACCGCGGTGTCCAGCGTCGGCGGCAGTTCGACCGCCTGGTCGTCGTGATGGTGATGGTGGTGGTGATCGCCGTGGTGGTGATGACCCATGAATGGAGCTCCTCGCTGGCCTGACCGGGGATAGCCGCGCAAGCTTCGACCGAGCGGGTGAACAACCGAGGTATCCCCGGCCGACTACGTGCGGCGCGGAGGTGACCGTTGGCCGTCACAAAAAACCTTCGGAACCTGATGAACCAGTCCGGCGGGCCGTCCGTGTTCTAGGTATCAGGAGGTCGTCGCTATCCATTGCGGAGGCTCCTCAGTAGGAGGTTTCGATGATCCGCGTCCGCTTCGCCCTTGTTTCCGCCACGGCCCTGACCGGCCTGGCCCTGCTCTCCGCATGTGGCGCTGGCGATTCCGGTACCTCCGCGGCCGCCCCGAAGCAGGCGGCGGGCGGTGGCGCCGGACTGGCGGCCACCATGGTCGGCGACCTCGGCAACGTGGTCACCGGCGCGGACGGCAAGACGCTGTACCGCTTCGACGACGACACCGTGAACCCATCGGTCTCCAACTGCGATGGCCAGTGCGCCGCACTGTGGCCGCCGGTCCTCGCCGACTCCGCCACTTCCGTCCAGGGCATCGACAAGAGCCTCATCGGCGAAGTCACCCGCAAGGACGGCACCAAGCAGGTCACGCTCGACGGCCGGCCGTTGTACGAGTACGTGAAAGACACCGCCCCGGGCCAGGCCAACGGCCAGGGTGTCCAGGGCACCTGGTTCGCCGCGAAGCCGGACGGCGGAAAGGCAGGTCAGACGGCGACGCCGCCGAGTTCCGCAACGGCGGATACGGGCAGTGGTGGTTACGGCTACTGAACGCCACCGAAGTCCGCAGCGTGACTCCCAGGGGGTGAGGTGCCGATGAGTACATCAGCGGCTGCACTTGAGGGCCATCGATCGACGTTCGCCATCCGTCTTGCAGTAACGTCCTCGCCGACCAAGCACACAGGCGAGAGGACCCGGGTGGCGATCGGCGGCTGGCGGCCCAAGCGGGCCAAGGGCGAAGACCTGATCCGGCACTTGTACGAAGAGCACGGACGGAGCTTGCTCGCATACGCGACCAGGCTCACCGGTGATCGTGCCGCTGCCGAGGATGTCGTCCAGGAGACTTTGGTTCGAGCGTGGAAACACGCCGACGACCTCGAAAACGGTAAGGGCTCGGTCCGCGGCTGGTTGCTGACCGTGGCGCGGAACATCATCACGGACAAGGTCCGGGCGCGGGCTTCGCGGCCGCAGGAAGTCGAGGAACCCGCCGAATCCCCGGCCATCCAGCGCGACCACGCGCAGACGGTCGTCGATTCGATGACGGTGCTCGGCGCCATGGACAGCCTGTCCCCGGAGCACCGTGAAGTGCTGGTGGAGATCTACTACGGCGGCAAGACGGTCGCGGAAACCGCCGAGGCTTTGGGCGTCGCGCCGGGTACCGTGAAATCAAGGTGTTACTACGGCTTGCGTGCGCTGAGAGCCACGATGTCGACCAAAGGAACGGAGGTGGCTCGATGAGCGCCGTTGATCACGACCAAGCGCAACTGGGCGCCTACGTCCTCGGTGCGCTCGAAGCCGGCGAGGCGGCCGAGTTCGAAGCACACCTCGCCACCTGCCCGTCGTGCCGGCAGGAAGTCGACGAGCTGAGCGTGCTCCGCGACGACCTCGACGAGATCCCGCCCGAGGCCTTCCTCGACGGGCCGCCCGACGGCGGCGACATGCTTCTTCAGCGCACGCTCCGCGCGGTGCGGGCGGAACAGCCCCAGCAGTTCAGGACCCAGACGCAGACCCAGAGCCGGCCACGGCTGTTCGCGATCGCCGGTGCGGCCGCGGTCGTCGTCGTGACGCTGGGCGCGGGAATCTTCCTTGGCAGGCAAACGGCTCCGGACGTCACCGCCGGTGGACTGCCGACACCGCCACCGGCGACGAGTTCGGCGTCGACACCGGTGGCCGGCACCCGCAATATCGAAGGCAGCGACGCGAGGACAGGTGCCCGCCTGGCGGCCACGGTCACACCCGCGGCCGGCTGGGTCAAGGTGCATCTCGCGGTGCAGGGCATCAAGGAAGGCGAGAAGTGCAAGCTGATCGTCGTCTCGAAAAACGGCGAGCAGGTCGAGGCCGGTAGCTGGGTGGTGTCGGCCAAGGGTGAGAAGGAAGGCACCGGGATCGACGGCACGGCATTGGTCGCGCCGGATGACGTGCAGTCGGTCCAGGTCGTGACACTCGACGGCCGGAAGCTCGTCACGGCCTCGGTGTGAGCCAGGGGTGAGTGGCTCCTACCGGTTCCGGAACACGTGGCTGATCGCGGCCGCGCCGAAGGTGGTCTTCGACGCGGTCGTCGATCTGGCGACGTATCCGGTCTGGTGGGCGGATGTGCGATCGGTGAGCCAGATCGACGCCGAGACGGCCGAACTGATCTGCCGGGCGGCTCTGCCGTACCGGCTGGTCCTCAGGATGCATCGCGTCGAGCAGGACGAGCGGGCCGGGCGGCTGCGCGTCAAGCTCAGCGGCGACCTTGAGGGCTTCCTCGCCGGACTCGTTCTCGGGTCCGGCGAGGAAACACGCTTGGAGATCACCCAGGAGGTGGTCGCGTGCAAACCGCTGCTGCGGCGGCTGGATCCGTTGGCACGCCCGGTGTTCCGCGCCAACCACGCGCTGATGATGCGGCGCGGCAGGCGAGGACTCCGGACCCACCTGGAAAAGTCCGCCTGAGCCGCGAGATCCCTTGGAAACCAAGAGACCGCCATCTGTCGACAGATGGCGGTCCAAAGGCGACGCCGTGGTGCGAGCGCACGGGGGGTTTCGCTCGCACCACGGCATCGTTGCGGCGTCAGCGGACCGCCGCGGTTTCCCGTTCGTCGTCCTGCGGACCCGGGGGTGCGGGCTCGTGGTCGTCGATCAGGGTGGTCTCGTCGAACGGGGCCCGGCCGGCGAACACGGCTTCGGCCTGGTCCCGGTCGAACTCCTTCGTCCAGGAACCGATCAGGACGGTGGCCACGGCGTTGCCGGCGAAGTTCGTCAGCGCCCGTGCCTCGGACATGAACCGGTCGATACCGAGGATGAAGCCGACGCCGTCGACCAGGTCCGGGCGGTGCGACTGCAGCCCGCCCGCGAGGGTGGCGATACCGGCGCCACTGACCCCGGCCGCGCCCTTCGCGGCGATGATCATGAAGAGCAGCAAGGAGATCTGCTCGCCGATGCCCAGCGGGCTGCCCTGTGCCGACGCGATGAAGAGTGTCGCCATCGTCAGGTAGATCGCGGTGCCGTCGAGGTTGAACGAGTAGCCGGTCGGGACGGTGATACCGACGACGGGCCTGCTGACTCCGAGGTGCTCCATCTTGGCGATGAGCCGCGGCAGCGCCGACTCGGACGACGAGGTCGACACGATCAGCAGGAACTCGCGGGCCAGATACCTGAGCAGGCTCAGGATGTTGACCCTGGCGCCGAGCCACAGCACCGTGCCGAGCACACCGAACACGAACACCAGGCAGGTTGCGTAGAAGCCGATCATGATCACGGCGAGGCTCTTCAAGGCGCCCCAACCGGTTTCGCCGACCACGGCGGCGATCGCGCCGAACGCGCCCACCGGGGCGGCCCACATGATCATCGCGAGGATGCGGAACACGAGACGCTGGATGTGCTCCAGTCCGCGCAGGATCGGCTTGCCTGCCTTGCCGAGCTTCAGCAGGGCGAACCCGGCGAGCACGGCGACGAGCAGCGTCTGCAGGACCGAGCCTGCGGTGAACGCCGAGACCAGGCTCGTCGGGATGATGCCGAGCAGGAACTCGACACCGCCGGCGGCGCCCTCGGCCTGCTCCTGTGCCTTCGCCGCGGCGGACGCGCTGAGCTGCAGGCCTTCGCCCGGGTGCAGCAGGTTGCCGACGACCAGGCCGATCGCCAGCGCGAACGTCGACATCACCATGAAGTAGACGAGCGCCATGATGCCGACCTTGCCGACCTTCGCCGCTTTCGCGACGGAGCCGATGCCGAGCACGATGGTGCAGAAGATGATCGGCGAGATCATCATCTTGATCAGGTTGACGAACCCGGTGCCGAGCGGCTTGAGTTCCTTGGCGAACTCGGGGGCGACGAAACCGACGATGACGCCGAGTACGACAGCGGCGATCACCGCCATGTACAGATAGTGCATCTTGTCGCGACGCGGCGGGGCGTCCGAAATCTGCGGTGTAGGCACCGTTGCCTCCAGCTCAAAGGAATCCTTGGGTTGGGGTGACTATGCGGGTCGGTATGAGCCAGGTCACGGTTGTGTTCATTGAGTACACGGGTTCGGGTGTCCTATCGACCGGGACCCGGCCGGGTGTGCTGGTATTGGCGGGTGCCGACGAAGCCGCGCCGCCGCTGGAGCCTGGCCAGGCAGCTACTCGTGCTGCAGGTCGTGATAGTCGGCGCCCTGGTCGCCGCCGGTTTCGTGCTCGCCTACGTCGACGCGAGCAGCGCCACCAGCAACCGGGCGCGCGATCAGGTCGCCGCGATCGCGACCACGGTCGCCGATTCCCCGAGCCTGCTGGCGGCACTGTCCACACCGGACCCGAGTGCGTCGCTCCAGCCGTTCGCGGAGGAAGTCCGCAAGGACACGAAGATCGATTTCGTCACCATCATGAACACCGACGGCGTGCGGTTCACCCACCCGACCCCGACGCTGATCGGCCAGCGGTTCCTCGGCAGCACCGCGCAGGCGCTGGCGGGCGAGAGGCTCATCGAGACCTACACCGGCACGCTCGGGCCGTCGGAACGTGCTGTGGTGCCGGTGTTCGACGCCCAGCGCCGCGTGGTGGCGATGGTGGCGGTCGGGATCAAGGTCGACGCGATCTCCGCGGAGCTCCGCGAACGGCTGTGGACGTTGTTCGCCGTCGCCGGTTCGGTGCTGGTCGTCGGGTTCGCGGGCAGCCTCCTGGTGAGCGCGCGGCTACGACGTCAGACGCGGGGTGTGGCTCCGGCGGAACTGAGCAGCATGTTCGAGTACCACGAAGCGGTGCTGCACGCCGTCCGTGAAGGCGTCGTGCTGATCGACCGTGACGGCCGGGTCGCGCTGTGCAACGACGGCGCGAGGGAACTGCTCGGATCCACAGCGGACTTGGTGGGCACGCCGGTCGCCGAACTGGGCCTGCCGCCCGAGCTGGAGGTGGCCTTCACCGCCGCCGAACCGCGCTCCGACGAGATCCACGTGACGGAAAATCGCGTACTGGTGGTCAACACCGGCCCGGTGCGGTCCCGTGATCGCGCGATGGGCACGGTGGTGACCCTGCGGGACCACACCGAACTGCAGACGCTGACCGGTGAACTGAACACCGTCCGCGGCTTCGCCGAATCCCTGCGTTCCCAGGCGCATGAAGCCGCGAACCGGTTGCACACCGTCGTTTCGCTCGTGGAGATCGGGAAAGCCGAACAGGCCGTCGAATTCGCGACCGCGGAACTGGAGATCGCACAGCAGCTCACGGACAGGGTCGTCGGCGCTGTTTCCGAGCCGGTGCTGGCGGCGTTGTTGCTGGGGAAAGCGGCCGAGGCGAGCGAACGCGGTGCTGAGCTGACACTGACCCCGGACACCGCGATCGACGACGTCGACAGTGGCGTCTCCGCGCGGGACCTCGTCACGATCCTCGGCAACCTCATCGACAACGGGCTCGACGCGGCGATCGAAGGCGCTGGGGAGCGCGACGGACGCCCGCGCGTCACCGTCACCGCACGCACCGGCGATGGCGAACTGTTCCTGCGGGTCGCCGACACCGGCCGGGGACTGCCGGATGACTCGGTGTCCGAGGTCTTCCAGCGCGGCTGGTCCACGAAACCCGCCGACAGTCCCGTCGGGCACGGCCTGGGGTTGGCACTGGTCGGGCAAGCCGTGCGGCGTTACGGCGGCACCATCGAAGTCGGGCGCGACGTCGGCGCGGTGTTCACCGTGCGGCTGCCGCTGCGGCGAGGAGGCGGCCGATGATCAGGGTGCTCGTGGTGGAGGACGAACCGGTGGCCGCGGAGGCGCACCGGGTGTACGTCGAGCGCATAGCCGGGTTCACCGTCGCCGGGGTGGTGCACTCGGGCGGGGACGCGCTGCGGTTCTGCGAGCGGGAGTCCGTCGACCTCGTGCTGCTCGACTTCTATCTGCCCGACACGCACGGTCTCGCGGTGTGCCGGTCGTTGCGCGCGGCGGGCAACCCGGTCGACGTGATCGCGGTGACCTCGGCGCGGGACCTGGCCGTGGTGAAGGCGGCGGTGTCGGTCGGCGTCGTCCAGTATCTGCTGAAGCCGTTCACTTTCGCTTCACTGCGCGAAAAACTGGAGCGGTACGCGGAGTTCCGGCAGAGCGTCGGGCAGGCGGGGGAGGCCACCGGGCAGGCCGCGATCGACCGGGCGTTCGCCGCGCTGCGGACGTCGGATCAGCAGTCGCTGCCCAAAGGGATGAGTGTCCAGACGCTCGAAGCGATCACCGAGGCGCTGGCCGCCGCCCCCGAAGGCTTGTCCGCCGGTGCTGCCGCGACCGTCATCGGAGCCGCGCGCGTCACGGCCCGGCGTTACCTGGAGTACTTGGCGGACAACGGTTTGGCGCAACGCGAACCCCGCTACGGCCAGGTCGGCCGCCCTGAAGTCTGGTACCGGCCTAAGATTTAGTGGTTTCGGCTTTGGGGGTGGTTTTCGCTCCCCGCATTACCTTGGTGAGGCTTGCGGCAGCGAAAACACCCATCCGGCATGGAACCTCTGCTCACCCCGCCGCCGGTGGTGACGCCGCCGCACTTCCAGCGCTTAGTGCTTGGGGTGACTCTGGTTGAGGTCCCGGGCAGGCCGCTGGCCGCGATGACGGTCAAGGTCATCGCGGTCAGGCGGCCTGCTCATGGGGGAGAACATGGGCGAGGTTGCGGATCGGGACCTGTTCCTGATCCAGCCACTTCGGCGGGATGAACTCCGGGATCCCGTGCACCATCCGGATCGACCACCCACCGTGATGCACCTCCATATGGTGAAACAGGCACAGCAGCACCGTGTTGCCCAGGTCTGTCAGGCCGCCGTCGGCCCATTCCGTCACGTGATGTGCCTGGCAGTAGCGGGGCCTGCGGTGACAGCCCGGTCGGGCGCAGCCCCGATCCCGGGTCACCAGGGCCCGGAACTGTGCCGGGGCCACGGTCCGTCGCGCGCGGCCCAGATCCAGCACCTCGCCGCGGGTGCCCAGCACGGCCGGGACGACGTTCGCATCGCAGGCGAGGCGTCGCAGGTGCGCGATGCTGGTGTAGCCGATGCCGTCGATGAACGCCTCACCTGTCCGGCGTTCCAGCTCGTCGAGACTGATCGTGACGATGATCAGGGCCCGGTCTCCGCCGACCAGCGGACGGTCAGGAGACTTGGTCGCCAGCAGCACGACCTCGGCGAAGGCATCACCGCGCCGCTGTTCCAGAGTGCGGGTGTCCTCCCGGCCGAACTCGTCGACCGGGCGTGGCTTGGCCAGCGGGTCGAT
>NZ_DASYMU010000090.1:0-29474 GCF_036008905.1 Amycolatopsis sp. | reverse complement strand
GGCGCGATCCCGGCGATGCTGTTCCTCGGCATCGTGATGATGCCGTTCTACTACGGCTCGAAAGTGCGCAGTGTTCCCGAATTCATGCGGCGCCGCTTCGGCAAACCGGCGCATCTGGTCAACGGCATCAGTTTCGCGACCGCGCAGATCCTCATCGCCGGCGCGAACCTGTTCCTGCTCGCCAGCGTGGTGAACCTGCTGCTCGGCTGGCCGCTCTGGGTTTCCATCATCATCGCGGCGATCATCGTGCTTTCCTACACCGCGCTCGGCGGCCTTTCCGCCGCGATCTACAACGAGGTCCTGCAGTTCTTCGTGATCGTGGCCGCGTTGCTGCCGCTGACGATCGTCGGCCTGGTCAAGGTCGGCGGCTGGCAGGGCCTGGTCGACAAGGTCACCAACAGCCCCGGCGGTCCGGAGCAGCTCCATTCGTGGCCGGGTGACAACCTCACCGGCTTCGGCAACAGCTTCCTTTCCGTCCTGGGCCTCGTTTTCGGCCTCGGTTTCGTGCTTTCCTTCGGGTACTGGACGACGAACTTCGTCGAGGTCCAGCGCGCGATGGCGTCGAAGAGCATGTCGGCCGCGCGCCGGACGCCGATCATCGGCGCGTTCCCGAAGATGCTGGTGCCGTTCATCGTGATCATCCCCGGCATGATCGCCGCGGTCACGGTCACCGAGTACATCCAGGACAAGCCGACGCTGATGGAGGGCGGGACCGCGGAAAGCGGCGTCACCTTCAACAACGCGTTGCTGCTGCTGATGCGGGACCTGCTGCCCAACGGCATGCTCGGGGTCGCGATCGCCGGTCTGCTGGCGTCCTTCATGGCCGGGATGGCGGCGAACCTCAGCGCCTTCAACACGGTCTTCACCTACGACCTCTGGCAGACCTACATCAAGAAGGACCGGCCGGACGGCTATTACCTCCGGTTCGGCCGCATCATCACCGCGCTCGGCACGGTGGCGGCGATCGGGACGGCGTTCATCGCGTCGAACTCCGGCAATATCCTGAACTACCTGCAGGACCTGTTCTCCTTCTTCAACGCGCCGCTGTTCGCCACCTTCATCCTCGGCATGTTCTGGAAGCGGATGACGCCGACGGCCGGTTGGGTCGGCCTGGTGCTCGGTACGGTTTCGGCGGTCACGGTCTGGGGCTTGTCCCAGGCGGAGATCCTCGGCTTGACCGGACAGGGCATCAGTTTCGTCGCGGCCGGGGTGGCGTTCGTGGTGGACATCGTGGCCAGTGTGGTGATTTCTCTGGTGACCACCCCGAAACCGGAAAGCGAGCTCACCGGGCTGGTCTACTCGCTGACACCGAAGGAAACCCGCACGCACGAATCCACCGGCGAGAACGCGGGCTGGTACCGCAAGCCCGGTGTGCTGGCGGGCATAGTCCTGGTCATCACCATCGGTCTGAACATTCTGTTCTAGGAGGGAAAGCTCATGAGCACGGAATCTTCCTCCCGCCCGCGCGGCGCCGGTGCGTTCGACATCCGGCTGATCATCGCGTTGCTCCTCGGCGTCTACGGCCTGGTGCTGACGATCATGGGGATCTGGTTCACCACGGACGACGACCTCGCCAAGGCCGCCGACGTGAACATCAACCTGTGGGCCGGGATCGGCATGCTCGTGATCACCGCGCTCTTCGTCCTGTGGGCGCAGGTACGGCCGATCATCATTACCGAGCCGACGGAGTCGCCGGAGCCGGCGGAAACGGACGTTCCGAAGACCGAATAAGCAGATTGTCACCACGCGCGAAGGGACAGGCCGCTAACGTGCACGGCGTGTCCCTTCGCGCGTTCCGCACTGTCCTGGCCGGGTTATTCGTGCTCGGCGCCGTCACGGCCTGTGGCCCTGACCTCGGCAAAGCCAACTTCGCGCGGACGACGGTGGCGGCGCAGCCCGGCAGCGGCGACCAGACACCCGACGGCCCGATCACGGACCCGGCGGTGACCGTGGCCGCGCTGCAGCTGGTCGACCCTTGTGGACTTGTCGACAACGCGACCCTCGCCGATCTCGGCACCCCGGCCGGCCCGCGGGTCAACTCGATCGACCTCGGCATGTGCTCTAACGAGGTCAAGGACGCCGGTGGCAAGACCATCAAGATCGCCGTCCAGCTCGGCAGTTCGGCGATCGGCGGTGCGACCAAGGCCAGTGGCGCGGTCGGCGGCCTGGCGCGGATCGAGGACAAGGCCGACGACGGCAGCTGCGACGTCACGGCGCTGACGGGCAAGGCGCCCGATCTGGGGATCCGCGTCAACACCATCTACACCGGAGGCGACTCGTGCCGCACCGCGGGCGGCGTGCTGGAGAAGGTCGTCAAGCGCATCCACGAGAAACCGCCGAAGTACTCGGTCGAGAAGGGCAGCCTGGTCAACGTCGACCTGTGCTCGGTCATCGACGGGCAGGTCCTCACCGAGGCCGTCCCGGCGGCCCGGAAACAGGCCAACGGTCTGCACGTCTGCAGCTGGCTCGGGTCCGGCCCGAGCGTGTTGCTCACCTTCACCCGTGGTACCAAGACGGTGGAATCCGCCGATTTCAAGAAGGTCGATCTCGGGGGTGGGGTCACCGGCTTCCAGAAAACGAAGAAGACAGGTTCCTCCGATTGCTCGATCCGGTGGCAGCACCGCTCGATCAACGGCGATGTCGGTGACAACCTGGCGCTGAACTACACGTACTACTCCGCCGACGCGAGTAAGGACGATCCTTGCGGGAAGGCGTTGAAGCTCGTGCAAAACGTGCTTACGAAGGTCCCGAAGCCTTAGCGGTGGCTCCGGCGCCCATGTGGAGGTAGGAAGAAGGTCCACCCGACGACGTGCGGAGGCCGCTTTGAAGAAAATCATCAACGATCCCTCGACGGTGGTTGTGGAATCGCTCCGGGGACTCGCGCTGGCGCACGCGGACATCCTGCGGATCGAGGAGGACCCGGCGCTGGTGGTGCGGACGGACGCGCCGGTGGCGGGCAAGGTCGCGGTGATCTCGGGCGGTGGCTCCGGTCATGAACCGCTGCACGGCGGGTTCGTCGGACTCGGCATGCTGCACGCCGCGGTGCCGGGAGCCGTCTTCACCTCGCCGACGCCCGACGCGGTCCAGGCCGCCGTGACGGCGACGGCGAGTGGCGCGGGCGCGCTGCTGATCGTGAAGAACTACACCGGGGACGTGCTCAACTTCGAAACGGCCGCCGAACTGGCCGAGGCCGACGGTGTCGAGGTCCGCAGCGTGATCGTCGACGACGACGTCGCGGTGAAGGACTCGACTTACACCGCCGGGCGGCGCGGGGTCGGCGGCACCGTGCTCCTGGAGAAGATCGCGGGCGCCGCGGCCGAGCGCGGTGACTCGCTCGACGCGGTGGAAGCGTTGGCACGCAAGGTGATCGGGCAGGTGCGGTCGATCGGCGTCGCGCTCACCCCGCCGACGGTCCCGCACGCCGGCGAGCCGAGTTTCACCCTGGCGGACAACGAGATCGAGTTCGGCATCGGGATCCACGGCGAGCCCGGCCGCGAGCGGATCGCCGCCGAGCCCGCGGACGCGCTGCTCGAACGGCTCGTGGACGCCGTCGTCACCGATCTGCCCTTCGCCGACGGTGACAAAGTGCTGCTGTTCACCAACTCCATGGGCGGGACGCCACTGCTGGAGCTCTACCTCGCGCACGGCATCGCGGAGCGGTTGCTCGGCGAGCGCGGGATCACCGTCGAGCGCCGGCTCGTCGGGCCGTACATCACCAGTCTCGAGATGCAGGGGATCAGTTTGACGTTGCTGAAACTCGACGACGAGCTCACCGAGCTCTGGGACACGCCGGTCAATACGGCCGCACTGCGCTGGGGGATCTGACATGGGATGTACGGCGGAGCAGGTGACACGGGCGGTGATCGAAGCCGCCGGGGTGGTCGCGGAACACCGCAGCGAGCTGATCGAACTGGACCGCGCGATCGGCGACGCGGACCACGGCGAGAACCTCAACCGGGGCTTTGTCGCCATCGTCGAGGCGCTGGCGCAGGCGTCCCCGCAGACACCGGGCGCGGTGCTGAAGATCGCGGCGACGACGTTGATCTCCAAGGTCGGCGGTGCGGCGGGACCGTTGTACGGCACGGCTTTCCTGCGCGCCGCGACCAAGCTGGGCGATCGGTCCGAAGTGGACGTCGAGGCTCTCGTGGAGGTGTTGCGCGCCGCGCTCGAAGGCGTTCAGGCCCGCGGCAAGGCCGTCGAGGGGGACGCGACGATGGTGGACGCGTTGCTGCCCGCCGTCGCCGCGGCCGAGGTGGCCGCTAAGGGCGGCGCGGACGTCGCGGGTGTGCTCGCCGCGGCCGCCGAAGCGGCGGACAAGGGTGCGGAGTCCACAGTGGACCTGGTGGCCCGCAAGGGCCGCGCTTCCTATCTCGGCGAACGCGCCATCGGGCACCTGGATCCGGGCGCCCGCTCCACCGCCCTGTTGTTGCACGCTTTCGCGGAGGCTGCTCAGTGAGTGCCGCCGACGTACTTGTTCCCGCGGAGGCGAAATGACCGTCGGTCTTGTCTTGGTGTCCCACAGTGCGAAACTCGCCGAAGGGCTGGCCGCGCTCGCCGCCCAGATGGCGCCGGACGTCCGGATCGTCGCGGCCGGCGGGCTGCCGGACGGCGGGATCGGCACCGACTACGACGAGGTCGTCGCCGCGGTGCAGCGCGCGGATTCGGGTGCGGGCGTCGTTTTGCTCTACGACCTCGGGAGCGCGCAGATGACGGCAGAACTGGCCGTCGAGACACTGTCCGATCCGGACTCGGCCACCGTGGTCGACGCGCCGTTCGTCGAGGGCACGGTAGCCGCGGCCGTCGCCGCGCAAGGCGGTGCGAACCGATCCGCCGTCGCGCACGCCGCCGCGGCCGCCGGTGCGCCACCCGAGCTCGACGCCCCGGCGGATCTCGATGGCGAAAGCGTTGTCGAGCTGACCCTGAAGAACGATGTCGGCCTGCATGCCAGGCCGGCCGCGCTCCTCGCGCGCCTGGTCGCCGGTCTGGACGCCGAGGTCACCATCGCGCTCCGCGAGCACACGGCGAAGGCGAACAGCGTGCTGGCGCTGATGTCCTTGGGCGCCCGGCAGGGTGACCGGATCGAGGTGCGCGCCACCGGAGAGCAGGCGGCCGAAGCGCTGAACAAGGTCAAGGAGCTGGTGGAAAGCGATTTCGAGGTGACGTGACCGACTAGTCTTTTTCGATTCTGTGGGTGACAGGGCCTGCTTTAACGGCCCAAGCGTGGCACCATCGTGGATTACTACCAGCGAGTAACCTTCGGAGGCCGGTTGTGGCACGCGAAATCGCGAGTGTGGGAGTGGTCGGGCTCGGCACGATGGGAGCCGGGATCGCCGAGGTGCTCGCCAGGAGTGGCGTGCCGGTGGTGGCCGTGGAGATCGACGGCGAAGGCGTTTCGCGGGGACGCGGCCACCTCGAGCACTCCACCGAGCGCGCGCTGAGCGGCGGCAAACTCGACGAGACGGGCCGCGCCGACCTGCTCGGCCGGATCCGGTACACCACCGAACTGGCCGAGCTCGCCGACGTCGACCTCGTGATCGAGGCGATCCCGGAGAGCCTCGGCGTCAAGACCGACGTCTTCGCCCAGCTGGACAAGATCACCAAGCCTGACACCATCTTCGCGTCCAACACCTCTTCGCTGTCGATCACCGAAATCGGCGTGCACACGGCCCGGCCCGGCAAGGTCGTCGGGATGCACTTCTTCAATCCGGCGCCGGTGCAGAAGCTGATCGAGATCGTGCGCAGCGTCGTCACCGAACCTGACGTCGTGACCGATGTGGTCGCTTTCGCCGAAAAACTCGGGAAAACGCCGGTCGTCATCGGCGACCGCGCCGGGTTCATCGCCAACGCGCTGCTGTTCGGCTACCTCAACCACGCCGTGCGGATGTACGAGCAGCGCTACGCGACGCGGGAAGACCTCGACGCGTCCATGCGGTACGGCTGCGGGTATCCGATGGGCCCGCTCGCGCTGCTCGACCTGATCGGGCTGGACACCGCCTATGAAATCCTCGACACGATGTACCACCAGTCCCGCAACCGGTTGCACGCCCCGGCGCCGCTGCTCAAGCAGATGATCACCGCCGGTCTGCTGGGCCGCAAGAGCGGCCGCGGCTTTTATACTTATGACGCCCCGGATTCCCCGAACATCGTCGCCGACGGCGCCACACCACCAGAGTCCGTTGTGGAGGGTGCCGAGCTTCGCGAGATCCGGAAGGTGGGGGTGGTCGGTACCGGAACGATGGCCACCGGCATCGTCGAAGTCTTCGCCAAAAAGGGCTACGACGTCATTCTCCGGGCCCGCAGCACGGAAAAGGCTTCGGCGTCTGTCGGTCGCGTGAAGAAGTCGCTGGACAAGCAGGTCGTTAAGGGTCGACTGTCCGAAGAGGACGCTGCCGCCACGCTCGCCAGGATCACGCCCGCTGTCGAGTTCGAAGAGCTCGCCGACGTCGACCTGGTCATCGAGGCCGTCGCCGAAGAGCTCGCCGTCAAACAAGCCGTCTTCGCCGCACTGGACGACGTCGTCAAGCCGGGCGCGATCCTCGCGACCACGACGTCCTCCCTGCCGGTCATCGAATGCGCCTCGGCCACCGAACGACCGTCCGCTGTGGTCGGTCTCCACTTCTTCAACCCGGCGCCGGTGATGAAGCTCGTCGAGGTCGTCTCCACGATCGCCACCGCCCCCGACGTGGTGGCCACCGTGCACGCGCTGTGCGGCGCGATCGGCAAGCGCCCCGTCCACTGTGGAGACCGCGCGGGCTTCATCGTCAACGCGCTCCTGTTCCCGTACCTCAACGACGCGGTGAAGATGCTCGAAGCGCACTACGCCGACGGCGACGACATCGACACCGCGATGAAGGTCGGCTGCGGCCTGCCGATGGGCCCCTTCGAACTGCTCGACGTCGTCGGGCTCGACGTCTCGCTGGCCATCCAGCGGACGCTGTTCAACGAGTTCCGCGAGGAGGGCTTCGCGCCCGCGCCCCTGCTCGAACACCTCGTCACCGCCGGCCGCCTAGGCCGGAAAACGGGCAAGGGCTTCAAGGACTACACGAAACGCCATTGACGGGAACGCCAAATGTGGCGGTCAGGCGCGTGGGGGTCGTGAGTGTTTACGAGTGTTAGAACACTTGTTGCCACTCACGAGCCACGGCTTGAGGTGACGGGCGGCAGCAGGGGGCCGCCGCTCCAGTGCTGGAACACCAGGTTCGTGTGCACCCTGGCGACTTCGTCGCGAGAGGTCAGCTCGTCCAGTACCAGCCGCTGCAGCTCGCTGGCCGACGTCGTCGCGACGTGGGCGAGGAAGTCGTCCGGGCCGGTCAGGTGGTAGACCGCGCGGACTTCGGGCTGCGCCAGCAGGTGCTCGATGAACGGGTCCACCAGCGGCCGCCGGTGCGGGCGCACCTGGACGAACAGGAACGCCTCCAGTGGTCGCCCGAGCTTCTCGGCGTCGACCTGCGCGTGCTGACCGGTGATCACGCCGGTGCCGCGCAGCCGGGCGACGCGGTCGAGGCAGGTCGACGGCGCGACGCCGACCGCAGCCGCGAGTTCCTTGTTCGAGACCCGGGCGTCGTTCTGAAGGATGCGAAGAATCTCCAGGTCTACCGTGCTGAGTTCGACAGAAGCCGTCATTTCCGAATTCTATCCGAGATCATTGCGCCTGATCCGGTGATTGACCGAGCCTTGTCGCATGACCTCCTCGATGCGAACCCGAGCTGTCCACGCCGGCCGTGACGATCTCACGGACCTCGGGGTGCACGCCGTCCCGATCGACCTGTCCACGACCTATCCGTCCCGTGACAGTGCCGAGGAGGCCCGCCGGATCGACGTGTTCGCCACCGGTGCGCTCGATCCCGGCATGCCGGTCTACGGCCGCATCTCCAATCCGACGGTCGAGCGGTTCGAGGAGGCGATGGCCGAGATCGAGGGCTTCGACCATGCCGTCGCGTTCGGCAGTGGCATGGCCGCGGTGACGGCGTGCCTGCTCGCGGCCGTCGCGAGGGGCAAGCGGCACGTCGTCGCCGTCCGCCCGCTCTACGGCACGACCGACCACCTGCTCGCATCCGGCCTGCTGGGCAACGAGCTCACCTGGGCATCGCCCGAAACTCTGAAAGACGCGCTTCGCCCGGACACCGGACTCGTCTTCGTCGAGACGCCCGCGAACCCGACACTGAGCGAGGTCGACATCGCCGCGCTGGCCGAGCTCTGCGGTGACGTCCCCTTGTTGGTGGACAACACTTTCGCCACGCCCATCCTGCAGCAGCCCGGCCGTGTCGGTGCGAAACTGGTGCTGCACAGCGCGACCAAGTTCCTCGGCGGGCACGGTGACGTCATGGGCGGGGTGGTCGCGTGCGGCGCGGAGCCCGCGGCGCTGCTGCGGCAGATCCGGTTCGCCACCGGTGCCGTGCTGCATCCGCTGGCCGGATATCTGTTGCTGCGCGGACTTTCCACGCTGCCACTGCGGATCTCGGCGGCTTCGGCCACGGCCGCGACGCTGGTCGAACGGCTCTCCGCGCATGACGCTGTCGGCGCGGTGCACTACCCGTCCCTTGGCGGGCCGCTGGTGGCTTTCGAGGTCAAGGGTGACCCGCACGCGCTCATCGGCGCCGTCCGGCTGCTGACCCCCGCGGTCAGTCTCGGCAGTGTGGACACGCTGATCCAGCATCCGGCGTCGCTCAGCCACCGGATCATGGAGGAGGACGATCGGCACGGATCAGGCGTAACCGACAAGCTGCTGCGGATGTCCGTCGGACTTGAAGACGTCGAGGATCTTTGGCACGACTTGGATCAAGCGCTTAAGGCCACTTAGCCGCAGCAGCCGCCACCGCAGCAACCGCCCGCGGCCGGCGCCGGGGCACCTGCCGCTGCGCCGGTCAGGGCGACCGTGGTCAGCAGTTTCACGGTGTCCGCGTGGCCGTCCGGGCACGCGGCGGGTGCGCCGGATTCGCTCATCGGGCGCATCAGATCGAAGCTTTCGGAGCATTCCCGGCAGCGGTACGCGTAGGTCGGCATACCGACGATTATCGCCGCCGCGGGCCGTGGTGGGAAGCTGGGTCCGTGGATCTTCCAGCACAGCCGCATCTCAGTCAGGTCGTCCCGTCCCTGCTCTCGGCGCTCGGGGTCGCGGGTTTCGCGAACACCCTCGACCTGCCGGACGTCTCCCGCGCGTGCGTCCTGCTGGTCGACGGCATGGGCTGGGAGCTGCTGGCGGCGTACGCCTCCGACGCGCCGGTGCTCACGGAGCTGGCGAAGCGGCCGCTGCACGTCGGCTTCCCGTCGACGACGGCCGCCGGGCTCGCGGCGATCGGCACCGGGCTGGCGTCGGGTGAGCACGGCATGACGGGCTACACCTTCGAGGTGCCTGGTGTCGGCGTGCTGAACTCGCTGCAGTGGCGTGTTCATCCCGGTGGCGCAGACCTGCTCGGGACGTTGTTACCCGAGGAGGTCCAGCCGCTGCCGACGACGTTCGAACGCGCGGCGGCGGCCGGAGTCGCGACGAGCGTGGTCAACTACGCGAAATTCGCGGGTACCGGGATGACCAGGGCCGTCCAGCGCGGCAGCCGGTACGCCGGGGTGCACGCGCTCGGGGATCTGGGCGCGGAAACGTTGCGGGCACTGGAAAGCAGTCCCAGTTTTTGCTACGCCTACCACAGTGAACTCGACATGCTCGGGCATCTTTACGGACCGGGTTCGACAGCTTGGCGGATGCAGTTGCGTCAGGTCGACAGGCTGGTGGAGTCCATTGTGGAGGGACTGCCGTCCGGTAGCGTACTCGCCGTCGTCGCCGACCACGGCATGGTGAGCGTGGACGGAACGGCGCTCGATGTCGACGAGAATCCGGCGCTGGTGGCCGGGGTTCGCGCGCTGGGTGGAGAAGCGCGGGCAAGGCACGTCTACGTCGAGGAAGGTGCGGCGGCCGATGTGCTCGCCGCGTGGCGGGAAGCCTTGGGGGACAACGCTTGGGTGGTCTCACGCGACGAGGCGATCACCGCCGGATGGTTCGGGCCGGTGAGTGACCGTGTCCGGCCGAGGATCGGCGACGTCGTCGCGGCGGCGCGGGGTGATTTCGGCATGCTGCGGCGGGCCGCCGAGCCGCTCGAATCGTCGTTGATCGGTCACCACGGGTCGTTGACGAGCGCGGAACAACTGGTGCCGCTCGCGCTCGCCTACGGCTGACGTCCTTTCACCGCGGAGAATCGTGTCGCCGATGTGCAGCAGCCGGAACGGAAAGCTCGCCTGGCTGTCGGCGAAGATCGAGTCCTGCAACGCCGTCGACGGCACGTGGTGCAGCATCGTGAAGCAGACGACAGCCGAGAAAGTGCTGTCCTCAAAGGGCTCGGAGCTGCAAAGCTTGCGGTGCAAGAAGTTCATCGGCATAGCGGGAACGCTACGAGCACCGCGAGCCGTCCGATAGGCGATAGCCTGTCAACCGATGTCGCGAACCAGACAGATTCTCGGGCAGTTCGATTCGCCGGGCGCCATGGTGCTCGGCGAGTTCGACCTGCCCGCCGGGACGTGGTTAACCTGGCACGTCCACGACGAACACCAGCTCGCCTGGGCCGCGCGCGGGGTCGTCGTGGTCAACGTCGGCGACGCGCATTGGGTGCTGCCGCCGACCCGCGCGCTGTGGCTGCCAGCGGGCGTCCGGCACCGCACCGGTGCGAGCGCGCACGCGATGCTTCGGTGTCTACGCCGGTCCGGAGCGCTGCCCGGTCCACTGGTCGTCCCACTGGTCGTCGCCGCGGCTGATCGACGTCCGGCCATTGCTGCGAGAACTGCTCGAATACCTGACGGCCGCCGACGTCGAAACCGGTGCCCGCCTGCGTGCCGAGGCTGTCGCCTTCGACCTCATGGAACCCGTTGACGTCGTCCCGATCAGCGTGCCGATGCCGGCGGAGGAGCGTGCCGCGCGGGTGGCGGCGGCGCTGGTGGCCGATCCGGCGGACCCGCGCGGGCTCGCGGACTTCGGGCGCGAGGTCGGCGCGAGCGAGCGGACGCTGGCGCGGATCTTCCTCGCCGAGTGCCGGCTGACCTTCGGAACCTGGCGCACCCAGGCCAGATTGCGCGCGTCTTTGCCGTGGCTCGCCGGCGGATTGCCGCTGGACGGCGCACCCAGGCGCGTCGACGAGCGCTTTTGTCGCCGCCTTCCGGCGATCGGTCGGCGTGACGCCCGGGAAATACTTCGGTGAGTAGCGGCGGCTAGATTCGGAGGTGTGCCCCGACGTCATCGCCCCGACCGCCGAGACGCGCGTGACCTAGGCGCGTCGATGGGCTGGGCGCGCTCCGAGGCGGGTCCGGACGGCGAATGGCTGGTCCGCAGCGTGCCCGGCGCCCAGGCGACCAAGACCTATCGCTGTCCCGGCTGCGACCACGAGATCTTTCCCGGCACCCCGCATGTGGTCGTCTGGCCCGCCGACGACCTGGGCTCGGTCGAGGACAGGCGGCACTGGCACCGGCCGTGCTGGGAAGCCCGCGCCCGCCGAGGCCCGTCGAGGAGACGCTGATGAGCGAGCGGATCGGCCCCAACACCGAACTCCCGGCGCGCCGGGAACCGCTAACGCTCACCACCGAAGACGGGCTCCGCCTCGTCGGCGAGCTCGCGCTACCGGTGGATCGCGAGCCTGTCGCGACGCTGATCATGCTGCACCCGCTGCCGACGCACGGCGGGATGATGGACTCCCACGTGCTTCGCAAGGCCGCGCTCCGGCTGCCCGCGCTGGCCGGGTTCGCGATCCTGCGGTTCAACACGCGCGGCAGCGAAAGCGAAGCCGGTCGAAGCGAAGGAAGCTTCGGCGAGGCCGAGTCCGAACGGTTCGACGTCGCCGCCGCGCTGGACTTCGCCCGCGAACGCGGCCTGCCGAACGTCTGGCTGGTCGGCTGGTCTTTCGGCACCGACCTCGCCGTGCGTTACGGCCACGACCCGCTGGTTCAGGGCCTCGTGCTGATCGCCCCGCCGATGCGGTGGAGCACCCGCGACCAATTGGCGCGATGGGCCGACAGCGGCAAACCGGTGACCGCGCTGGTGCCGGAATTCGACGACTTCCTCAATCCCGCCGAAGTCGCCGCGCGCTGTGTCGTCGTGCCGCACGCCCGGGTCGTCGAGCTTCCCGGTGCCGGTCATCTACTGGTGGGGCAGGCCGACGAGGTGCTGGACCAGGTCGTCGCCGCTGTCGCGCCCGAAGTCGAGACGCCGTTGCCCCGAGTGTGGCCCTAGCCCAGGTCCCCCGACGCGAGAAAGCGGCTCAGCACCTCCTCGCCGCCGAAAACCTGCGCCACCTCGGGACCCTTGCGCCGCCACAACAGCAGTAAGAGATCCGACGCCGTCGCGCGGACGGCCACGTCTCCCTTGGCGTGCTCGTGGGTGACCACCCAGCTGTTCTCACCCGCGACGATCAGCCACTCGCCGGGCCCGTCGGTGGTGTGCAGATGAACACTGCCCAACCCCTTCGGCGGTATTGGGGGCAGGAAGAACGTCAGCAGCTCGTCGATCCCGTCCACGGCCAGCTCACGCTCGACCGGCTCGTCCCGACCGGCCGCGGCCAGCGCGTCCCACGTGTGGACGGCCGTTTCCTGGGCCATGCGGCGCTGGATGAACCCCGCGTCGCGCTGCTCGGACCACGTCCAGGTCGGCGTCTTGGGGTCGAGCCCGGCCAACACCTCGGCCGTGGCCTCGACACCTTCGGCGAACCACTTGATCAGCTCGGTGTCGACGGGATGCTCCGGCTCGACCCGCTTGTCCGGCTCCCCGCCGGAAGCCATCTGCCGCCAGAAGTCGTGCACCTTGCCGGTGTGCCAGACCAGGTCCGCGACCGTCCACTCCGGACAGCTCGGCACCGGCAGCCTCAGGTCCGTTGCGGCTTCCGCCAGCCGGGCGCCGTCCCGGCGAAGCGCGACGATGTAGTCCTCGAGTTCCACGCTCCGGACGCTAACAGCGCCCCCCGACAAAACCCTTCGGCAACACCTGCCGGGCCGCGCCCTGCCACGTTTGCCCCGCCGCACGTCACGCCATTCCCCCAAAGCGGCGTTGGGGGCGTTGAGTGCCCCCAACGCCGCTTTGGGGGAATCGCTGGAGTTCACGAAAGGGTGCAAGTTCCGCCACCTCCGGGGGCACTCGGATAAGCCGCGAGCATCGCCGCGCCCTCCGCGCCGCCCCGATCCCCGTGCAGTGCCTGAACGGGCCCGCCGACCAGGCTGGGAGCGATCCGATCGGCCCCGGCGCGCAGTTTGGGTGCGTGGCCGTCGAAGGCGTCTTCCCACAGGTCCAGCGTGCGGCGCTCCTCGGCCAGCGACTCCGCCACGTCGCGCGGGTTGTACCGATGATCCCGTTCATGCGGGGTGAAATGCCAGAGAGTGACCGGCAGACCGCCCGAGAAATGAGGCCCGGCCGGGGATCCGACAAAGGTGAGACGACACGCACACCACGTTCCGTGAGGAACCCCGACAGCGCTACGTCGCGTGCCAGCCACGCGGCGGAAGTACCCCGGACCAGCCTGGTGGTGCCGGGGATCCGTGCCACCGCCGAACCCAGTCTCACCAGCACGTTCGACCGTTCGTGGAGCACTTCGGGATCGTCTGCCGGGAGCCCGTGCCGCTGCGCGACCTCGACGGCGGCGGCCACGGCCGAGTGGGTGTAGCCGCCAGTCATCCCGTGATCTTGCCAGCCGGTGCGCGCGACGCCGGGTAGCGAGAGCTAGGATCCCTCTAGCCGTCAGGCGGGCTCACAATCCACCGGCGGCGGAACCATGACCACCACAAGGTTTGAGTGTTGGAGGCAGGAGTGACGGCCGTAGCCCCCAAGCCGATCGCCACGCGCCCGTATCCCGCGCGGGAGTCGGTGAAGGGTTCGTACCTGCTGCGGTTGTTCCGCACGACGGACCACAAGCAAATCGGCATCATGTATTTGGTCACCTCGTTCGCCTTCTTCATGGTGGGCGGCGCGATGGCCATGCTGATCCGTACGGAGCTCGCGCGTCCGGGTCAGCAGTTCCTCTCGCAGGAGCAGTACAACCAGCTGTTCACGATGCACGGCACGATCATGTTGCTGCTCTACGCGACACCGATCCTGTTCGGCTTCGCGAACTTCATCCTCCCGCTGCAGATCGGCTCGCCGGATGTCGCGTTCCCGAGGTTGAACGCGTTCTCCTACTGGCTGTACCTCTTCGGTGGGCTGATCGTGATCTCCGGGTTCCTGACGCCGGGTGGCGCCGCCGACTTCGGCTGGTTCGCCTACACGCCGCTGTCGGACGCGATCCACTCGCCGGGTGTCGGCGCCGACCTGTGGATCTCCGGACTGGTCGTTTCCGGTCTCGGCACGATCCTCGGTGGCGTCAACATGATCACCACGGTGATCTGCCTGCGCGGACCGGGTATGACGATGTACCGGATGCCGATCTTCACCTGGAACATCCTGGTCACCAGCATCCTGATCCTGCTGGCGTTCCCGATCCTGACCGCCGCGTTGCTCGGGTTGCTAGCGGATAGGCACTTAGGTGCCCATGTCTTTGACCCGGCCAATGGCGGGGTGATCCTCTGGCAACACCTCTTCTGGTTCTTCGGCCATCCCGAGGTCTATATCGTCGCGCTACCGTTCTTCGGGATCGTGTCGGAGATCTTCCCGGTGTTCAGCCGCAAGCCGATCTTCGGTTACAAGGGCCTGGTCTGGGCGACGCTGGCCATCGCCGCGCTGTCGATCGCGGTGTGGGCACACCACATGTACGCGACCGGTTCGGTGCTGCTGCCGTTCTTCTCCTTCATGACGTTCCTGATCGCGGTTCCGACCGGGGTCAAGTTCTTCAACTGGATCGGCACGATGTGGAAGGGTCAGCTCTCCTTCGAGACGCCGATGATCTTCTCGGTCGGCTTCCTGGTGACCTTCCTCTTCGGTGGTCTGACCGGCATCCTGCTGGCCGCGCCGGCGATCGACTTCCACGTGTCGGACAGCTACTTCGTCGTGGCCCACTTCCACTACGTGCTCTACGGCACGATCGTGTTCGCGACCTTCGCCGGGATCTACTTCTGGTTCCCGAAGATCACCGGGCGCATGCTGGACGAGAAGCTCGGCAAGTGGCACTTCTGGACCACGTTCATCGGTTTCCACGGCACGTTCCTCGTCCAGCACTGGCTGGGCAACGAGGGCATGCCGCGCCGGTACGCCGACTACCTGGCGACGGACGGTTTCACCACGCTGAACACGATCTCCACGATCGGTGCGTACATCCTCGGTGCCTCGACGCTGCCGTTCATCTGGAACGTCTTCAAGAGCTACCGGTACGGCGAGATCGTCACGGTCGACGACCCGTGGGGTTACGGAAACTCCCTCGAGTGGGCGACGTCCTGCCCGCCGCCGCGGCACAACTTCACCGAGCTGCCGCGGATCCGGTCCGAGCGTCCGGCGTTCGAACTGCACTATCCGCACATGATCGAGCGGATCCACCGTGAAGGCGAGATCACCTTCACCGGTAAGCCGAAGATCCACGGCGACGGCGACGCGAAAGCTCCTTCCCAGGTGCTGACCGACGCCGCGATGCCGGGCTCGCACGACAAGGACAACGCGAGCGAGCAGTAGCGCGCTCGCGCTGGTTCTGAGCAGACAAGGAACAAAAGAAGTGACGCAAACGCCTGTGCTTATCACGACTACCGGTCCTGATAAGCCAGGCGTTTCGTCTGTCTTGTTCACCGCGCTCACCAAGCACGCCGTCGAGCTGCTCGACGTCGAGCAGGTGGTGATCCGCGGTCAGCTGGTGCTGGGCGTGCTGGTCGGCGTCGGCGATGACCCGGAGGGCCTGCAAGAGGCCGTCGAGCAGGTCATGGCGAGCGTCGGCATGAACGTCGAGGTGCGTATCGGGTCGGCCATCGGCGCCGATCCGTTCGCCCCGGACCGGCGCGGTTCCACCCACGTCCTCGTGGTGCTGGGCCGCCCGTTCACCGCCCGAGCCTTCACCGACGTCGCCCGCCGGATGGCCGCGCTCGGCACGAACATCGACACCATCCGCAGCATCGCCGACTACCCGGTGACCGGCCTCGAGATCTACGTTTCGGTCTCCGAGGACACGCCGGAAGCCGATGCCGCGCTCCGCACGATGCTGGCCGACATCGCTTCGCAGGTCGGGCTGGACATCGCCGTGGAACCGGCGGGGCTGGCCAGGCGGGCGAAGCGGCTTGTGGTCTTCGATGTCGATTCCACGCTGATCCAGGGCGAAGTGATCGAGATGCTCGGCGCGTACGCCGGGGCCGAGCCGCAGATCCGTGAGATCACCGAAGCCGCCATGCGCGGCGAGCTGAACTTCGGTGAGTCACTGGTGCGCCGGGTCGCGCTGCTCGAAGGCCTGCCCGAGTCCGTGCTCGCCGAGGTCGCCGGCTCGCTGGAGCTGACGCCAGGCGCCCGCACCACTGTGCGGACGTTGAAGCGGCTCGGTTTCCGCTGCGGAGTCGTCTCCGGCGGGTTCACCACCATCATCGACCACCTCGTCGACGAGCTCGGGCTGGACTTCTCGGCCGCCAACGAGCTCGAAATCGTCGACGGCAAGCTCACCGGCCGCGTGATCGGCGAGATCGTGGACCGCGAGGGCAAGGCGATCGCCCTGCGCCGGTTCGCGACCGAATACGGCATCCCGCTGGAGCAGTGCGTGGCCGTCGGCGACGGCGCGAACGACATCGACATGCTGGCTGCGGCCGGGATGGGGGTCGCGTTCAACGCCAAGCCCGCGCTCCGGGAGGTCGCGGACACCGCGCTGTCGCATCCGTATCTCGACGCGGTGCTGTTCATGCTGGGCATCACGCGTGCCGAGGTCGAAGCCGCCGATGCGGCGGACGGACTCGAACTGCTCCGCCCGTGAGCGTTCTCGAACCGCTGGCCGCCAGGTACGCGTACTGGCTCGGGCTTCCCGCCGAAGACACCTCGGACACCTCGGACGAGCAGCCGGACTTGGTTCGCGCGATGCCGGTCATCCTGCGCATCGAACGAGCCGAGCCGCCCCGACGTACTCCGCTGCTCGAAGCCGCCGCTGCCGCCGCGCTGGCCGTCTGCCTGGACGAGCGCGCCGAACCCGAAGGCGAGTGGCACGACCAGCTCAAGGCCTGGGTCGACGGCCGGATCCGCAAGGTCGCGCGCCGGGCGCGGGGCACGCATTGGCAAGCCGTGCAGGAGCTTCCCGGCATCACGGTCGAGATCGACGGCGCCGAGGCGCGTGCACTGGTGCCCGGTCTGGTGATCGAGACCCCCAAAGAGGTCGGCAGGCTGCAGATCTCGGGCAGTGAGCTGCCGCCGGACGAGCCGGGTCCCGCACCCGATGGGTTGCCGGTGCTGTTTCTCAACCCCGAGGTCTCCATGACCGTCGGAAAGGCGTCCGCGCAGGTCGGGCACGCCACGATGATCCTCGCTTCACTGCTGGCACCCGACGAGCTGGCCGCCTGGGCCGCGCGTGACTACCGCTGTGCGGTGCGCACGCCGACCATCGCCCGCTGGAAGGCCTTGCATCCGGGGAACGATCCGGCGGGCGCCTGGCAGCGACGTGGGGTCGTGGCCGTGCGCGACGCGGGTTTCACCGAGGTCGATCCGGGCACGGTCACCGTGCTCGCGCAGTGGAACCCTTCGCGCGGGTAAATGGTTCGCCCGAGTCCATAGGCTGGGCAGATGTTCTGGTTGAACGGCGAGGGCTCGTCGATGGCCTTGGGCCGCGATATGGAGTGGGTGGACGATCTCGTCTCACCTGATCCGGTGGTTCGCGCCGAAGCGGTGCTCCGGTTCAAACAGGCGCAGGCCGCGTTTCACGCCGCGCAGCAAGCGGTCTGGGACTTCGGCGATACGAAACCCCGCAAGCGCCCGAAGAAGGATCCAGCTGTCCAGGCGCGTTCGGAACTGAGTGACGCTTGCGGTCGAGAGCTGATGGAGACGTTGTGGCAGGGCTGGTCCTGGGTCGACCTCGGGCCCGAACGGTTCCCGAGCGGCTCCGCGGAGCTGATCCATTACTCGCTGCGCTATCTGGAGTGGGAGGCCCATTTCCCCGCGGAGTGGCACAAGGGTTGGACCACGAAGCAGAGCTTGCTCAAGTACTTGGCGCGTCGCGAAGACCTGACCGAGCAGGCGCGAGCACGCCTGGCGGATCTGGTGGTCACGGTCGTGAGCCGGAGGCAGCACTGCAAGGACGAGGGCTACATCGCGGTGGCTCGCGCCATCGATGACGAGTCGCTTCGGCAGCGCGTCGCGGAGGTGGCGGAGGGACCTGAGCCCGCGCGGGCACGGTTCCTGATCCACCTGCTGGACCATCCCGGCTTGCCTGCGACCACGTGGACGTGGCAACGCTGGGAAGCGGAACAACTCGGCGGCTGAGCCGGTTTCAGCGGTTATGACACTTGAAGTGCAGCGGGACAGTGAACACGAGTTCGTCGGGCGCAACGAGCGTGGCGCCGAGGTCCGGATCGGCCGCAACGGCCAGGCGGGCTCGTTTTCCCCAGCCGAGCTGCTGCAGATAGCCGCTGCGGGGTGCTCCGCGGTGACCGCCGAAGCGCTCATCACCCGGCGCGTCGGCGAGGACTCGAAGTTCCGGGTCGAGGTCTCCGCGGATCGTCGTGAAGGTGCTTCGGAACTCGACGCGGTCTACGTGAACTTCGACGTTCCGCTGGACGGTTTGGACCAGGCGCAACGCGAAGCGCTCGCCGCGGCGGTGGACCGGGCCATCGAGCGGCTCTGCACCGTGAGCCGGACGCTCAAGAAGGGTATTCCCGTCAACGAAACCTTCCCGATCGCGTAACCCGCGCGCCCGGGTCAGTTCTGGGCGTCTTCGGCGCTCCACACGACGTAGATCTCGTCCGCGTCGGTGGTCATGGCCTCGATGAACTTCTCGTGGTCGAAACCGGGGAGCGTCTGGAGGCGCTCGATCAGCGCGTCCGCGGCCGGGTCCGCACTCGGGATCGCGGTGCCCTTGCCGTTCGCGCCCGCGAGCATGAAGAAGACGTCTTCCTTCGACAGGCCTTCGGGAATCACCCTGATGACGACCGCGGTCAGTTCGGCCCAGGTGACGGCTTCTTCGCTGCCGTCGGCGAGCTGTCGCCGAACGCCGATGTCGTCGACACTGACCGACCTCGACTGCGCACTGGGTGACGGTGCGTTCGGGGAAGGGGCGCTCGATGGATGGGGTGAGTCCTGGGACAAGTGCTCTCCTCGGGTCTTTCCGTTCCCTTTACGGTAGCCGGGTACCGATGACCGGCTCAGACGGGGGCGGCCGCGTCCAGTCTGCGCAGGGCGTCCCGCGCGACTTGCGGATCCATTGTCGGCCAGAACGGCGGCAGCGAAGCACGCAGGAAACTGCCGTAGCGGGCCGTCGCGAGGCGTGAGTCGAGGATGGCGACAACACCCCTGTCACTGACCGAGCGGTGCAATCGGCCGGTGCCCTGGGCGAGCAGCAGCGCCGCATGGGTGGCGGCGACGGTGAGGAAACCGTTGCCACCGCGTGCTTCCACCGCGCGTTGCCGCGCCGAGGAGACCGGGTCGTCCGGGCGGGGGAACGGAATCCGGTCCACCAGCACCAGTTGCAGCGACGGGCCCGGTACGTCGACGCCCTGCCACAGCGAAAGCGTGCCGAACAAGCAGGTGCGCGGGTCGTCGGAGAACTTCTGGATCAGCAGCCCGGTGGAATCCTCGCCCTGGCACAGGATCGGGTGCTTGACCCGGTCCCGCAGCTCCTCGGCGGCCTGTTTCGCGGCCCGCATCGACGAGAAGAGCCCCAGCGCGCGTCCGCCCGAGGCTTCGATCAGCTCGGCGATTTCGTCCAATGTGGACGGCGACAGCCCGTCCCGGCCCGGTGCCGGCAGGTGCTTGGCCATGTAGAGGATGCCGTTGCGCTTGTGGTCGAACGGCGAGCCGACGTCGAGGCCGGTCCACTTCGGTTCGTCCTTGTCCTTCGGCGGTTCTTTGTCGGTCGCGGTGCCTTCGGCCTTCACGACTTTCGGTTGTGAGGGCGGCAAACCCCACTGACGCGCGAGCGCGTCGAAGTTCCCGCCGAGGGTGAGCGTCGCCGAGGTCAAGACCGTGGTGTTCAGCCCGAAGACCTTCTCGCGCAGCAGCCCGGCGACACCCAGCGGCGCCACCTTGAGCGCGGGCGGGCGCGGGTTCGACGAGTACTGGTCGCCGGTCAGCCAGACGACGTCGCGCTGGTGGGCCGCGTCGGGGTCGTGGGCCTCCAGCAGGCGGACGGCCGTGTCGTGGATTTCTTCGAGCAGGGTGCGGGCGAGCTTGCGCGCGGTGGCTTCTTCCGGGTCTTCCTTGCGCTCGGAGCCCAGCGCGGAGATGCAGCCATGGGCGGCGTCGCGCAGGGCGGGCAGCGAGCCCTGGAGTGACCGGGGCATCTGGTCCAGGCGCCCGGCCGGGATGTCGTCGAGGATGACGGCCAGTGCGTCACTCGACTCCATCAGCCTGTCGGCGATGTCGGCGTCGATCAGCTTGCCGCTGCGGCGGACGGCGGCCGAGACCATGCCGCTGGTCAGCTCGCCGGTGGCGACCGAGGTGACCCTGTCGACCAGTTCGTGGGCCTCGTCGATGATCACCAGATCGTGTTCCGGAAGCACCTGATAGCCCTGGAGGGCGTCGATCGCGAGCAGCGCGTGGTTGGTGACGACGATGTCCGCACGGCCGGCTTCGGCGCGGGCCTGTTCGGCGAAGCAGTCCGTGCCGATGGGGCAGCGCGAGACGCCGATGCACTCCCTGGCCGTCACCGAGACCTGCCGCCAAGCCTGGTCCGAAACGCCCGGCACCAGCTCGTCGCGGTCGCCCGTTTCGGTGTCCGAAGACCACTCGTGCAGGCGCGTGACCTCTTTGCCCACCCGCGACACCGCGAACGGGTCGGCGAACAGGGCCTGGTCCTCCGGCTCGTCGGGGGCGCCGGCGCCCAAGCGGTTGAGGCACAGGTAGTTGCGGCGGCCCTTGAGGATCGCGTACGTCGGTTCGCGCCCGAGAGGCTTCTTCAGCGACTTCGCGAGCCGGGGGAGGTCCCTGTCGACGAGCTGGCGCTGGAGCGCGATCGTGGCCGTGGAGACCACGACGGTGGCTTCCTTTTCGACGGCGTGCCGGATCGCGGGGACGAGGTACGCCAGCGACTTCCCGGTGCCCGTGCCCGCCTGCACGGCGAGATGCTCGCCGGTGCGGATCGCTTTGCCGACGGCCTCAGCCATGCGGACCTGGCCCTCGCGCTCGGCACCGCCGACCGCCTCGACAGCGTGCGTGAGGAGTTCGTTGACACCGGGGAAGTCAGATCTTGCGGACACAAGGCAAACATTAGCCGTCCGCACCGACGGAACCTTCGGCAATCACCGCGACATGTCCCGTTCGTATCGTGTAGCGCTGCGAACGGGACATGTCGTGCGGATCAGTCCTTGCGGATCTTGTTCACCAGTGCCCAGGCTGTGGGCAGGAGGGCGGAGGCGGCGGCGATCTTGAGCGCGTCGCCGATCAGGAACGGGAACACGCCTTTGTCCAGCGCGGTCGCGAAGTCGAAGGAGGTGGCGGCCATGAGCCACGGCACGCCCACGGCGTAGATCACCAGGTTGCCGAGCACCATCGTGCCCGCCGTCCGCAGCGGGGTGCGGTCACCGCCCCGGCTGGCCAGTGCGCCGACGAGCGCGCCCGCGAGCACGAAACCGGCGATGTAGCCCGCGCTCGCGCCGGTCATGCCGGAGGTGCCGTTCTGGAACCACGGCACGCCCAGCGCCCCGACGAGCAGGTACAGCAGCATCGAGGCGGCGCCGCGCTGCCAGCCGAGCGACGCGCCGACCAGCAGGGCGGCGAAGGTCTGCGCGGTCATCGGCACCGGGCTGCCGGGCACCGGGATCATGATCTGCGCGGCGAGGCCGGTCAGCCCGGCGCCACCGGCGACCAGTGCGATGTCGCGGACGATCGTGCCGGGCACGAGGTCCGCCAGGACGGGACGGCGACCGGCGAGGGACAGCGTTGACACGGGACCTCCAGAAGTTCGTTGTTCACTCAGCGTGCTTCGGAGGCTAACCGCCAGTGTGCCGGTGAAGAGCCAGAAGTCGTGTTCCTCACGGCTTTTCAAGATCGACACGTCCGGGTGATGTCCGGCCGTGGACGTCACGAGCGGACCATGGGCTGCCGATGCCCGAAAGGGGGAACCACGAATGAAGGAGGTCGGATATGCCGAAGGGCAGGAAGATCATCACGGTGGCGACGCTGTGCGCGGGCCTCGTCGCGGTGCCGCTCCCGGCCCAGGCCGCTCCGATCACGGCGACGGCTTCGGGATCGGTGGGGTCCGTCGACGTGACCGCCGACGGCCAGCACGTCCAGGTCGAGAGCATCGCGCCCTGCACCGCGGACGGGCCGGTCCGGGCCGGGACGATGGGCGGGGTCTACGGGAACGCCGGCGTCTTCGGCAACAGCGACACGGCCTGCGCCCGCCAGCCGGACGGCGTCGCGATCGGCCAGTCCAGCGGGCGCCGGTTCAAGACCACGCTGTTGCAGGCGTACGGCGGACCGGTGATCACCGTGCGCACATTCGTGGCGCGGTGCGCGACGACGGGCACGGGCAGCGACGGGTACATCGAGATCGGCGAGGTCACCGGCATGACCGTGCCGGCGAACATCCCGGCCAACTACACGATCACCATCCCCGGCGCAGGCGGGGAAACCCGCCCGATGGCGAAGGTCGTGCTCAACGAACTGATCACGCCCCGCCCACCGGACGGGAGTCTCACCACGAACACCGTGCACATCAAACTTTTCCCGGACGGTGGCCCCGCCGAAGGCGACATCATCCTAGGCACCGCGAAATGCGACCCCTTCGGCCAAAAACGGGACTAGGGCACGCCTCGCGGGTGCCGACCCAGCGTGGCTCGTGAGTGGCAACAAGTGTTCTAACACTCGTAACCACTCACGACCCACCCACAAACCCAGCCACGCGGGTCCTTAGTCCGTAACCCAGTCACCACGACTCACGTCCGCCCAACGGGCGGGAGTCTTCACCGCGCGCGCTTGCCGAAGGCCAGGTTTGCGGGAGCAGGGCGCCCCCTGGCAGATCGCAAGCGACTTGCCCATGCCACGCCCTGGTCACGCAAACCTGATGGCGCGCCTGCCAATAAACACAGGCTTCTAGCCGCACATCTGACCGCAACCACCAGCTTTAAGCCGTCGCCACCCAGCATTACCCCAAAGCGGCGTTGGGGGCACTCAACGCCCCCAACGCCGCTTTGGGGTAATCCCCCGTGGCCTCCAGCGCCAGCGTGCCCAAGCCCGTGGGCCGGGTTCACCGCGGGGCTGGGTTTAGAGCGTGGGGTCACGCGGGTGCGTGCGGTTCAGCTGACTGCCCCCGGCGGCAGCGCGGCGGTGCCCGTGTAGGCGATCCCGGCTTCGCGGAAGTCGCTCAGGGCGTTGTCGACGGTGGCTTGCGAGCCGCCGACGGTGAAGTCGAGCAGGACGTTCACCGAGAAACCGGCCTTGGCGGCGTCCATCGCGGTGGCGTGTACGCAGAAGTCGGTGGCGATGCCGACGACCTCGACCGCGTCGACGTCGTGCGCGCGCAGCCAGTCCACGAGGTCTTCCCCGGCGTCGGTCTTGCCCTCGAAGCCCGAGTAGGCGGCGGTGTAGTGCCCCTTCGAGAACACGGCCTCGATCGGGCTGATGTCGAGCGACGGGTGGAACGACGCCCCGCCGGTGCCCGCGACACAGTGCGGCGGCCAGGATTTGTTGAAGTCCGGGTTATCGCTGAAGTGGTCGCCAGGGTCGATGTGGTAATCCCTGGTCGCGACGATATGTGCGTAGTTGCCGGTGGCCATGTGCTTCGAGATCGCTTCGGCCTTGGCGGCGCCGCCGGGCAAGCCCAGCGATCCACCCTCACAGAAGTCGTTCTGCATGTCGACCACGATCAGCGTGGTGCTCATGGGGGCTCCTCAATCAAACGGCTCGGCTAGACAGCCAGATTAGGCAAAAACTAGACAAAAAGAGTGGGGATGGCGGGGTCGCCGTGCGAGAGTTTGAGGCCCTCCCACGGCAGGCTCACCAGCGCTCGGCGCAGGCGTTGCCGTGCGTCGTCAAGAGTGGGCAGGTCCGCCACGGTTTGTCCACCGCGCATCAGGGGGATTTGCAGCGGCCGATCGTGTTCGCCCGGCTCGGGTGCCTGGCCGTCGGCCTGGTAAATGACCTCTTCGACAGCGGTTCCGGTGCCGCGGTGCCGTCGCAGCGCGGCCTTGTGGCCACCGCGGGATTCCTTGTGGGGGCTGCGCTTCGCCACCGGCCTGCCGTCGACCTCGACGAGCTTGTAGACCATGCCCGCTGTCGGCGCGCCGGAGCCGGTGACCACCGAGGTGCCCACGCCGTACGCGTCGACGGGCTCAGCCCTCAGCGCCGCGATGGCGTGCTCGTCGAGGTCGCCGGAGACGACGATGCGGGTGTCCTTCGCGCCGAGGGCGTCGAGCTGGTCGCGGGCTTTGCGGGCCAGCGGGCCGACGTCGCCGGAGTCGATCCGGATCGCGCCGAGCTCGGGCCCGGCGACGCGGACGGCCGTCTCGATGCCGGCGGTGATGTCGTAGGTGTCGACCAGCAGGGTCGTGTCGGCGCCCATCTTGTCGACCTGCGCGCGGAAGGCCTGCTCTTCGCTGTCGTGCAGCAACATGAAGGCGTGCGCCACGGTGCCGCGGGTCGGGATGCCGTAGCGGCGCCCGGCCTCGAGGTTCGACGTCGTCGCGAAACCGGCGAGATACGCGGCGCGCGCGGCGGCGACGGCGGCGTACTCGTGCGTGCGGCGGCCGCCCATCTCGATGATCGGCCTGCCGTGGGCGGCGCTCGACATCCGGGCCGCGGCCGAGGCGATCGCGCTGTCGTGGTTCAGGATCGACAGCGCCAGCGTCTCCAGCAGCACGGCCTCGGCGAAGCTGCCGCGCACGGTGAGGATCGGCGAGCCCGGGAAGTAGAGCTCACCTTCCTCGTAGCCCTCGATGTCTCCGGAGAAGGAGTACTCGGCGAGCCAGGCGAGCGTCTCGTCGTCCACGACGGCCGTCGACTCGAGCTGGCTGAGCTCGGCGTCGGTGAACTTGAAGTCGGCGATCGCGTCGAGGACCCTGGCCGTGCCCGCGACCACGCCGTAACGGCGCCCGTCGGGCAGCCTCCTGGCGAAGACCTCGAACACACAGGGCCGCTGCGCGGTGCCGTCGGCCAGCGCACTGCCCAGCATGGTCAGCTCGTAGTGGTCGGTGAGCAGCGCGGTGCTGGCGCCTGGACTTGACTCCGGGGAACCCATGACACTCAGCCTATTCACCCACATGGCAGACCCTCCCGGCCCATGCCGTATGGCGCTCGTGACACCATGGAGCGTATGTCCACGCCTGTCTTGGCCGAACAGACGCAGGTCGACCCGCTCGGCGGTGAAGTCGTTGCCGCGGACACACCATGGCGGACGATCGTCTGGAACGATCCGGTCAACTTGATGTCGTACGTGACCTATGTCTTCCAGAAGCTGTTCGGCTACAGCCGTGACCACGCGACGA
This sequence comes from Amycolatopsis sp., assembly GCF_036008905.1. Taxonomy (GTDB): domain Bacteria; phylum Actinomycetota; class Actinomycetes; order Mycobacteriales; family Pseudonocardiaceae; genus Amycolatopsis. Next base: position 3,998 of record NZ_DASYMU010000090.1, on the reverse strand, counting down.
AGCTGATGCTCGACGTGCACGAAAAGGGCAAGGCCATCGTCACGTCGGGTACCAAGGAAAAAGTGGAAGGCGACGTCGCGAAGTTACACGCGATGGGCCTCTGGGCGACCATGGAGCAGTCCTCGTGAAGAACTGGCGTCGCAAGGGAGCCTCCGTGCTGGCCGGCTTCGAGCAGCAGGAAGCGGCGGTGCTCCGAGGGCTGGTCAGCCAGCTCGAAGACATGCTGCGGGCGCGCGCGGAGGAGACCCCGCAGGACGAGCTCGCGGAACTGACCGGCATGCGCACAGGCTCTTCCGAGTCGCCCGACGACCCGGTGCTCTCGCGGCTGCTACCGGACTTCCACAAGCTGGACCCGGACAATCCGTCGAAGGAAGACCTCGACTCGGCCGCCGCGATGCGCTCGCTGCACGAGCCCGAGTTGCTCGACGCCAAGGTCGGCGTGGCGACGCTCGTCCTCGAGACCCTGCCGCGTGACGGCGGCGACGTGAAACTTTCGATCGAGCAGGCCGACGCCTGGCTCGCCGCGCTCAACGATGTGCGGCTCGCGCTCGGGACGGCGCTCGACGTCAGCGACGACATGCCGGACGAACTGCCCGAGGACGACCCGCGTGCGCCGCATCTCGGCGTCTACCACTGGCTGACCTGGGTGCAGGAAGGCCTGATCCAGGCGCTCACGGAGTGATCACCGACGTCGCCGGGGTGCTGGTCGGCCGGTTCCGTGGCGGGCACGGTGCGAGCACCGTCGTGGTGCTGGTGCCGGACGGCACCAGCTGCGGCGTCGACCAGCGTGGCGGTGCTCCCGGCAGCCGGGAAACGAGCCTGCTCGAACCCGAAAACCTGGTCCAGCGCGTCGACGCTGTGTGCCTGTCGGGCGGCGGCGCGTACGGGCTGGCCGCTGCCGACGGTGTCGTGCGCTGGCTGGCCGAGCGAGGCCGCGGGTTCCCCGTCGGCGCGCAGCCGCACGAAGTCGTGCCGATCGTCCCGACGGCGGTGGTCCCGTCTCCGGGAAAGCCCAGCGCTTCTGACGGCTACAACGCGTGCGAAGCGGCCGGTAGCGGTGAAGGCGTGAGCGAGACCGTCGGCGAGTTCGTGGTCGGTGCGCTCGCGATGGTGCACGCGCCCGAACGGGTGGTCGGCGTGGTCGCGGTCGACGCGGCGTTGTCGAAGGCCGAGTGCCGGCGGCTGGCCGTGTCCGCTCACGACGGCGTCGTGCGAGCTCTTCGGACTCCGCTCGGCGGGACCACGATCTTCGTGGTGGCAACGGGTGCGCGGGCATTGCCGGCGGCCGAGGGACGACGCGGCGACGTCGAACGGGCGATGGCGCTCGACGCGTTGTGCTCGGCGTCGGCGAGGGTGTTCGAGCGCGCGGTCAAGTAAGTCTCAGATCGTGGACGGCGTCTGTCCACCACGTAAGATGTCATCGTGCTTCAGATCCGCCGTGAACTCGTCGACGAGATCGTCGCCCACTCCCGCCGGGACCATCCCGACGAAGCGTGCGGCGTGATCGCCGGACCCGAGGGCTCCGACTCACCGGAGCGTTTCATCCCGATGCTCAACGCGGCCCGGTCGCCGACGTTCTACGAGTTCGACTCGGGCGACCTGCTGCGGCTATATCGCGATATGGACGCGAAGGACGAGGTCCCGGTGGTGATCTACCACTCGCATACCGCGACCGACGCGTACCCGTCGCGTACCGATGTGTCGTACGCCTCCGAGCCGGAAACCCACTACGTGCTGGTGTCCACCAAGGATCCCGACCAGCACCAATTCCGGTCGTACCGCATCGTGGACGGTGTCATCACCGAGGAACCGGTCGAGATCGTGGAATAACGGCGATCGCCCGAACGTCTGCCACCAACAGCAACCAAGCGGAGGAAAAACCATGGCCGTGAACGTCTCCATCCCGACCATCCTGCGGACCCACACCGGCGGCGAGAAGTCCGTCGAGGCCGCCGGCAAGACCGTCCTCGAGGTGATCGACGACGTCGAGTCGCGCCACGCCGGGCTGAAGGCCCGCCTGGTCAAGGAAGAGAAGCTGCACCGCTTCATCAACGTCTACGTCAACGACGAGGACGTGCGCTTCTCCGGTGGGCTCGAGGCCGAGGTCAAGGACGGCGACACGCTGACGATCCTGCCCGCCGTCGCCGGCGGCGCGCGCTAACCATGGCTCGTTACGAGTCGCTGCTCGACACGCTCGGTGGCACCCCGCTCGTCGGGCTGCCCCGGCTGTCGCCGACGCATGACGTCCGCCTGTGGGCCAAGCTCGAGGACCGCAACCCGACCGGCTCGATCAAGGACCGGCCCGCGCTGGCCATGATCGAGGCGGCCGAGCGCGAGGGCAAACTGCGCCGCGGGACGACCATTCTCGAGCCGACGTCGGGCAACACCGGGATCTCGCTGGCCATGGCCGCGAAGCTCAAGGGCTACGGCCTGGTGTGCGTGATGCCGGAGAACACCTCGACCGAGCGCAAGCAGCTGCTGCAGGCGTACGGCGCGAGGATCGTGTTCTCGCCGGCCGCGGGTGGGTCCAACGAAGCCGTGCGGGTCGCCAAGAAGCTGGCCGAGGAAAATCCCGACTGGGTGATGCTCTACCAGTACGGCAACCCCGCGAACGCGCACGCGCACTACTCGGGCACCGGGCCGGAACTGCTGAAGGACCTGCCGACGATCACGCATTTCGTCGGCGGCCTCGGCACCACCGGCACGCTCGTGGGGGTCGGCCGGTACCTGCACGAGCAGAAGCCGGGCGTGCAGGTCATCGCCGCCGAGCCCCGCTACGGCGAACTCGTCTACGGCCTGCGCAACCTCGACGAAGGTTTTGTCCCGGAACTCTACGACCCCAGCGTGCTCACCGGCCGGTTCTCCGTCGGCGCCTACGACGCACTGCGACGAACGCGGGACCTGCTGGAGCACGAAGGCATCTTCGCCGGCATCTCGACGGGAGCCGTCCTGCACGCGGCCCTCTCGGTGGCGGAAAAGGCAGCCGCCAAGGGCGAGCAGGCCGACGTCGCCTTCATCGTCGCCGACGCAGGCTGGAAGTACCTCTCGACCGGCGCCTACGCAGGCTCCCTAGACGAAGCCGCCGCCCTCCTAGACGGCCAACTCTGGGCCTAGCCCGATTGCCCGTGAAGGCCACATTGAGGGACTCAGAGTCCCTCAATGTGGCCTTCACGGCTTTGAACCCAGCTACCACCAGCCCAGCCCACCAAACCCAGCCAGGTGGGTCTTTGGTCCGTAAACCCAGTCACCACGACTTACGGCCGGCCACGGCCGTAAGTCTTCACCGCGCGCGCTCGCCGAAGGCCAGGTTTGCGGGAGCAGGGCGCCCCCGGCACCTGCTTGCCGTGCCCACCCATGCCACGCCCTGGTCACGCAAACCTGATGGCGCGCCTGCCAATAAACACAGGCTTCTAGCCACACCTTTGGAGCAGACCACCAGCTCTGAGCCGCACAAGCCAGAGCCCAACCACCTCCGGCCACACCCTCTGGAACGAGTCAAACGATGGTGGTGGGCCGGTAGCGGGCGATCGCGTCGGGTGAGACGGGATGCTGTGCCTCGCGGATTCGGCGGATCGTCCGGAGGACCTCGTCGCGGTTCTTGGCGGATTTGATCCACGCGGGCAGTCGCGAAACCAGGCTCATCCGGTGTGGCCCGTGGCCGCGTTCACGGATGCCCGCGGCGACGTAGTCCTCGATGAGGTCCAGATGAGGCTCGTTGAAGGCCCACAGCGTGTGGCCATGGCAGTCGGCTTGCAGCCAGAGCGGCAACCGGAAGAACGGGTCGACCGGACCGCCCCACTCGGTGCTTCGGCCGGGCCACTGCGCGGTGTGGCCGCACCCCGGGCAGACCACCCGGCGTGCATCGTGGACTTTCGTGACCACGGCGCGGGCTTCGCAGCGGGGGCACACGACGTGGATGTCCTCCCCGGCCAGATCCCGCAGCTCGATCTTGGGATCCGAGAACCGCTTGTCCATCGTGCCATTGTGCCTCGGGGAAC
>NZ_DASYMU010000089.1:0-14810 GCF_036008905.1 Amycolatopsis sp. | reverse complement strand
GAACTCGCCGAGGAGGCCCGGACCCATCTACGCCGCCGTCAGAACCAGCCCGGCAGGGTGAAAGCGTTCTTCGGCAAACAAGAAGTCCGCTACGCCGCAGATTGAACACGCCACATTTGCCTTACCCATCAATAGAACACTTGTAGCCACTCACGACCCCACCGCCTGAAACTCAGCCAGGCAAGTCGTAAAACTCAAGCAGCCACAGGAACACGGGACACAGCCCCAGCAACCCGCATCAAAAACTCGGCATTACTACCGGTCTTACGCAGCTCCCCCAGCAACTGCTCAACCCCAGGCATAGCCCGCCGCAGCCCAGCCACAGCAGCCAACTCCTGAGCCCCCATCAGCAACTCCTCCTTCCGAGTACCGGAAGGAAGCAGATCCACCGCCGGAAACACCCGACGCTCAGCGATCCGGCGATCCAGCTTGAGCTCAGCGTTCCCAGTGCTCTTCAACTCCTCGAAGAACACAGTGTCCGCAGTGGACCCGGTCTCGACCATCGCCGTGGCGAAGATGGTCAACGACCCACCACCCTCGACATTACGAGCGGCCCCCAGCAGCCGCTTCAGCGGATGCAACGCGGCCGCATCCACCCCACCGGACAGAATCCGGCTCGAAACCTTGGAAGTCAGGTTGTACGCCCGGCCCAGTCGTGTGATGGAGTCAAGCAACACCACGACGTCCTCCCCTGCCTCCACAAGCCGTTTGGCCCGCTCGATGGCGAGTTCGGCGATGGCAGTGTGTTCCACCGGCGGCCGGTCGAACGTGGAAGCGATGACTTCGCCGTCGATGGACCGGCGCATGTCGGTGACCTCTTCGGGCCGTTCGTCGATGAGCACCACCATCAGGTGGGACTTCGGGTAGTTGGTCGACACGCCTTTCGCGATCGCTTGCAGGACAGAGGTTTTCCCCGCCTTGGGCGGGGCGAAGATCAGCGCCCGCTGCCCCTTGCCGACAGGCATGATCAGATCGATCACCCGAGTGGTGAGCAAATGCGGCTCGGTCTCGAGGAACATCCGTTCGTCGGGATGCAGCGGCGTGAGCTTGTCGAATTCCGGACGGGAGAAGGCGAGTTTCGGGTCGGCGCCGTTGACGGTGTCGACATGTGATTCCGTGCCGGTGATTTCGTCGCCACGGCGCAGGCCGTGCTTTCGGACGAACGACATCGGCAGCTTGACGTCGTTGGGGCCGGCCAGGTAGCCGGCTTGCAGGAAGGCGGAATTATCCCGGATATCAAGGATTCCGCCGGAAGATACAGAAATTACAGACATGATGATTCTCCTGAAAAGGGAGTGGCGAGAGCGCCACAAGGAACGAAGGAGGCCTGGGATTTAGAACACCCGAACCTGGACTTCGAAGGGATTGACCGGGGCGGCAGAAACAGCCAGCGTCCACAGGTCTGATTCCGAAGTATAGCCCCACCGCCCCACAACCGCAACCAGGTACGCTGAGAGCACCGGCGAGGGAAGGGGATCAGCGTGGACTTCGCGTCATTGTTCACGTTCCTGCTTCCCGCGATCGCGTCAACGAGCGGCCTGCTGTTCATCGCGTCGGCGTTGGCGGTGACGCTGGTCGTCGTCCTCGTGGTCAGTCACGCGCATGCGGGTCAGCTGGATCTGCTGACGTCGCCGGTACGGGGTCGTGCGGTCGCGTTGCGCGAACGGTCCCGTCGTGCGGCTTTCTTACGACTGAGAGATCCCAACGCGCCCGGGCGCAAACGGCCACGAGCCCCCGGCCTTCGCAGCTTGGCTGCGTAGGCGCTTCAGCAAAGAAACCCGCGCAGCCACTTCGCCTGTCCTCGAACCCTTTCGACTCGAGTCGGAGTGCTGCCCATGTTCGGTTTCCTTGACCTGCCCGTTTCCGGGGCCCAACACATCGTCACCTGGTTCGCTTCACTGAGCCAACCCTTGACCGGTCAGCTCAGTGGCGCGCTGGCCATCGTCGGATTCACCGTGCTTGTCCGGCTTCTCCTGTTACCGCTGAGCAAAGCCGCGGCCCGCGGCCGGCAGGGTTGCCTGCCGATGCTGCTGCAGATCCCGTTTTTCATGATCATGTACCAGTTGTTCTCCTCGACCTTGGTCCACGGCGAGCCGAACTCGCTGCTGGCGGGGTCGCTTTTCGGGACACCGCTGGGTGATCACTTCCATGGGCCCGTCTTCATCGGTCTCGCGGTTCTGCTCGCCGTCGTGACGTGGTTTTCGTCGCGCTGGCAAGCGAAGATGATGGAGCGCTCCGGCTCGCCCGAGGTGCCTGGCGGCAAGCTCATGCGGTTCCTGCCGTACGGGACCGTGCTGGCGACGGCGTTCGTGCCGCTGGCAGCCGGGGTCTATCTGCTGACCACCACAGCCTGGACGGTGGCCGAGCGGGCGATCTTGCTCAAAATCTGAAATCTCTTGATCTTTTCTGAAATTGGACAAGGCGTGGTGGACAGCCCTCGCGCGCCCACCACGCCTCACCCCCAGGACTCAGAAGTACGTGATGTCCCAGTGGTTTCCCTCGTCGCAGTAGAGGTTGCCGGCCGCCGACTTCCACTGTGGGTAGCCGTCGCCGCGCAGGCCGATGTAGGAGAAGCTGTTCTTGATGTAGTTGTCGTTGCAGGCGTTGTGTGAGATGTCGATCTTGTAGCCGTTGTAGTGGCTGTAGGTGCCCGACGCGTGGCCGACCTCGGTGCCGCCGGTGATGTTGATCGCGCAGCCGCTGGAGTTCCGCAGCGTGATGGCCTGGTTGACGGTGCTGGTGTTGATCTGCTCGTACGACGTGCACGTCGAGTTGGACCGGGTGGTGCAGCCGCCGCTCGACGAGTGGGTGATGCCGGCCGCGCCCAGTTGCGACGCCGCCGCCGACTGGCTCAGCTTGGTGACGGCGGACGCCTCACCCGCCGTGGCGAACAACAGCGTCGCCGCGATGGCCGCGGTGCCGATGGCTGCCCGCGAAAGCACCTGATGTACACGCATGGGTTGCCTCTCCCGTGTCTGACTACCGATCGCGCGGAAGCCAAACCCAGAGCCCCATAACTTCGCTAAACGCCGTCGCCGCGGGAGCTATCTCGTCGGCGCGCCGATCCTGATCTTTGTCAATGCTTCACGAGTTCGCTCACGGCTGGGTGAACTGTCGCTTTCCAGGCCGGGGAGCTCCGAGAGGGCTCTTAGTTCCCATAGCGGGAAGCCCAGTTCGCGGAAGACGTCGGCAGCGGTGGTGAGGCTCTTGGCCGCGGCGGAAACGTCGCCGGTCCGGCCCCGGATCCGGCCGAGGCTCAGCATCGCGTAGCCCGCGCCGCGCCGGTCCCGCAGCTCGCGGAACGTCGTCATCGCCGTGCGCAGGTGCCATTCCGCGAGTGATGGATCGGCCGCGAGACTGGCTTCGGCGAGGCTGCGATGGGTGTACGCGGCCGCGTGCTGATGCCCCAGCTGGGTGAAAAGTTCGAGCGAACGGGCCAGACACCGTCGGCTCTCCCCCGGTTCGCCGACCTCGGTGTGCAGATCGCCGAGGCTGCGCAGGACATGCGCCTCCCAGTGCCGTTCGTGCGAGCGCACCGCGCCGTCCAGCGCGTCCGCGAGCAGCAGCTGGGCCTCGTCGTGGTGGCCGTGCCGGCGCAGGACGTCGGCGTAGCGCTTGGCGGCCTGGTCGTATTGGCGCCCCCCGCCGCAGCGCTCGGCCAGCAGCATGCTGATCTCGAAGTTCTCCCCCGCGCCCCGCACGTCGCCGAGGTCGTCGAGCAGCGAGCCGAGCTGGTACGACGCGATGGACTGGCCGCGGATGTCGCCGCACTCACGCAGCAGGTCCAGCGCCTGCCAGAGGGCATGGATCGCGCGGGAACCGTCGCCGATCTCCGCGTCGACGTCGGCGAGCGCGATCAGCGCGGCTCCCGTACCCCGCGGGTCGTCCAGCTCGCGAAAGCGGGCCTCGGCCATCACGAAGTAGTGCCGCGCGCGGCGGGACCGGCCGTGTTCCCAGTGCAGCGCACCGAGGCCGAGCAGCTTCACGGCCGCGCCAGGCTGGTCCGGCAGCCGCCGCGCCGCCGCCAGCCCGAGCACGGATACGACGTGGGCGGACTGGCCGGTCAGCTGCACGTCCGCGAGCGCCGAGTACGCGGCGGAAAGCCGCTCGGTGAGCCCGTACCAGCTGTGCGCGCTGGCCATCCGGACCGCGACGGCCACGTTCTCGAGTTCCGCGTCCCGCCAGCCGATCGGGTCCGTACGGACGCGGTCCGCCAACACCGGTTCGAGCGAGCCGGGCGCGTCCGGGCCGCGGTCGAGCAGGGAAACGACGTGCTCGGCTGCCGCCAAGTACGCGGTCAGCACGCGCCGGATCGCCATGTGGCCGGTGATGGGCCGCTCGCGGACGTACAGCCGCACGAAGTCGTGCAGCTCGTAGCGCACGAAGTCCAGCTGATCGCGGCCGGCGACCCGCAGCAGATGCGCGTCGGCGAGCGTGTCCAGCAGGTCGCGGGCGGCCGGGATCGGCAGGTCGAGCAGCGCCGCGGCCGACCATTCGGTCACCTCGCGCAGGTCCAGCGCACCGAGCAAGCGCAATGCGTCGCGTTCCGGCGGCGAACAGTCCCACACGCTCGTCGCGATCGTGGCCCGGACACTGACGTCCCCGGCGGTCAGCTCGTCCAGCCGTTGCTCGCCGTCAAGGCGGTCGGCGAGCTCGGAAACCAGCAGATGCGGCCGCTGCGCGAGCTTCGTCCCGGCGACCCGCAGCGCGAGCGCCAGTCCTTGACACCGGTTCACCAGCCGGGTCACCGCTTCCGGTTCGGCGAGCAGCCGATCGCGCCCCGCGATGGCGCTGAGCAGCTCGAACGCCTCCTGCGCGTCGAGGCCCGCGACCTCGACCGCCCGTGCGCCCGCCAGTCCCAGCAGCCTTCGCCGGGACGTCACCAGCACCGCGCAGCCGGAGCCGCCCGGCAGCAGCGGGCGCACCTGCCGCTCCGACACGGCGTCGTCGAGCAGCACAGAGACGCGCCGGCCCTGCGTGTGGCTGCGCCAGAGCGCCGCGAGCTCGCCGAGATCACCGGGAAGGTCCTCCCTGGCGACGCCGAGCGCGACGAGGAAGTGCGTAAGCACGTCTCGTGGCTCCGCAGGCGTCCCATCGGGCCCTCGGAGCTCCGCGATGAACTGGCCGTCCGGGAAGCGCTTGCGGGCGCGCCGGGCGGCTCGCACGGCCAAGGACGTCTTCCCGGCACCGCCGGGCCCGTGCAGGACGACCGGCGCCGGACCGCGCAGAGCGGCGAGTTCGGCGAGCAGGCACGCGCGGCCGAAGAAGTCGGGCATCGGTGCCGGTAGCTGCGCCGGAGGGCCGCCAGTGGTCCATTCGCGACCCGCGATCCGGCGATAAAGGGTGAAAAGTTCCGGGCCGGGGCGGACGCCGGCCTGTTCCCATAGCGCCTGACGTGCTCGCCGCAGGGATTCCAGCGCGGCATCTCGCCGTCCGCAGCGGTCCAGCGCGACGGCGAGCTGCGCGATCAGCTGCTCGTCGGTGGGCCGCTCGGCGACCACCAGCGCGAGCCTGTCGACCACCGTGCGATGCCGCCCGCGTTCGAGGTCGATCGCGATGGCCTTGCGGAACACCGACCAGCGCCGGTCGTTGAGCCAGACCTTGTGCGCCTCGACGAGCGGGCCGCCCGTGACGTCGTCGAACGCGGGGCCTCGCCACCGCTTCAGCGCGCCTTCCAGCAGGTCATGGCGCTGTTCGAGGTCGGTCGTCGTGCCCGCGGCGGCGGCCAGCGAGAGGAATTCGGCGGCGTCGAGCTCGCCCGCCCCGACGGTCAGCCGGTAGCCGAGCGGACCGCTGCGCAGGCGCTGCTCGGCGCCGCCGGGTTCCAGCCCGGGCGAGAGCACTTTCCGCAGTTTCGACACTGTGACCTGCACGATCGCCGCCGCGCTCGACGGCGCGCCCTCCGGCCAGAGCTCGTCGACGAGGGCGTCGCGGTGCACGAACTCGTTCGGTTTGGCCAGCAGGACCGACAGCAGGCGACGAGGCTGCCCCGCGGAGGGCAAATTCACCGAAGCGGCCAGCGGACCGAGGACTTTGAACTCCACAAGATCGCTCCAACCCGCCCGGGGAGGCTGCGCGGCAAAACAGTTTCTAAAATCTAGTCGGCCGATCTACCAGCGGAAACCCCCTAAAAACCTCACCCACACGGGTGGCGGCCATTAGTGTCATGCACCTCGGATGCGGCACAACCGGCCCATTGGCAGTAGGGTCAACCCCAGACCGGCACTCCTCGACTTGAGGTGTCGGCTTGCATTACAGGGAGTTAATAGCGTGACGCAGGGTACCGTGAAGTGGTTTAACGGCGAAAAAGGCTTCGGCTTCATCGAGCAGGACGGTGGCGGCGCTGACGTCTTCGTGCACTACTCGGAGATTCAGGGCAACGGCTTCAAGTCCCTCGAAGAGGGCCAGCGCGTTGAGTTCGAGGTCGGCCAGGGCCAGAAGGGCCCGCAGGCCCAGGGCGTTCGCGCCGTCTAAGCACCCGTTTTCGGGTTGCCAGACAAACTGAGAACGGGTGAGTCTGAACTTTCGGGTTCAGGCTCACCCGTTTTTTGTTTGACCAGCACCGTTTGTGTGCTCACACAGCCATAGACTGGCCCGGTGAGCAGCTCACGGCGCGGGAAGCCGACGTTGGACGATGTCGCGAAGGCCGTCGGCGTCTCGCGGGCCACGGTGTCCAATGCGTACAACCGGCCGGACCAGCTCTCCGCGGAACTGCGCGAAGAGGTGCTCCGCCAGGCGAAACAGCTCGGCTACACCGGCCCGAATCCCAGCGCCAGAAGCCTCGCCACCAACCGCACGGGGGTGGTGGCGTTCATGCTCGACGCCGGGCTTTCCGTGGCTTTCTCCGATCCCGCACTGTCCATCACGCTCGACGCGCTCGCGGCCGAAGTGGACTCGGCGGGTCATTCACTGCTTTTGTTGCCAGGCGGCCAAGACGGCGGACCTAGGGCCGACAGGGTGCTGGCCGCGCAGGCGGACATCGCCGTCGCGTACGCGCTGGCGGACGGCGCCTCGGCCATCCAGGCCGTAAAGGACCGTGGCCTGCCATTGGTGGTCATCGACCAGCCTGTGACGCCGGATTCGGCGTTGGTGCGTTTGGACGATCGCGGAGGCGCCGCCGCCGCGGCCCGGCATCTGCTCGAGCTCGGGCACCGGCGGTTCGGAATCCTTTCCGCCCAATGCCTTCCCGTGTCCCGCTGCGGGCCGCTGAGCGCCGCCGAAGCCGCGAACAGCAGGTTCCACGGCAACCGTGAACGGCTCGCCGGCTACCTCGACACGCTCGCGGACGCCGGAATCGCCGCCGATCAGGTGTCCATTTGGGAAACCGCGGACTTCTCCCGCGAGCACGCGATGGCCAGCGCCCGCGGGCTGCTCGAAGAGAACAACCTGACCGCGATCCTGTGCATGTCGGACGAACTGGCGATGGCGACGCTTTCGGTCGCGAAACAACTCGGGCTGACCGTGCCCGCGGATCTTTCCGTGGTGGGCTTCGACGACACCGCCGGCGCGCGCTGGGCGGACCCGCCGCTGACCACGATCCGCCAGGACCTCGTCGGAAAGGGGCGCCTGGCGGGCGAACTCACCTTGAGCCTGCTCGCCGGGCACCCCATTCCCGCACCGGCCATTTTGGACGTGGAGCTGATCGTCCGGCAGTCCACCGCGCGAGCGGCTGTTTGACTTGTCGCCATCTGTCGACAGATGGCGACAAGTCAATCCGTCGGGTTCGGCATCAGCAGGCCGAGGCGACCGGCGAGACCCGCCAGCTGCCGGTAGAGGTACGCGTCGAGCGGGACACCCAGCGCGCGGCACTGCTCGGCGTGCTCGGCCTCTTTCCAGCCCGGGTACCGGACAGGAGTGCCGGCGTCCCACCCGAGCACACTGCCGAACAGGGCGCTCGCGGCGCGGTAGAAGCCGTCCGCGCTGCGCAGGGTGGTCGGTGCGATGGCCAGCACGAGGACGCCGGTGTCGTGATCGTGGTCGGCGACCCCGGACAGCAGCCCGGCGAACACCTCCACCAGCAGCATGAGACCCGCGGCCGCCGGGACCGTGTCCACGGACAGGTCTTCGGCGTCCATATCGAACACGAACGCCGGGTACGCCCCGGCCGGAGCCGCCATGCCCAGCGGGTTCACGCCTTCACGGGACGGGTTCTCCTCGCCGCCGGTGGCGAGGACCAGGCCGATCATGCCGTGCTGCAGTGCTCTTCCCGCGTGATGGCTGGCGAGGCCGAACGCGCTGACCCCGCGCATCGACACCAGTCCGACGCCGTGGCGCCCGGCCCGCGCGACCGCTCTGTCCATCGCGTCGCTGACGGCCCACAGGCCGAGCGCACGACGTCCGTCCAGCAACGCGGCCGCACCACGGTCCGCGATGACCAGCGGTTCCGCTCTCGGCCGGACCTGTCCGCCTTCGAACAGCGGCAGATAGGTACGGGCGAGGGTGGCGAGTCCGGCGTTCGGTCTTCCGGTGAGGTCGCCGTAACACAGCGCCTCGGCGGAAAGGCGGGCCCGCGACTCGGGTACGTCGTGGGCGAGGAAGACGTTGGTGGCGAAGTCGATCAGTTCGTCCACGGGGACGCGGAGCCGCGCTTGTTCGGGGATTTCGACTTTCTGGGGCGGGGCTTGGCGGAACGGCCGGAGGGAGCGCGGTCTGAGAGGCACTCCACCCAGGGTGGCGAGCGCTCCCATCGCTGTCAACGAAGACCGCACCGCGCAACCCGACCGTGTGATTTCCTTACACAGCAGTGCTTATCTTGTAATAGACACAGCTTGTCACAGACACAGCTTGTAACTCTTACGGCGTGGGTCCGCAGGAAGCCGTGCCGAGAACGACTTCACCGGTGATCGCCGAGTCCGGCTGGAAGCGGAAGTGCAGCGCGGTCAACGCGATGGTGCCGTCCTCCGGGGTGGTCACGAACTCGCCGAAGGTGATGGTGGCCAGCAGTTTCGCGCCCTTCTTGACCTCGTGCACATAGCCGGACGGGATCGGGTTGGGCAGCCCGGTGAGCCCGCTCAGGCCGTTGACACCCCAGCCCGCGCTCGTCTGTCCCTGCGTTCCCGTGCAAGTCGCCTTGTAGCCCGTGAGCTTGACGCGAGGGCCACCGGCGGACACGAGCGCCGAGAGTTCGAAGTTCTTGCCCAGTGCTTCGGACTTCGTGGTGGAGACGTCGTTCTCCGGGTCGACCACGGTTCTGTTGCAGGTGGCCGTTCCGCCGCCGAACTTGATGCCTGTCTGCGTGACGACGCCGGTCGTCACCACCGACGGACCGGAGTCGACGTCGCAGGAAGCCTGCGGTGGCACGGTGATCGTCGTGTCGTTCTTGACGAAACTCGCCGAGCCGAGCCCGGCGACACCGGTGTTCGGCTCCGCCAGTGCGGGGACCGATCCGACGAGCAGACCGGCCGCGAGCATCGCTCCGGTGAGTCCGAGTCGCCTCAGTGTGACGCTTCGCATGAGAATCCCCCTTCACAGGGTCCTGTCGTGAGTGCCGGGTTCCTTGACACCCTTGGACGATCAGTGAAGAGAGCTGAGGGAAAAACCGATAGGGACCAAGCACCAAGCTCACCCGATAGTGAGAAGTCGCAACTCCTTTGTGATCGATCTGCGCGCCGGACCGACACTCGAGATCCATTAAGGACCCGATTCGGTCAGACGGTGGTGAGCACGGTCGTGAGAACGTCACGGACCGCGTCGAGGCTGTCCGGTGTGGACGGCCAGCGGTGTGCGATGTACCCGTCCGGGCGAACGAGCAGGCAGCCGTCCTCCGCGATTTCCGAAAGTCGGCTCCACTCGCCATAGGCGTCACGTGCCTCGGCATTGCCGATGTGGACCACTCGCAGCGGCACGTCGAGCGTCTCGCGGCAGCGATCGGCGGCGGCGTCCCAGTCCTTACCGGACAGGCCGGTCAGCAGCGTGAAGGAACCGCGTCCGACCAGGTCCACTGTCGACAGCCGGTGCCCGTCCGCGCCGACGAGCCACGCGTGCGGCAGCTTGGCGCCCGGGCGGGTCGACGCCTGGTGGTACAGCTCGCGATCCCGCGGCCACTCCTCGGCGGGCGTGCCGTCGTCGAGCACCGCGGTGGAGGCGTACCGCTGGTTCAGCTCGACGCCGTGCGCGTTGAACTCGTAATGCTTGAGCTGGATGGCTTCCTCCAGCGCGCGGCGGCGTTTGGCGCCCTCGGCGTCTTCCGTCCGGCAGGCCGCGAGCCCGGCGACGATGCCTTCGTCGTCGCCACCACCAGCGATGCCGAGTGCCTCGAAGATGGGCCCGAACTGGTCCCGGCTCAGGTTCGCCCGGTCGACGATCTGCTTGCCGACCGGCGCCCGTTCCGCGCTGTAGGTCTCCAGCAGCGCCGGACCCGCCTGGCCGCGGATGACCATCGCGAGCTTCCACGCCAGGTTGTACGAATCCTGGACCGAGGTGTTCGAGCCGAGGCCGTTGGACGGCGGGTGCCGGTGCACGGCGTCCCCGGCGCAGAAGACACGCCCGGACGAGTACTGCGTCGCGTAGCTCTGGTTTACCGTCCACAGTGAAATCGAGGTGATCTCGACCGGGATCGCCGGGTCGCCGACGAGGTCGTGCACGATCGCACGCGCGGCCTCCTCGTCGACCTCGGGCGTGGGCTGGTCGATGTCGTAGCCCCAGGTGAGCAGCCACTCGTTCCACGGCCGGATCATCCGGACCAAACCCATGCCGATGCCACCCATATGGGCGCCGGGCCGCATCACCCAATAGAGAACGCTCGGGCGGTGCGCGACGTACTCCGAGAGATCCGCCTTGAAGACGATGTTCATGCTGCCCGCTTTGCCCGACTCCCCCGCGATGGGCAGGCCGAGCTGCTCGGCGACGATGCTGCGGCCGCCGTCCGCGCCGATCAGGTAGCGCGCCCGGACAGTGTACTCGTCGCCTCGAAGCCGGTCGCGGAGCAGCGCGGTGACGCCGTTTTCGTCCTGGGTGAAGCTCAGGAACTCGGTGTCGAAGCGGACCTTCGCGCCGCGGGCGGCGGCGTTGGTGACCAGGATCGGTTCGAGATAGGTCTGCGGCAGGTCGATCATTTCGCACGGGCTCGCGACGGAGTACTCGCTCGCCGACTGCGGGCCGGTGCCCCACGTGCGGATCCGGCCGATCTCCTCACCCGCCAGCGCGGTGCACAGGACCGTGTCGCCCATCAGCGCCGACGGCGTACCGTCGGAAAGCGCCTCGGCCTCCAAACCCAAGTCCCGCAACACTTCCATCGTGCGCTGGTTGGTGATGTGCGCGCGAGGCGTGTTCGCGACCCAGCCGTATTTGCTGACCAGCATGGTGTTCACGCCGTAGGTGGCCAGGAGCAGCGCGGCCGAGCCGCCTGCCGGTCCACTGCCGACCACCAGGACGTCGGTGTCATAACTGTCCATCGTGGACTCCCAGTCAGTTCTTGGCGATACGGAAGGTGAAGTCGAGCTTGCGCCACTCACCGTCGACGACCCGGCCGTCGGGTGTCGGGCCGTCCTGGGTGGCGAAGTCGATGATCAGGCGGTCCTTGACGCCGAACACGGTGTCGGAGTCGAGGTAGTCGGCGCCGCCGACGAACAGCTGCGTGACGAGCCGCTGGTAGCCGGGGGCGCTGATCATGAAATGGACGTGCGGCGCGCGGTACGGGTGGCGGCTCACCGCGTCGAGCATCTTGCCGACCGGGCCGTCACTCGGGATCGGGTACGCGACCGGCACGATCGACCAGAACGTCAAGCCGCCCTTGGCATCGGTGTGGAACCGGGCACGCAGGACCGGGCCGTCGAGGTCGGGCAGCTGGACGTCGTAGAAACCGTCCTCATTGGACTGCCAGACGTCGACGACCGCGTCCGGTACGGGTTCGCCGTCGGGTCCGGTGATGCGGACGTCGGCCCACAGCGGGGTGCCGGGCAGGCCCGCTGCCAGGTCGGAACCGTGCTCGGCGGGCGGCGGGCCTTCGACGTAGAACGGCCCGAGGACCGCCGACGGCGTGGTGCCGGGTGTGCGCGAGTTGGTCATCAGGTCCACGACACTCGACACCCCAAGGGTGTCCGAGAGCAGGATGAACTCCTGCCGCTTGTCGTCGGAGATCTGGCCGGTACGGGTGAGGAACTCGATGCCGTGCATCCACTCGGCTTCGGTCAGGTCGTTGCCGATCGCGAAGTGGTGCAGGTGCCGCACGAGGTCGGACAGCAGATGGCCGACGCGCTTGCCGGGAGCTGCCTCGAAGCTGGCGACGACCTGCTCGGTGAGCTTGCTCAGGTCGGCGAGCGGCGAATCGGCGGGACGGCGGCCGTGCCACGCGTTGTCCAGCAGTTCGGCGATCCCGGGCGTGGTGAGCTCACGCGGGTTGGGATACGGCTTCGCGGTCGCGAGTTCGACGGCCTTGTCGAGGTCTTCGGCCTTCATCCCCAGTTCCCGCAACGAAAGCGGGCCGTGCACCGACTCGATGAGGTCGTAGACACCCGACGGCGCGTCGTTGACACCGAGCGCCTCGGCGATCCGGCGCATGACGTCCGGGACCGCGGAAGCGTTGTACGCCATGGCATGCGGCAGGACGACGGTGTGGGTTTCCGCGTGCGGCAAGCCGAACGAGCCGCCGAGGGTGTGACAAAGCTTGTGGTGCAGGCCCATCCCGACCGCGCCCAGGCAGGTTCCCGCCAGCCAAGCGCCCTGCAGCAGCTCACCACGGGCGTCCACATCGGACGGATCGGCGACGACCTTGGGCAGCGCGCGGGCGATGCCGCCGATGGCTTCCAGCGCCATCGCGTCGATCACCGGGTTGGCGTCGGGCGAGTACAAGGCTTCCACCGCGTGGGCGAGCGCGTTGACGCCGCTCGCGACCGACAGCGGCACCGGGAAGTTCAGCGTGAAGTCGACGTCGTAGATGACGGTTTCCGGCAGGATCTCCGGTGAGGACTGCGTGGTCTTGACGCCGCCGGCCGTCTCGCCGAGCACCGGGGTCACCTCGGAACCGGCGTACGTCGTGGGCAGGATGACCTGGTCGACGCCGGTGCGCAGCGCCAGCGCCTTGGCGAGCCCAGTGGTCGAACCGCCGCCGATGGCGACGACGCAGTCGACGTCGTGCTCGCGCAGCACGGCCAGCGCCTGCTCGGTCACCCCGACCGGAGTGTGCATCGCGGCGTCGTCGAACCGGGCCACGACCAGCGGGCCGAGCACGCCGGCGACCCGCGCCGCGGCGTCGGATAGCTGCGGACTCGCCAGCAGCAGGACCCGCGAGCGGCCCAGTCGCTCGACCTCTTCCCGTACGCGCGCCGAAGTGCCCGAACCGAAGACGACCCTGGCCGGGTTCGTGGCATAGCTGAAATTCCGCATCCACCGAGTATCAGCGTGCGGCCGGCAAGGTGTCCTGCACGAACCACGCGTCCCCCTGCACAAAACGCGCGCCCCCGGGGAATATGTCGACACATTCCCTGGGCGTGGGTTAGGTCGAGCGGCGGATGGCGCCGGGGGTGGTGGCGAGTTGCGCGCGCATCACGCGGGTCAGGTGTTCTTGGTGGGAGAACCCGCAGCGCAGCGCGATTTCCGCGATCGACAGGGTTCCCGTGCGCAGAAGCCGGCAGGCCTGGTCGAGCCGCAGGCGCATCAGGAACCGGTGCGGGCTCTCACCGGTGCGGACCTTGAACTGGCGCGCGAACTGGCTGACGCTCAACGCCGCCGCGCCCGCCAGCTCGGCGAGCGGGACCGGGTCGGCGAGCCGCTGGTCCATCAGCTCGCGCACGGCGTCGAACTGGCGTGGGGACAGCCCGGCGATCGGTTGCGGGACAACGCTTACGACGCTGTGGCGGCGCGCCAGATGGGCGGCGAGCAACGTGCTGAGATGGTCGAGATAGGTCAGCGCGGAGGGCTCCCACTGCCGCAACGTGCTGTCGAGCGAGAGCATCAGCTGCTCGATGAGCTGGTCCGCGCTGCCGAGCTCCTCGGCGAGCTCGATCGGGCTTTCCCCACCGGCGGCTTCTTGCAGCAGCGTGTCCGAGAGGTAGGCGTGGATCGTGTCCAGCCTGCCGCCGAGTTCGACGGTGAGTTCCCGCCCGGCGGGGTGCAAGAACAGCCCGCCGGCGGGGATCCGCCGTGCCTTGGCGGCCTTGCCTTCACCACGGACGACCCGAACCGGACCATCGAGATGAAGAATCAGGACATGTGTCCCGGCGGCGTCGAAACTGGCTTGGTACGGCTGCTCGGACTGCGCGGAGACATACAGCCGCTCCCAGCCGAGACCTGCACTGGACCGCATTGGTCGCACTGTGGATCCCCGGCGGAGAATGCCGTTGGTGTCGCGCAGGCTCAGCTCTGGCGCCATCAGCCCAGTGTAGGCGGCGGGCTTAGTGAGGGGTGTGGAAGTAGTGGCCCTTCTCGAGATCTTCGAGCAGGCCGGGGCGGGTCGGCTGCCAGTCCAGCAGTTCACGGGTCAGGGTGTTCGACACCCGGGCGTCGAGGCTCATGAAGGGGCTCAGCCAGCCGAAATGCTCAGCCGCGGCCTCGGGGGCCACCGGGGTCACCGGCAGGTCGAGGTGGCGGCCGATCACCTCGGCGATGTCGCGGAGCGCGACGCCCTCCTCCGCGATGCCGTGCAGCACCGATCCGGCCGGTGCCTTCTCGACGGCCAGGCGGAACAGCCGTGCGATGTCAAGGCGGTGGACCGCCGGCCAGCGATAGGCGGTGTCGCCGAGGTAGCCGGAGACGCCCTTGGCGCGGGCGGTGGCGACCAAGGTAGGTACCCAGGCGTAGTCCCCCTCGCCGTGAACGGTCGGAGAGACCCGCACCACCGATGAGCGGACGCCGCGCGAGGCAAAGGTGAGCGC
>NZ_DASYMU010000088.1:0-53856 GCF_036008905.1 Amycolatopsis sp. | reverse complement strand
GGATCGGTCAGTTTGTCGAAATACGGTCGCACCCAGTAAAGATCCTCGGTCGATGCGGCGAGAGCCAGTAGTCGCTCCCGTTCGTCCTTGCTCGCCCCGCAGGACGCCAGGAACACCGCCACATCCACCAGCGGCAACGGGCGAACACCCGTCTCCAACCGTGAGATGTTGCTCGGCGCCCACTCCAGCCGCCGCCCCAGATGATGTCCGCTCATGTTCTGCTTCTTACGCAGAAGCCTCAGTTCGGTCCCCAGTTCGCGGCGTCGCGCCGTCGATTCCTCAGTCATTCGCCGACACTAGAACCGCTGCACCTGCCAGTGGCATAGGCCACGCCGGGATTCACCTCAACGGCGCCAGCGGTGCGGCACCCGCATCAGGCGACGGTGGGCCACGCTTTGCGCTCGATCAAAACCTGGCGCAGCAGATCGGGCCGATCGGTCACGATCCCGTGCACGCCGAGGTCGAGCAGCTCCCGCATCTGGTCGGCGTCGTTGATCGTCCACGTGTGGACCTCGATACCCGCCTTGTCCGCCGCGAGCAGGAAAGCCTTGTCCACAATGGTCAGTTTCCCCTGCCGCACCGGCACCTGCGCCATCGCGCCACGAGCGAGAGCACCCAAGTGCAGCAACGGAAGCCGCCCACCGGCCAGGATCGCCGCGACCGACCGCGGGCCCATCGACGTCACCAGCCTCGGTCCCGCCAGCTTCCGCATCTTCGCCAGCCGCGAATCCGAGAACGACGCCGCGGCCACCCGGTCGTACGCCCCGGCCCGCTCGATCGTCCGCAGGAACGGCCCGACCGCCGACGCCGTCTTCACGTCGATGTTCAGATGCGCCGACGGCAACTCTTCGAGCACGTCCTCGAGCCGCGCGATCGGCTCGCGGCCGCCGACCTTCGCGTGACGCACCTGATCCCACGTCTGCTGCGCGATGACGCCGGTACCGTCCGTCGTCCGGTCCAGCCGGGCGTCGTGATGCACCACGACCACGCCGTCCGACGTGGCGTGCACGTCGGTCTCCACGTACCGGTAGCCCTCGGCCACCGCCCGCCGGAACGAGGACAGGGAGTTCTCCATCCCGTCGAGCTCGTCGAGATGCCACCCGCGGTGCGCGAAGGCGCGGGGGTGTGGGGTCGCGAGGTATGGGTGTGTGGTCGCCACCCCCTCAGTCTGCCCTTTCGGCGTGGCCTGGGCACGAGCAGCTGGTGGCCAGCTAGGGTCTTCCGCGTGAGCGATGTGGCGGAGCAGACCGCGGCGACCCGTGAGGAACTGGTCGCGATGCGGCGTCCGGCCGCGCCGAAGCATTGTGGATGGTGTGGACGCCGGCTTCCCGAGAGCGGCAACGTCGGACGTCGCCGCCGCTATTGCGGCCAGTCCTGCCGTCAGCGCGCCTACGAACGCCGAGCCGCCGTCCAGCGCAGCGGCCTCCCTGAAGACGCCGTCGTCATGTCGGACACCGAGATCGCCACCCTCCAGGACCGGCTTTTCCAGCTCCGATGCGCCGCCGAGGACATCGTCACGGCCGCCGACGACGGCGCCGACCGCGAGGAGCTCCGCAAACTGGCCGACGAGATCGCCCGTGCGGCCAAGGAGCTCGAACAGCTCCGCTAGATCACCGTCCTGGAACCCCGGCAAGATCCGTCACGGTGACGAAACCCGGGATGGACCAGAGCCGGGCACCACAGGAGTAGCGGCCTGACCACGCAGGCCCCGCCGACTGATCGACGGGGCTTGCGTGGTCAGGCGTTGTCCGGCGGTGTGGCGCTGAACAACTCGACGAGCCGATCAACCGGCTTATCGCTGAAGCAGAGATCGATACCTTCGAGGGACTCCCGCGCCTTGACGGCACTTCGCGGGAACAGCGCCGCCTCATAGGCGGCCAGGGCCTTCTCCGTTTCGCCGGGGTGCTCGGCGATCGCCAGACCGAGGAGCGCCCCGTCCAGCATCGCCAGGTTCGCGCCTTCCCCCGCGAACGGCGACATCACGTGGGCGGCGTCGCCCAGCAGCGTCACGCCCGCGACCCGGTCCCAGCGGTGGCCGACCGGAAGTGCGTTGATCTTGCGCGGCACCAGTGGGCCGTCCGCGTTGGCCACCAGCGCCTTCAAGCTGTCATCCCAGTCTTCGAACTCCGCGAGCACCTTCGTCTTCGAGGCCTCGACGTCGTTGAAGTCGATCGTGTCCAGCCAATCCTCGGAGGTCCGGATCGCGGTGTAGATGTGCGCGGTGCCGCTGGTCGTGCGGTGGCCGAGGAACCCCTTGCCGCCCTCCAGCGCGAACAGCGCGCCGCCGCCGACGATGGCGGCCTCCTTCGGGTGCCGGGCATCGGCGTCGAGCAGGTCGGCTTCGACGAATGAGATACCGGTGTAGGCCGGCCGGGCATCGGAGAGCAGCGGCCGGATCTTGGACCAGGCACCGTCCGCGCCGACGAGCAGGTCGGTGGTGACGGTGGCGCCGTCGGCGAAGGTCACTTCGTGCCGGCCGTCGCCCAGGGCACGGGCGGCGGTGATCTTGGCGCCCCACCGGATCGTCCCCTCGGGCAGTGAGTCGATCAGCAGGTCGCGCAGCTGCCCGCGGTCGACCTCCGGGCGGTCGCCGGTGCCGTCGTCGATGTTGTCCCAGTGGACCGTCCCGGACTTGTCCAGGACCCGCTCGCTTTCCCCGCCCGGATGCACCAGCGCACGGAACCCGTCGGTGAGTCCGGCGTGGTGCAGCGCGACCTGGCCGTTTTCGGTGTGGATGTCGAGCATGCCGCCCTGGGTGCGGGCGTAGCGGTCGGCCTCCAGGTCGAAGACGGCGGCCTGGAGGCCATGCACGTGCAGGACGCGGGCGAGGGCGAGGCCTCCGAGCCCGGCCCCGACGACGAGGATGGGGTGGTGGGTGTTGGTCATGATGGCTCTCCTTGGTGTTGTGTCAGGCTTGCGAGGCGGCGCGGCCCGGCTCTTTCGCAGTGGGCTTAGCCGGCAGCGGGGTGTGGGCGATGCCGCCTAGCAAGGCCTCCACGAACCAGGCGAGACGGCGGGGCCCCGGGCCGTCGAAGATCAGATCGTGGAGTTGGTGCAGGCGCGGGTAGGCCTCTTCGGCAGCCACCGCATACGTGCGCTCGGTGCGGCCGATCACATCGCCCTGCTCGCCCCACGCGCTCTTCTCGGCGGCCGTCGCCGTCATCTGGAGCAACAGCAGGTCGATTCCCCACGCGGCGCGCTCTGGGAGCACGCCGGCCTCAAGCAGGCCGTCCAGCAGGATCTCGTTGAGCCGCATCCAGTTCTCGCCCTCGGGCATCGTGGTCGCGGCGATCTGCGCCAGCCCTTTGCGCGCGAGCAGGATCCGCAGGTAGGACTCCAGGACCCACTTGACCCGCTCGAGCGGAGCCTGATCCGTGACCGGCGCGGCGATCTCGCCGAGCGCCTTGTCCAGCATGAGGGCGTGGAGATGATGCAGGTTCTGCACGTAGACGTAGAGCGAGGCTGAGCCGGTGTCCAGCACTGTGGCGATCTTGCGCAGGCTCAGGTTGGCCAGGCCTCCGCCATCGAGCAGGTCGAGCCCGGTTTGGACGATGGCCTCCCGGCTGAGGGGGGCTTTGGCCGGCCGATCGCGCCGGCTCTTCGGTACATGTGCAGGGGTTTCGGCCATAACGGAACGATAGCAGGGGAACGATCACCGCTCGTTACGAGCACCGCTCGTTAGCGTCTCATCTGCGCAGCAGCGTCTCCGCCAGAGGCTCCCGGGCTCAAGAGCCGAGTACGCCGTCGAGGGCTTGGTAGGTGCGGTTGCTCGCGACCGCGGCCCGCTGCTCCCGGCCGGTCGCCTCGATGTAGTTCTGGCTCGTGGCGAGGCTGGCGTGGCCGAGCAGGGTCATGATCTCCGACGCCGTTGCGCCGTCCTCGGCGAGTCTGGTCGCGAACGTGTGCCGCAATGCGTGGAGGTTCGCGCCGACCGGGACGCGGTCATGCAACCCGGCCCACCGATAACAGGACTTCACGAGATACTCGAGCCCGCCGCGGCCGATCGGCTCGCCCGCGCGATCCAAGAGCAACGGCGTCGAGCGACCGAACCGCTCGTGCGGGAACCGGCGCCGGCAGGATTCGAGGTACGCCTCGATGATCTTCTCCATGACCGGCTGCACCGGGATCGATCTGTCACGGCTGCCCTTGCCATGGACGTGCAGTCGCATCTCGCCCGGCCGCCCGGCGAGCGAACGGGCCGTCAGCGTGCGCATCTCGGCCGACCGCAGGCCCGCGACCAGCCCGAGCGCGATCACCAGGACGTCTCGTTCTGGCCAGGGATCCCGGGCTTGCCGCGCCCCGCCGGCGGCCGCGGTGAGGAGCCGCTCGGGCGTATCTTCACCCCGTAGTGGCTTCGGAACCAGGGGAGGGGCCTTCGGTCGCGCGACCGCGCCCATCGGGTTCCCGGCCAGCAAGCCGTCGGAAACGCAGAAGGTCAGGAACTGGTTCCAGGTCGACCACGCGCGCAGCACGGAACTCTTGGCGTGCCCGTCGGCGAAGGCTCCGAAGGCCGTGCGTAGGGCCTGAGCTGTGAGATCTTCGACGGACAGGTCGTCGGGGGAGTCGGACAGGAGCGCGGTGATGCCCGCCAGGTCGCGGCGGTAGGCGTCGGTGGTGTGCGGGGAGTCCTTCCGTGGTCGGCGAGCGGCGAAGAACGCCTGCTGTGCTTCAAGAACCTTCATGTGGATCTTGTACAGCACGGCACCGACAGTCCTGGAAGTAGCGACGGGTAGTTGCTTGCCGCATGCAAGTAATTACGCCCCTTGCACTCTGCAGTTTGCTGCATAATAGCGATTATGCATGACAGACCTGTCCAGAAGGGGCTGAGCCCACTCGGGGGACAACGGCTCGCCGTCCGCCCGATTTGCCCCTATGTGACCTTTTGCCGACACGGGCACGTCGTGCCAGCTTAGAGCGTTGCCCGCAGCCATCCACCCGCCAGGAAGCTATCGGGGGCCAGTGGGCGGCCCGGCAAG
Organism: Amycolatopsis sp.; assembly: GCF_036008905.1. Classification (GTDB taxonomy): domain Bacteria; phylum Actinomycetota; class Actinomycetes; order Mycobacteriales; family Pseudonocardiaceae; genus Amycolatopsis. The sequence continues at coordinate 48,880 of NZ_DASYMU010000088.1, read as the reverse complement.
GTCAACATCGACGTTCTCCGAGACTCCGTTTACCCAGACTTATTCGTCACTGTGACGTTTTAACGTCGACTCACAGCACGTCCCGCCGCACCCATCTGTCAACCTCCCGAGCACTTCTCCTAGGGAGTCCAGGCCGCTGTCTTACTTGGTGGAAGGTCCGTGAAGGCCTCCTTCACAGCGTCAGGCGCCGTGAAGGAGGCCTTCACGGATGACTGCGAACAATCTGGCGCATCGGCGGGTTCTGGGCCCCTCCTGGGCTGATATCCCCAGGTCGGCATAACGCCGATAAGCTACATTATGTTAAGTAACGAGTTGCGGCCTCACCCCCGCGGCACGTGATTGAGCCGTGCCGCCTGTCGGGTGAGATGGTTACGTTCGGCGAGGTTGGAGGCGGACCGGGCGGCGTCGGCGTACAACCTCGCCGCGGCCGGCAGGTCGCCCGCCTTCTCGTGGAGGTATGCCGACGCCGCGGTGTGGCGAGGCAGGTCAGGGTCCACGGTGGCCAAAGCCGCGAGCCCCGCCCGTGCCCCATCGGCCTCGCCGACCGCGACGGCCCGGTTGAGCTGCACGACCGGACTGCCGGTGAGCCGGAGCAGCTCGTCGTACCAGCTGACGATCTGCACCCAGTCGGTCTCCTCGGCACGAGGCGCGTCGGCGTGCAGGGCGGCGATGGCGGCCTGGGCCTGGAACTCACCGAGTCGGTCACGACCCAGCGCTGTCTGCAGGACGTCGACGCCCTCGGCGATGAGCCGGGTGTTCCAGCAGGAACGGTCCTGCTCGTTCAGCGGAACCAGGCTGCCGTCGTGCCTGGTCCGCGCCGGGCGCCGGGCGTGGTGCAGCAGCATCAACGCCAGCAGCCCCGCGGTCTCCTCGTCCTCGGTCATCGACGCCAGCTCCCGGGTGAGCCGGATCGCCTCCGCGGCCAGGTCGACGTCGCCGGTGTAGCCCTCGTTGAAGACCAGGTAGAGCACCCGCAGCACCGTCGCCAGGTCGCCTGCCTCCTCGAACCGCACGCCACCGACCGTCCGTTTGGCCCGGCTGATCCGCTGCGCCATCGTCGCCTCCGGCACGAGGTAGGCCTGGGCGATCTGCCGGGTCGTCAAACCGCCGACGGCGCGCAGCGTGAGGGCCACCGCGGAGGCCGGGGTCAGCGACGGGTGGGCGCACAGGAAGAAGAGCTGCAACGTGTCGTCCGCGGCCTCGGCCGGTCCTGGCGGTGGCTCGGCCTCGGCCCGCTGCTCACGGTCGCGACGGGAGGCCTCGGAGCGGTGGGCGTCGAGGAACTTGCGCCAGGCGACCGTGACCAGCCAGCCCTTCGGGTCGGCGGGCCGCCGGTCCGGCCAGGTCAGCGAGGCCTGGATGAGTGCCTCCTGCACGGCGTCCTCGGCCGTCGCGAAGTCGACTCCGCGATGTACGAGGACGCCGATCACGGCGGGAGTCAGCTGCCGCAGCAGCAGTTCGTCCATCACCTGATTCTGCCCTGGCCGGTCCGGGTCACTCCGTGACCGTCGGCGGCTCGGTCAGGAACGGGCGCAGCTCAAGCCACTCGTGGATCGGCTTGCCGCCGGCCCCGGGGGCTGCCGACAGCTCGCCGGCGAGCGTGAGCGCGCGCTCGTAGGTGTCGACGTCGATCACCATCCAGCCGGCGATGAGGTCCTTGGTCTCCGCGAAGGGCCCGTCGGTGACCGGCGGGCGGCCCTCCCCGTCGTACCGGACGAACGTGCCCTCTGGCGAGAGCGCCTGGCCGTCGACGTACTCACCGGTGCCCTCGAGGCGGGTGGCGAAGTCGCCCATGTACTGCATGTGGTCCGCGATCTCCCCCGGGGTCCACTGGTCCATCGGTACGTTGTTGACGGCGTCAGGGGCGCCGCGGTAGTGCTTGAGAAGCAGGTACTTCGCCATGGTGGGTCTCCTTGGTGTGGTGCGGCCTTGGTGGCCGCTTCTGCCCCTGGGACGGAGCCGCCGGGCCGGTCTCGACATCCTCGGCCAAATTCTTTTCGAGCACATCTTGGCGCGCTGTTACGCTCCGCGAACAAGATCGGCTACCGCGGGGGTTGAGTGATTTGGGTTTCCAGGCGTCACCGGGTCTCATCCGGCAGTTCGGCGGCATCCTCGACAAACAGGAAAAGCACTCCGAGGTCGCCTCGACCTACGTCAACGACAATCTCGGCATCTCCGACCGTGACGACGGGCTGATCGCGGAATTCCTCACCTCGCACGACGCCCTGCAATCGCAGGTGAAGACGGCGATCCAGCAGTTGACGGCGGTGTGCAAGGAAGACGCGCTTTCGTTGCGGGAAGCCGCGAAGTACTACGAGACGACCGACCAGGCTGAGGCCGAGCGCTTCGACAACGCCTATCCCGGGAAAGACGCGCCGACCGTCCCCACCTTCGTCGGCCCGTTCATCCTCCAGGAAACGATGGTTCCGGAAGGTCGCCTTTCGCCGCCGAAGGAACCGGACGAGTTCCAGGATCCGATGGCGGTGGTGAACGCGATCAGCAACTTCTTCAGTCCCGGCTATTGGACCCAGGAAATCCTCGATGTCCTCATCCATGTGCGTCCCGCCGATCAGGTCAGCGAGTGGATCGCGGGTGACTGGACGGCGTTCGCCAAGTGTGGCAGCGCGTTCAACTCGCTGGGGTTCTTCTGCAGCGACGTCGGTGTCAACGTCAGGGACAACCACCAGCTCCTTCTTCGGGCTTGGAGTGGCAAGGCGGCCAACGCGTCGTTGGAGTACTTCCAGCGCCTGAGCGGTTCCTTGGAGGAGCACAAGCAGGCGTTCGAGAAGCTGCGGGACAACTACCACAAGGTGGCCCTGGCGGTGTGGGAGTTCTCCGAGGTCGCGGGCGCCCTGGTGCAGACCATCTATGACGAGGTGTTCTGGATCGTCGCCGAGCTCGTGGCCGGTGGGGTCATGGCCGAGACGGTGATCGCTCCCGCCATCCTGTGGTCGGTGGCGGCGTGGCAGTGCATCCAGGTCGCGAAGGCCTGGGGCAAGATCGGCGAGCTGTTCGACACGGTCCAGAACATCACCAGGATCGCCCACGCCGAGATCCTGATGGTGATGAGTGACCAGGGCGGCTTCAAGGCCCATCCGCTCCCCGGCTCGTACCAGCACCCAGCGGTGAAATGAGGATCATGACCGAGGAACCTTTCGCGGAGTTCTCCCCCGGGCTGACCCGGCACCGGCGTCAGTTGCTGCAGAAGCTTGCCGAGAACACGAAGAGTCCCGAGCTGGCGGAGATGGCGAAGGGTTTGCTCGCGGGTCGGCTCACGCCCAGTGGGATCGTGACCTCTGGGGTGTACGACGAGGCGTTGGGCAGTGGCGTGCGCGCGTTCAGTTCGTGGTATTCCACGGCTTCCGAGCACGAGAAGCAGGACGCGGCGCGTAACGGCGAGGCGAAGCTGGAGCAGTTGGCCGAGGACGAACGTGCCGGTGTGCCCGATGGCGGTCCCGCCGCCCCGCCGGCGCCGCCGGTGTCTCCGCCGCCTCGCCGCCGCAGGGGCGGCGAGGACGACGACCACAACTACGACAGCCTGGATTGGCTGGGGTAAGGGCTACTCCCCTGTCTTGCGGGCCAAAAGGTAGGCCTGCGGGGTCTTCTCCAGCTCGCCGGGTTCGCGCACGAGTCGTGCGTCCACGACGATCCCGACCTTGCTCAGCAGGTCGGTGATGTGGTCGGGCGACAGCCGGTACGCGTAGGCCGAGAGTTCATGGCCGTAGGCCTGTTGGATGTGCCTGCGTTCGTTTTCGCCGACCTGGAACGCCATCAACAGCTGCCCGCCCGGCGCCAGCACCCGCGCGAACTCCGCGAAGATCTTCGGCAGCAGCTCCGGTGGCGTGTGGATGATCGAGTACCACGCGACGACCCCACCCAGTGCGGCATCCTTGATGTCCAACGCCGTCAGCAGGCCCTCGTCGAAACGCAGATCGGGATACATGCTGCGCGCCACCGCGATCATCCCCGGTGACAGGTCGACGCCGAACGCGTTCAGCCCCAGCGAGTGTAGGTGTTCGGTCACGCGGCCGGGTCCGCAGCCGAGATCGCCGACCTCGCCGTTTCCGTCTGCCTTGACGCGGTCGGCGAAGGCGCCGAGCATCGCGCGGTCCAGTGGGCTCTCCGCGAGGTTGTCGCGCAGGAGTTCGGCGTAGTCGGCGGCGACGGTGTCGTAGGCGATGCGGGTGGTGTTCAGGTAGGAGGGTTCGGTCATGGCGTAGACCGTATCGCGCCTCTCCCCTGGCTCAGGATGGCGTAGGTGCTGCCGTGGGCGTGCACGGTCCCGCCGAGTTCCTCGATGGTCTTGTGGAGTGCTTTCTTAAGCGTGGCAAGGCTTTCTGGTGCGAGGCGTTGGTGGTCGCTGAAGGTGGCGGCCATGCCGATCCATTCGTCGGCGGTCAGTGCGCGTTCCCAGTGGTAGGTCTTCGTCTCCCCTGGCGCGAATTGGCCGTCCTTTGTGGAGGGTTCGGTGATGTTCTGTGGGCCGCGGGCGTGGGGGTCGGCGCTGGGGGCGTGCTCGCGGTAGACGGTGTCGAAGGCGTCGGCGACGTGGTCGTCGAGGAGGTGGTAGTTCCAGAGCCGGGCGAAGGTGCCGCCGGGGCGCAGTAGTGCGGCGGCTTTGGTGAGGCCTTGGGTGGGTTCGATCCAGTGCCAGGCGTCGCTGCAGGTGATGAGGTCGAAGCGGCGTCCGGTGTCGTCCCAGGTTTCGAAGGCGGAGAGTTCGACGGGGATGCCGTGGCCGCGGGCGACTTCGGCCATGCGTTCGTCGAGTTCGACGCCGAGGACGTCCAGGCCGCGCCGGGTCAGGGCGGCCGCGACTCTGCCGGTGCCGCAGCCGACGTCGAGCACCTGACTCGGGTTCAGTGCGACGAGGTCGTCGATGAGGGCTGGGGCGCAGGTGGGGCGGTAGCGGTCGTACTGCTCGGCGATCGAGCCGAAGGACTCGGCTCGATCGCGGTCGAGGTGCAGTTCGTTCGAGGTCACCTGGCGATGATCGTCAGCGCAGGTGGTGTTTGTCCATCCAGTTCGCCAGTGTTGCGGCGATCGCGTCGGGTTGGTCTTCGGGGGTGTGGTGCCCGGCGAGTCCGTGTTTCTCGACTTCGAGGTTCGCGATGTGCGTGGTGCACCAGTCGATCATGTCGGGGGTCATCATCGTGCCGACGCCGGGTTCGAAGGTGAGGAACAGTTTGGGGATGTCGGTGCTGGTGGCGAGCCAGGCGTCGTAGGCGGTGATCCGGGCGACGACGTCGGCGGGGTCGCCGTCCAGTGGCATGGCGCGGGGCCATTGCAGCAGTGGCCGGCGGCTTTCCCTGGTGGGGTACGGCTTGCGGTAGGCGTCGAGGTCTTCTTGGGTGAGCGTGGTGACGACGGTGGCGGGCAGGCCTTGTTCGATGAAGACGTTGTCGTCGAGGATCATCGTTTCGCCTACTCCCTTGGTCCGGATCGCTTCGAACAGCGGGCGGCCGCCTTCGGGGAATTCCTGCCAGGTCATGGGTTTCACGATGGTTTCGGTGAACGCGACGCCGCGGACGCGGTTCGGGTGGCGGGCGGCCCAGTCGAAGGCGAGTGTGCCGCCCCAGTCGTGGCCGACGAGGGCGACGTTGTCGAGGCCGAGTGCGTCGAACCAGGCGTCGAGGTAGCGGGAGTGGTCGTCGAAGGTGTAGTCGATGTCCGGTTTGCCGGACTCCCCCATGCCGATGAGGTCGGGGGCGAGGCGTCGGCCGGGGTCGCCGACGGCGGGCAGGATGTTGCGCCAGAGGTAGGACGAGGTCGGGTTTCCGTGGAGGAAGACGATCGGGGCGCCGGTGCCGAGTTCTTGGTAGTGGATGGTGGAGCCGAGGACGGGTGCGGTGGGCATGGTGGTTCTTCCTGGTCAGCTGAAGGCGGCGGTGTTCTGGGTGGCCCACTGGGCGAAGGTGCGAGGTGGGCGGCCGAGGAGGTGTTCGATGTCGGGGCTGACGCGTTGTTCGTCGGCTGTCGGGTCGCCGAGGACGGCGAGGGTGGCGTCGGCGACCGGTTCGGGCATGAATCGCAGCATGTCGGCGCGGGCTTGGTCGCGGGTTTGCTCGACGAAGCGGACGGGGGTGCCGAGTGCGTCGCCGATCGTGTGGGCTTGTTCGCGTGGGGAGATCGGGGCCGGGCCGGTGAGTTCGTAGGTGCGGCCGGTGTGTCCTGGTTCCCGCAGTACGGTGGCCGCGACGGCGGCGATGTCGGCCGGGTCGAGCGTGGGGATCCGGATGTCGCCGAAGGGGGCTGGCGCCGTGTGGTGTGCGCGGATCGTGTCGGCCCACCCGAAGGTGTTGGTGTAGAAGCCTCCTGGGCGCAGGATCGTCCAGTCGAGGCCGGATTGCCGGACGGCGTTTTCGAACGCTCGCGGCTGTGGGTAGGCGTCGGGCCGGGTGCGGGCGCCGATCGAAGACAGCAGGACGACCAGTCCCACTCCCCTGGCTTTGGCGGCGTCGAGGATGGCGCGCGGGTTGTCGCCGAGGCACAGGAGGAAGAGGGCGTCGGCGCCTTCGAACGCGGTTTCGAGGCTGTCGGGGTCGGTGAGGTCGGCTTGCCGGTGGGTGTCGGACGGGCGCCGGGAAAGGGCGGTGACCTCTTCGCCTGCCTGGGTCAGTGTCTGGACGAGTGGTCGTCCGACGTTTCCGGCCGCTCCGGTTACTGCGATCATGTGCTGCTCCCCATGGTGTTCGGTCTCCATGGACAGTAGGAATCAGGCTTACTTTTGGTAAGGACGTACCTTGAAGTAAGGTCCCGGCATGCCGGAATGGACGCAGCCCACAGCCCAGGAGACCGCGGGTGGCTATGAGGTGTTTCACACCGACTGCCCGGCGCGCACGGTGCTCGACCACGTCACAAGCCGGTGGGGCGTGTGGGTCCTGATCGCCTTGCGGCCGAACGCGCTGCGGTTCTTCGAGCTGCGGCAGAGCATCGAGGGGATCAGCGAGAAGATGCTCTCCCAGACGCTGCGCACACTGGTCCGGGACGGCCTGGTCTGGCGCGCGGTGGAGCCGGCCACGCCGCCCCGGGTGACCTACGGGCTGACTCCGCTGGGCAAGGGCACGAGCGAGCCGCTGGCGGAGCTGTTCGGCTGGATCCGGGGCAACGTACTGGACATCCTGGCCGTGCAGGCGGAGTTCGACGAGGTCAGCTGAGCGCGGCCAGTTGACGAGGTCAGCTGAGCGCGGCCAGTTCGAGTCCGTGGAGGGTGTCGGGGTCGGCGAGCACGGTGATGCCGGTGATCCTGTTCATGGCGACGCTGTCGGCGCGGAGCACGACGTCGGGGTCGAGGACGGCGACGAGTGCGGCGAAGTCTCCCCCGCGGGAGGCGGCGAGGAAGGCGTCGACGACTTCGCGCTGACGTTCGACGTCGGGGACCGCGGGGGCGCCTTGGACGCGGCGGCGGGCGCGGCTGGCGAGCTGGCGTGCCGCTGTCGTGGAGCGGCCGACGATCGGGGCGATCTCGTCGAAGGGCATGGCGAACATGTCGTGCAGGACGAACGCGAGCCGCTCGGCGGGGGCGAGGGTTTCGAGGACGACGAGCAGGGCGAGACCGACGGAGTCGGCCAGGACGGCTTCGTGCTCCGGGTCGGCTCCGTCGATCGGCTCGGAGACGCCGTACTCGAGGGGTTCTTCGCGGCGTGTCCGTCGAGAGCGCAGCATGTCCAGGCAGACGCGGCCGACGACGGTGGTCAGCCAGCCGGCGAGGTTCTCGACGTCGCTGGTGTCGGCGCGGCTGAGGCGGAGCCAGCCTTCCTGGACGGCGCATTCTCTCGTGGTGGTCTGTCGTCCGTTCGTAGCAGTGACGAACGGGCCCGGGAGAATGTGACTAGTGGTGCAGGGTGCCGATGACGATGGTGGCGTCGAGCTCGTCGGAGCTGGTGATCCGGGGGCTCAATCCGTTGCGGGCGAAGGTTTCCGCGGTGCTCGCGGCCTGGCGTTCGCTGGTTTCGATCAGCAGGTGCCCGCCCGGGGCGAGCCACTGGGTGGCTTCGGCGGCGACGCGTCGTTGGACGTCGAGGCCGTCGGCGCCGCCGTCGAGGGCGACCCGGGGTTCGTGCAGGCGGGCTTCCGGGGGCATCAGGCCGATCGCTTCGGTGGGGACGTAGGGCGCGTTGACGGCGAGGATGTCGACGCGACCGCGGAGGGTGGCGGGCAGTGGTGCGTAGAGGTCGCCTTCGTACACGTGGCCGAGTGCGGCGGGGATGTTGTCGCGGGCGCAGCGGACGGCGGCGGGGTCGATGTCGGCGGCGTGGAGTTCGGTGCGGTCCAGTGTCGCGGCGAGCGCGGCGCCGACCGCGCCCGAGCCGCAGCAGAGGTCGACGACGACGGCTCCCGGCGGGGCGAGGGCGGCGGCTTGGTGGACGAGGAACTCGGTGCGGCGGCGGGGCACGAACACGCCCGCCTCCACGGTGATCCGGAGGCCGCAGAACTCCGCCCAGCCCAGGACGTGTTCCAGGGGCAGGCCCGCGAGGCGGCGGTCGACCATGTCGTCGAGTTCGGCCGGGGTGGTGGCGGTGGTGATGAGCAGTTGCGCTTCGTCTTCGGCGTAGACACAGCCGGCGGCGCGCAGCCTGGTGACGATCAAGGTGGAGGTGAGCACGGACGGGGAGACGGTCATGAGAGCGAGCCTTTCGGGATACCGAAGGGGGCTCTCACGGCTCACCTACGCCGGGCGGACCGCACGGCCATGAGGTGAGAGCACCCCGCTTGTGTCAGCGGTAATGGGTCTCACCTCCTCGGTACGTCCACTGCTGGAGAGCCCAGCCTAGCGCGGGCCGATGGTGGCTCGTCGGCGGGATTCGGGAAGATGGGGCATGAGCGAACTTCCCGGGGCGATCCGGTTGCCGGACGGTGGCTGGATTCGTGGCAGAGGACTGCGTCGGCCCGCACCGGTGGGTGTCCCCGACCATGGCCTGTATCTGGGCAGCCGGCGGATGCGCCGTGAGTACGACGCCGGGCTGACGTGGCCGCACGAGTGGGTCGAGTGGCCGGACTTCCTCCTCCCCCGCGACCGCGCGGACGCTGTCGCGAAGATCGGTGCGCTGCATGAGCACACGCTGGCCGGGCGGGCTGTCGAGGTCGCCTGTGGTGGTGGCGTCGGCCGGACGGGCACGGTCGTCGCGTGTCTGGCCGTGCTGGGCGGGGTGGATCCGGCCGACGCGGTCGGGTGGGTGCGGGCGAACTACCACCCGCGGGCCGTGGAGACGCCGTGGCAGCGCCGGTGGGTCATGGCGTTTTCGTAGCCAGGATGTCCAGGTAGTGCGGGTTGTACATGATGCCGAGGATGTTGCCGAACGGGTCGACGACGGACGCGGTGACGAACCCGGCTTCGCGCGGGGTGATCGGTTCGTGTTCCTTGGCGCCCAGGGAGATGAGCTTGCCGAGGGTGGCGTGGATGTCGTCGACGTGCCAGAACAGGACGGCGCCGGCGGGGCCGTTCGCGGTGCTGTGCGGTGCGTAGCGGCTGTCGATGAGGCCGAGTTCGTGCTGGTAGTCGCCGACGCGGAACTCGACGTAGGCGGGCGGGCCGTCCAGGGGCGCTGGAAGTACGGCTCGACGCCGAGTAGCTCGGTGTACCAGCGTGTCGCTTCGGTCATGTCGTCGGTGAAGTACGAGACGGTGGCGAATCGATGTGGAGGCGCTGGTACTCGACCCCTGTTACCGTGGCACCGACGTCGAGCGTGACGCGCGCGAGCTGCCCTGCCCGGTCGAGTGGCACGGCGGTTTCCGGCTCTCCGTCGAGGAGTTACGACGTCATCCCACCTACCGCGGGCCGGAGTATGTCGAGCTCGGCGCGACGCTGGCGCGGGACGGGCACCTGGATCCGGAGATCCTCGGCGACGCGTCCCGCACCGGCCGCCACGACGAGCAGGCGCTCAAGCGGGTCTGGCACTACCTCGCGCGTTTTGGGTTCTGAGCGCGCAGGAAGTCCAGGATCGGCGGCGCTTCGCCACCGATGAAGTGCCCGGCCTCGGGCAGGACAACGACTTCGGCGTGCGGTACGGCGTGCTCGAAACGGCGCTGAGTGCCGCGGGCGTCGATCATGGCGTCGCGCGCACCGAGCAGCACCAGCGTAGGAATCCTGAGGCCGCGCAACGTGTCCTCGTCGAAGAGCGGGACCGGCTCGAGGCGGGGCTTGAAGTGCTTGAACACGAGCATGACGAACTCGGCCGCGGTCGACTCACCCAGCTCGGCACCGCCGGCGACGAGCAGTTTCCGGCGCAACCCCCAGTCGCCGAGCATGCCGAGGAACAGGAGCTTGACCAGGATCGCGGTCTTGAACTTGCCGACACCCGCGGGATTGAGCAGCGCCAGCCGTTCGACGCGGTCCGGGCGGCGTGTCGCGTAGTCCAGCGCGAGCAGGCCACCGAGCGACACGCCGACCATCGGCGCGCTCGCCAGGCCGAGTCCGTCCATGACGTCGTCGAGCCACAGCATGTGCTCCTCGGTGTCCAGCGGCGGACGAGAGGGCGAGCTCAGGCCGGGCTCGCCGATCACGTCGACGACGTACATCCTGAAATGCTGTGCCAGGCTCGGGACGGCGCTCGCCCACGTCAACGCGTTGCCGCCCGCGCCGTGCAGGAGCAGCAGCGGTGGCGCGGACTCCGGGCCGGACACGACGACGAAGGTCTCACCCTCACGGGTCGGGATCCGCAGCTGCTCATGGGGAGTGGGCCAATGCTCAAGGAGCTCGCGGTAGCGCCGCTCGACCTCGCGGCCACCGGCTTCGGTCTTGTAGACGGCGCTCATCGGTCCGCTCCGATCACGAGGTCGACCATCTGGAGCAGCTTCGCGGTGTCGGACGGCGAGCCGAGCAGGATGACCTTCAACCGGCCGCGGACCTCGTCGTAGGAGGTCTCGATATGCAGGGGTTCGTCCTCGGCCCCACGGTGAGAGGTGGCGGCCATGAGCAAGGTCGCGAGGCGGTGGACGTCGTCCGGGCCGATGGCGTCGATCTGCACGATGCTGGAGACCTCGGCGTGGCGTTCGCGGCTCGCCGTCACGCGGACGGGCGGTTCGAGCTGCCCGCCGGTCAGTTCTTCGAGGTCTTCGTGGGAGATGCGGTACTGCTTGCCGATGCGGGTCGCCTTGAGGCGGCCTTCGCGGACGTAGTTGCGCACCGTGCGTACGTGGAGGCCGAGGAGGTTCGCGACCTCGTCGACCGAATACAGCTGCTGAGACATGTCCGTTTCCTAAGAGGAGGTGCGCCGAAGTGCGCTAAAAGCACTTTAGACACGTCCCCTTAGGGAAGGATAGAGGAAAAATCGGACACCTTCAGTTCTTGGCTGTGATCACGGCCGCCCAGGCGTCGCTGATCCGACCGGCGAGCTGACCCGCGGCCATGAGCTCCTCGGGAGTGGAATTGGCGATCCACTCGGCCGAGGTTCCCTCGCGCAGCCTGCCGCCGAGGTAGTCCCCCAAGGCGGTCAGGCCCATTTCCCAGCCGGCGCCCAGGCCCCACATGTCCGGCCCGGCGTTGACGATGATCTCGGGCGGCACCGGGGAGTGCTCGAGGGTGAAGACCGTGGTGTCGCCCTCGGGGGTCAGCATGAGCAGCACGTCGCTGGTGCCGCCGCCGAACTCCCAGGTCAGCCCGATCTCGCGGGGCTTCTCGCAGCGCACGATCTCGCCGCTGGCGTTGCCTTCCAGGCTGTAGCGGCCGCCGACGTGCAGGTCCCCGGTGATCGGCAGGAACCAGCGGGCGAGTCTTTCAGGGTCGGTGAGCGCGTCCCAGACATCGTCGACGTCGGCGTTGTACACCCGGCGGATCGCCAGGACCTTGAGTCCGCTGTCGTGGTCACGCAACTCGCGCCCGGTGTCCGCGATGGGGTCGGAGGTGTCACTCATGGGGTTTCTCCTTTGAGTCGCCGCTCGCGTTTGCCGCGAGCCAGTTCGGTGGCCAGTGCGTCGAGGTGCGGGGTCCAGAACCTGCGGTAGTGCTCCAGCCAGAGGTCGATCTCCCGCAATGGCGCGGGGTCGACGGAGTAAAGGCGGCGGGTGCCCTCCGCGCGGACGGTGGTGAACCCGTTGTCGCGCAGCACTCGCAGATGCTGGGACACACCCGGCTGGGAGATCCCGAACTCCCGCTGGACGACCGCGCTGACGTCGCCGGCGGCCAGTTCGCCGTCGGCGAGCAGTTCCAGGATGCGGCGGCGGACCGGGTCGCCGAGGACATCGAACGCGTGCACCGGGCAATACTAAAAGGCGCTACTTATATAAGTCAAGGCTAAAGCTTGAGCTCCCAGACGACGTCGGTCCCGGCCTCGCCGCGGATGCTCTGCCTGGCCATCTCGACGAAACCGAGACGCCGGGGTACCGCTTCACTGGCAACATTCGTCACGTCGTGCCAGATCTCCACCCGCGTGATCCCGGGCAGCAGCGCCGCCTGCTCGACGAGCAGCGACGACGCGATCGTCGCCAGGCCCCGGCCGGTGTGCGCGGGATGCAGCCAGTACCCGAGCTGCAGCACACCCCCGATGGGCGGCCGCATCAGCGCGCACGACCCGGCCACCACGCCGTCCTCGGTGATCGCGTACCCGTAGGCCTTGCCGGAGGCCCAGCGATCCCGGGACTGCGCCAGGAACTCCGCGGCCGCGTCACGGTCGTAGGAGTCCGTCGCCCATTTCAGCCACGGCCGCAGATGCGGCAGCGACTCGGCGACGACCCGGTGCACGAGGTCGACGTCGTCGGCACGCCAGCGGCGCAGCCGGACCGGGCCGCGGGTGAGGAGCTCAGCGGGATGTTCCAACGCGGGTGACTCCTAGAGGAAGCGGACTATTTCTTCGAGCACGTCCGGCGCCGACACCAGAACGTAGCCCGCGAGCATCCCGGGGATCAGCAGAATCACCACTTTGCGCAGCTGCGCCCGGCTCCGGTGTGCGGAGACGGCGATGACGAGCAACGCCAGGCAGGTCGCGACGATCATGCCGACGTCGACCGTGCACTGGGACTTCCGGTACGTGTCGGCGAGCAGCAGCCCGGCCGCGCCCGCGCGGTGGTGATCGCCCCCGGCCAGTCCTCGCGCCCGATCCGGGAGAACGCGACCCCCAGCACGACACCGGCGACCACCGCCAGTACGCACCACAGGATCACCGTGTCCGGGTCGACGCCGTAGGAACTGGCGGGGTACTTCAGGTCGTAGATGACGTCCCGGCCGAAGTAGAAACAGAGCACGCCGGCGATCAGTGCGACGACCGACGCCGTCGCCGCCTGTTTCGGCTCGCGGCGCGCCGAGACGGCGACCAGTAGCCCGGCCCAGATGGTGAAGCTGTGCGCGAGATCGCGGATACCGGTCGTGTAATAGGCCCAGGCCACGAAAATCCCGGCGGCGACGCCGAGCCCCGCGGCGAGCAGCAGATGTCGTATCCCGGCGTCGGCACGGATCTGAGTCACCGCGCCGATAGTGGCCTATCCGTGGTCGGTACCCGCGCCCAGGTCTGGGCTTTACCGCTTAAGCGGTAGGTTGAGGCATGCCGGTCTTCGCCGAACTGGGGCCCACCACCCGCGTCATGCACGCAGTCGAACAGTTGTGGGCCGAGATCCGACGCCGCCACGCCGATGTGCCCGAGGCCGTGCTCGTGATCGCGTCGGGCACGATGGGCACCACCACAGAGATCCACGGGCATTTCGCCCGCTCGCGCTGGCATGTCGGCGAAGACCAGGATCCTCGCGCGGAGTTCTTCCTCGGCGCCGAAGGCCTCCGGCGCCCGGCATCGGAAATCCTCGGCACCACCCTGCACGAAGCGGCCCACGGCCTGGCCGTCACCCGCGACATCGTCGACGTCAGCGACGGGCGCTACCACAACAAGCGGTTCGCGGAGCTGGCGCGGGAAATGGGCATCACGGTGTCCAAAGAGGACCGCAACGGCTGGTCGGCCACCACCGTCCCCGCCGCCACGGCCGCGGCCTACCGCGACCGGCTCGACGCACTCGACGCGGCGCTGACCGTCTGGCGGCACACCGAAACCGAGGTCGCCCAACAGGCATTCACACGCCCGGAGCCATCGGCAACCAGCCGCGAGGACCCCGAAGCGCCCGCCCCGGCGCCGGTCAACCTCGGCCCGGTCGACGGCCGCGGCGCCCACAAGGGCGGCAACAACTACATCGCCGCGGTCTGCCGCTGCGAGAAACCCCGGCGCATCCGCGCCGCGCGGTCCGTGTTCGACCTGGGCGCGATCTCCTGCGGCGAGTGCGGGGAGCCCTTCGTGGAAGCGGACTAAGCTGTACCTACTAGTATGTACAGCTATGACCACCCCGGACCGCCTGATCGAGAGCACCCGCGAACTGCTCTGGGAACGCGGCTACGTCGGCACCAGCCCGAAGATGATCCAGCAGCGTGCGGGAGCCGGGCAGGGCAGCATGTACCACCATTTCGCCGGGAAGCCCGCTCTCGCGCTCGCCGCGATGCGCCGCACCGCCGACGAGATGCGCGCCAAGGCCGAGGCCCAGTTCGCCGAGCCCGGCACGGCCGTCGAGCGGATCACCGCGTACCTGCGCCGCGAGCGGGACGTCCTGCGCGGCTGTCCGATCGGCGGGCTGTCACAGGACCCCGAGGTCGTCGACAGTCCCGAACTGCGCGCGCCGGTGGACGAGACCTTCGCGTGGCTGCGCGGGCGGCTGGCCGAGGTGATCGCCGAGGGGCAGCACCACGGCGAACTCGCGGGTCTCGACCCGGCCGACACCGCCACGACGCTCGTCGCGGTCTTGCAGGGCGGCTACGTCCTGGCTCGTGCCGCGGGCTCGGCGGAGCCGTTCGACCAGGCCATCACCGGCGCGCTGGCGCTGCTGCGCACCCACTGAGGAGAACCCGTGCACGCGATGCAGTACGAGATCACCCTGCCCGCCGACTACGACATGGGCATCATCCGGCACCGCGTCGCCACGAAAGGCGCGCTGCTCGACACCTTCCCCGGTCTCGGGCTCAAGGCCTACGGAATCCGCGAACGCGGCGTGGACGGCTCGACGGTCAACCAGTACTCGCCGTTCTACCTCTGGCGGAACCTCGCCGGGATGAACACCTTCTTATGGGGCAACGGTTTCCGCGGCATCATCGACTCGTTCGGCCGCCCCTCGGTGCAGCACTGGACGGGCCTGGCGTTCGAGGACGGACCCGCCGCGGCCGCACTCCCCCGCACCTCCAGCCGTCGCAGCGAAACCATCCCGCCGGACACCGACCCCGCGACCAGGATCGAGGAGGCGCTCGACGACCTGCGGCAGCGCGCCGCCGCCGACGGCGTCCACTCCACCGCGCTGGCCGTCGACCCCCGCGGCTGGGAACTGATCCACTTCACGTTGTGGGAGGACACCGCGCCCGAGTCCGCGGGAACGCGCTACCAGATCCTGCACCTCTCGACCCCGGAAGTCGCCGACCTCCCGCGGGGCAGGCATTGGCAGGCCTGATCTTCAGGACCGAGTGCGCATGGCGTGGAAGTACTGGCTGACGTCCAGCCGCCACATCAGGGCGCTTGCCTCGCCGCTCCCACTTGTCAGAGGCCGGATCAACAGTCACCGCCTGAGACAACCGCACCGAGCGATCGCACGACCTTCCAGCGTCACCAACCGCCATCTGTCGACAGATGGCGGTCTCTATCGCGCGAGACACCTCACGCCAGTTGCCTGCCGAACACCGTCGCCGGATCGGCGTCCGGCTGGCCCGCCGGCCACCATTCCCCGGCCTCCTCGCGGTACGGGTACCACCGGCCGTCCCTGCCCAGGCGCAGCTGCAGGTGATAACCGCTCGCCGTGCAACGGTTCTTCGACACCTCGAGCGCGGGAAGGTCCTCGCCGGGCCACGCGTCCGCCCACGCGAACCGGGCCCGGGTCATCGCCTTCTTCGGCGGTGTCCACGGCGTGTCCAGCACAGCCAGGCCTTCGGCGCCGCCGTAGAACCACGCCCGCGCCGCGCGGTCGAACTCCGGTCCTTGGTCCGTGCGCAACCGCCTGACGACCTGGGTGTCCGCCTGGGTGGCGGCCATCCGCACGGTGTCCTCCCGCATCCCGTGCGGCAGCGCGACACCGGCGAGGTGGTCACGCGCCCGGTCGGCGGCGTTCGCTACAAGCGCGGCGATGACGTCCGGCGCTATCCCCGCCATCGCGGTCGGCGCCTTGCGGACGTGCAGCTCGTCGAGCAGCTCACGCTCCCCGCGCCCTCGCAGCAGCAACAGCACGAACGGGTCGGCGTCCAGCAGCCACGACGCCTGATAACACAGCGCCGCCGCGTGCTGGCACGGAAGTTCCCAGTCCGGGCAGTCGCAGTCGGGTTCCAGGTCGCCGATCCCCGGCAGCAGCTGGATCCCGGCGTCCTCGGCGGCGTCGACCAGGTCGTGCGGCATGTCCTTGTCGAGCAGCGCCGCGATGTGCCCGGCGCGTGAGGTGACCCGGTCGAGGAACCGCGTCCATTCGACGTCGGTCAGCTGCGGCACGGACACCACTGTGCGGAAGGTGCCCTCCGGGCCGCCGTCGACCATCGCCGCGAGCCGCCCCGGGCTGACCGTGATGGTGCCGACGCGCCCGGCGTAGGCGTACCGGCGGCCGTTCTTGAGTGGCTGCTGGGCCAGCGCGGTGTCCTCCAGCGCCTTGATCCACGCCTTGCCCCACCACGACCGGGCGAAGGTGCCGCGGCCGCGCTTGGCGGCGGCGAAGGCGGGAAACCCGCGGACTCGGTCGGTCATCGGTGGCTCCTCAGTGCGACGAGGTCCGCGAGCTCCTCGTTGGACAGCTCGGTCAGCGCGGCCTCGCCCGTGCCGAGTACGGCGTCGGCGAGGTGGCGCTTGCCTTCCAGCAGGGTGGCGATCTGCTCCTCGAGCGTGCCCTCGGCGATGAGCCGGTGCACCTGGACGGGCCGGGTCTGGCCGATCCGGTACGCGCGGTCGGTCGCCTGGTCCTCCACGGCCGGGTTCCACCAGCGGTCGTAGTGCACGACGTGATCGGCCCGCGTCAGGTTCAGCCCGGTGCCCGCCGCCTTCAACGACAGCAGGAAAACGGGGACTTCGCCGTCCTGGAACCGCCGGACCATGGTTTCGCGCTGCGGGATCGGCGTGCCGCCGTGCAGCAGCTGGGTCGGGATCCCGCGGTCGGCGAAATGGCGCTCCATCAGCTTCGCCATGACGACGTACTGGGTGAACACCAGCACCGCGCCGTCCTCGGCGAGGATCGTGTCCAGCAGCTCGTCGAGCAGCTCGAGCTTGCCCGACCGGTCCGCGGTGGCGCGCTGGTCCTTGAGGTACTGCGCCGGATGGTTGCAGATCTGCCGCAGCGCGGTCAGCAGTTTCATGATCAGGCCACGCCGGGCCATCCCGTCGCTCCCGGCGATCTCGGCCAACGTCTCGCGCACGACGGCCTCGTAGAGCCCCGCCTGCTCCTGGGTCAGCGACACCGGGCGATCCGTCTCGGTCTTCGGCGGCAGCTCCGGCGCGATTCCCGGGTCGGTTTTCTTACGCCGCAACAAAAACGGCCGCACGAGCCGGGACAGCCGCTCGCCGGCTTCACTGGAGTGGTTCGCCTCGATCGGCTCCGCCCAGCGCGTCCGGAACTCGCCGAGTGTGCCGAGAAGGCCCGGCGTGGTCCAGTCGAGGATCGCCCACAGCTCCGACAGGTTGTTCTCCACCGGTGTGCCGGTCAGCGCGATCCGTGTCGCGCCGGGGATCTTCCGCAACGCCTTCGCCGTGCTCGACCGCGGGTTCTTCACGTGCTGGGCCTCATCGGCGACCACGAGTCCCCACTCGACGTCACCGAGCCGCGCGGTGTCGACGCGCATGGTGCCGTACGTCGTCAGCACGAACCCGTCACCGGCGTCGTCGAGTGAGCGTTCGGTGCCGTGGAAGCGGCGCACCGCGGTTCCCGGCGCGAACCGGCGGATCTCGCGTTCCCAGTTGCCCAGCAGCGATGCCGGGCAGACGACGAGCGTCGGCCCCTCGGCCCCGGTCTCCTGGCGATGCAGGTGCAACGCGATCAGCGTGATCGTCTTGCCGAGCCCCATGTCGTCGGCGAGGCAGCCGTTCAGCCCCAGCGATGTCATCTTCACCAGCCACTGCAGCCCGCGGAGCTGGTAATCCCGCAGTGTCGCGTCGAGTGCGGCCGGTGCGGCGGGCACGGTGTCGCTCGCGGGTTCGGCGAGCTGACGGCGGACGGTGTCGAGCCAGCCGCTCGAGACGACCTCGACCTGCTCACCGTCGACGTCCGCGGATCCCGTCAGCGCCGCGGTGAGCGCGTCGAGGGCCGTGAGTGGTTTGAGCGAGCGGTCCCGGGCCTTGCGCGCCAGCGCCGGGTCGACGAGCATCCAGCGGTCGCGCAGCCGCACCACCGGCCGCGTGGCCTCCGCGAGCTTGTCCATCTCGGCCGCGGTCAGCGGATCGTCGCCCAGCGCCAGCTGCCAGTTGAAGCCCAGCAAGGCACCGTCACCGAAGAACGACGGCACCGACTCGCCCGAACCGACCACACCGTGGGCCTTGAGCTCGCGGGTCAGCTCCTTCGGCCAGTGCACGACGACGCCGATCGCGGCGAGCCTCGGAGACGCTTCGTCCAGCAGTTCGTCGACCTCGGCGTCGGCGAGGGTGAGCTCGTCCGGCACAGCGGCGTTGAGCAGCCTTTCCAGCGGCGCCCACACCCTCGCCGCCCGGCGCACCGCGAGCAGCGCGTCGACCCTGGCCTGCGGACCGAGGTGATGGACCGAGCCCGCCCACAACTCGCTCGCGTCGACCACCTGCGCCGGGTCGGCCAGGCTGTGACACTGCAGCACCGCGCGGAAGTCCCCGCCGAAATAGTCGTCGCCGGAGATTTCGACCCGCAGCGAGATGCGGACCCCGGAGTCCACCCCGGCCGCGAGTTCCTCCGCCCAGCCACGCAGCTCCGGCACGCGTTGCGGTGCCGGAGCTGCGAACGCCGACGTCCCCGTGGCCAGTGTCGCGGCCGGGGTGCGGGGCAGCTCGTCGGCGACGGCGTCGAGGAACGGCCGCACCGGGCCGGACGGGTCGAGGGCGTGGATACGGGTGAGGTCGTCCTGGTCGAGGGGACCGATCCGCCACGCGTCGAAGTCCCCCGGCGACACCCCGGGCAGGATCCGCCCGCGCGCCACCAGGTCCAGCGCGACGAGCACGGCCTGTCCCCAGAACGCCGCCGTCGGATGGGCGTGGTCGTCCCGCGTGGCCAGTACGAGCACGGGAATCGCGTCGGCGATCGACAGCCGCGTTTCCTCGGTGCCACCGAACACCAGCCCGCCCGTCCGCGGCGGATCCCCCTGCTCGAACCGCACGGCACAGCGCACCAGCGCGGCCGCGTCTTCCCCAGTCATCCCCACAGTCTCCTCTTACTCCCGCCCCGCGCGCCCGTGCTTGAAAAGCCACCATGGTCGCATCCAACGCAACCATGGTGTCAGGTTTGCCTAGGTGAGCGGGTCGAAGCGGAAGACGGCGCAGATCCCGGCGAGCGCCTCGAACTCGTCCGGCGAATCAGAACTCACCACACCCGCGTCCTTCATGATCGACACTCCCGAGGGGGTGATGACCGGGAACGCCCGCAGCACCGGACGTGCTTCCTCCACGGTCAGCTCGACCAGCTTCACCTGCTCACGCCTCCGGCCGCACGACAGCGTCCCCTCGCTCGCGGCACGGGCGTTCTTGACCCAGTCCGCGCCGGGGAACCCGCCGACGACGTACCGCTCGCCCTCGAAGTCCATCACCGAGATCGGTGTGGCGCGCGGCTTGCCGCTGCGCCTGCCGACGATAGTGAGCACGTGCATCCCGCCCAGCTTCAGACCGCTGCGCTGCAGGGTGACGAACACCTTGTTCATCGGCTTCAGCCAGCGCGGCGGTGTGCGGGTCTCGCTCATACGGTTCTCCTTGATGTCGAGGGGTTTCAGTTGCTCAGACGGCGATAGCGGCGGACCGACAGCGGCGCGAAGATCGCCAGCAGCACGAGTGGCCAGACCACGGCCATCAGCGTGGCGTGCCCGGTGATCCAGGAATCGCCACCGGCACCCGGATTGCCGAACAGGTCCCGGATGGCCGTGACCGTCGAGGACAGCGGGTTCCATTCGGCGGCGACACCCAGCCACGCCGGCATGGTGCTCGACGCGACGAAGGCGTTGGACAGGAACCCGATCGGGAACTCGAGGGTCTGTACCAGCGGGACCATCGTCGGCGTCTTGATGACCAGCCCCAGGTAGATCCCGATCCACAGCAACGCGACGCGCAGCAACAGGAGCAGCGCGATCGCCGAGACCGTCTCGGCGACGGTGCCGTGCGGCCGCCAGCCCACCACGAGCCCGCAGCCGAGGATCGCGGCCAGTCCGATCACCGAGTTCAGCATGTCCGCGGTGCTCCGGCCCACCAGCACCGCCGAGGGCGCCATCGGCAGCGACCGGAACCGGTCCGTCACGCCCTTCGCGGCGTCGTCGAGCACCGCGACCATTGTCGTGGACATCCCGAAGAGCATGGTCATGGCGAACATGCCCGGCATCAGGAAGTCGAGGTACGCCCCGCCACCGGGGACCACCATCCCGCCGCCGAGCAGGTACCCGAACATCAGCATCATCAGGATCGGGAACGCCACCATCATCACGACCTGGAACGGCTGGCGCGCCAGGTGCGTGAGGTAGCGCCGCGTCACGGTCCAGCCGTCCGCGGCGGCCCATCGGATCGAGGTCATGCCGCCTTCTGGTGTTCGCGATCGCCGGTGAGCCGCAGGAAGACCTCGTCGAGGGTGGGCCGGCGCAGGCCGATGTCCTCGGCGAGGATCCCGGCGTCGTCCAGTGCGCGGACCACCTCGGTCAGGGCGAGGACGCGTTCGCGGACCGGGGCGCTGAGCCGCCGGCCGTCCTCGTCGGTCGTCACCGGCTCCCCGACGGTGTGCTCGACGACCTGTGTGGCCCGGCCGAGATCGGCCGCGCTGTGCAGGACGAGCTCGATCCGGTCCCCGCCGATCGCCGTCTTGAGCTCGTCCGGGGTGCCGCTAGCGATGACCCGGCCGTGGTCGATCACCGAGATCCGATCGGCCAGCTGATCGGCTTCCTCGAGGTACTGCGTGGTGAGCAGGACCGTGGTGCCGGTGGCGACGAGCGCGCGGACCGAGGCCCAGATTTCGTTGCGGCCACGGGGATCGAGGCCGGTGGTCGGCTCGTCGAGGAACAGCACCGCCGGCGCGAGGATCAGCCCGGCCGCCAGGTCGAGACGCCGTCGCATACCGCCCGAGTACTGGCTCACCGGCTTGCTGCCGGTGTCGGCGAGCCCGAACTGCGCGAGCAGCTCGTCCGCACGACGGGCCGACGCTTTAGGCGTGAGGTGGTAGAGCCGGCCGAACATCACCAGGTTCTGCCGTCCGCTGAGGATCTCGTCCACGGCCGCGCTCTGGCCGACGAGCCCGATGTTGCGGCGCACGTCGGCGCCTTGGCGGACAACGTCGAACCCCGCGACCTTCGCCTGTCCGCCGCTGACCCGCAGGAGCGTGCTCAGGATGCGCACCGCAGTGGTCTTGCCCGCCCCGTTCGGCCCGAGCAGGCCACAGACCGTTCCCTTCGGCACCTTCAGATCGAGGCCGTCCAACGCGACGGTGTCGCCGTACTGCTTGCGCAGCCCCTCGGCGACGACCGCCCATTCAGGAGAATTCACCCAGACCCCTTACTTCGTACTATGTACGGAATAACTGTAGCACAACTCCGTACGTCGTATAGAGTTCAAGTGTGGAGAATGATCTGGTGAGCACGGAGTACACCGGCGGCGGAGACCCCCAGCGCAGTATCGAACTGCTGTGGGGAATCCAGGAACGCCCACGTCGCGGGCCGAAACCCAAGCTGACCGTCGCGATGATCGTCGCCGAGGCCGTGCAACTCGCCGACGCCGAAGGCCTCTCCGCGCTGTCCATGCGGCGCATCGCCGACAACCTCGGCG
The DNA here is from genome assembly GCF_036008905.1 of Amycolatopsis sp. Lineage (GTDB taxonomy): Bacteria > Actinomycetota > Actinomycetes > Mycobacteriales > Pseudonocardiaceae > Amycolatopsis. Next base: position 26,993 of record NZ_DASYMU010000088.1, on the reverse strand, counting down.
TCGCGACCATGTCGCTCTACACCTACATCCCCAGCAAGGCCGAACTCATCGACCTGATGATGGACACCGTCCACGGCGAGGTCGCCCCGCCCGAAGACACCGAAGCCGGCTGGCGCGCGCGGCTGGAGTACATCGCGAACGCCAACTGGGCGCTCTACCACCGCCATCCCTGGATGCTCCAGGTCATCATCAACCGTCCCCCGCTGGGCCCGCTCACCATGACCAAGTACGAGCGCGAGCTGGAGGCGGTCGACGGCATCGGCCTCACCGACCTGGAGATGGACTCCGTCATCAATGTCGTCATCAGGTACGTCCAAGGCGCCGCGCGGGCGTCGATCGACGCCTCCCAGATCGCGCAGCGCAGCGGCATGACCGACCTGCAGTGGTGGGAAGCCAGCGCGCCGACACTGGCGAAAGTCGTCGACGGCACCAAGTTCCCCCTCGGCGGCCGGGTCGGCAGTGCCGCCGGCGAGGAATACGAATCCGCCTTCGACCCCGCCCGTAACTTCGCCTTCGGCCTGCCGCTCGTGCTCGACGGGATCGAGGCCCTCGTCATTTCCCGCGCGGGCTGAGCAACGGAACGAACCGCTCCGTGCACGACTTCAGGAGCGAGTATCGGCGCCGTAGCGCAGTCCGTCGACGAGGAGTGCGACCATGCGCCTGCTGTACGCGACTCCCTCGCCGGGCACGGGTTGGCACAGATGGGCGACGGCATGCAAGAGGTCCTTGGCGCTGATGCCGGCACGGATTTCACCGTTCGCTGCCGCGGCTTCGAGCAGCGACCCGAGAGCGGGTCCGAGTCGCTGATAGAAGTAGCCGGGCAGGGCGTCGAACGCCGGATCGCCGGAGTGAAGGGCTGTAGCGAGTCCTCGTTTGGTCGCGACGAACTCGGTGTATCGGTGGAGCCATTTCGCAAGCGCTGTTCCTGGCTCGTGCGCGGCGGCGAGCGCCGGGCCCGCGTCCGCGCAGGCATCTATCTCACGCTGAAGCACGGCCTTGACCAGGTCCGAGCGCTGCGGGAAGTGCCGGTACAGCGTCCCGACCCCGACGCCGGCCAGATCGGCGATCTCCTTCGCGGGCGCGTCCACGCCTGACGTGGCGAAGACGGCCTTCGCCGCCTCAAGCAAGGAGTCGACGTTGCGTTGCGCGTCGGCGCGCAGCCGACGCGGCGCGCGTTCGGGTGCGCTCGGACCCGCCGAGCCGCTCGAGTCGACCCCGGTCGGCGCCATGTTCTCCGTCACGACACTCCTTCGGTTGCTAACCGGAAAGCCTTTCCGTATAGTTCTGGAAAAGCGTTCCGCTTTGGTCCAAGGGTACGGCATCGAGCGAGTGCTCACGGCACCTCGACCACAACCTCAGGAGAAACCCGCATGCAGTACCGCACCCTCGGCCGGACCGGTATCAAGGTCAGCCCCTACGCGCTCGGCGCACTGATGCTCGGCGCGTCCATCGGCAACGCCGACCACGAAGACTCGATCCGCATCATCCACAAGGCACTGGACGCGGGGATCAACCTCATCGACACCGCCGACGCGTACTCCCGGGGCGCGTCCGAAGAGGTTGTGGGCAAAGCGCTCACAGGCCGTCGTGACAGCGTCGTCCTCGCGACCAAGTTCAGTCTCCCGATGGGTGATGATCCCAATCAGCGAGGCACCTCGCGGCGCTGGATCATGACCGCGGTCGAGAACTCACTGCGCCGTCTGCGGACCGACCACATCGACCTCTACCAAATCCAGCGCCTCGATCCCGCCACCGACATCGAGGAGACGCTGTCCGCGCTCTCGGACCTGATCCACAGCGGAAAGGTCCGGGCCATCGGGTCGTCCATGACGCCCGCCTCCGACATCGTCGAAGCCCAGTGGGTCGCCGAGCGGCGCGGACTGGAACGGTTCCACACCGAGCAACCGTGCTACTCGATCCTCAACCGCGGCATCGAAAGCGAGGTGCTGCCGATCGCGCACCGCTACGGGATGGGCACGCTCGTGTGGGGCCCGCTCGGGCAGGGAATGCTCACCGGCCGCGTCCGCAAGGGCCAGCAGACCGACCTCGTCCGCGCCGCTTTGCCCTTCTTGAAGGTCTTCAGTGACGAGCGCCGGCTCGATGTCGTCGAACAGCTCATCCCACTCGCCGAAGAGGCGGGTTTGCCGATGACCCACCTCGCGATGGCGTTCGCCATTGCCCATCCCGGCGTGACCAGCGCGCTCCTCGGGCCGCGCACGATGGAGCAGCTCGACGACCTTCTCGCCGGCTTCGACGTCACCCTCACCGACGAGATCCTCGACCGGATCGACGAGATCGTCCCGCCCGGCACCGACGTCGGCACGCTCGACCAGGCTTACGTGCCCCTGGCCCTCCAGCGCTCGAACCTCCGCCGCCGACCCGTCAGCGAACGCGCCGCCGCCTGACCGCTTCCCCTTACCGCTCCCGCACCCACTCGACCGGTGGCACGGCGAACTGGTGCGCGCCGCCGTGCTCCAGAACACTGCCAACCCACTACGACAGGACTGGTTTCATGACTCACAAGCAGCACCCCATCGGGACAGGGTTCACCGCCGCGTCGACGGTCGACGACATCCTCGCGGGCATCGACCTCACCGGCAAGAATGTCGTCGTCACCGGCGGACACTCCGGGCTCGGCCTGGTGACCACCCGTGCACTGGCCAAGGCCGGCGCCTCGGTCACCGTCGGCTCGCGCGACCCGGACCGTGCCGCGGCCGCGGTGGCCGGGATCGAGCGCGTCGAGGTCAGTCAGCTCGACCTCCTCGATCCGACTTCGATCGCCGCCTTCGCCACCCGCTATATCGACTCCGGCCGCCCGCTCGACATCTTGATCAACAACGCGGGCTTCCCGGCCCCCGCCGAGGTCGTACGGGATGCGCGCGGCTACGAGGCGCAGTTCGCGGCCAACCATCTCGGCCACTTCCAGCTGACCCTCGGCCTGCTGCCCGCACTGCGCGCTGCTCACGGTGCCCGGGTCGTCAACACGTCGTCCGGCGCCCAGCGCATGTCCGACATCCTGTGGGACGACCCGCACTTCACCACCGGCGGCTACGACCCCCACCTCGCCTACGCCCAGTCCAAGACTGCGAACGTGCTGTTCGCCGTCGAGCTGGACCGCCGATGGGCCGCCGATGGGATCCGTGGCTACGCCGCGCACCCGGGCGTCGTGGCCGCCACGGCCTTCAACAGGTCGGTGGGCGAGGACGCGCAGCGGGCCATGGGACTGATCGACGAGTCCGGCCGGCCGATCATCGACCCCGACCGTGGGAAGAAGACGCCGCGGCAAGGGGCCAGCACCATCGTGTTCGCGGCCACCAGCCCCCTGCTCGCCGAGATCGGCGGTGTCTATCTGAACAACAACGACGTCTCGCAGCTGAACGACAACCAGCCGCCCGTCACCGCGCAGGAGGCCTCGGGCGACATTGTGTCGCACTCCATCGACCCGCAGTCCGCCGAACGGCTCTGGGAGCTGAGCGAGCAGCTTCTCAAGGCGTGACGTCCGCACCCGCACGTCCGGCTTCAGGGACCCTTAATAGCGTTCCGGCGGTCAGGCGCGTGGGGGTCGTGAGTGTTTACGAGTGTTAGAACACTTGTTGCCACTCACGAAGGCACGTCCTCGGTGACGGGCGCTTCGGGGGCTGGGGGTTCGACGGGCCGGGCAAGTTCGGTGAGCTGGGCGACCAGTTGGTCGAGCCTGGCCTGACCGGAGGTGACCTGGTCGCGGGCGAGCGCGAGGTCGTCGGCGAGGCCCGCGGCCCGCGCTTCGGCGAGTCGGCGTGCGGTGTTCTCCTCGGTCGCCCGGTCGCGTTCACCCTGGAGTTCACCTTGGATTTCCGTGGACTCGCGGCGCGCGGAGTCGCGGTCGCGTTCGGTGTCGGCGGTGAGCCTGCGGGCGTGGTCGAGCCGTTCGAGGGCGGCCTCATGTTCGGCGGCGAGGCGCGAGAGCGCCGAATCGCGCTCGGCGAGTTGCTTGGTGAGTCCGATGCTGTCGGCGCGCAGGGCCAGGAACTGCTCACGGAGGTTCCGGACCTCCCCGGCGAGTTCGTCGCGCGCGGCGTCGGCGGAGCGAGCCGCCGCTTCCGCCGCGCCGCGGGCCCGTTCGTGGGCGGCGATCTCACTCCACGCGCGCTGCTTGTGTTCTTCGGCGTCCTCCGCCGCACGCTCAGCCAGCTTTTCAGCCTTCGCCCGAGCCAGCCTGTCGTCGCGTGCCGCGGCAAGCGCCTGGTTTCGGGCCGTCTCGGCTTTCAGCGATTCCTGCTGAGCGTCATCGGCTTCCTTGCGAGCCTGCGTGGCTTGCGCCTCGGCTTCGGTCACCCGTGCCAGCGCCGCCGTCTCCGCCTCGGCGAAGCTCGCGCGCATCCCCTGAAGCAACTCGACCAAGCCCGCGGCCGCGGGCTCGAAACCCTCGGCAAGCCGCCGGACGTCCGCGAGCGGGTCGCTCACGGACGCGATCGTGGCCGTTCGCCGCGCCCGCGACGCGGCATCGGCATGCGCCTTCCCGCAGTACGCCGACGGTCTCCCGCCCTTGCGTCGCCCCTCCGCATCGATGGCCGGTGGCGGCAACGGGTTCTCACAGCCGTCCAGAGCGCAGATCTGGGGCGTTTCCGGGGCTTCTTCTTGGGTTTCCGACACCACATGACCCTATCAGTATCGCGTACGCGTTAGGTGTAACCAATATCGCGTGTCGCGTTACTGCGTAACCTTACCGTGGTGAGGCACCGTGATAATGCCTGTTATGACGGAGTGTCCGAGGCAGAGTTCCGCGAGGGAGAACTACCGGCTGTCGGCGCTCAAGATAGGTGCGGCAAAATCGGTAAAGGTGCGCTATTTGGCCCGCCTGGCTCAGTTCAGTTGCGTCGTTCGACCCTGCTGAACGATCGACGGTCGCAGGATGTAACGACATCGACGGGCCCTCGTTCGGCGCTCAGAATTGATCTGAGAGCATTTCGCCTGGTCAGAGGCATGGTTTTCGACCGTTGTAGGCAACATCTTCTCGGACAGGACAGACATCACCGTTACACCTGGTTCTTACCGGTCCTCTGCAGGCCGACGCGTGTTTGCAGCCGCGTTTACGCAGGTCGGTTCCTGTTTCTCGGACCGCCGGACCATCCTCGGAAGGGATCCAAGACAGGTGCAGCGGGAGCAGGGTGGGCGGCGCGCCGGCCGGGAGGACGAGTCAAGGTCAGCTCGAGGACCCGCTCCCCCGGTAGGGATGCCCAAGCATCGATGTGGTGGATAAGTGTCACTATCCACCACAATTTGAGCCGCATCGCAGGCCACGCGCTCGAGTTGGCCAGCCGACCGCGTTGCCGGTGCGGGGCTACCTTCCTCGCTCGTGAAGCGGGATGGACAACCGGAAGACCTGATCGTGGTGGGGACGCTGGCCAAGGACGACGGGCATTCGCTGGACAGTAAGGAGTTGCCGTAGTTCCGGGGAATTTCGGGCGCATACGGTCTGGCCAGCGGTGATCGATCCTTCTCGAGCCCCCGGAAAGGCGTTGTGGCGCAGGGCCATCCGGTCCGGTGCTGAACCACGTCGTCACGCAGGCCCACGCCGACTTCGCCGTGTTGCCAACTGGCGCCTGATCAGATCGCACGCAGCCCGGGGCCCTTGGTTCATGGAACCGGCAAACTTTGTCGTTGGTTGTCGATAGCGTGATGGGATGACTACTGACAGCAGGAGCGACGGCGCCGGGTCCGCACCGCGCCGTGCGGGCGCGGCCTGGTCGGCGGAGGACACCGCGACGCTGCTGGACGGGCTCCGGCGTGGTGTGGCGCTGGACGCGCTGGCGGGAACGTTGCAGCGCACGCCCCGTGCGCTGCAGGCACGGTGTCAGGTGCTGCTGCCGCCGCAACTGCGGCCGGCGTTGCGGGCTGATGGCGAGGCGGTGTTGCGGAGGCAACTGGCAGCCAACCCGAACTTCGCTGTGACCACAAGCCCGAGCCGGACATCGAGCCAGCGGGAAAATCATGGCCGCGGTGCCGCGGTGTCTTCTGTGCCGTTGAGTGGCGAACAGCGGCGGATGATCGACGCGGTGCGGGCGGGGCAGGATGTGATTGTCGATGCGACGGTGGGATCGGGCAAGACCACAGCGATTCAGGCGTTGTGCACCGAAGTGGGCCGGGACCGGCGGGTGCTGTACCTGACCTACAGCAAGCTGTTGAAAGCCGACGCGCAACGCCGGGTGAAACACGCAAAAGTGCAGAACTACCACGGAATCGTGTACCCCTCACTGCTCAGGGCGGGTATCAAATGCGGTCTTGATGAATCCATCCGACGGTTCAACGCGGCGTTTACCAGCCTCTCGGCGTGGTTCCCCAGATTTGACCTGCTCGTGGTCGATGAGTACCAGGACATCAACGAGGAGTACGCGCAGCTGCTGCGCAACATCAAGTCGCTGAACCCGTCCATGCAGACCGTGCTGGTCGGTGACCTGGCTCAGAAAGTGCACTCGAACACGACCTTGGACGTGCAGCGCTTCACCAGGGAGATCACCCGGCAGGCCGAGCTGATGCCGTTCACACAGTCCTTCCGGGCCGGTCAGGAACTCGGCGCGCAGCTCAGCGAGGCATGGAACAAGCCGGTGGTGGGCGTCAACCCCGACCAGACGATCCGGTATGTCTCCTACCACGAGGCACTCGACTTCATGAGAGCGAAGAAGCCCGGCGACCTGCTGTGCCTGGACAGACGCAACGGCCAGATGGCCGAGGCACTAAATCACCTGGAACGCGATCATGGTGAAATCTTCAACAAGGAAACCGTCTACGCCTCCATCCGCGACAGCGACACCTCGGTGACCTACAGCGACGACACCGCGGTGTTCACGACGTACGACTCCAGCAAAGGCCTGGAACGGCCAGTGAGCGTGGTGTTCGACTACGACGAGGCCATGTGGAACATGCGCTGCGGGTTCCCGAACGTCGACACGACCGTCCTGCGCAACGTGTTCCTGGTCGCGGCCTCCCGGGGAAAGCACGACGTTCTCTTCGTGCGGTCACAACATGCTCACCGGCAACCCAAGAGCATCGGCTTCATCCCCATACTGCGATTCACGCAGCTCCTGACCGAGGACCTGCCGACGTATGACAAGCCGTTGCTGGCGTCGGACTGCTTCGACTTCACCTACGCGGAGAACCTCCAGGCCTGTGTCGATCTGCTCGACAGCCGGCGCCTCGACGACGGCGCGGGTGAGGAGATCACCATCGACCGCGTCGACGGGCTGATCGACCTCTCCCCCGTGGTGGGGCACTACCAGGAAGCGGTGTTCTTCGACAGGTACAACCCCGCCCTCGAAGTGATCCTCAACCCCAAACCGATCGCGAAGCAGCTAAGCGGCAAGCTGAGCGAGGACCCCTGGGACAACTCGCTGCTGCTGACCGCCGTCGACACGGACCAGATGCGCTACGCAGAACAGGTCACCCGAAAAGTCAGCGGCGAGGTGCGCGACGCACTGACCAGACGACTGGCGACACAGCTCCCCCGCGACTGCGCGGCGCAGGTGCCGATGGACCTGTCCGGCACGGCTGTCGCAGCACCGGCGGCGACACCGATCAGGTTCGTGGGTGTCGCCGACGCCGTGCACGACGGCCAGGTCTACGAGCTCAAGTTCGTTTCCGAACTCGACCGCGCCATGTTCCTCCAGCTGGCGCTGTACTTGGTGATGGGCGGCTACCAGAGGGGTGTCCTGTGGAACACGCGCACCGACGAACGCTGGGCAGTGCAAGTGCCTGACCGCGAGAGATTCATGCACGCCGTCATCCTGTGCGTCACCAAACAACGCTACCGGGCGTTCCAGGCACCACCGCAACAGCGGGAACTGAGCGGCGGGCTCGGCAGGATTACAGGTGGCCTACTCGGCCGCTCGCGACAAGATGGTTAGCCCTCCGGCCGAAGTCCTGTCAGCGCAGTCTTAACGGTGCCATCGTCGCCACGTCTGCCACGGGGCTACCTCCTGTCGTCGTTGCCGGGGCCATCGTCTCGCGCCGCCCGCCACGCTGCGGCACCCGGCTCGGCCACGCCTGCCACCGAAACCGGTCAGAACCAGAACAAGTCCTCCCGGCCGATCTCCGGGAACCCCTGGTCAGGAGCCTACTCAGTCATATTCGCGCGAAATTTCCCGGATACTACGGGGACCCCGAGAAGACCGTGGGTTCAGCGAGAGTGAAGGTTCCTCATGGGGAACCCGAGGGTCTACCACCGCCAGGAACAGGGCTCGTGCCGTGGGTTCGTGCTCAACCGGAAGTGTCGCGTTCGGCTGCGGTGGCCAGAAGTTGGCGCGCGGAGTTGGCGTAGCGGATGGCGGTCTTCTCGTCGAGGCCGAACACGAGGGCCAGGTGCAGTGGGTCGGCTCGGTGGTGCTTGCCGACGAGACCGGGAGTGACTCGTGACCGTCGGATCAGGGTGCGGAGAGGTGATGCCGCAGGTCGGCCAGGAGTGCGTCGCCGCGCTTGATCTGGATGCGCGGGAACTCCCAGCGCAGGACCATGCCGGTGGTCAGCCCGACGATGACCCGCGACGTCCCCGCGAGGTAGCCGTCCTTCACCGGGTCGGAAACCCGGTCGATCGCCGAGAACGGCAGGGAATGCAGCACCTTCTTCGGTCCGGCGACGACGAATCCGCCCAACGTCATCACGAGTAGGCGGTGGTTGGTGAGGACGATGAAGCACCGCTGCGGCACTGGGAGTTCGGGGGCGTCGGCGGGTCCGGCGTCGGCTGAGGTCACGGCGCTCGAGGCAAGGCGACCCAGGCCTCCTGCGAGCCCGGCGCCGCCCAGTGATACGTGCTCCTTGGCACCGCCGATCCGGAACGCCAGCACCGCGTGCACCACGTCCTCGCTTGCGTTGAGGTGATCACGCAGGCGTCGTCGTGCCCGTTCCTCCTGGGTGGTCATCCGCGCACCTCCTCGGTGATGATCTCACGGGCCGTGGTCGCGTTCGGCTTCGGTGGCCAGAAGTTGGCGCGCGGAGTTGGCGTAGCGGATGGCGGTCTTCTCGTCGAGGCCGAACACGAGGGCCAGATGCAGTGGGTCGGCTCGGTGGGTGAGTGCTTCCTCGAGTTGGCGGTCCATGCGCAGCCGGTCGAGTGTGGCGTCGTGGCCGCGGAAGGTGGTGTTGAGCCAGTAGCTGCTGACCGGGCCGGTGGTCAGGGCGGTGCGCATGTTGACCAGCAGGTGCTGGTTGACGGTGGTGGGCCAGCGGGTGCGGCGGTGGTCGAGCCAGTGCAGCAGGGCGCGGCGGGTCATCTCGTCGAGGGGGCGTGTGCGCCCGGCGATGGTGAGTCGGCGGTTGCCGAGATCGATGTCGTCGAGCAGCAGGTCGCGGATGCCGCCGGGGCGTGCGGCGTAGATGCTGGCCAGCGCGAGGATGAGCGGGTCCGCCGGGCGGGTGGCCGCGGTCATGGTGTGTTCGACCTGGTCGGAGGTCAGAGGCTGGAGGACGCGGCCGGCGCGTTGTCCGACGCGGTCTGCTGTAACCCGAAGGCTGCCTCGGGATCGCCACTACCGTCTGCTTGCGCGCTCAGGGCAACCAGCTTGTCGAGCGCGAGGAGCCCTGCAGGACCTGGTCGCCAGCGGCGGGGATACCGCTGGCGAGCACAGCGCCCGATCACCACACTGCCCGTGTGTTGTTGCTGCTTTGCCTGCGTCCGCCTGCCGAAGCTGGCCAACTGACTGGATAGTCGGCCCAAATTTTGATGTACACATGTTCACCCAAACAACGCAGATGAACTGAGTTCATACCATTGAACACCGCGCAACATACTTGCGTTACCGCAGGTCGACAGTATCGAAGGAACTCATCTTCAATGAGGACCGACACCGGCTTGGCAGAGCCGATCAGGGCTCAGAAAAAGTGGGCAAGGCGATCCGCGATACCGTCGAGCATGATCGTGTGGCTCAACGGGACGTTCGGGGCCGGGAAGACGACCACTGCCAGTGAGTTGGTCAAGCTCCTGCCGCGGTCACGGATCTTCGACTCCGAACAGGTCGGCTACATGCTGCGGCATGTCCTGCCGGAGCCGCCCGGCGACTTCCAGCATCTGCCGCCGTGGCGGCCACTGGTCTGCGCGACGATCGTTCAGGTGCTCCGCCATGTCGGGGGCATTCTGGTCACGCCTCAGACCGTATTGGTCCAGGAGTACGCGAACGAGATCTTCGACGGCTTGGCCGACGAAGGCGTGAAGGTGCACCACTTCGTGCTGCACGCGGACCAAAGTGAACTCGTCCGCCGGATCGAGGAAGACCGGTCGGAGCACCAAAGCGCCCGGGAATGGCGATTGGATCACCTCGACCCCTACCAGGCCGCCTTGCCCTGGCTCAGAAAATCGGCGACTGTCGTTGACACGACTGGGAAATCTCCGCACCAGGCGGCCGTGGAAATCGACCGGCTCGTGTCACTGAACGCCCCGCGATCGTCACCGTGACGAAACGGCAGAGGGTCACCCGGACGCCCGAAAACCAGGCGCCAATGTCCCGGTTCCGGACTGTGTCATCGTCTCCACGGCCGTTGGAAGGCACTTAGTGAAAAGTTAGCGACCTGTGGTTGCGTGGAGCCGGTAGCGGATCCGGAATGACCGGAGTACCGCTCGACTGGAGGAGGAACCATGGGAGATGGAATGCCCTCATTGCGGAAGTTCGCGGCGCTGTCGCTGCTCGCGGCCGGAATCACGCTGACGGGACTCGGCGGCGTCGCTTCGGCAGTCGAGAGTGCCGCGCCCACGAACGCCGTCGGCCAGGTACATCTCGACAGCGGCCAGCAGACCTTGGGCATCCTCTGCGCGCACCCAGCCCATGTAGCCTGCTGGTGAGGCACTGAAGGGGACCTTTCCGACATCCGCGTCGGGGAGGTCCCCTTCGGGATCGGTAACGGCTACGAGCCGCATTGGCTCACCGATAGCTGACTCCTGGCACAGGCGTGGTCGCCGACCACGCCGCGGATCGTTCGGTGTCGAGTCGAAGCGGCGCGGGATGCGGTCGGGCAGGTTCAGGAGTCGTTGCGAAGGCTGGGAGTTCTGTCGCAGCTGTGCCCCTTGGTGGATACGTTCAACGACTTTGACGCATCCTGGAGCGCGCGGACGATCTGTTCGAGGTGTGGTCGACGTCGGCCGGTGTTGCTGGGCATCGTCACGACGACCCGGTGGGTCAAGGCGTCATCGGGCCCGTCGACAGTCACCGGCACCCACACGAAGTCCTTTGCGGGGTTACCACCGAACGCGTTGTCGACCATGAAGGGATGCGCGATGTCCTCGGGCGCGACGACTGTGCCGTGGCCCTCGTAGGCGAAAATGGTCAGCACCTTGGTGCCATAGGCCTCCAGCCCGATCTTCATCTCCCGGACCAGTTCCGCGGGCACGTGCGCCTCGATCTCGCCCTCGAGCAGGATCCGTGATCGTGTTTCCGGTGGTGGCAGGAGGAGTTCGTGCTGTCTCACGAGCTGGGTGAGCGTCAGGTGCGACGGGGCATCGCGCTTGGGCACCATCGCCACCAGCCGGGTCGTGTAAAGCGGGAACGTCGTGAGGCTCTTTCCGGCGGTGGGCAGCCCGATGGCCAGGTCCAGGGCGCCGTGCGTCATGGGCTCGAGAACGTGCTGTTCGAAGCTGCTGCGTGAGCGGTGATGCTCGGCAAGAACCTCGAGCCGGAGCAGGATGTCACTGGTCTCCTCCAGCTTCTTCTTCGCCCGCGCGACAATGTAGGCGTGCTGAGGCAGGAACGCCACGGTGCACTCCATCCGTGCCACGCGGGTGAGCCCGACGGTGCGGGCGAGGATGTCCCTGGCAAGCCGCACGATGTCTTCACCATGCATGGTGACCGGCATACAACCGTTGCTGCGGGTGACCAGGTTGCCGCCACCCAGTTCCTGCTCCAGATCGCGGATGTGGTTCCTGACGCTGGTCTCGCCCAGCCGGACCTCCTTGGCCGCGTCGAGCACGGAGCCGCTGTACCTGTGGAGCGCCACCAGCGTGGCCAGCCGGTCCAAGGTGACCTTGGTCGGGATTTTGTACTCGGGATTAGTCATGTCAACAAGGTCGCCCCGCAGCGCAGAATGTTTCGCGGGGCGCACAACATTTCAGATACTGCCTGGATCGCCAACAATTATGTTGCTGACGGCATGGGCGAGATTCAAAGTAACGGTGGAACTGGTAAGAAACGTAGATCTTCAAGGCTTGGAGAATAAATAAGAATCCTTGCGAAGGGATCAGTATCGAGCCCTCTGAAAATGGCTTCTGCCATCGGTTACGCGGCTACAGTGAAAATAATCCATCCAGCAAAAAGAGATGCGGCCATCGCATCTGGGTGGCCGCATCTCTTGGTCAGGATCCGGTGTCGGCCGGGTCTTGACGCTCGACACGTAGCCCATGGAAGGAGCCAAACATGTCGACAAACCATGGTACGACCGCCAAGGGGCCCTGGGAAACCGCCCTTTGGGGTGTGCTCGGGCTCAATTGGACCCTCGACGCCGGGCAGTCGGTCCGGAACATCAAGATGCCGACCATGCAGGCTTGGCCGCTGATCGGGGCCAGCTGGATAGCGATGGCAGCGATCGGGATCACGAACTCCTGGTACGCGTACCTCGCATCGGTGATCGTCGGTCTCTTTTTCACCGAATGCGCGGACGTGCGCGCCACGCGCAAAGACTCCCTCATCTTCCGGACCTCTCGGTGGCGTGAAGCCGGAACCTGGTTGAGTTTCTTCGTCGGAATGGGTGTCAACGCCCATTCCGTCATCGCGCACCACGCCGCCGGCGCGGTCAACCCGCTTTTCTTCGCAGCAGGGCTGCTGGCCCTGTTTGTGGTGAAGTACGTTGCGCATCAGGTCGAACGAGGCCTTCGCAGGCTCGACGAAATTGGCGAGAAGATCGACAAGATCAATGACCGCCCGGAACCTGAACCGGAACCGGCTGGTCAGGTGAGTTCTCCGCAGATGGTGATCAATATTCACGAGTGGCAGACGCGGAAAGCAAAGTCGAAGAACGGCCGGCACCACAAGGCCGCGTAGTCAAACTGCCCTGCGCCACTTGAGTGGCGGAGCGCCCCCGGCCGGAAGGTGGCCGAGGGCGCTCTTACCGCAGACCGTGAAGCGGAACGGCTGACGATGCCGCGCCCAAACCAGCCGTGAAGAAGTCGTCCAGCTTCGCGATCACGGTCGGCAGGTACTCCTCCCTGTCGTACAGGTCGACGTGGGTGGCGCCGTCAATCCAGAAGAGCTCCTTGGGTTCGGCGGCTTTCTCGATCGCCTCACGGCTGAGATACGCGGTGGCCGCCGCCGTCCCGGCGATCATCAGCAGCGGGCGCGGCGAGACGAGCTCGATCCGCTCGAAGGCGCTGAACTGCGCGATCAGGTCGATGCTGCGGAAGACGAAATGGTTCGCCGACCGCGGGTGACTGCCACGCGGCGTGCGGTAGTACTCCCAGCCGTCGTAGGTGTGCTGCCCGAGGCTCATCGCCTGCTCCCCCGTGTCCGGGTGAATCTGCTGCAGCCGCGCGGGCTCGCCCCGCGCTTCTTCGACGCGGGCCTCGCCTGCGGCGTCGAGCATGGCTTGGAGGACTTCGGGGGCCTGTGTGCGGCCGACGCCTTCGCGGAACATGCTGCCGGTGTCCACGGCGCTGACCGTGGCGACCGTCTTGATCCGGTGATCGGTCGCCACGGCGGGTATGACGTAGCCGCCCGACGCACAGATGCCGAGCGCGCCGATGCGCTCGGCGTCCACCTCGTCTCGAAGGATCAGGAACGTGACGGCGCTCTTGATGTCCTCGACACGATGGGACGGATCTTCGAGCAGGTGCGGCTCGCCTTCACTCTCGCCTTGGTAGGCGGCGTCGAAGGCGAGAGTGATGAAACCCGCGCGCGCCAGGCGTTCGGCGTAGAGACCTGCGGTCTGCTCCTTCACCCCGCTCATGGGATGCGAGACGACGATGGCGGGACGACGGCCACCGATCCTGTCGTCGGGTGTGTAGAGGTGGCCGGCGAGCCGCAGACCGGCGCTGGGAAAGGTGACTGCTGTTTTCATGGTGCTGTTCTCCAACGAACTTCGGGACGGGACTCCTCCAGGTTCGGCCAGTACCGGCCCGGGTAAAAGAGGCCAGTTCCTTCGGAGGAACGACCATGACTGGGAAGAAACCTGCCTCCCCACAAAGCCACTACCAGCGGTGATAATGGAACTCATGAACGGCGACACCCATCTCACGGAGCTCGGGGAGTTCCTCAAGGCCCGGCGTGCCGAGCTGAGCCCGCGGGGTGTGGGCCTGCCCGACACCGGGGCTCCGCGCCGCGTCCCGGGGCTGCGCCGGGAAGAGGTGGCCCAGCTCGCGGTGATCAGCGTCGACTACTACACCCGCTTGGAACAGGGCAGGCTGCAGGCATCGGCGTCGGTCCTGGCCACGCTGGCCCGCGCGCTGCGGCTGGACGACGACCAGCGGGACTATCTGTATGAGCTGGCCGGGAAGACGGCCGCTCGTCCGCGCCGGAGGCTGGTCCAGCGGGTCAGGCCGCCGATGCGGCGGCTGCTGGACCAGCTCACCGAGACACCCGCCCTGGTAATGGGCCGCCATCTGGACATCCTGGCCTGGAATTCCGTGGCCGCCGCCCTGTACACGGATTTCGCACGGATCCCGGAGAACCGGCGCAACTATGTGCGGCTCCTCTTCACCGATCCGGCCGTGCGCAGTCTCTACGCCGATTGGGAGCAAGCCGCCCGCACCTGCGTGGACGTCCTGCGCATGGAAGCGGCCCGCGACCCCGACAATCCGCGCTTGGTCACCCTTGTCGGCGAGCTTTCCGTCCAGGATCCCGACTTCCGTCAGTGGTGGGCCGCCCATCGGGTCGCCAGCACCAGCTACGGCACAAAAGCCTTCCACCATCCGGTCGTCGGCGACCTCACCCTCGACTGCGACACCTGGGACTGCCCCGACGACCATGACCAGCGGCTCGTCGTCATGACCGCCGAACCCGGCACGCCGTCGCACGAGGCGCTGCGCATCCTCGCCTCGTGGACCGCGGAATACCCCGCACACGAAAATGGCCTGCCGGTTCGCCCGGCAGGCCATGAGTCGCGGCGAGGAAAAGGAGGAAGCTAAATGTCCGATACAGGGTTAGAAGGAAGCTCCCTCATAGCCTCGCTGAAAGAACGCTAACAGGGTCGTCAGCCCGGGATCAACTCGTTTAACCGGTCGAGTGCGAACACGTCCGATCCCTCGGGCAGTTCCTCCGGACGCTCGATGCCGACGAAGGTGACCGGCTCGGTCAGCTCCATCCCCGGTTCGTACAGCGCGTACGTCTCCGCCTTGGCACACAACAGTTTCACCAGGTGTGACAGCAGCAGGAACCGGCGTTCCACGATGCCTCGCACCAGCGAAGACGTACCGAGACTACCTACCTCGGTCTGGTTTCCCCAGGACCGGCCGCGCACCCCCAGGTGCATCCACTTCGCCCACCAACGGCCGTCGCCGCCGCGGAAGAACACCAGCGGCAACACGATCCGGCTACCTCCGGACAGCGCCGAGCGCATCCGGACCGTGCGCGGTTCGTACGGCAGGCCGCGCTGGGCGGCGTCGCGGGTCATGAACCCGAACAGCGCCTCTTCGACCTTGTCGAAACCCTCCCCGGAGTAGACGTGGACCTGCGGCACGAGGTAACGCGCCGAAACGCGGTCGAGGCGCAGGTCGATGAACTCCGACGCCCCGTCCCGCGCATCGGTGACGTCCCCGGAGTGCTTCCCGCCGAACCCGGTCAGGTTGGTCCACGACACGTGGCCGAGTGGCTCGAAGTCCTCCCCCAGCATCGCCACCGACAGGTCGAAGTCAGTGATCTCCGAGCGCTGCTTCCAGTAGGTGAAGAAGCGCAGCGACGTCCCGTCGACCGGGGTGATCGACCCGCGTGGCATGACGGCGAACCCGCTCTCGGTGGCTTTCCCCGACAGCGGCACCGCCAGCCCGAGCACCGCGGGGTCGACGACGAGCCTGCGGTACGACGGCAGCCGCCGCGTCAGCTCGTCGTCGAGCAGCGCGCCCAGCCGTTCGACGACGCCCGCGTCCAGCGGCTTGCGTTCGTCCTCGGTCACCCAGACCCGGCCGGCACGGTTGGCGAACATCCGGACCGAGTCCGGCGAGGTGCGGTTCTGGACGTGCTCGCGGATCGAGCACAGCACCCGCCCCGAAACCTGGCCGAGCACCGAACGCACGACCTTGAGCACCCGCTCGGTCTCGTCGGGCGAGCAGGCCCGCAGTACCCGGTCCAGCCCGCGCATCAGCGTTCCCGGCGCGACGGCCAGCTGGTCGACCGCGCCCAGCACGTCCCCGGCGCCGAACGCGAGTTCCACCCGGCCCGCGAGTGACCGCAGGGGCTGGTCGCCGCGTGCGACGGCGAAGACGTCCTGGGCGTGGGGGAACCGGTCGTATTCGTGCGGGTGCAGGCGTTCGCCGAGCCGCTGCCAGCGCCGGGTGTGGCGCAGGACGTCGACGAGTTTCGCCGGGTTCGCCGCCACGACCTGGTCCAGCACCGACATCAGCGCCCGTCGTTCGGGACGGGAGAACACCCGGAACCGGGTCGTGGTCTCGAGCGTGACGTCGCCGCCGGACGCCTCGCAGGCCAGGCGCAGCACGTCTGTGACGGTGTCTACCGGCTCCAGCGGCGTGCGCGCGGCGAGCCGGACGGCGTTGACCACAGCCTTGTTCTCGCGCATCGGAATGGTTTCGGGCTGCTCGGCGTCCAGGCAGAACCGCGCCAGCACACGCAGCGCGTCAAGGTCGGCGTCGGTCAACGGAGTGGGGCTGCCCGCGAGCGCCAGATACAGCTCGTGGGCTTCGACCTCCAGCGACCGGCCGAGGTGGACGACGGTGAGACGGTCCTTGATCGATGGGATCAGCTCGTCGTGCGCGGCGAGCAGCTCGGCGTACGTGTGCTGGTAGCGGCCGTACAGGGGCAGGGCGAGCAGGTTGACCGAGCCATCGGGGAGCACGGGGATCGTCCCGGTGTTGAGCAGTGAGTGCCGCAGGCACTTGACCCAGAACTTCATCGTGTCCGGGACGTTGGCCGGGAAGTCGATGAAGTACGAGTTGTGCTGGACGTGGTCGCCGACCAGGACCTTGACCGCGCCCACGACCTCCTGGGCGACCTCGAGCGCGAGGCCCTTTTCCAGCCCGGTGAGGTGCTCCAGCAGCTGTCGGGACGCCTTGAACCCGGAGGTGAGCAGGGTGGCGTCCAGCTGCCGGGCCACCGCCTGGCTGTCCCCGGCCGGACCGGTGACGGCGGGGACTCGCAGCGTCTTCCGGATGATCACTTCCTTGAGCATGCCGTCAGCGTGACAGCCGAAGCCGCTCTGGCATACCGATTAGTTCAGGGTGTCGGGAGGTTGAGCGAGAGCTGTTCGGCAGGGCGCCGCCGGGACTGGCCGCGCCGGCTTCCCCGACCGGTGGCCGGGCAGCTCTGCGTGAGCCGCGGCATCGGGGCCGACAGCGTCGCCGCGCACGGCGGGCAGACCTCCACCGTCGCACCGGTCGCCAGGACGTCCACCTCGTCCCACAACCTCGCCCGTTCGGTCCCGCACACCGAGCGGCCGTAGCGCCGGTCGTCGGGGTCCCGTTCGGTCAGATGCGCCGTCTTGCCCGGCTCGGGCAGGGCGCCGGTGACGTACCAGCGGGGCGGACTCGTGGCGGTGAGATGGGACATGGAGCGCTCCTGGCGGGTGTCAGTTGCTCGATCTCGTCGTCCTTCGCAGCTCCGATGGTGATCTCCGAACCCCGCAGGTCGGCGGCGACGCGCCGAAGCGGCCGCGTTCTGTGCGGTGAACGGCGGTTCAGCGAGTCCTAATTCAGGCGACCCGGGTGCCTTTCCCCGGTTACCGTCGCGGCATGCCCTTCACCGAGCTGGATGCCTGGCTGAGCGCCCGCGCGGCCGCCGATGAGTTCTCCGGCGTGGTCCTGATCCGCCGCGGCGAGCGGACCGAGTTCTCCGGGGCGTACGGCTGGGCCAGCCGGCGCTGGCCGGTGCCGATGACCGAGGCCATGCGGTTCGACACCGCGTCCATCACCAAGCTGTTCACCTCGGTCGCCGCGCTGCGGCTGGTGGACCGGGGAAAGCTGGACCTGGACACGCCGATCACCGAGATCGTCGACCTGGCCGGTACGACGATCTCGCCCGCGGTGACCGTCCGCCACCTGCTCACCCACAGCTCCGGCATCGCCGACGACGCCGACGAAGAAGCCGGTGAGAGCTACGAAGCGCTGTGGGTCGACAAGCCCGTCTACTCGGTCACCGAAGCTCGTGACTACCTGCCGCAGTTCGCGCACAAACCGCCGAACTTCGCGCCCGGTGCGGGTGTCCGGTACTGCAACGTCGGATTCATCCTGGTGGGCCTGGCGATCGAGGAACTCACCGGAACCCCGTACCGGGACCACATCCGCGCCGACGTCTTCGCCCGCGCGGGCATGACCTCGTCGGACTTCTACGACCGCCGCGAGGCCGCGCCCGACGTCGCCGAGGGCTGGGATCCGGTGCTCGACGCCGAGGGCAAGCGCACGGGGTGGAAGCAGAACATCTTCAGCTACCCGCCCATCGGCTCGGCCTCCGACGGCGCGCACGTCACCGCGCCCGACCTGGTGCGGTTCCTGCGGGCCCTGCGAGCGGGCGAACTGCTTTCGCCGGAACGGACCGAACTGTTCCTCACGCCGCAGGTCCGGCACGAGACCGACGGCTGGTACGGCTTCGGACTGGAATTCACCCTCGAGCCCGACGACTCGGTGTGGGCGTACTCCAAGGGTGGCGGCAACACCGGCGTCAGCAATATGGTCCGGCACTACCCGGCCGCGGATCTCGACGTGGTGATGCTGTCCAACGCCGAACGCGGTGGTCTCGCGGTCGTCCAGAAGATCGACCGGCTCGTCCGGGCTGCCGTCTAGCGGTCCAGGCGCCGGTAGCGGCGGACCGACAGCGGCAGGAACACCGCGACGAGTAGCACGGGCCAGCCGATCGCGAGCAGCTGCGCGTGCTGCGCGGCCCAGGAATCCCCGCCCCAGCCGGGATTGCCGAACAGCGCGCGGGTCGCGGCGACGGTGGCCGACAGCGGGTTCCACTCGGCGATCCCGCTGAGCCAGCCGGGCATCTGCGTCGGGGAGACGAAGGTGTTGGCGAGCATGGTGAGCGGCATCAGCACCACGTACGCGGTGCCGGCGGCCTCCGGGGTGATCATCAGGCCGAGGTGGATGCCGACCCAGATCAGCGCGAACCGCAGGAGCAGCAACAAGCCGATCGCGGCCAAGGCGTTCGCCGTGCCGTTGTGCCAGTTCCACCCGACGGCCCAGCCGCAAAGCACCAGGATGGCGAGTTCGAGGACCGAGTTCAGCATGTCGTTGGCGCTGCGACCGAGCACCACGGCGGCCGGCGAGATCGGCATCGAGCGGAACCGGTCGGTGATGCCCTTGGTCGCGTGGACCGACATGACCATCATCGTGGACATGACGCCGAACATCATGGTCTGCGCGAACAGGCCCGGCATCAGGAACTCGCGGTAGTCGCCGCCCCCGGCCACCGACATCGCGCTGCCGAAGACGAAGCCGAACAGCACCACCATGACGATCGGCTGCAGCAGGTTGTAGAGGATGACCGACGGGTTGCGCGTCCAGTGGATGAGCCCGGAGCGCGCGATGGTCCAGCTGTCGCCCACCGTCCAGCGCAGGCGGCTCGACCAGGTCCGGGGCATCGGGGGAACGACGGTCACGCCGCCACCTCCCGGTCGGTGAGGCGGAGGAAGACCTCGTCGAGGGTGGGGCGGCGCAGCGCGATGTCCTCGATGGCGATGCTTGCGGTGTGCAGGGCGCGTACGACATCGGTGAGGTCGTCGATCCCGCCCGGTGCGGGGACGTGGACGGCACGGATGTCGGGGTCGACGGCGGGTTCGGCGGTGGTGATCCGGGCGAGGATTCCGGCCGCTTCGGTGAGATCGCGGGGATCGGGGAGCACGAGGTCGATCTGGTCGCCGCCGATGAGCGACTTGAGGTGGGCGGGGCGGCCTTCGGCGATCACGCGGCCGGTGTCGATGAGCGCGATCTGGTCGGCGAGTTTGTCGGCCTCGTCCAGGTACTGGGTGGTGAGCAGCACGGTGGTGCCGCCGGCGACGAGCGCGCGGATCGCCTTCCAGACTTCGTTGCGGTTGCGCGGATCCAGCCCGGTCGTGGGCTCGTCGAGGAACAGCACCCGCGGCGCGAGGATGAACCCGACGGCGAGGTCGAGCCGTCGTCGCATGCCGCCCGAGTAGTGCTTGGCGCGTTTGCCCGCCGCGTCGGCCAGCCCGAACTGGTCGAGCAGCTCGTCCGCCCGGCGGCCCGCGCCGCGTTTGCCCAGGTGGTAGAGCCGTCCCCACAGTTGGAGGTTCTCGCGGCCGGTGAGGATCTCGTCGACGGTCGGTTCCTGGCCGGTCAGGCCGATCCGGTAGCGCACCTCGGCGGCGTCGCGGGTGACGTCGAACCCGGCGACCGTGGCGTGCCCGCTGTCGGCGCGCAGCAGGGTGCTGAGGATGCGGACGGCCGTGGTCTTCCCGGCGCCGTTCGGGCGCAGTCCGCAGACGGTGCCGGCCGGGACGGCGAGGTCGAAGCCGTCGAGTGCGTGGGTGTCGCCGTAGCGCTTGCGTAGTCCTTCGGCGACGACCGCGAAGGTGTCCATGTCTGCCCCTTGTTCGGATGAGACTTTAAGGTAGCAGTATGGGACATAAATGTCCCATAAATATCTTTCGGAGTTCCAGATCGGTCACTCGCTGCTACGCTTTGATCATGAGCGGTACCGACACCCAGGAGTCCGGCGCACGCAGCCGGACCAGGCGCGCGATCCTGAGCGCGGCGGCCTCCGTACTGGCCCGCGACCGCACCGCGACCCTCGCCGACATCGCCGTCGCGGCCGACGTCGGCCGCAGCACGCTGCACCGATACTTCCCAGACCGCGACGAACTCCTCAAAGCGGTCATCGAAGACTCCTTCGAAGTCCTCTACGAATCCCTCACGGCCGCAGCACTCGAAGACGGGCCGCCGCTGGAAGCCATGCGCCGGCTCGTCGCCGCACTGGTCGACGTCGGCGACAGGCTGCAGTTCCTCTTCGGCGACCCGCGCACACTCGAGGGACGCGAGTCCACCGAGGAGCCCGACGATCCGCAACCGGGGATCGCGCTGATCGAACGCGGCCAGGCCGAAGGGGTCTTCGACGCCGAAGTCAGCGCCGCGTGGATCGAGCACGCGCTCTGGGCGCTCGTCTACACCGCCTGCGAAGACGCCGCGAGAGGCAAGATGCCCCGCCACGCGATCACCGCCACGGTGATCCGGACCTTCGAGAAGGGCATCCTCCGATGACCTCGTACCAGCTCGACAAGCTCGGCCCGCCCACCGG
Organism: Amycolatopsis sp.; assembly: GCF_036008905.1. Taxonomy (GTDB): domain Bacteria; phylum Actinomycetota; class Actinomycetes; order Mycobacteriales; family Pseudonocardiaceae; genus Amycolatopsis. Next base: position 5,631 of record NZ_DASYMU010000088.1, on the reverse strand, counting down.
TGAGGCCTCCGGCGTGGTCAGCTGGGAGGGCCTGGCCGAGGCGATCGACGCGCTGCCAGCACTCCCCCCGGCCGATCCGCTGGACCGCTACGCGATCCGTCACGTGACGATGCTCTGGCTGGCCGCCGACAAGACCGACCACACCCGCCGTGCCTATTACGCCGACCTCGCCGCGTGGCTCTCCTGGTGCGACCGCACCGGACTCGACCCGCTCAACGCCCGGCGCGCCGACGTCGACGCGTGGAAGACGACGCTGACGGTGACCGGCCGCGACGGTCTCCCCCGGCCCGCGGCGCCGTCGACGGTCGCGCGCACGCTCGCCGGGGTGTCGAGCTGGTACCGGTACCTGCAGTCGAACGACGTCGCCGACCGCAACCCGATCGGCGCGGTGACCCGGCCCAAACGCGGCAAGGTGTCACCGCTGCCGGCACTGGACGAGCGCTCGACCGCGACGCTGCTGGACTACGCCGAAAGCCGCGCGCGCCGCAACGAAACCGAGGCGTCCTGGCGGGACGCGGCGTTGCTGTGTCTGCTGTTCTACACCGGTCTGCGGGTCACCGGCATCACCAGCGCGACTGTCCCGGATCTCGACGTCGACTCCGGGCACACCATTCTGCGCTACACCGCGAAAGGCGGCCTGCGGGACTTCGTGCCACTCGTCCCGCCCGCGCTACGGCCGTTGCACCGCTACCTCGAAGTCCGCGCGGCCCGCGAAGGCGTGGCCGTCACGAAACTGTCCGGACCACTGCTGGCGACAGCGCCGCATGCCCACGACACCGGCAAACCGGGCGGGAAAGCGTTGCGGCAGCGGGATGTCTGGCAGACGCTGCGCAAGTTCGCCGAGCAGGCGGGGATCCCCGGCGCCGCGCACATCAGCCCGCACACCGCGCGGCGCACCACCGGTACTTTGCTGCTGTCGCATGACGTTCCGGTACAGAAGGTGCAGGACCTGTTGGGGCACGCGGACATCCGCACCACCCGGGACAGCTACGACGCGCATCGCCACAAGCTCGACACCTCGCCCGTGCACACCCTCGCTCAGATCATCGCCGACCACCGGGGCGGCTGAGGGCCGGATACTTCGCCCCGGTTCTCTCCTGAATTACAGACTGACGGAGCGTCAGCTTGGGTTGCCGACCCGGATCCGCTGCCAGCAGAAGAGCTTTCCTGAGTTCGCCGACATATTCCGAGATTATCTCAAGCGTTACGTAACCATCCTTGATGCTAGGAATGTCGACATGCCCGTAGGCCCTATGGGCGGTCAACTCGACGCCCACTCCGAAGGCATGGGCGCACACGATCCTCACCTCGACGACAGTCCCGACCAGGTCGGCGTCCAGCTCACCCCACTGGGTCGCGGGGATTCCATGGATGTCTTGACCTTCGACGTTGGCGAGTGGATGCATACGACCAGCCTAGTAACGGGAGTCCCAGGAAAGCGGGCCCGACCGGGGTTACTTCGCCGTCGAAGGCTCTCAGCCGCTGGTGAGACTCAGCGGGCGACCGTCTTGTTGTAGGCGTCCACGGCGTCGGCGAGGACGGGACCGCGGTGCATCACCTTCCGGTTCTTGAGCACGACGTACACGCGCTCGGCGTGGTGCCAGTTGAACGTGACCCGCCCCCGCGCCGCGATGCGGATGATCGTGCCGAGCTTGCCCCGTTCACCGTCGACCTTCGCCTGTGCTTGCTCGACGGTGAGCGATCCGTCCGCTTGTGACTCTGTCATCGTGGCCAATCTCGTGTCGGTAGCGACCCCAACGATAATGACCGCCCTCATCCGGTGCTCTTCCCGGACGCGGTAACGAGCCCGCTCTCGTAGGCGGTGATGACGAGTTGCGCCCGGTCCCGCGCGCCGAGTTTCGTGAGCAGGCGGCTGATATGGGTCTTCACCGTCGCCGCGCCGAGGTGCAGATGAGCCGCCAGTTCGGTGTTCGACAGGCCCCGGGCGATCGGCGTGGCCGAGGCGTCGGTGGTCGCGGCCACCTCGCTCGTCGCCGCGTACGGGTTCCTGTTCGCGAGCTACGCACTCGGACGGGTCATCGTGGGTGAACGCACCATGGGATTCAACGCCGGTTCGTTCACCGACGACCTGCCCCTGCTGCTCGCGTCCGGCCTGTCGGTGACCGTGCTGGCGCTGGCCGGGCTGGGGCTCGGCGCGGTGGGCCGTCGCGCTGATCGTGCTGGTGGGCTACGGAGTCGCCGCCGTGCTCATGGCCGTGATCGCGCTGCGCCGCCGGGACGTCTAACGGGTACCGCCGTTCGGCCGTTGTCCGCCGGGCGTGGGTGTGTTCGGATTCGAGGTATGAATCGGTCCAGGGTCGTACCGGCTTTAGCGTTCTGCGCATTGTTGGGTTTCACCACGCTCACGCCGGTGGCGGCGGCCGCGCCCGATCCCGGGCCGGGCGCGCTGTCGCATTTCGGCCTCGCCCGCAAGGACTGCCTCGGCACGGCACGCAACGACACCAGCAAGGTCTGGTACACCGTCGCCGGCGGTGTGCTGTCCGACGTCTACGCGCCGACGGTCGACAACACCAACGTCGAGACGCTGCAGTTCGTCGTCACCGACGGCCGGAGTTTCACCGACCTGCAGAGCCGCGACACCACGTACACCGTCCGCGCGACCGACGCCGGGGGTATGGCGTGCGAGGTCACCTCGACCGCGCGCAACGGCAAGTACCGGCTCGTCACCGAGTACATCACCGACCCCGCGCGTGACAGTGTCGTGCTGCGGACCCGGCTGGACCCGTTGCGCGGCAACGGGAACGACCTCAAGGTCTATGTCCGGTACGACGCCAGTATCAACGGCAACGGCGGTGGCGGCGCACCCAACGGCGGTGCGGACGACGCCTCCGTCGACGCCGGGACCACCGCGCTGGTCAGCGGGGACACCAACACCGTCACCAGCGCTCCAGAGCGCGACTATGGTGTCCCGCAGGCCGCGGCACTGCGCGCGGACCGCAAGTTCCTCGCCACCAGCAGCGGTTTCGCGGGCACCGCTCGCGACGGGCTCACGCAGCTGGACACCGCGCGCAAGCTGACCGACACCACGCCGACGGCGTCGAAGGGCAACGTGGTGCAGACCGCGCAGCTCGACCTCCAGCCGCGCGAGCCCGTCACGCTCTCGCTCGGTTTCGGGCGGACGCCGTCGGCCGCGGTCGACACCGCCGGCGCCAGCGTCCGGACGCCGTACGCGCAGACCTACCAGCGCTACACGGCCGGCTGGCGGGACTACGACGCGAAGCTGCGGCGGGTGAACGACTCCGACCGGGCCGCGTACCTGCACTCGGTGAACGTGCTCAAAGCCAGTGAGGACAAGACGTTCAAGGGCGCGGTGGTCGCGTCGCTGGGCAGCCCGTGGGGCCAGGCCGTCAGCGCGGGGGACGCTCCCGGTGGGAAACCGGTCTACTTCGGTTCGTACCGCGAGATCTTCGCCCGCGACCTTTACGAGAGTTTCTCCGGGCTGCTCGCCGCGGGTGACCTCGAAACCGCGCGTTCCACCGTCACCTGGTTGTTCGGCAGGCAGCAGCAACCCGACGGCCGGTTCCCGCGTAACTCGATGCTCAACGGCAAGAAGGCACCCGACTCCGGCGGCGACCAGCTCGACGAGACGGCGTACCCGATCCTGATGGCGCTGCAGGTCGGGTTGGACCGCGATCGCGCGTTCTACCGCGACCACATCCGACCGGCGGCGGACTTCGTCGTCGCGCACGGCCCGTCCTTCGGTTCGGAGCGCTGGGAAGAGCAGGGCGGGTACTCGCCCTCGACGATCGCCGCCGAAATTGCCGGACTCGTCGCGGCCGGCACCATCGCCGAGCGCAACGGCGACCCGGCGCGGTCGCGCGTGTACTTCGCGACGGCGGACCACTTCCAGCGCAGCATCAAGAACTGGACCGTCACGACCACCGGCCCGTACGGCGACGGCCGGTACTTCGTCCGGCTCACCAAGAACGGCGATCCGGACACCGGAACCGAGTACAACCTCGGTAACGGCTCAGTCGTTACCGATCAGCGCGCGGTCGTCGACGCCGGTTTCCTCGAGCTGACCAGGCTCGGAGTGCTTCCCGCCGACGATCCGGACGTCAAGAAGTCCCTCGCCGTGGTCGACCAGGTCCTCAAGCGCGACACCCCGAACGGGCCCGGCTGGTACCGCTACGGCACCGGCTCGGCAGGCAGTGAAGACGGCTACGGCGACTGCTACGAGCCCGATCCGACGACCTGCGACCCGACCGGGCGGCCGTGGCCCACCGGCAACACGGGGTCCGGGCACCTCTGGCCGGTGCTCGCGGGCGAACGCGGCGAGCAGCTGATCCAGACCGGTGATCGCCGCGCGGCGAGTGGGCTGTTGACGGCGATGCAGGCGCAGACCGGTGGCTCCGGGCTGATCCCCGAGCAGATCTGGGAGAACCCGCCCGTTCCCGCGTCGCCCTTCGGCACGGATCCGGCGGTGGCCTCGATCGGGTTCAAGCCCGGCGAGTCCGTCGGCTCGGCGTCGCCACTGAGCTGGGCGCAGGCGCAGTACATCCGGCTGGCCCGCGCCGTCGACGCCGGGCGTCTCGTCGAGCAGCCGGGTGAGGTCCGGTCGCGGTACGTCGACCACGCTCCCCCGGCAGTTGTGCCGGTTACGGTGAGCGCTCCCGACAGCGTCGAGACGGCGACAGCCACCGTCACCGGTACGGCTCCGGCGGGCAGCACCGTCGAGGTCTCCGCGACGGCCACCGATGCGGGCGGCGCGACGACCGTGGTCAGCACCAAAGCGAGCGCCGCCGGGACGTTCACGGCCCAGGTCCCGACGCCGCTGGGCACGACCGTGGTGACCGCCGCCGCGACCACGCACCGCGGCACGGGATACGTCCAGCGCACGATCACGTCCGACTTCGTGACCGGAACCGTGCTGGCCGACTTCGCCGACCCCGACGGGGACGACTACGGGCCGGGGACGTACACCTACCCGACCGCGGGCGACTTCCACGCCGGGGCGTTCGACCTCCAGCGGTTCCAGGTGATCGACGCCGGCGAGACCCTCGTCCTGCGGGCGCGGTTGCGTGATCTGAGCCCGACGTTCGGTTCGGCGCTCGGTGCGCAGCTGCTGACCGTCTACGCGCATGATCCGGCGGCGGCCACCACATCCGTCGCGGCGCCTTTCCCGGCTCGTCAGTACACGATCGCGCCCGCGGACGCGTGGAGCCGGATCATCGAGGTGCAGGGGTTCGCCGATCCGGTGTTCTCGGATGCGTCCGGCGCCAGGCTCGGGACGGCGGCCGTGCAGGCGAGCCAGAGTTCGCGCTATATCTCGATCAGCGTGCCGAAGGCGGCTTTCGGGACACCGGGTCCGGGCTGGAAGTTCGCCGTCGTGCTCACCGGGCAAGAGGGTGGCAACCCGGATCAGGCGCGGGGGTTCACCCCGGCCGCGGGCAGCTACACCTTCGGGCTGTGCGCGGCGGGCGGGACGAGCCCGATCTGCGGCGTCGACCCGTCCACCGCCCCGAAGGCGATGGACGTCCTCACCCCGGCCGGGGTGGACCAGACCACCGAACTGAACCCGACGCTGGGACCGGTGAGGGTGCAAGGAGTGCCGCTGAGCTAGCCGAAAGGCGTAGCTTGGGTGCGTGGCTCGTGAGTGGCTACGAGTGT
>NZ_DASYMU010000087.1:0-54802 GCF_036008905.1 Amycolatopsis sp. | reverse complement strand
CCGCACGGCACCGGGACGTACCGCAGTTCCCCGGTGTCCCGGTCACCGACCTCCATCGTGAACGGCCGGACACACCCCGTACTTCTCCGCCGTCGCCTTGACGACGTCAGTGGCGAGGGCCTGCCTCATTCGGCCGGCGCGCGTCGCGATCTCCGGACTACTCACGCCGCCACCTCCCCGAGATCGGCCCAGCCACGCAGTACGAAGATGGGCATTTCCTGTCGCGATCCCACGGGAAGGTCCGGGAAAATCTGTTCGGAGAACGCCACAGCGCTCCATACGCGCACCGGGACACCAGAGGCCATGCGACCGGTGATGGACAGATGCACCGAGGGCCGGTCGGCGACCCGCCACAACGACGCGGCCACCTGGTCCAGGGTGTCCGCCCACGCGAGCAATCCACTGGCGACCACGGGCAAGTCCATGGCTTCCAACATGACTGTCACCGGCTTGTAGCCCGTGGTGACGTCCACCGCAGCCGACGGCGGCAGGTCATACAAGTCCAGGTGATCCCGGATCGAGTCCAGGAACGTCATCAGCGGATTCACGCCGCCACCCCCTCCTCCTCGCCGCGACGTGCCGCCAGGTCGACCACCCGGACACCGCCGTTGGTGACGTAGTCCTCCAGCTTTTTGACCGTCTCGTCGGCGACCCAGCCCGCCCGGATCCGCAACGGCTCCCGGATGCCCTCACCCCAGGCATAGCCGACACCGGCTTCGGAATCCCCGATCCGGTTCGCCCACGCACCCCGCTCGAACGCGCCATCACCCAGCGCCATCCCCACCTGCGTCCGCGAGGTGACCCGCACACAGATGCGGCGGGAGAACAGTTCCCGCACCGGAACCGTTTCCTTCGTCGGTTCCTGCACATACCCGCGCACCGTGATCCCCAACGCCCGGCCCTGGGTGGTCAGCAGCGCCACCCGCTCCACGATCGCTTCGCGGGTCTTGCGGTCGGTGTAGCGGGTCAGCGCGCCGATCTCGTCGAACTCCAGCAACTCCAACGGGTACTCGGTGCTCACCGGCAGGGTCCGGACACGACCGGCGAAGGTCTTCTTCCGCGATTCCATCTCCGCCACCAGCCCGTCAAGGACATCGAGCGCTTCCTTGCCGGACACGCCGTAGCGGGCGAAGATCCCCCGGCCGTAGGCAAGTTCCATGCCCTTCGGGTCGATACCAGACATCCGAATGACCCCGGAACGGATCGCGGAGGCCGCCGACACCAGCGGGCACCACAACACGGAGTTCTTGCCCGCGCCCGATGCACCGGCGATCAGCGCGTGAGCGCCGGACCCGACGAGGGGAAGCCGCCAGTCCTGCCCGTACTCGGTACACCCCGCCCACACGTGACGCAGATCCACGCCCGTCCCGTCGACCGAAGCAATATCGGGAACCGGCAAGGACGACACCACTTTGGACAGTAGGTCACGACGCTGGTAGTCGATCGATACGACGTTCGGCGACAGTTCCCTTATCTGACAACGAGAAACCTTCCGCGCCGACGCCAACGCCCGTGCCGCTTCGTCGAAGTCCTCCGGCTTCTGTCCCGCCACCAGCTGGACCCGGACCTCATCCCACGATGGGCCAGAGCGCACACCGAGGAGTTTCGGGATTTCCACTCCCGAGGAATCGCCGCCAGTCGAGCGCGCGACGGAACGACGACCGAACAGGTTCACCGTGACTGTGACCGGCAACGCGCCATCGGCGACGCTCAGCCCGCAGGCATGCAGCCACTTCGGGAGTTTGCGCCCGTAGACCGCCCAGCGAGCCCACACCGACCGCAGGACCCGGCCGCACCAGTGATCGAAGGTGACTCGCGAGCGCCACCACCACACGCCCAGCACTAACGACACCGAAGCCAGCGTGACTGCCAGCGACAACCAGCCGAGGACAGCACACCACGCTACGACGGCGACGATGGTAAGGCTTGTGCGCCAACGGGTTACGACTTGCCGCACCGCCCACGCGAGGCCCTTGCAGACCCACCACAGCGCGACGAACACCACGGCGAGAGCGGCCAACGCCTCCACTATGGACGCCAGCGCGCGGCCGATCTTATGCAGCACGTACACGCCGACCCCGAGCGCGCCCACGGCCAGGATGAGAAAAGTAGGTGACATGTTCATCACTGGTCACCCCGCGTCCGTGCCGGGATCACCAGCGGCAGGCGACCAGCGCACGAAGCGCATTCTCGATCGCCAGGTGCCAGCGACGCAAAACGTTTACAGGTGCCACACCGAGCACTCTCACAAGTCATTCGGGTGACGTTTGTCCGCCCCACTAGTGCGGATCGATTGCTGTCATTTATGGTTGTCATCTCACTGCTCCACAGGTGAGGAGCACAGAACCGGCGAAAAGGTTGGTAGCCAGGGAGCCGGTTCTGTGCTTTTGCTCTAAATCATTAGAAAAAGGGCGCGCGAAAGCGCCACACGAGCCGCGTGTTTTTATTGGTATTATTTCCTTATGAACGGCCTATGTGTGGCCGCTAGATTTCTGCTTTCGGAACGTTCATCCGTTCCTCAACCTGCGACACGTACCGCCGCTCACGCGCTGCCCAGTACTCCGACCCCACGGCTTCGTACCGTGCCACGTTCTCCAGGTGATACGTCCGAATCTCTGACAGACCCGCGCCCGGCGCTGGACGTCGCTTGGACATCTCGTCATGCGCCCAATCCAGCGTCCGCCTCACGTCGTCACCCCTTTCTCCAAGAGAAGCTGTTCCAGCGCCGCCGTCGAGTGCTCAGGGCTTGATTCGCGTTGCCGAAGAAAATCGACCCACGAACCCCACTGCGGATGCGATGGCATCACCACCACCACAGCCACCGAACCGAACTCGGCGACGCCAACGCTGTCAGCCACCGATGACAAGCCTTCTTTCAGCAAAGCTTCCAGCTCGTTCATGCGCAATCCGAGCATGCGCCCAAGCCGGGGACGCCTATATGCGTGCGGTTCAGCCCTGCCCCGTTCCCAGTTTCCTACGGTGGACGGGGAAACGTGCATGGCCTCGGCGAAGCTTTCTTGCGTGTATCCGGCCGCTCTACGGGCGCGCGCAAGTCCCGCACGTTTCCCCGACATCACTTACCATCCTTCATTCGATCTTCCATCCGTTTTGCCAATTCCTCAGCGGCGTCGCTCAGTTGGCGAAGGAACAGTACGAACCGGGTCCACGCCGCCGGGTCCGTAGGAGGCGTCAGGGCCAGGCTGTTGGGGTCCCCGTACACCACCAGGCCAATCTCCGAACCAAGCTCCACCATCCCCGCCACCGCGTCCGGCCCCGGTTGCCAATTCTCGTTGAGTATCATTTCCTTCTACCCGTCGCTGCCAGTCCTGCGATTGCTGTTCAAACGCCTCAGCAGCCGATAGCGCCGCCGCCAGTGACCACCACGGCAGATCCCCGCCTACCGTGATACGCCGCCATGCGACCGCGACCGCGTGAGACGCATCCGCCATTTCCCTTAATGCGGCAGGATTTGCGTCCCGTACGCTTGCGACCAGATCAGACGCCGCCAGATAGCGTCGATACGCGGTCTCCCAATCTCGAACTGCTTTCTTGGTTTCCATGACAGCGTTACCAAGTCAACCCGGCCGCACGTCACGCAGCTTTAGAGGACTGGTCAGCAGCACCTGAACTGACCTTCGAACCGGACGAACGAGCAGCACCACTGGCCACAGCTTTGAAACCCTCCGCCCGAAACGCGTAGGACTGGTACTTGAACTCGCCTTGCCCCGCCACCTTGGGCTGCGCGGTCAGGCCCTCCAGTTCGATCGGCCGCATACCTGGCAGCACCTCCGACGTCGTCGGAACCGGCTGAACATCAGCGGTGAGCGTGATTTCGAACGACGCCCGCTTAGCCTTGATCTCATCCGGATCGGTCACCGTGCACACCCACTGCCGCTTACCCGTGACCTCATCGACTCGTTGACGTACCGGTCGCCCCGCAGCCTTGTCCTCCCGCGACTGATACTCGTTATCCGGCGACACCTCGCCCACCATCACCAAACCCTGAGGAAAAGCTTCGTCGAACTCGACGCGAAACCTGTGATCCCTGTTAATCGCCATTTTTGTTACCTTTTTCGTTGAGTGTTTCTTCTGCTAGGTCAGTCTTGCGTTTTGTTGTCCGCTCATCCTCGGCGGCATCAATCAGCATTTGTCCAATGGATCGTGCTTCAGACTCAGTGAACGTCAAATCCCGTATTCCCGGTATCGAAAGGACAACCCTTGTCCCGTCCCGATACGCCCACAGGTATCGCTCAGCGCCCTCAGTGTCTGACTCGTCCGCAGGCGGGCCATCGCTCGGCTTCCGCCTGGCTGTTTTGTCACCTGTCATCACTCCCTCCGGTCTTCTCGGGTCGACCTGCCGACACCTACATTCCTGCAAGTCGCTGCGATTCCCAATCAGCAGTGCGCATACGACCACCGGCACCCACCAGTGCATATGCACGTCATACATATGGACTGGTCAGAGCCGTTCTGGCGAGCTACACTGGATACATACGCTATGCAGTCAGGGGATTTCGGATGACTAACGATGCCAGCACGCAGCCATCTAGCGACGTGCACCGTGCACCGGAGCGGCCCGAAGATTTTTGGATGCAAGATTCCTTGCAGGCCGCACTACGCGAGCATAATTTTGGTCACCTAGTAAGGGCCTACCGCAAAGCTCACGAGCCTGAAATCAAGCAGGCCGAAATGGCTGCCTGGCTCGGCATTACTCAGAGTCAGGTGAGCAGGATTGAGCGCATGATCACTCCTGTTACCGATCTTGTGAAGATGCAGCAATGGGCGGAAGCCCTGAAGATCCCTGCTCGGTTTCTGTGGTTCAATCTCGCGGCATCACTCGCCAATGAAAAGAGTGAAGCGTCAGCCAATGAAGTCATTTCCGCAGACGCGCAAGACGCCCACGCATCAACTAGTCCGGATGGGAAGAACCTTCATCGCCGCGATTTTGTAAAGGTCGCAGCTGGAGTTTCAGCTGTTGTGGCAGGCGGGATTCTTGCCGGTGCGCCATGGCAGCGCCTTGCCTCTTCGCTCGTCGGGGATCGGCCGGTCGATGAAGCAACTGTCCAGCTAATGGAAGATCGGACCCTGGACTTCTTTTACACCGAAGGAATGGCTCCCGCTCGCCAACTCGTGGAGTTACTTAGTCGACACCGTGAAACCCTAGTTTCATTGGCCAAGAATGCGCGCGTTGAAACACTGCGAAATAGGCTAGCAGTATCGGTGGGCGAAACGGATGCCCTTGCCGGTTGGGTGCAATTCGACCTAGGGAATTTCGATAAAGCAGCCAATGCCTACCGGTCGGCGCTACGAATTGCCAAAGATGCGGGCGACGGCTCGCTTACTGCTTGCGCGCTCGGCTACTGGAGCTATCTTGCTTCTGCCCAAAATGATGTTCGACCCGCAATAAAGCTACTACAGCAAGCTCAGGATTACGTGTCGACGGCATCCGCTCCGGCAACGCGATCATGGATTGCTGCACGCGAAGCTGAGGAATTGGCACGACTCGGCGATGATACCAACGCATTGCGCGCACTTGAGCGCTCATTTGTCTCTTTCGAGGTTGCACGCCCACGGACGGAACGACCTTGGACCGCGTTCTTCTCCGCCAGTCGACTTGGCGCTATGACGGTTTCGACCTATACCAAGCTTCATCACGAGGACACAGCCGCAGCAGCCGATTCGTTGCTCGCCTCACTTTCGCCGACCGAAAGTAAGCAGCGGGCGGTCGTCCTCGCCGAATTGACCACTGCGGCAGCTCAAGATCGAAACTTTGACCGTGCTAACGTGCTAGCGGTTGACGCTGTCGAGCTCACAGCGCGAACTGGAACCACCGTTGCCAAGAACAAATTATTGACTCTTGCGTCCACTCTTCCAGCGGTGCAGCATAGTGGATCGGCCACTGAACTTCGCGACCGAATAATCGGAAGTCTTCGGGTCCGCAGAGTCTGAGGCTATTCCTTTCGGGTTTCGGCGGTTATCCAGGAAAGATATTCGCTACTGCCGCCGACAATCGGCAGCGCGACGACCTCCGGCACGTCGTAAGAGTGATTCTTCTTGATGTGCTCCGTAAGTTCGTCGAGTCGATCAGTAGTGGTCTTTATCCAGCATTGCCACTCTTGGTCATCCTGAACGACACCGTCCCATTGGTACAGACTTCGAATTGGCCCTACGATCTGCACGCACGCAGCCAACTTGGCTGCCACGATGCTGCCCCCTAGTTCCCCTGCGGCCTCAGCGCTGTCCGTTGTTGTGATGACTGCCAAATGCTCTGACACGGTCTCACCTTCCCACTCGATCCGGCACGCACCAGCTTACCGATCGGCCGGGGATTCCAGCAGTACCCGGCACCAGGCACCAACGTGCTTTGTGTGTTGTTGCCGAATTTGGCTCTATGGGATCAAGGCGCCGCCGCTGGCGGCGCGCACGTCACCACCCGTACGTCGAACCTGCCCTAGGCGGCACGCCGGCCTCCCGCTCCGCTCCGGCAGGCGCACCGCCGGGCAGGCCCGCCCGAACCAGCGGCACCGCACGCGCACCGCCAGCATCGCCACCACGCTCCATATCGAACCAACTCCGCAACGCCCCCAGCACGACGCACCGAGCCCCACACAGCAAGAAGCCCCTCGACGCCACCGAGGGGGAGGTAGCGGCGTCGAGGGGCAAGCACTGTCTACACGATCCAGCGGAACCGCGACAGCGAACGCAACGCGGGTCACCAGGGGTCTCCTCGCAGCCAATCGTCTAACGCTGAGCCACCCGCATCAAGGCGGGAAAGATGCCTTGACACGGGCGTCTCAGCGCTAGGGGCGGCAGGGGCGAGGACGACGGACCAGAGCAGGACACCCGACCAGGAGGCCGCCATGCGCAAGCTGCCAGCAGGACCCAACCAGCTCACACTCTGGACCCGCGTCGAGCTCTCCAAGATCCCCGCTAGGCCGTCACCAGGCCGTCAGACGTCAAGATCCGTCCGGGCACAACCGGACCCAACCAGCACAAACGAGCAGGTCAGCAGCTTGCACCACCGTTCACCCGCTGGTCAGAGCCACCAGCCATCAGAAGGAGGACTTCTACTACGCGGGCGGCCTGCCCGGCCTGCTTTCGCGGCTCAAAGACCTGCTGCACACCGATCGCCCCACCGTCACCGGGCGCACGCTCGAAGCGAACCTCGCCGACGCGCGGGTGCACAACGACGACGTCATCCGGCCGCGCGAGAAGCCGCTGGCCGACGAAGGCGGTGTCGCCGTCCTTCGCGGCAACCTGGCGCCGTCGGGTGCGGTGATCAAGCACATCGCCGCCGAGCCGCATCTCCTCCGGCACACCGGCCCGGCCGTGGTGTTCGACGACTACCGCGACCTCAAGAAGCGGATCAACGACCCGGCGCTGGAGATCACCGAGGACTCGGTGCTGGTACTGCGCGGGTCGGGACCGCTCGGCGGGCCGGGCATGCCCGAATACGGCATGCTGCCGATCCCGGATCGCCTGCTGGCCAAGGGAGTCCGGGACATGGTGCGGATCTCCGACGCCCGGATGAGCGGCACCAGCTACGGCGCGTGTGTGCTGCACGTGGCGCCGGAATCCTTTGTCGGCGGGCCGCTCGCTCTTGTCCGAGACGGTGATCTCATCACCCTCGACGTGCCGGGCCGGGTCCTGCGACTCGAAGTCGGTGATGCCGAATTGAGACGCCGGCGGGAGCGCTGGACACCGCCGGCACCGCATTTCGAGCGGGGCTATGGCGCGTTGTACGCGGAACACATCACCCAAGCCGACCAAGGCTGTGACTTCGACTTTCTCGCCCGGAAGGGGCTAAATCCCGAGCCAGATGCACGGTGAGTAATTGACATATCGCCCAAACGGGCGAATCGTCGGGCTTGTCCGGGGTGTAGTTAAGCTGGCCGCAGGAGTCGCCCAAATGTCGCGCCACGGCCGACCACATGGTCTTTTGAGGGGCGCGCCTTCTGACGGAGGCCGCGATATGAATACAGAGGGTAAAGCGTGTCTCAGGATCCCCGTTGGCCCGAATCCCACTCGGAGCAGACCGACATCCTGCCCATCGTCAGGCCCATGGCCGACGAGGCGGCCCAGCCTCCCACAACCTCGCCCAAATCGCCATGGCAACGCCCTGGCCTGCGCAAAGGCGCGATCATCGCCGGTTCCGTACTGGGCGCGCTGGTCGCGCTCTACGGCATCGACCTGCTCATCAGCCAGGGCAGTGTCCCCCGTGGCGTGACGGTGGCCGGCGTCGACGTCGGCGGTATGGGCCGCGACGCCGCGGAGCAGGAACTGCGGGGCAAGCTCGAGCAGCGGCTGACGAACCCGGTGCAGGTCAAGGCGGGTGACTTCGTCGGAACGGTGCCGACGAACATCGCCGGGCTGACCCTGGACTGGCCCGGCACGCTCGATCAGGCGGGCAGCCAGCCGCTCAACCCCTTCACCCGGATCGGTTCGTTCTTCTCGACCCGCGAGGTCGGTGTCATCACCCACGGCGACGACGGGAAGCTGACCGCGGCCGTCGAAACGCTGCGTGCCAAGGTCGACCGGGAGCCCCAGGAGGGCACCATCCGGTTCGACAAGGCCACCCCGGTCGCGGTGGAGCCCCTGACCGGCCAGAAGCTCGACGGCGGTGCCGCGACGCAAGAATTACTGAAGAACTGGGCGTCCGGCGGGGTCATCGAACTCCCCGTCGCCGTCGTACCGGTGAAGGTGTCGCCCGAAGCCGTGCACGCGACGCTCGAGCAGGTCGCGAAGCCGGCCGTGGCCGGCCCGCTCGTGATCAAGGGCGAGGGCAAGGACGCGAAGCTCACCCCGGAGGCGATCGCCGGCACGCTGGTCTTCGAGGCGGCCGACGGCGGCACACTGAACGCGAAGGTCGACCAGGGCAAGGTCGCCGAAGCCGCGGGCCCGCAGCTGAAGTCGACCGAAAAGGAAGGCAAGGAGGCCCAGGTCGTCTTCGACGCCGGGCAGCCGACGGTCACCCCGTCCGAGGAGGGGCTCGCCGTCAACTGGGAGCCGACCGTCAAGCCGATGCTCGACGTCCTCAAGCGCGCCGACAACCGCGAACTGAAGGCCGAGTACGCGAAGAAGCCCGCGAAGGTGACCACCGAGCAGGCCACCCAGCTCGGCGTCAAGGAGGTCATCGGCGAGTTCACCACCGGTGGCTTCGCCGCGGACTCCGGCACCAACATCAAGGTCGTGGCGCAGAAGGTCAGCGGCGCCATCGTCAAGCCCGGCGAGACCTTCAGCCTCAACGGGTTCACCGGTCCGCGCGGCACCCCGCAGGGGTATGTCGAGGCGGGCGTGATCTCGGACGGCGCCCCCGGCCGCGAGGTCGGCGGCGGGATCTCGCAGTTCGCGACCACGCTGTACAACGCGTCGTACTTCGCGGGCATGAAGGACGCGGGGCACAAGGAGCACAGCTACTACATCAGCCGCTACCCCGCCGCGCGCGAGGCGACGGTGTTCCAGAACCACAGCGGTGGCAGCGTGATCGACCTGAAGTTCACCAACGACAGCGAGACCGGTGTCGCGATCCAGGCGATCTGGACGCCGTCCTCGCTGACGGTGAAACTGTGGGGCACCAAGCGGTACAAGGTCGAGTCGATCCCCGGGGAGAAGCACAACTTCTCCGAGCCGCAGCCCAAGCCCGGCCCGGCGGAGAACTGCCACGCCGGCAATGGCGCGCAGGGCTTCACGACCTCGGACACCCGGGTGCTGAAGGACGCGGCCACTGGCCGGGAGATCCGGCGCGACACCCGCACGGTCAAGTACAACCCGCAGCCGAAAATCATCTGCCCGTGAGCTGCCGCCGGTAACCTGCCCCCAAGGGAAATGGGGGTGCTCCGTGAGCGAACCGGCGCTGGAGCTTTACCGGCTGCGCAAGCAGTTCGGCACGACCAAGGCTGTCGACGACGTCAACCTGGAGGTGCCGCCGGGGTCGTTCTTCGGCCTCGTCGGGCCGAACGGTGCCGGCAAGACGACAGCGCTGTCGATGGCTGTCGGCCTGCTGCGACCGGACGGCGGCGGCGCGCGGATCTTCGGCGTCGACGTCTGGGCACGGCCCGAAGAAGCCAAGGCGATGGTCGGGGTGCTGCCCGACGGGCTGTCGATCCCCGAGCGGCTGACCGGGCGCGAACTGCTGACCTACATGGGCCTGCTGCGCGGCCTTGACCGGGTGACCGTGGCCGAACGTGGGCACGAACTCCTTGGTGTGCTTGAACTTCTCGACGCCGAACGCACGCTGGTGATCGACTACTCGGCCGGGATGCGCAAGAAGATCGGCCTGGCGATGGCATTGCTGCACGCGCCGAAACTGCTGGTGCTCGACGAACCGTTCGAGGCCGTCGACCCGGTGTCGGCGTCGACCATCCGCACGATCCTGCAAAGGTTCGTCGCTTCGGGCGGTGCCGTGGTGCTCTCCAGTCACGTGATGGCGCTGGTCGAGCAACTCTGCAGCCATGTCGCGGTGATCACGAAGGGCCGGGTCGTGGCCACCGGGTCGGTCGACGACGTACGCGGCGGCGGCAGCCTGGAAGACGCGTTCGTGCACCTCGTGGGTGGCCGCACCGGCGGCGCGGAAGGACTGTCATGGTTGGCGTCCTCGTCCGAATGAAACTGCGGGTGCTGGGCAATTCGCTGCGCGGCACCCGGGTGGCGGGGATGATCTTCGGCGCCCTGTTCGGCCTGCTCTTGGCGCTGGGCTCGATGTTGACCGGCTTGGCGCGGTTCGACGATCCGTCGACCACCGCCGACCTACTGGCTGCCCTGTACGCCGGATGGCTGGTCGGCTGGGTGCTCGCACCCGTCGCGACCGGCGGCGGGGACGAAACGCTGCGCCCCGAGCATTTCGCGCTGCTCCCGATCGGCAGGCGGAAACTGGCGCTCGGGCTGCTGGCCGCCAGTTTCGTCGGTGTCCCGGCACTCGTCAGCCTGGTGGCGTTCCTCGGTCTGGTCCTCTATGGACAGTCCTTCGGCGCGGGGCCGGCGCTCGCCGGCTTGGTGTTCGCGGTGCTGCAACTGGCGCTTGTCGTACTCTTCTACCGGGTGGTGACGGCCGCGCTGGGGGCGCTGCTGACGTCCAGGAAGGGCAAGGAACTCGGCATCGTCCTGGTCGCGCTGACCGGGTTCTCCGGTATCGGACTGAGCTACGTGCTGAACAACCTCGGCCCGGCGATCATCGCCGGGCAGGCCGACGGGTTCGTCTCCGTAGTGCGGATCCTGCCGTCCGGCTGGGGCGCGGTCGCGGTGCGGCGGGCCGCCGACGGCGACTGGGACATCGTCCTGCTGCTGCTCGCCGGAATGGTGGTGCTGCTCGCGGCGCTCATCGTGGCTTGGGGAGGCCTGCTGGCGAAACGCACCACCGGCGCGCCGTCACGCGGCTCGTCCCGTGGCGGCAAAGCCAAGGCGTTCGGACCGAAGCGGCGCTCGCTGCTGCCCGACACCCCGGTCGGCGCGGTGGCACGTAAGGAACTTCGGACGTGGTGGCGGGACACCCGGCGGCGCGTGGCACTGTTCTCGACGCTGATCATCGGCGTCGCCCTCACCGCCGTGCCGCTGTTCTCCGGCGACGGCGCGACGCTCGTGCCGTTCATCTCGGTGTACGTCGTGTTCTTCGGCTGCGTCCAGGTGGGCAACCTGTACGGGTTCGACGGCAGCGCGCTATGGCACACGCTCGTCGTCCCCGGCGCCGAACACGCCGACGTCCGCGGCAGGCAACTGGCCTGGGCGTTGATCGTCGGCCCGCTCGGGCTGGTGCTCGCCGCCGTCATGCCGGGGGTGATGTCGGCGCAGTACGCCTACTCGTGGGTGTTCGGGCTGGTACCGGTCACGCTCGGCGCGGGTTCGGGCGTGCTGGTGCTGCAGTCGGTGTTCGTCGCCTATCCGCTGCCCGATCCGCGCCGCAGCAACAATCCGCTCTCGTCTGGCGGCAGGCCCGGCTGCTCGCGGACGTTGCTGATCTTCGGCATCATGATGCTGCTGCTCGTTTCGGCGTTGCCGGTGGTCTTCGTCGAAGTGGCCGGAGTGGTGACGGACCTGCCAGTGCTGCGCTGGGCGGGCGTGCCCGTCGGCGTCGTCACCGGTGCGGTGCTCGCCTGGTGGTGGGGCCGGATCGCGGCGGACCGGCTGCGCAGGCGTGGTCCGGAACTCCTGCAAACCGTCGGCAAGGAGTGGTGAGCAAGGCTTCCCCGGGCGTGGTTCCCCGTGTCAAATGAGGCGAAGCAGGTGCTTGAACGCTCGCTGCGCGAGACCCTGGCACGTAAGCCTTTACTCCTCGTAACGGCGTGGCGTCCACACCATCGGCGAACCGTCGGGCCGGGTGACGACCCGTGTCTGCGACGAGCCGATGATCAGCAGGCAACGCATGTCCACAAAGGACTCGTGCAGCGCACCGAGCGTCTCGACGCGCACGGACTCCTCTTCCCCACCGACGTCCCGGGCGATGACGACCGGGGTTTCGGGAGAACGGTGTCGCAGCAACACTTCCTGCGCCATCGCGAGCTGGGTCGTACGGGTGCGCGACGCCGGGTTGTAGATCGCGAGCACCAGATCGGCCGCGCCGGCGGCGTCGAGCCGTCGTTCGATGACCGACCACGGCTTGAGCCGGTCGGACAGCGAAAGCACACAATAGTCGTGTCCCAGCGGCGCACCGACCCGTGAGGCAGCGGCCTGAGCAGCGGTGACCCCGGGCACGACCCGGACCGAAACCCCGCTCCACGGCCCGTTCTCGACCTGTTCGAGCACCGCGGACGCCATCGCGAACACCCCCGGATCACCCGAAGAGACCACGGCTACGCGGGCACCGGTGGCCGCCATCTCCAGCGCCTCCACCGCGCGTTCCGCCTCCACGCGGTTGCCGGAAGCGTGCCGCTGCTGCCCGGCGCGCTGCGGAACCCTTGCGAGATAAGGACCGTAGCCCACCAGATGCTCAGCCTGCCCGAGTTCGAGCTCGGCTTCCGGGGTCAGCCACTGCGGCCCGGCCGGGCCGAGGCCGATCACCACGACCTCACCGCCGGGAACAGCGTCTTCGGTTTTGGCCGGCTCGACAGCGGAAATCCCGGCCGAACGCGCCGCGTAGGCGGGACTCGGGACCACGGCGAGCGAGAAATACGGGACAGTCGCCGGATCGACCTTCGCGAACGACTCGATGCGCTGCTGATCGGCCCAGGTCGCGCGCTCGACATACCAGGCGTCGTCGAGTTTTCCGGCGTCGACGAGCGCGTCGCGCACCGAACCAAAAGTGCGGCCGAGCTTGATCACCGCGGCGGATTCGGTGTCCGCCAGACGTCGGGCCAGTTCCGGCGCGGGCAGTGTGCCGGGCAGGATCGTGAGCACCTCGTCGCGCTGCACCAGCGGACGGCCCAGCACGGCCGACGCCGCGCTCACCGACGTCACGCCAGGCACCGCTTCGGCTTCGTAGCGGTCGGAAAGCCGTTCGTGCATGTACATGTAGGAGCCGTAGAAGAACGGGTCGCCCTCGCAGAGGACGACGACGTCACGCCCGGCGTCCAGGTGCTCGGCGAGCCTTTCGGCGCTCTGTGTGTAGAAATCCGCGATGGCGCCTTCATAGCCGCCGGGATGATCGGTGGTCTCGGTGGTGACCGGGTAGACCATCGCGACCTCGAGCTGCCCCTCGCGCAGGTACGGCTCGGCGACCGACCGCGCGATGCTCCGGCCGTGGCGCGCGCTGTGGAACGCGATCACGTCGGCCGCGCCGATCAGCCGCGCGGCCTTGACCGTCACCAGTTCCGGGTCACCGGGACCGAGCCCGACCCCCCAAAGCTTGCCGGTGTTCAATGACTCCTCCGCTGGGAAAAACACGTCGTCGGTGTTCTTCATTCGACCTCACTCGCCAACGCGTTGATCGCCGCCACGGCCATCGCACTGCCGCCGCGTCGCCCGCGCACCACCAGATACGGCGCCGGTGCGCGCTTCACCAATTCTTCTTTGGACTCCGCCGCCCCGACGAAACCCACCGGCAGCCCCAAAATCGCGGCCGGCCTCCCGGCACCTTCGTCGAGCATCTCCAGCAGCCGGAACAACGCCGTCGGCGCGTTGCCGATCGCCACGACCGACCCGGCGAGCTTGTCGCGCCACAGTTCCAGTGCGGCGGCGGACCGCGTGGTGCCCATCCGCTCGGCGAGCGAGGGCACCTTCGGGTCCGACAGCGTGCACAGGATCTCGTTGCCCGCGGGCAACCGCTTGCGGGTCACGCCGCTCGCGATCATGTTGGCGTCACACAGAACGGGCGCGCCGCCAGCCAGTGCCTTGCGGCCGGCTTCGACGACGTCGAGGGTGTACCGGAGGTCGTCGACGAGGTCGACCATCCCGCACGCGTGGATCATCCGGACAGCGACGTCGGCCACGTCGTGCGGCAGGACGGCCAGGTCGGCTTCCTCGCGGATCGTCGCGAACGAATGCCGGTAGATCTCCGCGCCGTCGCGGATGTACTCGATCACTTGCTGCCCTTCCGTGCCAACGATTCTGTCAACTCTGCGACCGGGACCCAGACGTCGTCCACGCGGTAGCCGTCGCCCTCGGCGAGCACGTCGACGTACTGCCCGGCGGGTTTCCCGCAGCGGCGCTCGCACCCGGCGAAATGCGCGCGGAGCCGTGCGGGCAGCCCGGAAAGCACCTTGCCCGCGTCGGCACGCACGTCCGCACGGGACTTCGCACAGCCCGGATGCCCGATGCAGGCACTCACCGACGTCGACGCCGAGTCCGGGTCGACGACCAGCCCGGCGGCCGCTAGCGGCGCGCTGTCCCGCACGCCCGGGAGCAGCAGCGAACGCCAAGGCGTCACTATCGCCCGTTCCGCGAGTTCGGCCAACAGCCGGAGCTGCGCCGCCGACAGCTGCCCGAAAACCGGTGCGACACCAATACCTTCGCTGAGAACACCGATCGGCAACCCCGGCGAAGCCGGCATCGCGACCGGCTCGACCCGCGGCGCACTCACCGCGTCCACAAGCGGCGTCCGATCAGCCAGTTCCCTTACCCGCCAAGCACTTCCGCGAACAGCGAGGAACTCCTGAGCCACCGCCAGCATTGCCTCGGCCGCCTGCGAGGCAGCCACCCGTAACCCGGTGTCGACGCCGTCCAGCAGCACTGCGCCGATGTCGTCCATGGCCCGCCAGCAGACGTCGGCGCCCTCGCCGGAGATGTCACCGCTGCCGCCATCCAGCCCGAACAGGAACCTGCCCGGCAACTCCGCCAGCTCAGGACGCGCGCACAGTTCCCGGTCCAGGCGCGCGGCGAGCGCCCCCGCCTGTGCACTCAGCGGTGAAGCGAGGATGTTCCGGACGCGCTCGTGCGCGGGCGAGGGCAGCAGCCCGGCCGCGGACAGCCGCGGCACCAGCGGCGCGCCCCTGTCGAGCCCGCGGAGCTGGATGTTGCCCCGCGAAGTGAGGTGGGCGAAGCCGTCGCCGAGATCTTCGGCACATCCGGCCAAGATCGACAGCTGCTCGGCCGAAACGGCACCGCCGGGCAACCGGACTCGCGCCAGCGCGCCGTCAGCGGCGTCGTGAACTGCGAAAACACCAGGGCACGCGTCGACTCGAGCGCGCGCAGGAGTGTCCATGCAAGTCACTGTAGATGGTGCTTACTAGCGCTCGTTGAGGCGCGCTTCCGCCAGAGCCCGGACCACGGCGGCGCGGCGCTGTTCGTCTTCCCGGACGGTCCGGCTCATTTCGACGTGCAGGAACATCGTCCCCTCCGCCACGGCGGCCTTGCCCTGCACGTTCGTCGTGCCTTCGAGTTCCTTGCAGGGTTCCATCCAGGCGCGGCAGACCACGAACCCGGCCGCGCCGAGGTTGTCGGCGGCGCGTATGGCGGGCGCACCGGCTTCGGTCGCGCCCGGCGAGAGCACGAAATCCTTGCCCGGCATGCTCTGGTCGTCGAACCCGTGTAGCTGGACCTGCGGCAACCCGCGTCTGGCCAGCGACGCGGCGAAGACGTGGAACATCGAGTTTTCCTCGTGGGCGACGTCACCGCGGTTCTCGTCGGCCCGGCGGTGTGCCCCGGCCATCAGCATCACCGCGCCGGGAGCCTGTCGGAAGTACGCCAGCCCGAACAGTTCCGTCCGCAGGTCGGAGGCCGGATGCGGCACCTCCACCACCAGCGACGCCGGGGCCGACCGGTCGATCAGGTAGAGCCCCCAGGCGCGTTCGGAGTCCGGCTCGTTCATCGCGAGCGTGTACGGCCTGCCGGTCTTCTCGTCGACGCCGTCCTGGACGGAGAACCCGAGCTCGGCGAGCTCCGGCGACGCGGCACCGTCCAGCAGCGCGGAAAACCCCTGCTCACCGGTCTGGCGCTCAGTGGCTTTCGGTGCGCGATAACGCTGTCCCGCATGCAGTTTCGCGGTGAACGCGGCGATCTGGGCGGTCAGGGTGTCCTCCTGGTTCGGGACTGGGTCGCCGGTGCTCTGCCTGGTCTTGCCCCCCGAGACGACGAGCAGCGTGACGACCAGTGCAACGGCGGTGAAGGACCCGATCGCAGTGACAACGGTGAGCGGTCGGAGGGGCACCAGCGCGAGTGTAGTGACCGACTCTGACGACTACCGCCGGGCGCTCATGCACCCCAATTGGGTGGTATGTAACGTACGTGAGTCCTTCGCGATAGCTCTACGTGACGCACCAGGGGACGAAAGTCGCTAACTGGGCCATTTGATTCTGCAAGTACACCCTGATCGAGTGAAAGTAAGGACTGGGCCTGAGGTGAGTCACGTGCCGTCCTCCCGCGATCGCCCCCGTCCCGCCCAGCTGAGTCAGCAGCTCGTCGAATCCGGGTTCCCCCGAGGCGTCGGAGTGGCCTCGACGACCAGCTTCGTCCTTCTCGTGCTCATCGCCGGCTTCACCGCAGCCTATCTGACCACCACCGGCCCGCTCTCGCTGTTCGGCGTGAGCTCGCCGGCGATGGCCGTGCCCGCCGGTGTGCTCGAAACCCAGCAACAGGCAGCCGAGTCACTCTCCCAGGCGATCGCGACCTCGGCGACCGGAAGCTCGGCGGACCTGCGGGTAGTCGCCAAGTCCGGTGTCCTGGACACCCCGGACACCGGCCAGGTGCTCACGACGTTGAGCCAGACCTACCCGGGATGGCGCGGCCTGGCGGTACTCGACGCCGCGACACTGAAGCCGATCGGCGCACACGGCGAACCGGTGGCGGCCGAGGGCCTGCGCGACATTCGCGTCGACAACGTGACCGTGCAACCCGTGGTCCACACGGGCGGCACCCCGATGGTGCTCACCACCGTGCCGCTCACCGGCCCGCGCGCCGGGCAGCTCCTGGTCGTCTCGACGGCGTTGCGAGAGGCGTCCACCGACCTGGACAAGGAAGTACGCCAGCGCCTCCAGCTGATCACTACCGACGGCACTGTCGTCGACTCCCGCGGCCCGGCGCTGGACAAGGCCGACACGGTCGCGCTGGACCTGGTCACCCAAGCCGCATCGGCGGCCGCGGCGGGCAGCAGTGGCGTCCTGACCGGCGCGAGTGCCCCCGTCGCCGGAGGCACCGGCGAGGTGGCACCGGTGGTCTCCTACGCACCGGTCTCAGCCGAGGGACTGGGCGGTTCTCTCGGGCTTTCACTGGTTTCGGTGAGCCGCGTACCGCTCGAAACCACGCCGCAGCGTCGTCCTGGGCTGATCCCGGCCGGGGCGCTGTTGGCGCTGGCCGTCGCCGGTCTGATCCTGCTGCGGCGGGTCGTGGTGCTCCCGATCCGCCGCCTGCGATCGGACGCGCTCGCGGTCGCTTCCGGAGAGCTCGGCACCGCCGTCCGCCAGTCCCGGGTCCAGGAAGTGCGCAGCCTCACCGTCGCCCTCGACCGGTGCCGGGCCCGGCTCCGCCGCCGGAAACGGTCCGGAAAGCCCGCCGAAGCCACCATTTCGGCACAGGTCGTGGTGATCTTGGTCGCGGTGGCCCTGCTCGGATGGTCCGCGGCGCTCGCGATGACGCTCGGCAGGCAATCGGCGGCAGCCTCCCCGACCGTGGTGAGCGAGCACAGCCTGCGAGCGACCCGGTCCGCCGACACCTTGCGGCGCAGCTTGACCGAAGGCCTTTCGGACCTGCAGGCGGTCGCCAGGCTCAACAACGGAAAGCCGGTCGAAGAGCTGCGTCCGATGCTCGACGAACTGGCCGCCAGCGAAACCCGGTTCCGCAGCATCTACCTCGCCGACGCCGGCGGAGCCGTGTTGCTGTCGAGCGGGCGGCAAGCCCTGCGGGACGGCTCGAAGCTGCCGGACGGCGAAGGGCTGCACCAGCACAACACCAGCGGCCGGGTCCCGATCGTGTTCGCCTACACGCACTTGGCGGACACCGGGCGGGTTTTGGTCGGCGAATTCGACGTCACCAGGATGTCGGCGCTGATGCAGCCCGCGGGCGGCCGGGTACGAGTGGTCGACGAAGGCAACCGCACGATCGCGGACACCGAGGGCTACCTCGCGTTCGAAGAGCTCACCGACCCAGCGCTGCGCAGGAGCGTCGCCAGCGCGCTGGCCGGCGGGGACACGCGCGAGACGACCGGCTCGACCCTGGTCGCCGCGCAGGGGCTGGCCACCAAGGGCAGTGCCGCCGCACTGCGCTGGACGGTGGTCGCCGAGCAGCCGTTCGGCGCGCTGGGGGTGCCCGACAACACCGTGCGCGACGGCGCCCGGGTGGCCGCCCTGCTCACCGCGGTCGTCGCGGTGCTGCTGTTCGGCTGGCACCAGCTGATGGTGCTGAACCCGCTGCGCCGGGTCACCACCGCCGCCAGACGGGTCGCGAAAGGCGACACCGATCTGGTCGTGTATCCGCAGCGACAGGACGAGATCGGCACGATCGCGTCCTGCCTGGAGATCTGCCGCCAGGGGTTGGTCGAAGGCACCGAACGGCTCGGGGACGTTCGCCGTCCGCGCGGCGCGGCCACTGATCCGACGGAACTCATGTCTCGGATAAAGGCCGAAGCGGCCGAGAAGCCCCCGGCGCCACGGCAACGGGTGAGGCACGGAGTCTGACGTGCTCTTTCTCTACGGCGTGCTGCTGATCGCCTCGCTGGCCATGTTCGCCGCGGGGGTGGCCGAACAGCGCAACCACTTCAAGAACCTCCACAGCATCCCCACGCGGGTGCTGATCAACGGTATCCGCGGCAAAAGCTCGATCACGCGGCTCTGTGCCGGGGCGCTGCGCGGCGGCGGCCTGGTGACCACGGCGAAAACCACCGGGACCGCCGCCCGGTTCATCCACCCCGACGGCAGCGAAGAACCCGTGTACCGCAAGTTCGACATCGCCAACGTCGTCGAGCAGATCGGTATCGTCCGCCGCGCGGCCGCCTACCGGCCCGACGCGCTCGTCATCGAATGCATGGCCGTGATGCCGGATCTCCAGGAGATCAACCAGAGCAAGCTGATCCAGTCGACCATCGGCGTGCTCTGCAACGTGCGCGAAGACCACCTTGCCGAGATGGGGCCGACGCTGGACGACGTCGCCCGGTCGCTCAGCCGCTCGATGCCCGTCGGCGGGATCTGCTTCACCGCCGAAGTGGAACGGCTGCCGATTCTGAAGGAAGAGGCCGCGAAGCGGAACTGTGAGCTGATCGCCATCGACCCCGAGTCGATCACCGACGAGGAGATGCGGCGCTTCAGCTGGATCACCTTCAAGGAGAACGTGGCGATCGCGCTGGCCGTGGCCGAACTGCTCAAGGTCAACCGGCAGTCCGCGCTGGAAGGGATGTGGGCGGCCCCACCGGATCCCGGGGTGCTCCGCGTGCACCACTACCGCGCCGGACGCCGTCAGCTGCGGTTCGCGAACGTCTTCGCCGCCAACGACCCGGAATCCACGCTGATGAACATCGAGCAACTGCTCAACCAGGGCGCGATCGCCGACCCGCTGCACGTGATCATCAACTGCCGTCCGGACCGGGTGGAGCGCAACGCGCAGATGGGCGCGCTGATCGGGAAGATCCAGCCGGACAAAGTCGTCCTGATCGGCGAGCCGACCCGGAGCGCGCGATCGGCGATCCCCGCCGAGTGGCAGGACAGTGTGCTCGACCTTGGCGGCTCCCGGCCGGGCGGGGAGATGCTGCGCAAGATCGTCGCCGGGGTGTCCCGCGAGGCGTCGCTGGTGGCCATCGGCAACATCCACGGCCAGGGCGAGGTCCTGATCGAAGAACTGGCGAAGCTGGAAATGGTGCCGGGCGCGTGATCACGATGGAACTGGCCCCCGAGATCGCCACGATCGGGCTCGCCATCGGGCTACTGCTCTCGCTGGTGTGCTACCTGACCACGAACCTCTCCCCCGGCGGCATGATCACGCCGGGCTGGATCGCGCTGACCATGGTCGAGGACTACCGGCGCGCCGCGATCATCGTGCTGATGACGGCGCTGACCTACGGCGGCACGAAAGTGTTGCAGCGGTTGGTGATCCTGTACGGGAAGCGGCTGTTCGCCGCGGTCGTCCTGCTCGGGGTGCTGTTGCAGACGACGTTGCTCCTGTTCCTGCAGGCCGATTTCCCGCTGTTGTTCGTGCACCAGACGCTCGGTTTCGTCGTGCCGGGCCTCGTCGCCTACCAACTGGTCCGGCAGCGGCCGGCCGCGACGCTGCTGGCGACCGGCGGGGTGAGCCTCGCGAGCTACGCGATCCTGATCAGCGGTGTGCTGGTCGGACTGGTTCCCACGGTATGAGGTGGCTGTGAACAGAGGACGCCTGCTGCGGATGGCTGTGCTGGTCACGGTGATCGGCGTGTCCGGCACCGCGGCGATCCACTTCGCCACCCAAGACCGCCTCGGCGGGGTCACCGCGGTGTCGGCGTCCGGGAGCGATGCGTCGAATCCCGGTTCCTACAGCTATGAGCGGGTCGAAAACCCGGCCAGGACGCTGGTGCGCCAAGCCTCCGGCCCGCTGATCGCCACGCTCACCGACGGGTCGCGGACGGTGATGCTCGCCGGCCCGAGCCGGACCTTCCGGGAACCGAAGTTCACCACGGTCGAGGTCACGACGACGGCCTGGGTGCGGCTCGCCCCTCAGCCCTGGGCCGCAGGCGCGGAGAAGGCCGAGTGGTTCCGGACCTGGCTGGCGAAGTCCGCCGGCGACACCAGCCCGGACATCTTCGCGGTCGCCATGCAATACATCGACAGCGCGGCGGCAGTGACGAACGCCAAGAAGCTGCGCGTCGCGGGGGACGCGACGTTCGGGCCGGACAGCGGTGAGGGACGGCTGGAGCGCTCCGACTTCTATGACTTCCTGGGCGTGAACTGGGATTTCCCCGACAAGGTGACCGAGGCCGCCAGTTCGGAAAGGTACGGTTCGCTGGACTGCTCCGGCTTCGTGCGCATGGTGTACGGCTACCGCGCCGGGTATCCCTTGCGGGGCTCGAACACGGCCGGTCCCGGTCTGCCCCGGCGCGCGTGGGCGATGTCACAGCTCGGGCCCGGTACGCCGATCATCGCCGATTCGGGTCAGCGAACGCTGGCCTACGCCGCACTACAACCCGGTGACCTGCTGTTCTTCAACCTGGATCCCTTCGACGGCCCGCAGATCGACCACGTCGGGATCTATCTCGGGATCGACGACGAAGGCCATCACCGGGTGCTGTCGAGCCGTCAGGTGGCCAACGGTCCGACCTTCGGGGACACCGGCGGCAAGTCGCTGATCGACCAGGGCGGGAAATACTCGCTGGCCTTCCGGGCCGCGAAGCGCATCTGACTCACGACCTATGCTGAGCTGAACCCACGCGACGGCAGGTGGAGGAACCCGGTGCGAATCCGGGGCGGTCCCGCCACTGTGACCCGGTATCCCGGGCAGCCAGGAACTCCCGCCGTCGCGCACCACTACCCGGGGCGAGGAAACCCCGAGGAGGAGCCACCCGTGATCCTGCTGCTGTCCACTTCGGACACCGACCTGCTCAGCGCGCGGTCCAGCGAAGCCGACTACCGGCTGGCGAACCCGTCCCGGCTCGATCTCGCGGAGCTGCCCGGCCTGCTGGAGGGCACGCAGATCGTCGTCGTCCGCATCCTCGGTTCGGAGCGGATGTGGCAGGAGGGCCTGGACACCGTGCGGGCGAGCGGCGCGCACGTCGTCGTCCTCGGCGGTGAGCAGGCGCCGGACGCCGAACTGATGAAGCTGTCCAGTGTGCCGTCAGGCATCGCGGCCGAGGCGCACACCTACCTCGCGCAGGGCGGGCCGGAGAACCTCACGCAGCTGTCGCGGTTCCTCTCCGACACGTTGCTGCTCACCGGTGACGGTTTCGAGCCGCCCGCCGAGCAGCCGCTGTGGGGCATCCTCCAGCGCGAACGGCGTCGCACCGAAGGCCCGGTCGTCGCGATCCTCTACTACCGCGCGCACCATTTGTCGGGGAACACCGCGTTCGTCGACGCGCTGTCCGAAGCGATCGAGAACGCGGGCGGGCAGGCGCTGCCGATCCACTGCGCGTCGCTGCGCAGCCGCGAGCCCGAGATGATGACCGAGCTGCGCAAGGCCGACGCGCTGCTCGTCACCGTGCTGGCGGCGGGCGGCACGAAGCCCGCCGAGGCCGGCGCCGGTGGCGACGACGAAGCGTGGGACGTCGCCGAGATGGCCGCGCTCGACATCCCGATCCTGCAGGCGCTCTGCCTGACCAGCGACCACGAAACCTGGGAAGCCAGCGACGAAGGCCTGTCGCCGCTCGACGCCGGGAACCAGATGGCCGTCCCCGAGTTCGACGGCCGGATCATCACGGTTCCCTTCTCCTTCAAGGAAATCGACGCCGACGGACTGCCGCGGTACGTGCCCGACGTCGAGCGCGCGTCCCGCGTCGCCGGGATCGCGCTGGCGCACGCGCGGCTGCGGTACACCCCGCCCGCCGAACGCAAGATCGCGCTGATGCTGTCGGCGTACCCGACCAAGCACTCGCGGGTCGGCAACGCCGTCGGCCTCGACACGCCCGCATCGGCGGTGAAGTTGTTGCGGGAGATGGAAACGCTGGGCTACGACCTCGGCACGGAGTCGTTCCCGGGTGTCGTGCCGACCGGTACCGAGCAGCCCGACGGCGACGCACTCATCCACGCGCTGATCGCCGCCGGTGGCCAGGATCCCGAGTGGCTCACCGAAGAGCAGCTGTCCGGCAACCCGATCCGCGTTCCCGCCGCTCGCTACAAGGAGTGGTTCGCCCGGCTGCCCGCGGATCTGCGCGCGGGCATGGAAGAGCACTGGGGTCCTGCGCCCGGTGAGCTCTATGTCGACAAGTCGTCCAATAAGGACGGTGACATCGTGCTGGCGTCGCTGCGGTCCGGCAACGTCATTATCATGATCCAGCCGCCGCGCGGGTTCGGCGAGAACCCAGTGGCGATCTACCACAACCCGGATCTCCCGCCGAGCCACCATTATCTGGCCGCTTATCGCTGGCTGGAAGAGGAATTCGGCGCACACGCGGTGGTGCACCTCGGAAAGCACGGCTCGCTGGAGTGGCTGCCCGGCAAGACGGCCGGACTCTCGGCGTCCTGCGCGCCTGACGCGGTGCTCGGCAATCTGCCGCTGATCTACCCGTTCCTCATCAATGACCCCGGCGAAGGCGCGCAGGCGAAACGCCGCGCGCACGCGACGATCATCGACCACCTGATCCCGCCGATGGCCCGCGCCGAAAGCTACGGCGACATGGCACGGCTTGAGCAGTTGCTCGACGAGCACGCCAACATCGCCGCGATGGACCCGGCGAAACTACCCGCGATCCGCGCGCAGATCTGGACACTCATCCAGGCCGCGAAGCTCGATCACGACCTCGGCGTCGACGCGCGTCCGCATGACGCGGAGTTCGACGACTTCCTGCTGCATATCGACGGCTGGCTGTGCGAGGTCAAGGACGCCCAGATCCGCGACGGGCTCCACATCCTGGGTGAGGCGCCGGTCGGTGAGGCACGAATCAACCTCGTGCTGGCGATGCTGCGCGCCCAGCAGATGTGGGGCGGCGCGCAAGGCGCTGTCCCCGGCTTGCGCTCGGCGTTGGGGCTGAAGGAAAACAGCGACGCGCCGATGTCCGAAGTGGACGCCATCGAAGAAACCGCGCGCTCACTCGTCGTCGCCATGGAAGCCCGTTCCTGGGACCCCGCCGCCGTCGCTACCGTCTGCACCGAGATCCTGGGCAACCCGGACGGACAGGTCGTCCGGGTGCTGGACTTCGCCGCGGCCGAGATCGTTCCCCGGCTCGCGGGGACGGGCGCCGAGATCACGGCGATCCTGCACGCCCTCGACGGCGGGTACATCGCCGCCGGGCCGAGTGGCTCGCCGTTGCGGGGGCTGATCAACGTGCTCCCGACGGGCCGCAACTTCTACACCGTCGACCCGAAGGCCATCCCCAGCCGTCTCGCCTGGGAAACCGGTCAGGCTTTGGCGGACTCGCTGCTGCGCCGCTACCGCGAGGACACCGGCGCCTGGCCGCGTTCGGTCGGGCTGTCGGTGTGGGGCACCTCGGCGATGCGGACCTCCGGCGACGACGCGGCGGAAGTCCTTGCGCTGCTGGGTGTTCAGCCGGTGTGGGACGAGGCTTCGCGCCGCGTGACCGGCATCGAGGCCATGCCGCTAGCCGAACTCGGCAGGCCGCGCGTCGACGTCACCGTGCGGATCAGCGGGTTCTTCCGTGACGCCTTCCCGCACGTGATCACCCTGCTCGACGACGCCGTGCGCCTGGTCGCCGGGCTCGACGAGTCCGATGAGGACAACTTCGTCCGGGCCCACACCAAGGCGGCCTTGGCCGAGCACGGTGACGAACGCCGTGCCACCACCAGGATCTTCGGCTCGAAGCCGGGTGCGTACGGCGCCGGGCTCCTGCCGCTGATGGAATCCGGCAACTGGCGCGACGACGCCGACCTCGCCGAGGTCTACGCGGTGTGGGGCGGGTTCGCCTACGGACGCGATCTCGACGGCAAGCCGGCGCGCGAGGACATGGAGAGTTCGTACAAGCGGATCGTGGTGGCGGCGAAGAACACCGACACCCGCGAGCACGACATCGCCGACTCGGACGACTACTTCCAGTACCACGGCGGCATGATCGCCACCGTGCGCGCACTGACCGGCAACGCGCCCGCGTCCTATGTGGGCGACAGCACCACACCGGACGCCGTCCGCACGCGCACGCTCGGCGAGGAGACCGCCCGGGTGTTCCGCGCTCGCGTGGTCAATCCGCGCTGGCTGACCGCGATGCGCAAGCACGGCTACAAAGGCGCTTTCGAACTCGCCGCGACCGTCGACTATCTCTTCGGTTTCGACGCGACGGCCGGGGTCGTGCAGGACTGGATGTACGAGAAGCTCACCGAGTCCTATGTGCTGGACAAGGAGAACCAGGAGTTCCTCACCAAGGCCAACCCCTGGGCGCTGCGCGGGATCATCGAGCGGCTCAACGAAGCCGCCGACCGCGGCCTCTGGGCCGAACCCGACCCGGACCTCCTCGCCCAAATGCGCGACGTCTACCTAACCCTAGAAGGCGACCTCGAGTCCCAGTAACCCCCCGAATATGTCGACAACTTATCCGCCCCCGCGCCAAATAAGTTGTCGACATATTCGGAAGCAAGTCGCCACACGCGCCCCACGAGTCTCTCCACGCCCCAAAACCCGCGAATATGTCGACATGTTCTGGAGCTCGGAGCCAGGGAAAGTGTCGACATATTCCCCGGGTGGGGGTGGGTCAGGCGGCGGAGGTGGTGGGCGGGAGGAGGCTGCCGAGCATGAGGTTCGCGAAGTAGAGGCCGACTTGCTCGCCGGAGAAAGCGCCGTCCGGGTGGTACCACATGCCGAGCCGGTGGATCGCGCCGAAGTGGTAGTTCACCACGATGTCCGCCGGGACGTCGGCGCGGAACACGCCGTCGCGCTGGCCTTCTTCCACCAGGGAACGGAAACGCTCGTGGTAACGCCGTCGCTCCGCGCGGACGTCGGCCTGTTTCTCCGCTTCCAGCAGGTGCATGGATTGGAAAAACACCACCGCGTCGTCGAGGTTGGCGATGCTTGTCGCCACGACGTCGGCGATGATCGCGTGGATCCGTTGCGGCAACGCCAATCCGGAATCGGCGATCGTCTCCATGCGACTCGCCTGCATCCGGAGCATCCGGCTGTAGATCTCGTACAGCAGGGCGTCCTTGGAATCGAAGTAATGGTACAAACCACCCTTCGTGACCCCGGCGGTCTCGACGATCTGCCGGACCGTCGTCGCCTCGAAGCCCTTCTCCGCGAACAGCCGGGCGGCCACCTGGACGAGCCTGTCCCGGACCGACGCGACGGGCTGATCCGCCACTCCTGTCACCACCATGTCTGAGACCCCCTTCGCTCGATCGCCCAAGCCACACTATGCGAGCACCGAGGTGAGGGTGCCGCCGCCCGCGCCCTGAGCGGCGGCACCCCGGATCTCACTTCGCAGTCAGGTTGACCTGCTCGGGAGTGAGCCGTTCGCCCGAATACGGCGTGATCGCGCCGGTTGCCCGATCCGTCACGGCCGGCGGCTGAAGGATCTTCGTCGTCGTGTCGGGGTTGATCTGGAACACGTACGCGCCGGTGTAGCCGGAGTGCGAGTCCTTCGAGAAACCGAACGGCGTGAGGCCAGGGCCCTTCAGCGAGCCCGAAGTCATCGCGTCGACGAGCTTCTGCCGGGTCAGGTCGGGCCCGGCGGCCTTCAGCGCTTGCGAGAAGGTGTACGCCTGCACCATTCCGTACATCACGGTGTTGGTGAGCGGCTCCGCCGGGATGTACTTGTCGTGGATGTCCTTGAAGAACTTCACCCACGGGTCGTCGGTCAGGCCGACGTCGGGCAGGTAGCCGGTACCGACCAGACCGGACAGCAGCTGGGCGCTGGAAACGCTGGCACCACTGCGCTTCGCGAAGTCCTGCAGCAGACCGGACAACGTCGTCGGGTCGGCGCCGATGCTGCTGACGACGAACTGCGGCTTGTAGCCGATCTTCGCCGCGGCGAGGATCGAGAGCGCGGTGAACGCGGGCACGCACTCGCACACCACGACCTCCGCGCCGGCCGCCTTCAACGCGGAAAGCTGCGGGGTGACGTCGGTGTTCGCGCTGTCATAGCCCTGTTTGGCCACGACCTCGGTGGTGAGGAACTGGTCGAGGCCCTTCTGGGTGTCCCGGCCGACGTCGTCGTTCTGGGTGAAGTAGCCGACCTTCTTCCCGGCGAAGTTCTCCTTGATGTACTTGCCCTGGATCTTGCCTTCGCGGGTGTAGTCGACCTGGTAGCCGAAGGTCATCGGGCTCTTCTTGGGGTCGTCCCACGCGAGGGCACCCGAGGACACCAGAACGTCCGGCACGCCTTCGGTGTTGAGGTAGTCGACGACCTTGGAGTGCGTCGGCGTGCCGAGGCCGCCGACGATCGCGAACACCTTTTCCTGTAGTACCAGCTTTTTCACCACCTCGACCGTCTTGGTCGGGTTGTAACCGTCGTCCTCGACCTTGTAGTCGATCTTGCGGCCGTTGATGCCACCGGCGTCGTTGACGTACGAGTACACCGCGCGGGCGCCGACGGAAATCTTGCTGTAGCCCGGCGCGGCCGGGCCGGTGAGCGGCTGGTGGGTGCCGATGACGACGCTGTCCTTCGTCACCCCGGTCGAGGAGTCGGCAGCCGGGGCCGCCGAGTTGGTCGACGTCTCCCCCGCACCGGAACAACCGGCCAGCACCAGCGCACCGGCCAGAGCGCCGGCGATCAGGTGGGCGGATCTGCTTTTTCTCATGATTCTCCTTCTGATCTCTTCGACCGGCCGCGCAAAGCCCGCAGACGCTGGATGCCCCCTTGGATCCCGTGGGGGAAAACGAGAATGACGAAAATGAGAATGACGCCGTAGACCGCGAGCGGCAGGTTGTTGGCGACGTTGGTACTGAGGTGCAGCACGTCGGCGAAGTCCTCCGACCACGCCTGGAAATAGACGAGCGCGATCGCGCCCCACAGCGCTCCCCAGATACTGCCGAGCCCGCCGAGCACCACGGCCGCCAGCAGACTCAGCGACAGCGCCACGGTGAACGAACCGGGCGCCGCCGTCCCGAGCAGAAACGCCTGCAGCCCACCGGCGAGCCCACCGCACACCGCGCTGACGAGGAACGCGAGGATCTTCGTCCGTCCGATGTGGATTCCGGCGAGCGCGGCGGAGACCTCGTCGTCCCGCACCGCACGGAACGACCGCCCGATCCGCCCGCGGATCAGGTTCGCCAGCAGGACCAGCGCGATGAGCACGGTCAGCCAGACCACCCAGGTCTGCCAGCGGGTCGGCGGCACGACCCCGACGAGCCCGTCGGGGGTGCTGTTGACGGTGAAGTTCAACCCGTTGCTGCCACCGAGGAAATCGGGGAAGCGCTGGGTCAACGCCGGAAGCCCGACGGCCAGCGCGAGCGTCGCCCCGGCGAGATACGGCCCCTTCAACCGTGCGGCCGCGGCTCCCGCGAGCGCTCCGGCGAGCCCGCTGGCGACCGCCGCGAGGATGAGGTCCAGCCACAGCGGGAACGTCGGGACGTGGATGACCAGCAGCGCCACGGTGTAGGCGCCGATGAACATGAAAGCGCCGTGCCCCAGCGAGATCTGCCCGTTGAACCCGGTCAGCAGCGCCAGCCCGGCCACCGCGATCAGGTAGTAGCCGACGGTCGCCATCCGCAGGTTCGTGAACGGGTCGGTCACCAGCGTGAGCAGGATGACCAGCGCCAGCCCCAATACCGCCCACAGCAGGTGAACGATCAGCGGCGGCAGGGAACGCCTCCGGCGTGCCGGACCGGAAGTGCTCGACAAGACGTCGTCGGAGATCTGCGTGCGCACGCTCATACCTGCCTCGCGGTGGCTCGGCCGAACAACCCGCTCGGACGCACGGCGAGCACGATCACCAGGATCGCGAGCGCGGCCATCGTGACGAGCTCAGGTCCCAAGTAGCCGGACACATAGGACAGTCCGATCCCGAGGACGAACCCCCCGATGATCGTGCCCAACGGGTTTTCCAGCCCGCCCAGGACGGCCGCGGTCAGCGCGTAGACGAACACGCCGTCGAGCACGTTCGGGAAGATGAACGGCGGCGTGGCGAGAAGCCCGGCCAGCGAACCGACGGCCGCCGCCATCGCCCAGCCGACGGTCAGCATGAGACCGACCCGCACACCGAGCATGCGCGCGACCTCCGGCCGGAAAGCCGCCGCCCGCATCTTCAAGCCGAGCGAGGTTTTCTTGAACAGCAACAGGATTCCGCCCGCGGTGACCAACACGGCCAGCACCACGAACAGGTCATTGGCGGAGAACCGCCCACGGAAGTCGAAGGCGTACGGGAACGACGTCGGCTCGTTCGACCAGATCATCCCCGCGATCGCCTGCAGTACCAGCAAAAGACCGAGGGTGACGATGATCGAGCTCAGCTCGTTGCGGTTGCGCAGCGGCCGGATCAGCAGCCGTTCGGTCGCCGCGCCCATCAGCGTTCCCGCGATCAGTGCGGTGGCGAAGCCCAGCCAATAACTACCGGTGGCCTTGTTGACGGAGTACGCCAGGTACGTCGAGATCAGCGCCAGCGCGGGCTGGGCGAAGTTCACCACCCGGGTCGCCCGGTAGATGATCACCAACGCCAGCCCCAGCGCGGCGTAGATCGCCCCGGTGGAGATGCCGTTGAGGGTCAGGTTGAGAAAGTCCTCCATACCGGACCTTTCTGTGCAGCTATAAGACAGAGGGTCAGAAACCGAGATAGGCGTGCCGAAGCTGGTCGTCCGCGAGCAAAGTGCTCGCCTCGCCCGTCGCGACGACCCGGCCGAGCGACAACACGAAGCCACGGTCGGCGATGGACAGCGCGCTGCGGGCGTTCTGCTCGACGAGCAGGACCGTCAACCCGGTGTCGGCACGGAGATCGCGCAGGACCCGCATGATCTGTGCGGTGATCATGGGTGCCAGCCCCAGCGACGGTTCGTCGAGCAGCAGCAGTTTCGGCCGGCTCATCAACGCCCTGCCGATGGCCAGCATCTGCCGTTCCCCGCCGGACAACGTGCTGGCGGGCTTCTCGATTCGTTCGGCCAGAGGCGGGAACAGCTCGCACACCTCTTTGAGGGCCAGTTCCCGATCGGCACGGTCGCGCCGCCACAACGCGCCCAACCGCAGGTTTTCCTCGACCGTCAGTTCGGCGATGACCCCGCTGCCCTCGGGAACGTGCGACAACCCGCGCCGCGCGATCTTGTCCGCCGCCAGCCCGGTGAGGTCTTCGCCGTCCCAGGTGACCTTGCCCGACCGCGCGGGCACGAGCCCGCTGATCGTGCGCAGCAACGTCGTCTTCCCGGCGCCGTTCGCGCCGAGGATGGCGGTGATGCTACCGGGTTCGATGCTGAGACTCACCTTGTCGAGCGCGCGGACCGCGCCGTAGGTGGTGACCAGTTCGTTGATGTCAAGCATCAGTGCCCTCCTCTGCCGGGTCACCGAGATAAGCCTCTGCCACCAACGGATCCGCCTGGATCTCCTCGGGCGTGCCGGCGGCGATGACCTCGCCGAAGTTGAGCACCACGACCTTGTCGCAGACCCGCATGACCAGGTCCATGTGGTGCTCGACGAGGACGACGGCCATGCGTTCACGCAGTCCGCGGATGCGGTCGACGAGCTCGTCCATCTCTCCGGCGGACAGTCCGCTCGCGGGTTCGTCGAGCAGCAGGAGGTCCGGCGCGGCGACCAGCGCCCGCGCCAGCGCGACCCGTTTCTGTACGCCGTAAGGCAACGCGCCGGGATGCCTGCCCGCGAACGAACCGAGGTCGAGCTCTTTGAGCGCGCCGGTGGCACGTTCGGTGAGGTCACGTTCGTCTCGCGCGGACCGCCCGATGCCGAGCAGCGCGGGCAGTACCCCGGCTTTGGCGTGGCGGTTCGCGCCGGCCATCACGTTTTCGAGGACGGTCAAACCGGGGAAGAGCCCGAGGCCCTGCAAAGTCCTGGCGATACCCAGTTTCGCCAGCTGGTCGGGCCGGTGCTTGCGCAGTTCCGTGCCCTGCCAGTGCAGGCTGCCTTCCTGGGGGCGGACGAACCCGCAGACGACGTTGA
The DNA here is from genome assembly GCF_036008905.1 of Amycolatopsis sp. GTDB lineage: Bacteria > Actinomycetota > Actinomycetes > Mycobacteriales > Pseudonocardiaceae > Amycolatopsis. The sequence continues at coordinate 23,853 of NZ_DASYMU010000087.1, read as the reverse complement.
ACAGCGTCGTCTTCCCGGCACCGTTGGGACCGATCACGCCGACGACCGTGCGCGGCTCGATGCTCAGCTCGACGCCGTTCAGGGCGACGAGACCGCCGAATCTGACCGTGATGTCCTCGACCGCGAGCAAGCTCCCGGCAGCAGCAGTCATCGTTGACTCCTTTTCCACGCAGTGCGCGGAATTTCAGCAGGTTCCCAACATGTGGACTAGTCCGTACCGCGTGGTCGGTATGAAGATGATGGTGTTCGTCACGGTGGGTGTCAAGGGTGGATCGGGCACAAAACGGGCGCACTTTGTCGCTTAAGTGCGATCTTTCACGTCGTGAGAGATCGCGCTTAAGCGAGAAAGTGCGCCCGGCTAGGCGTCGAAGTCGACTGTGAGGGTGTCGGAGACGGGAAGCGACTGGCAGGTGAGGACGAACCCGGCGTCCACTTCGGACTTCTCGAGCGCGAAGTTGCGCCGCATGTTGACTTCACCACCGGACACCTTCGCCCGGCAGGTACCGCAAACCCCGCCCTTGCAAGCAAAAGGCAGATCCGGCCGCGACCGCTGAGCCCCGTCCAGCACGGAGATGTCGCGCGGCAGCGTCATCGTGGTCGAGCGGCCGTCGAGGATCAGCGTGACCTCGCTCGACGCCCCTTCGATACCGGCTTCCTCGTGGCGCACCGGCTCCGGCGGCAGGTCGTCGACGTAGAACAGCTCCTGGTGCACCCGCTCGACCGGGACACCGAGCTCGGTCAGCACTTCCTGTGCGCCGGTGACCATCCCGAACGGACCGCACAACCACCAGTGCGCGACCTCTTCGACGGGCAGCAGCAAGGAAAACAGGCTCCGCAGCTTCTCGATGTCCAAGCGCCCGCTGAACAGGTCAGCGCCACGCGGTTCACGTGAAAGCACGTGGACGAGCTCAAGACGGCTCGGCGCCCGGTCCTTCAGATCCGCGAGTTCGTCGGCGAACATGACGGTATTGGAGCGGCGGTTGCCATAGAGGACAGTCACCGTGACGTCCGGGTTCTTGAGCAGCGAAGCGGCGATCGACAGCACCGGCGTGATCCCGGACCCCGCGGCGATCAGCACGTGGTGCCCGGGCGTTTCCAGATCCGGGGTGAAACTTCCCGTCGGCGCCTGGACTTCGATCTCGTCACCGGGGCGCACGTCGTGCACGAGCCAGCTGGAGAACAGGCCGCCAGGTACCTCACGGACGCCGACCCGCGGCCGATCCCCGGCGGCAGCGCAGATCGAGTACGACCGGCGTTCGTCACGGCCCTCGACCGTCCGCTTGAGCGTCAGCGATTGTCCTGGCAGGAACCGGAATTCGTCGGCGAGTTCCGGCGGCACGTCGAAGGTCACGGCGACGGCGTCGTCGCACAGGGACTCGACGGCGGCGACGGTCAGGGTGTGGAAACCCGTCCGGCGCCGGAGGGTCGGGGCGCTCACTAGATCTCCTTGACGTGTTCGAACGGCTCCAGGCAAGTGCGGCAGCGGCGCAACGCCTTGCAGGCGGTGGCACTGAACCGGGAAAGCTCTTCGGTGTCGGCGGAATCGCACTGCGGGCAACGAACCTGACGGACCGGCGCGCTCAGCGTGAGCGGAATCGGGCCGCTGACCGACTTCGGGGCCGCACTCGGGGGTGCGATCCCGGCTTCGGCGAGCTTGCGCTTACCGTCCTCACTGATCCAGTCCGTGCTCCAGGCCGGTTGCAGGACCGTCCGGACTTCGATTTCCTGGTACCCGGCGGAGCGCAGGGCGTGTTCGAGGTCGTCGCGCATGGTGTCCATCGCCGGGCAGCCGGTGTAGGTGGGCGTGATCGCCACGACCACCCGTCCGTCCACTTCGGACACTTCACGCAGCACACCGAGGTCGGCGAGGGTGATCATCGGGAGTTCGGGGTCGGTCACCTTCTCCGCGATCGCGAGTGCGGTCACCATGTCGCACCCGGATGCGCGCGGGCCACGCTCTGCAGTTCTTCCAGCAGAACGGGCAGTTCCTCGGTGTGGTTGCCGTCGCGCCCGAGAACCCGGGAGGACTCCTCGGAGTGCGGCCGGGTCAAGGTCGCCGCGGACAGCACGTGGGCCAGCACGCTGTCGAACTCCTCGCGCAGCTCCGCGGGATCGACACCGACACGCCGCTCGATCTCGTGCGACGCGAACAACTCCCCGACCAGCGGCCACACTGTGTCCAGCCCGGCCTGCATGCGCTCATGGGACAACTCGGTGCCATCACCAAGCCGCACGGTCCACTGCGCGGCGTAATCGCGGTGGTAGGTGACCTCTTTGACGCCCTTGGCCGCGATCGCCGCGAGCACCGGGTCAACCGAGGCTGGGTCTGATGAAGAAGCCAAGCGCTGCAACAACGCCAGCCGCCAGGTCGAGAACACGAGCAGCCGCGCGATGAGATCCCCGAAGTGCCCGCCGCCGGTCTCGGTCAGCCGCACATTGCGGAACTCGCGTGCGTCACGGAAGTACGCGTACGAATCCTCGTCCCTGTCGCTGCCATCGGCTTTTCCGGCGCGGGCAAGCAGAAGCCGCGCCTGGCCGAGCAGGTCGAGCCCGATGTTGGCGATCGCGACCTCGTCTTCGAGCTCGGGCGCGTTGGTGCACCACTCCTGCAACCGGTGCGACATGATCAGCGCGTCGTCGCCCAGCATCAGGCAGTACGCGGCCAGGTCGCCACCGTCCACACCGGACGGAACGGTGGTGTCCACTCCGGACAGCGGGTCGTCGAAGCCGGTCCCGAAGGCCCAGTGGGAATCGTCGTTGCTCTCGCCGAGCGCCTCGTAGGCGTTGTCAAAAGACATCGGTGCTGCCCCCTACATGTGCGGAACGTTGTCGGGGATGTCGTAGAACGTCGGATGCCGGTAGACCTTGTCGCCGCTCGGCGCGAAGAACGGGTCCTTCTCGTCCGGGCTCGACGCGGTGATGTCAGCGGCCTTCACGACCCAGATGCTCACACCTTCGTTGCGCCGCGTGTAGACGTCGCGGGCGTGGTGCAGAGCCATTTCGTCGTCTGCGGCGTGCAGCGAACCGACGTGCACGTGGTTGAGACCGCGCTTGCCCCGGACGAAAACCTCGTACAGCGGCCAGTCGTGCTTCATCGGTTCTCCCGCTTTTTGGCATGGGCTTGCTTTTGCTCTGCTTGTTTTTCCGCATAAACAAACGCAGCTTCGCGAACCCACGCGCCTTCCTCTTGTGCCTGACGACGTTTCGCGATTCGCTCGGCGTTGCACGGGCCGTCGCCGCTGATCACGCGCTTGAGCTCGGACCAATCGATCGGCCCGAAGTCGTAGCGGCCGCGCTCGGCGTTCCACTTGAGATCCGGATCCGGGAACGTGACGCCCAGCGCCTCGGCCTGCGGGACGGACATGTCCACGTACCGCTGGCGCAGCTCGTCGTTGGTGTGCCGCTTGATCTTCCACGCCATCGACTGCTCGGTGTTCGGCGAATCGCCGTCGGGCGGGCCGAACATCATCAGCGACGGCCACCACCACCGGTTGACCGCTTCCTGCACCATGTCCCGCTGCGCCTGCGTGCCGCGCATCATCGTCATCAGCAGCTCGTAGCCCTGCCTTTGGTGGAAGGACTCCTCCTTGCAGATGCGGATCATGGCGCGCGCGTACGGGCCGTAAGAGCTGCGGCACAACGGAACCTGGTTGCAGATCGCGGCGCCGTCGACCAGCCAGCCGATCACGCCGACGTCGGCGAAGGTCGGTGTCGGGTAGTTGAAGATCGAGGAGTACTTCTGCCTGCCACTGATGAGCTTTTCGGTCAGGTCCTGACGATCCGCGCCCAGCGTCGTCGACGCGGAGTACAGGTAGAGCCCGTGTCCGGCTTCGTCCTGCACCTTGGCGAGCAGGATCGCCTTACGCCGCAACGAAGGCGCGCGGGTGATCCACTTGCCTTCGGGCTGCATGCCGATGATCTCCGAGTGCGCGTGCTGCGCGATCTGCCGAATCATCGTCTTGCGATAGCCCTCGGGCAGCCAGTCGCGCGGCTCGATGCGCTGGTCGCGCGCGATCGTGTGCTCGAAGTCCTTCTCGAGTTCTGCCTCGGAAAGTTTCCCCGGCTTTGTCTTTTCGCTTTCCTCCAGTGTTTCAGTCATGCGGATTCCTTCGCTACCAGCGTCAGGACGTCGTACTTCGCGACCGACTCGTCGTTCTGGTTGACGACGTCGGCGTCCCAGCGGACCTCGCCGTACTCGGCGCTGTCACGCGGGGTGATCTGCTTCGCGGTGAGCGTCACCGTCAGCTCGTCGCCGGGCTTGACCGGCGTCAGGAAGCGCAGGTTCTCCAGGCCGTAGTTGGCGAGCACCGGGCCGGGCTCGGGCGAGACGAACAGCCCGGCGGCGAACGAAAGCACCAGGTACCCGTGCGCGACGATCCCGCCGAACAGCGGGTTCGCGGCGGCGGCCTCGGGATCGGTGTGTGCGTAGAAGGTGTCGCCGGTGAACTCGGCGAAGTGGTCGACGTCGGCCTGCGTGACCGTGCGGGACCCGGTGACCACGGCGTCGCCGACCTTCAGCTCGGACAGGGACTTCCGGAACGGGTGGACGTCGGAGATCGTCCGCTCGGCACCCGGGATCCACTGGCCGGTGATCGTGCTGATCACCTGCGGGGTGCCCTGGACCGCGGTGCGCTGCAGGTGGTGCATGACCCCGCGGATCCCGCCCATCTCCTCGCCGCCACCGGCGCGGCCGGGGCCACCGTGGACGAGCTGCGGCATCGGCGAGCCGTGGCCCGTCGACTCCTTGGCGTCATTGGCGTCCAGTACCAGCAGGCGACCGTGCCACGGCGCGAGGCCGAGGACGATCTCGCGGGCGAACTCGGCGTCCGCGGTGACCACGGAACCGGCGAGGCTGCCGAGGCCGCGCGCGGCATAGTCGATGACCTGCTCGGTGGAGGTGTACGGCATGAGCGTCGACACCGGGCCGAACGCCTCGACTTCGTGCGGCTCGGCGCGCTCGGGGTCGGCCTTCAGCAGGATCGGGGAGAGGAACGCGCCGGTCTCGGCGTCCGCGCCGACGACGTCGACCTTGTCCGGGTCGCCGAACAAGATGCTTCCCGCGTCCAGCAAGGACTTCAGGGAGCGACGGACCTCTTCGCGCTGCTCAAGACTGGCGAGCGCGCCCATCCGGACGCCCTCGGCGGTCGGGTTGCCGACGGTGACCTTCGCGAGCCGCGCGCTGGCGGCTTCGGCGACGGCGTCGAGCAGCTCCGCGGGTACGAACGCGCGCCGGATCGCGGTGCACTTCTGGCCGGCCTTGACCGTCATCTCGGTGGTGAGCTGCTTGACGAACAGGTCGAACTCGGTCGTGCCGGGCTTGGCGTCCGGGCCGAGGATCGAGCAGTTGAGCGAGTCGGCTTCTCCGTTGAACCGCACGGAGTTGCGCACGATCGCGGGGTGCGCGCGGAGCTTCTGCGCGGTGCTCGCGGAACCGGTGAACGAGACGAGGTCCTGCGGGGTGACGTGGTCGAGCAGGTCACCGACGCTGCCCGCGACGAACTGCAGCGTGCCCTCGGGGAGGATGCCGGATTCGATGATCAGCTCGACGAGCCGCGCGGTGAGGTACGCGGTCTGGCTGGCGGGCTTGACCAGGCTCGGCACGCCCGCGAGGAACGCGGGGGCGAACTTCTCGAGCGGGCCCCAGACGGGGAAGTTGAACGCGTTGATCTGGATGGCGACGCCTCGCAGCGGGGTCGCGATGTGCTGGCCGACGAAGGTGCCACCCTTGCTGAGCGGCTCGACCGCGCCGTCGACGTAGACCGTCGAGTTCGGCAGCTCGCGCTTGCCCTTGCTGCCGTAGGTCAGCAGGACGCCGATGCCGCCGTCGATGTCGAACTTCGAGTCGCCGAGCGTCGCGCCGGTGCGTGCGGACAGTGCGTACAGCTCGTCGCGGTGCTCACGCAGGTGCGAGCCGAGCGCCTTGAGCAGCGCCGCCCGCTGGTGGAACGTCAGTTCACGCAGCGCGGGACCACCGGTGCGGCGGCCGTAGTCCAGCGCCGCGGCCATGTCGACGCCCTCGGACGAAACCCGGGCGACTTCTTCGCCGGTCGCCGCGTCGTGCAAGGGCACGCCGTCGGCCTCGGCCGTGTGCCATCCACCAGAGACGTAACTGCGGAGCAAAGCCATCAGACCCCGACCTCTCGAATTACCAACCGTCCGTTCGGTAATTCACCGTAGCCGCCGAGATGGACGAGTGCAAGGTGTGCGCGGGTAAGTGCAGTTCACGCACACCCGAGTGCAGTCTGTGTACGGCTTGGGTTCGGACGGGAGTTGCGTGCGCGCCATATGTCGACAGATGGCGTCACCACGGGAGGCACGTTGCGCTGGGTCGGGCGCCATCTGTCGACATATGGCGCGTGGAGGGCGCGTGGAGGCACGTCACCAGCGGAGGGGGAGGTGGGTGAGGCCGTTGATGAAGTTCGAGGTCAGGCGAGTGGGGGCGGCAGAGAGAGTGACCTCAGGCAACAACGCCAAAAATTCTTCGAAGAAGATTCGCATTTGCAGGCGGCCGAAGTGGGCGCCTAGGCAGAGGTGGGGGCCTTGGCCGAAGGCGAGGTGCTCGTTGGGGGTTCGCGTGATGTCGAAGTGGTCGGGATCGGGGAAGACGCGCTCGTCGTAGTTGGCGGAGACGTGGTAGACGACGACCTTGTCGCCAGCGCGGATTGGAGTCCCGGCGAGTGCGGTGTCCTGGGACGCGGTGCGGCGGAAGGTCAGGACAGGTGGGTGCCAGCGCAGCATCTCCTCGATGGCCGTGCCCAAAAGCGAAGGCGAAGCGCGCAGGCGTCGGTACTCCGCAGGATGCTCGACGAGCGCGAGTACGCCCCCGGGCAACGCGCTGCGCACGGTGTCGTTCCCGGCGATCACCACCAGGAAGAAGAACATCTCCAGCTCAGGGCCGTCCAACGACGCCTCGACCAACGCGCTCATCAGGTCATCGCCCGGATGCGCCCGCTTGTGGTCGGCGAGCTGCCGCGCGTACTCGAACATGTCCTTCAACGCCGCCGGCGACCGCGGGTTCACCGGCTTGCCCGCCGCGTCCCGCATCACCTCGGCGTGTTCCGGATCCTGATACCCGATCACCCGGTTGGTCCACTTGAGCAGCAACCCGCGATCCTCGGCCGGAACCCCGAGCAGGTCCGCCAGGTTCAGCAACGGGAAATCGTCCGTGACCTCGGTGGTCAGGTCACACTCCCCAGACGCGGCCACCGCGCCGATCAGCCCGCGCGCCCGTTCCCGGATCTGCTCGGCGGACCGCTCCAATCGACGTCGCGTGAACACCGCCCCGGCCAGCTTCCGCAGCCGGTTGTGCTCCGGCGCGTCCATGTTGAGCATCATCCGCCGAATGAACGCGAGGTCGTCGGGCTCCGGGTCGCGGATCTGCGTCGCCCCGAGCGACGACGAGAACACCTCGGGCGTCCGCAGGACGTGCTTGACGTCGGCGTGCCGGGTCACCGCCCAATAGCCGGGACCACCGGGCCAGTCCTGCACCTCGTGCTCGTCCTGCCAGCTCACCGGAGCCTGGTCACGCAGCCGCCGCAGCTCGTCGTGCGGCACCCCGCGGGCGAAAACCTGCGGGTCGAACACGTCTGGCGCCTTGACACTCGCGGGGTCGTTGCCTTTACTGAGCGACATCTTTAACAACCGTCCATTCGGTCAGTAGCAAGGCGGGGTACCCGTGTCCAGCAATGCCGCGGAAACGATGCTCGAGACCGACGAAGCTGCGAGGTCGCTCGGCATCACGCTCTCCGAGTTCGGCGACGGTCGCGCGATCGCCAGCATGCGCGTCACCGCGCAGATGGTCAACGGCCACGCGATCGCCCACGGCGGCTTCGTCTTCCTGCTCGCCGACACGGCGTTCGCCTACGCGTGCAACAGCCGCGGCCCGGTGACGGTCGCGGCCGGCGCGGAGGTCTCGTTCGTCGCCGCGGCCAAGCTCGGCGACCTCCTCGTCGCCACCGCCGAAGAGCGAACCCTGTTCGGGCGTAACGGCATCTACGACGTCACCGTCCGCCGCGAAGACACCGTGATCGCCGAATTCCGCGGACGCAGCAGAAGCATCGGAGAAGCGAAGTGACCGACAACGCCGAAAAACTGAGCCAGGACGAACTCCGCGCACTGCAGCTGGAACGTCTGCAGTGGACTCTTCGGCACGCCTATACGAACGTTCCTTTCTACACCAGGAAGTTTGACGAGGCCGGCGTCCACCCAGACGACTGCAAGTCGCTCGAGGACCTCGCGAAGTTCCCCTTCACCACCAAGCACGACCTGCGCGACAACTACCCGTTCGGCATGTTCGCCGTGCCACAGGACCAGGTCCGCCGCATCCACGCGTCCAGCGGCACCACCGGGAAGCCCACCGTCGTCGGCTACACCGAGCAGGACATCGACACCTGGGCGACGGTCATGGCGCGCTCGATCCGCGCCGCCGGCGGCCGCCCGGGTCACAAGGTGCATATCGCGTACGGCTACGGCCTGTTCACCGGCGGCCTCGGCGCGCACTACGGCGCCGAAAAACTGGGCTGCACGGTCATTCCCGCGTCCGGCGGCATGACCAGCCGCCAGGTGCAACTGATCACCGACTTCGAGCCCGAGGTCATCATGGTGACGCCGTCGTACATGCTCACCCTGCTGGACGAATTCGAGCGCCAGGGCCTCGACCCGCGCGCGAGCTCGCTCAAGATCGGCATCTTCGGCGCCGAACCGTGGACCGAGCAGATGCGGGCCGAGATCGAAGAACGCCTCGCCATCGACGCGGTCGACATCTACGGCCTGTCCGAGGTGATGGGCCCGGGCGTCGCGCAGGAATGCGTGGAAACCAAGGACGGCCTGCACATCTGGGAGGACCACTTCTATCCCGAGATCGTGGACCCGTTCACCGAGGACGTCCTGCCGGGCGGCGACAGCGGCGAATTGCTGTTCACTTCGCTGACCAAGCAGGCGCTGCCGATCATCCGCTACCGCACCCGGGACCTCACCCGGCTCCTGCCGGGCACCGCGCGGCCCGCGTTCCGCCGGATGGAGAAGGTCACCGGCCGCACCGATGACATGATCATCCTGCGCGGGGTCAACGTCTTTCCCACGCAGATCGAGGAAATCGTGCTCCGCGTCGACGGGCTCGCCCCGCATTTCCAGCTCGTGCGATCCACGCGCGGCCGGATGGACCACCTCACTGTCCACGTCGAAGCGCGCCACGACACGCCCGCCGAACGCCGTCGCGGAGCCGCGGCCGAACTGGTCGCCGGGATCAAGGACGCCGTCGGCGTGACGGTCGAGGTCACCGTGTTCGATCCGGACAGCCTGGAGCGCTCGGTCGGTAAGATGCGCCGTGTACTGGACCAGCGAGGGGGCGATTGATGACGACGATTCCCCCGGCCCGCCGCGGCCGTCCCGGGTACGACCTCGAATCACTGCTGGAGGTCGCGGTCAAGCTGTTCAACGAGCGCGGCTACGACGGCACGAGCATGGAGGACCTCTCCCGCAAGCTCGGCATCTCGAAATCCGCCATCTACCACCATGTCCCGAGCAAAGAGGAACTGCTCCGGCTGGCGGTGGCCCAAGCGCTCGACGGGCTGTTCGCCGTCGCCCACGACGCCGATTTGATCGAGGGCCGCGCGATAGACCGGCTCGAACACCTCGTCCGCGGCAGTGTGGCCGTGCTCGTCGAGCAGTTGCCGTTCGTGACCCTGCTGCTGCGCGTGCGCGGCAACACCAAAGCGGAACGAGCGGCACTGGCTCGACGCCGGGAGTTCGACCAGATCGTCACGGAACTGGTGAAACAGGCCGAACTGGAAGGCGATGTGCGGCCGGACATCGACCCGGCCGTGACAAGCAGGCTGCTGTTCGGCATGGTGAACTCGCTGACCGAGTGGTACCGCCCGCGCCGCGGCTCCACCGGCGCCGATCTGGCCGACGCCGTCTGCAAAATCGCGTTCGACGGGCTCCGGCTGAACCGGACTCCGGCTGAATAGAGATTAGTCGGCGTCCGCCTTGGGCTGGCCTTCCTGCCAGAGGAGGGCGCCGCGCAACTGCTGGATAAGTTCTTCGTCGTCGGCCTCGGACGGGTCTACGCCGAGAGGTACCCAGGCTTCGGAGACCTTCTCGCAGGAGTCGTAATGCGTGATGAGGATGCCGGCGTACGAAACCTCGCTGGCTGCCTCTTCAGCCGCGTCGAGACACACCTGTCTGTGTTCGAGTGTGACACCGACCCAGCGACCGTCACGGCTTACCGGGTCGCCATCCGAGCAGTTCATTCATGACCCCAAACGGCGCGCGCGGATCCTGTTCCTGACGTCGTCCAGCGGGTCGAGGTAGTTACCGAGGATCTATCACAGTTCGATAACTGTGGGTCTTTTTACCCTCTTGACACACAAGTCGGCGGAGTAACCGCAAGCGCTTGCTGCAACGTCTTGACGGCACGTCAATAGCGTGTTGACATCGCGTCGAAACCCCACGACGCTGGACCCATGAGCGCGGACTCGACCGTCAAACGGCGCAGGTTGGAGCCGGAAGAGCGGCGCGCGGAGATCCTCGCCGCCGCCCGCAAGCTGTTCGACGCCGGGAACTACGCATCAGTGTCCACTTCGGACATCGCGAAGGCCGCCGGGGTGGCCCGCCCGCTGATCAACCACTACTTCGGCGGCAAACGCGAGCTGTACCTCGAAGTGGTGCGGCAGATGATGGTCGTGCCCGCGCCGGTCACCGAAAGCCTGCCGAAGACCACCCGCGAACACCGGCTCGCGATCAGCGTCGACCGCTGGCTCGACGTCGTCGAGCGCAACAAGCGCACCTGGCTGACCGCGATCGGCCCCGAAGCGATCGGCCGCGATCCGGACGTCGAGCGGATCATGCTGGAAGCCGACGAGATCGCCGCCGACCACGTGCTCGAAGCCGCGCTGATGACGGACATCGTCGAGGGCCGTGAAGAACTGCGCGCGATGATCCGTTCCTACGGCAGCATGTTGCGTGCCGCGTCACGCGAGTGGCTGATCCGCGGCACGCTCGGCCGGGAAGACCTCCGCGCGTTCCTCACCGACTCGATCCTGCACCTGCTGAACGTCACCTACCCGAAGGTCCTCGCGGCGACGCGCGACGGGCGAACGCCGCCGGAGTGATTCCCTTCCAGCGCTTGAAGGCGTAGATGAAACTCGACGCTTCCGCGTAGCCAAGCCGAATCGCGACGTCCTCGACCGACAACGCGCCGATCGCGAGCATTTCCTCCGCCAGCGCCTGGCGGACTTCGTCGACCAGCACGCGGTAGCTCGTACCCGCCTCGCTGAGCCGGCGCCGCAGCGTGCGCGGGCTCATGGCGAGTTCGTGCGCCACGGCGTCCATCCCCGCCTCGACCCCGCCGACCCGCACCAGCCGCTCGCGGACGTCGTGCGAAATCCCGGACCGCGCGCGTTTGCGCGTCACCAGCTCGCGGCACTGCTCCTCGCAGATCGCCACGGTGTGCTCATTGGCCTGCGGCAACGGTTCGTCGAGGAAGGCGAGGTCGAGCGTCGCGACATTCGCCTCGGTCCCGAAAGCCGGGACGACACCGAAAAGGTCCACATAGGACTCCACAGTGGACGGCTCGGCGCGCCGGAAGTCCAAGCTGCGGAAGGCGACATCGGGCAGCAAATCCCGCATGACCGTGTAGATCGCGGCAAGATCCCTGAGCACAAGGAACGCGGCCACGTCTTCCGGGACGCGTTCATCGTGCAGGATCATCGAAATCTTGTCGGCGTCCACCGCGACGTGCGGAATACTGAAAGTGAAGCTCAGATCGAGGTACCGCAAAGAGAACGCCATCGCGTCGCGCAGCGTCGGGCTGCTGATACAGGCGAACCCGAAGATCCCGAACGTCGTCACGTGATAGCGGCGGCCGAGCTCGATCGCCGTCCCCGCGCTGTCCCCGAGTTCGCGGACCAGGTTCCGCACCACCGCGAGCTCCTGACGCGCGTCGACGAGCAACCCCGGGTCGCGCAGCTGGGACATCGCCAGTGACGTCCCGCGCAACGCGTCTACGACGTCGACCCCGCGATCCTCGCCGAAGCGGGTCATCAGCAGGATGCTCGCGGCCGTGCGCGGGAAGTCCCAGTCGCGGATCGCGGGTGCGGCGAACTCAGCCATGGCCGGAAGTATGGATCACAACCCCGCCGGGTGCATGGACAGCCACCCCCGCGCCACCACTGGCCACCCCTCGTGGGTGTGGCGCGAGGCTACTGAGGGAAGGGCAAAGGTGGCGTCGCTCGGGTGCGAAGTTTCGCACTTTGGTGAGAAAGTGCTGCTCGGCTTGTCGCCCGAGGTAGTGAAGGCCTCCTTCACGGCGTCAGACGCTGCGAAGGAGGCCTTCACGGCGTTCCCGGGGGTTCTGTCGGGGCGTTTCTGCTGGTCAGGTGGCTCGTGAGTGGCTACGAGTGTTCTAACACTCGTAGCCACTCACGACCCCCACCAGCCCGGCCGCGCCTCCGGTCGCATCCTGTCGGTGGGCTCAAATAGGTTGGGGGCATGAACGACATCAGCCCGTTCCGCATCGACATCCCGCAGCAGCAGCTGGACGACCTGCACTGGCGCCTCGACGCGACGCGCTGGCCGGACGAGCTGCCCGGCGTCGGCTGGAGTTACGGCATCCCGCTCACCTACGTCAAGGACCTCGCCGCGTACTGGCGCCACTCCTACGACTGGCGGCTCCACGAAGCCCGGCTGAACGAGTTCCCGCAGTTCACCACCAAGATCGACGGCCAGAACGTCCATTTCCTCCACATCCGGTCCCCGGAGGAGAACGCCACTCCGCTGATCATGACCCACGGCTGGCCGGGCTCGGTCGCCGAATTCCTCGAGGTCATCGGCCCGCTGACCGACCCGGTGGCGCACGGCGGCCAGGCCGAGGACGCGTTCCACCTGGTAGTCCCATCGATCCCCGGGTTCGGGTTCTCCGGCCCCACCACCGAAACCGGCTGGGACGTACAGCGCATCGCGGGCGCGTGGGCCGAGCTGATGAGCCGCCTCGGTTACCAGCGCTACGGCGCGCAGGGCGGGGACTGGGGTTCCGGTATCTCCCGCGTGCTCGGCGGGATCGACGCCGAACACGTCATCGGCGTGCACGTCAACATGTTCCTGACCTTCCTGAGCGGCGAGCCGGAACTGACTGAAGACGACAAACGCCGCCTCGCCACCGGCGATCACTACCTCAACGAGCTGTCCGGCTACATGCGCATCCAGTCGACCCGGCCGCAGACGCTCGGCTTCGGGCTCGCCGATTCCCCCGTCGGCCAGCTCGCGTGGATCGCGGAGAAGTTCAAGGAGTGGACCGATTCGGCCGATCTCCCGGAGGACGCCGTCAACCGCGACCAGCTGCTCACCAACGTGATGCTGTACTGGCTGACCAACACCGCGACCTCGTCCGCGCGGCTGTACTACGAGTCGGGCAAGTCGGTCGGCAAGCGGCCGAAGACCACAGCGCCGATGGGCGTCGCGGTGTTCCCGAAGGATCTCGCCATCCCCGTACGACACCTTGCGGAGAAGGCGAGCCCGACGATCGTGCACTGGTCCGAATTCGACCGGGGTGGGCATTTCGCGGCGATGGAGCAGCCGGAACTACTGGTCGGCGACGTCCGCGCGTTCTTCGCGCGGCTACGTTGATGAAAATCACCCAAAGGGCACTCAACCGGGCCACATTGGACCGTCAGCTTCTGTTGCGGCGAGCCAAGATCTCCCCGATCGACGCCGTCGCGCAGCTTGCCGGGCTGCAGGCACAGGCGCCGTTCCCGCCGTATTTCGGCCTGTGGGCGCGGCTCGACGGCTTCCGCCCGGAGCAGCTCTCACAGCTGATCCTCGATCGCGAAGTCGTGCGGATCGTGTTGATGCGCGGCACGGTCCACCTCGTCACGGCCGCCGACGCGCTGGCTTGGCGCCCGCTCGTTCAGCCGATCATGGTCCGCGACCTGTCCGCCAACCCACAGCACACCCCGCATCTCGAAGGCCTCGACGTCGAGGAAGTCGCGGCCGCGGCAAGGAAACTGCTCGACGAGCGGCAGCACACGAACAAAGAGCTCGGTGCCGCGCTCGGCGAGCGGTGGCCCGATCGGGCGACGTCGGCGCTCGCCCACGTCGCCCGCGGCCTGTTGCCGCTGGTGCAGGTCCCGCCGCGCGGGATCTGGGGCAAGTCCGGCCAGCCCGCGTACGCGACAGCCGAAACGTGGCTCGGCCGTCCACTGTCCAAACCGGACCCGGACAGCACGGTGTTGCGCTACCTCAAGGCGTTCGGCCCGGCGAGTGTGCGCGACGCGCAGGCGTGGACGGGCCTGACCAGGCTCGGCGAGGTCTTCGAACGCCTGCGGCCGACACTAAAAGCGTTCCAGGACGAGAACGGCCGCGAGCTGTTCGACCTGCCCGACGCCCCACGACCCGATCCCGAAACCCCCGCGCCGACGCGGCTGCTCGGGCCGTTCGACCAGATGCTCCTGTCCTACGCCGATCGCACCCGCGTGCTCGACGACGTCCACCGCAAGCTCGTCGTCACCAGCAACGGCCTGGTCAAAGGCACTGTGCTGCTCGACGGCCGGGTCCGCGGCCAATGGGACATCACCCGCAAACGGGACACGGCCACGCTCGTGGTCACCCAGTTCGACCCGTTCACCAAAAAGGAGACCGCCACCGTCACCGATCACGCCGCTGACCTGCTCACTTTCGCCGAACCCGGCGCCATCCACGACATCCGGTTCACCTGACCCACTCAGCGTGGCCGGAAATGTTGATTTACTGACCGGTCGTGTACTTCCAGCGGCTCGGACCGGCCAGTAACTTCGGGACATGGCCCCACCGTCGTCCCCCTCCGTGCTTATCGTCGGCAGCGGATTCGGCGGGCTCGGCACGGCGATCGAGCTCAAACGCGCCGGTTTCGACGACTTCACCATCCTCGAACGCGCCTCCGAGATCGGCGGCGTCTGGCGGGAGAACACCTACCCCGGCGCCGGCTGCGACATCCCGTCACCGCTGTACTCGTTCTCCTACGCCCCGAATCCGCGCTGGCCAAGGCGATTCTCGCTACAGCCGGACATCCACGCGTACATGAAACGGGTCGTCGACGAGTACGACCTCACCCCGCACCTCCGCTTCGACACCGAGGTCACCTCCGCCGAATTCGACGGCGGCGCCTGGCGCGTCACCACCGCCACAGGCGAGGTCTTCGAAGCGAACGTCTTCATCCCCGCGGTCGGCCAGCTCTCCACCCCCGCCTGGCCGGACATCAAGGGCCGTGACTCCTTCACCGGCCACACCTTCCACTCCGCGCAGTGGGACCACGACTACGACCTCACCGGCAAGCGCGTCGCGGTGATCGGCACCGGCGCCAGCGCCATCCAGTTCGTGCCGCAGATCCAGCCGAAGACCGGGAAGCTCACCCTGTTCCAGCGCTCGGCGCCGTACATCATGCGGAAGCACGACACGCGCTATCGCCGCTGGCAGCACCTCTTCTTCGAGCGCCTGCCCGCCACCCAACTGCTCGGCAGGCTGCGCATCTGGCTGCTGGCCGAGTACGCGACCTACGCGATGACAGCGCATCCGTTCCTCACCAAGATGTTCGAGCTGCGCACCGCGCAACTGCGCCGCCGCTACGTCAAGGACAAGGACCTCCGCGCGAAGCTCAAGCCCGACTACCAGCTCGGCTGCAAGCGGATCCTCTTCACCAACAACTACCTCCCCGCGCTCACCCGGCCCAACGTCCACGTCGAAACCGAACCGATCACCGAGCTCACCCCGAACGGCGTGCGGACCGCGGACGGCGTCGAGCACGAGGCCGACGTCATCATCTACGGCACCGGATTCGCCGCGACGGACTTCCTGAGCACACTGGACATCCGCGGGATCGACGGCCAGGCGCTGTCGGACAAGTGGAAGGACGGCGCCCACGCCTATCTCGGCATCACCGTGCCCGGTTTCCCCAACATGTTCTGTGTCTACGGCCCGAACACCAACCTCGGCGCCGGGTCCATCATCTACATGATCGAACGCCAGGCCCGCTACATCCGCCAGGCCGTCGAACATCTCGCCAAGCCCAATATGTCCTATGTGGACGTCGAACCCGAAGTGGAAGAGCGCTACGACAAGGAAATCCAGGGACGTCTCGCCAAGAGCGTGTGGACGATGTGCACCAGCTGGTACCGCCAGGACGACGGCCGGGTGCCCACCAACTGGCCCGGTCTCGTCTCGGAGTACGACCGCAGGACCCGGAAGCTCGAACTGACCGAATACCGCACAGTGATCACGTGACTGGCCCTACGCCGCTATTCACGAACAATGGACCGGTCCCTGGCCAGCTCACGTGACAACGCGAGCGCGGCGGTGCGGACAGCGGGCGCAAGGCGTTCGAGGTCAAGACGACAAGAGCTGCCCGCGATCGAAATCGCGGCGATCATGCGGCGGCGCCGGTCGAACACCGGTGCCGCCACCGCCACGATCCCCAGTTCCGCTTCCTCGAGGTTGGTCCCGTACCCGCGTTCCACCACGCGCGCGAGTTCCTTGCGCAGGATTCCCGGCATGACGATCGTGCGGGGCGTGGTCCGGCCGAGCCCGGCGGCCACGGCCTGCCGGAAGTAGACCGGCGAACCCAGTGCCAGGAACACCTTCCCGGTCGCGGTGCAGTGCGCCGGCATCTTGGTGCCCACCCGCGCCAGGGTCCGCGTCGACCGATGCCCGGTCACCTTTTCGAGGAAGAGCGTGCGGACCTCGTCCTGCACCGCGATGTGGACGTTCTCGTGTGTCGCTTCGTAGAGGTCTTCCAGGTACGGCAGCGCGGCTTCCCGCAGGTCACGCCGATGCGGCACGCATTGCCCGAGCTCGAACAGCTTCATGCTCAGCCGGTACCGGTTCTCGCCGCGATCCAGGCCGCCCCACGCGACGAGTTCGGCCACCAGCCGATGCGCGGTCGCCTTCGGCAGGCCTGTGCGGGCGCACAACTCGGCGAGGGTGAGTTCGGTGTCGGCCTGGCGGAAGGCGTCGAGCAGCATCAGGCCGCGCGCCAGCACCGACTTCGGCAGTGCGCGCGGTGGCGGGCTCACCGGTTCATCGTCGCCCGTGGCCCCCGCGGGCGCAATGCCCGGCGGCCCGGTCATCGGCCGAGCTCCGCGGCGATATGGCCGGCGACCTTCGCGGCCAGCGCCATGATCGTGAGCGACGGGTTGACCGAAAGCGACGCCGGTACGAGCGAACCGTCCCCGAGGTAAAGCCCGTCGACGTCGTGCGCGCACCCGTGTGCGTCGACCACCGAGCGCGCCGGGTCGTCGCCCATCGGCGCGCTGCCCTGCATATGGGTCGTGCTGAGCCCGGTCCAGATCACCCGCCGCGCGCCGGCCGCCCGCAGGACCGCGCCGGTGAACGCGAGCGCTTCGGCCATCCGCCGCGTCTCCTCGGCGGAAAACCGTTTGGTGACCACGATTTCGTCGCGCGCGTCGAGCTCGATCCTGGCGGTGTTCTCGTCAGTGGTCATCACCAGCAGCCCCGCCCAGTTCCGATACCGGCGCACCGCGTCGGCGAGACGTCGGCCCCACAACGGCTGATGACGTTCACCGTCGAGCAGGCTTTCCGCGAACGACACCGGGTCCTGGATCGTGGTGCCCTCGACGACGAACCCGCCGTCCTCGTCGCGCTGGTGGTCCAGGGAGTGCGCGGTGATCGGATAGGTGACATGACAGTCCTGCGGGTCGTCGAACAGCCCGTACACCAGCCGCGCCGGGTGCAGTCCCAGCGTCTGCCCGACCAGCTTGGCCGACGTCGTCCGCAGCGCGGTGAAAGCGGTGCTGCGCAACAGGATCTGCGGGGTGTTGAGCGAGCCGGCGGCGAGCACGACCACCGGCGCGCGCAGTGTGCCGGACCGCCCGTCGGCCGCGGTGTAGCGGACACCGGTCACCTTCGGCCGAGATCCTCGCGTGTCGACAAGGATTTCTTCGACGGTGTGCCTGGTGCGCAGCCTGAGCCCCGCGCGGAACATGGGCGCTAGGAAGGTGTTCAACGTCGACTTGCCCGCGTTGGTCGCACAGCCTTGAAGACACGAGCCGCAGCGCGAACAGTTGTGGTCGGTATAGGACCGCACCGGACGCAGGGCTGCCCCGAGCACCTCGAACCCGCGAGCGACCCGGGGCACGCTCGGGGTCCAATCGGCGCGCTCACGAACCCCGAGCCGGTTTTCTATCTGCTGGTAGAAGGGTTCGAGATCCGCGGGCCGGAACGCGTCACCGTCCTCCCCGCGCAGGCCGGTGCGTTCCCAGAACTTGGCGACGTCGAAGTCCGGCGCGCGCAACGCGACCTTGGTGTTGATCACCGTCGACCCTCCAACGCAGCGCCCGGCCAGCATCGCCACCGACTCGTCCTTTGTGGACACCATTCGCGTCGGCCACCAGAGCCGATGCCGCGCGAGCAGCTCGAACCGGCTGTGGCTCTCGGCCGGATGCAGCGCCCCGGCCTCCACGAGCAGGACGTCGACGCCCCGACCGGCCAGTTCCGCGGCGATCACCCCGCCGCCTGCCCCCGAACCGACCACCAGGACCTCGGCTTCGTCCGGTCCCTCCGCGACAACGCCGTCCCACGGACTCGCCGCCGGGGCGGGCTCACCCAGAAACGACCAGTCCTTGCGCAGGCCGCGGGTTTGCGGTGTCGTGAAGCCGATGTGCTCATGCCCGCCTGGCCCTCTCGGCGCGAAATCTCCGTAGTACGCCTCGATCGCGAGCCTGCGCATGCTGTCGAAGGCCGCGCTCCCGACCAGCCGTCCGAGCGCGGCTTCCCCGGTGACCCCGGCCAGCACGCCGATCGCCGAGTGCAAAGCGTCCTCTTCGGACGGTGTGAGCGAGGGCAGCTTGCGTTCGAGGTACGCGGCCGGATCCCCCGCTGAAGAGCCGGGTACGAGCAGCTCGCACACCCGCGCGACCACCCGTTCCTGCCCCTCGCTGAGCAACCGCGCTTCCTCCGCGGTCACCGGAAGGCCGACCCGCCATCGACGTTGATCGTTTGCCCGGTGAGGAACCCGCTGCGCTCGTCGCAGAGGTATTCGAGGGTGGACACCAGATCCGCCGGGCTTTCGGTGTGCGGGATCGCCTGCCTCGCGCGGACGCGCTCGAATCCGCCGTCGGCTCCGGTGGTCTTGACGGCGGTGTCCGTCGAGGTCAGCCCGGGGGCCAGCGCGTTGACCGTGATGCCGTCCGCCCCGACGGCGTTGGCCAGCGCGCGGGTGAACCCGACCAGCCCGGCTTTCGACGTCGTGTAGGCCACCAGTTCCGGCGGCCCGAGGAAGACGACCGCGGAGACGACGTTGACCACGCGGCCCCAGCCCGCCGCGCGCAGATGCGGCAGCGCCGCGTGCGTGACCGAGAACGGTCCCTCCAGGTTGAGCCGCATGATCCGGCGCCAATCGTCGATCGTGGTGTCCTCGAACGGGATCGGCGGGTAGATCCCGGCGTTGTTGACCACGATCTGCAGCCCTCCGAACCGCTCGACGACCTCGTCCACGGCGGCGCTCACCTGCACGGGCTCAGTGACGTCGACCTTCAGCGGCAGGAACTCACCGCCCACTCCGGCGACCCGATCCGCTGTCTCACCGAGGTCGCCGATATCCCAGCCGGACACGCGGTGCCCGAGCCGCGCGAGCGCGACGGCGAACTCCTGCCCCAAACCCCGGGCGGCTCCGGTGACGACGGCGACACGGTCGGTGATAGCCATCCGTGGAGCGTGCCGCCGTCGCCGGGGATCGACAAGGTCACCGTTCCGTTCATCGAAACGATGCCCTTGCCGGGACGTACCGGCCGCCGTGATCCTGCGCTGTGCTTGACGAGCGCCTACGGCAGGAGACGCCGATGTCCCGACCGCCCTGGTACCGCCGCGTGGTGCGCGACGAGTTCGGCGTGGCATTGGTGCTGGTGGTACTGGTCCTCGCCGTGGGAGCCGCGCACGAGGACTTCCTGCGCCCGTCGAACCTGTTCTCGACCGCGCAGAGTTCGGTCTACGTCGGACTGATGGCCTGCGGGCTGGTGTTCCCACTCGCCATGCGTGAGGTCGACCTGTCGCTCGGCGGCACCTACGCGCTCGGGATCGTCGCGGGCGCGGTGCTGATCCGCGACGGCTTCGCGCCCTGGCTCGCGGTGCCGGTGATCCTGCTGCTCGCGTTCTTCCTCGGCTGTCTCAACGGCGTGGTGACGACGTATCTGCGACTGCCGTCGTTCATCGTCACGCTCGCCAGCGCGATGCTTTTCCGTGGTGTGGCACTGGCTTTGGCCGACGGCAAGCAGATCAGCGGGATGCCGCAAGAGGATTCGTTCTTCACCGTGCTCGGTGGCAAGCTCTTCGGCGTCCCGGCTTCGGTGCTCGTACTGCTCGTCGCGACCGTCCTGCTCACGATCCTGTTCACCCGCACCAGATTCGGCGCGCGGGTGCGGGCGATCGGGTCCAATCCGGACGCCGCCGAGTTCAGCGGACTGCCCGTCGCGCGCACGCGTGTCCTGGCGCTCGGCCTTTCCGGGCTGATGGGCGGGGTCGCGGCCGTGACCGGGCTGGCGTTCTTCACCGCGGGTGACCCGACCGTCGGCAACGGCTACGAGCTGACCGCGATCGCCGCGTGCATCATCGGCGGCACGCCCTTGGCCGGTGGCCGCGGTTCCGTGCCGGGCGCGGTGCTCGGCAACCTGATTCTCACCACCGTCGCGGCCAGCCTGGTGTTCCTGGAAGTGCCGATCAACTGGACCACCTTCGCCACGGGCGCGGTGATCCTCGTCGCCGTCGCGTTCGACAGCGTCCTGCGGCGGACCCGGGGCCACGGCCTGGTGCCGCGCGCCCTCAAGCGTCGACCGAACCGTTCGGAGGAACCACGATGAAACCGTTGCGGCTGGCCCTTTCCCTGACGCTCGTGCTCGCACTGACCGCCTGTGGTGATTCGGGCGACTCGGGTGAGCTCAAGATGGGCATCGCGGTGGCGAACATCAGCCTGAACTTCGCCCAGGAAATGGTCAAGGGCGCCGAAAGCGCGTCCGGGCACGAGGGCGGCGTCGCCTTCAAGGCCGTCGGCCCGCCGAACACCGACGGCCCGGCCGAGCAGCAGCTCTTCCAGAACCTGACCGTCACGAACCCCGACGGTGTCATCCTGATGAACCTCGACCCGCCGATCTTCACCCGGCCCGCCGCCGAGGCGATCGACAAGGGCGTGCCCGTGGTGGCGCTGGACACCGCGCCCATGCCCGGCAGCAAGATCACCTTCTACGTCGGCAACGACAACTACCAACTCGGCGTGCTGCTCGCCGAGGAAGCGCTCGAACGGCTGCCGTCGAATCCGTCGGGGTCCATTGTGGTCGGTGTGCCGAACCCGGGGACGCCAGTGCTGGACAGCCGCGCGCTCGGCATCAAAGAGACACTGAACAAGAAGGCGCCGAACATCCAGGTGCTCGGCCCGTTCCAGACCTACAGCGACGCCAACCAGAACTACGGCGCGTGGAGCTCGCTCGTGCACGCGAACGCCAACGCGTTGGCGTTCCTGGGAGTCGGTGACGCGGACAGCTACAACCTGGCGAAGATCAAGCAGGCGGAAAGCGGCAAGTACCTCGTGGCAGGCGCCGACGTGGACCCGCAGACGTTGCAGGGCGTCAAATCCGGGCTCGATTTCGTCACCATCGATCCGGAGCACTTCTTCAAGGGCTACATCGCGACGGCGATGTTGATCCGCTCGGTCAAGGAACACAAGCCGCTGCCGCAGGGCTGGCTCGTCATGCCGGGGCTCGTCGTCGACCAGGCCAATGTGGACTCGGTCATCCAGCGGATGTCGTCACCGCAGGCGGCCTACGACTTCCACAAGGCCGAGATCGACAAGATTCTGGCGAACCCGCAGGCATTCCTGAAGCCGCTGTCGGAAGCGCGCTGACGTGTCGTCGATGATCCTGCGCGCGGCCGGTGCCACCAAGGCTTACGGTGGGGTGCTCGCATTGGACACAGTGGACATCGGGCTGCGCGCGGGCGAAGTGCACGCGCTGATCGGCGAGAACGGTGCCGGGAAGTCGACGCTGGTCAAGATCCTTTCCGGCGTGCTGCGCGCGGACAGCGGAGAGCTCTCGCTCGACGAGCGGCCGGTGGCTTTCTCGACTCCGAGGGACGCATTCACCAGCGGGATCGCCACGGTCGCCCAGGAACTGACCGTGTTCCCGGATCTGACGGTGGCGGAGAACCTGTTCCCGCACAACGCTCCCCGGCGCGGCGGCCTGCTCAGCCCACGGCGGATGGCGTCGCGCGCGGCACCCGTGCTGGCCGATCTCGGACTGGACGTCTCGCCTTACGCACGGGCCGGTGACCTCACGCTCGCCGATCGGCAGCTGCTGGAGATCGGACGCGCGCTGTTGCAACGTCCACGCGTGCTGATCCTCGACGAGCCGACGTCCGCGCTGCCACGCGAAGCCGTGGACCGGCTCATGACCGTGCTGCGCAGACTGGTCGAGCGCGGGATCGCGGTGCTGTACATCTCGCATTTCCTGGAGGAAGTACTCCGGCTCGCGCAACGCGTCACGGTTCTTCGTGACGGCCGGGCGGTGGTGTCCGGCGCTCCGGTGTCCACTGTGGACTTGGACAGCCTGGTCACCGCGATGCTCGGTGAGGCCGGTCGCGCGCCCGAGCGGCGGGTCATCGCGGACCATCCCGGCCCACCGGCGGTGACCTTCGAGAGCGTCAGTGTTCCTGGCGAACTGCAGGATGTCTCGTTCACCGTCTCGCCGGGCGAAGTCGTCGGTCTCGCCGGATTGGAGGGCGCCGGGCACCTGACAGTGTTGAAGGTCCTCACCGGTCGTGTGCGCTTCTTAGGCGTAGCAAGGGTTTCCGGTGTTGCTGCGCCGCGTTCGCCGCGCGGAGCGGTGCGGGCCGGGATCGCGTTCGTGTCGAGCGATCGGAAGCGCTACGGATTGATGCTGGACAAACCGGTGTGGCAGAACACGAGCGCGGCGAGCTGGCTGGGCGTCGGCCGCGGCGGCTTTTGGGCGCATCCGGACCGGCTGGCCGCGGCTTCCGCCACACACCTTTCGCGGCTACGCGTCCGTGGCGGCCCGTACGACATCGCCGAAAACCTTTCCGGCGGAAACCAGCAGAAGGTCGTTTTCGCGAAGTGGCTGGACATCCGGCCCGAGGTCGTCGTACTGGACGACCCGACCCGCGGTGTCGACGTCGGCGCACGGGCCGAAATGCACTCCGTCATCGCCGCTTTCGCCACGGACGGCAAACCCGTCCTCCTCGCCTCGACCGACCTCCTCGAGCTCGTCGAACTCTGCGACCGGGTCCTGGTCTTCCAACGAGGCCGCCTCCTCGACGACATCCCCGCCTCGAATCTCTCCGAACAAACCCTCAGCGTCGCCATGAACGCCGGCTTCGTCACCTAGGTCACTGCTTGGCTTTCAGCTCGCCGACGGCGGCCGCGACCATCGTGTTTCCTCTCTCTTCGGCCGGTCGTCGTCCAGGTGGTCAGGGATCCGGGGTCAGGCGCGCTCGTCGCGTCTCCAGGAAGGTTCGTTCCGTGTCGTTCGTGGCGAGGGCGATTGCCTCGTCGTAGAGCGCCAGCTCATGCCCCTCGGCGATCAGCTCCCGGTTCCACAACGACCGGTCCTGCTCCGCGAGCACCACCAGTTCACCCGAAGGCCCCACCCGCGCCGGCCGCCGGGCTTCGGTGAGCAGGAGCAGCGCCAGCAGCCCGATCACCTCCGGCTCGTCGGGCATCAGCTCGGCGAGCGCCCTCGCCAGGCGGACGACCTCCAGGCAAGTGTCAGGCGAACCAGCCCGTTGCCGGACTCTCACCTTGGCTACGAACAGGCCCGACGCCATTCGACACCCCGCAGAAAGAAAAAAGTGTCCGCCATCTGTCGACAG
>NZ_DASYMU010000086.1:0-16876 GCF_036008905.1 Amycolatopsis sp. | reverse complement strand
CTCACCCGCCGAGCTGACTTGACGTTCCCGCTCTGGGTTCCGACTGGTGAACGTGACGACGAGCATCGCTACTGTGAATTGGTCGCGAAACAGCCCGGGTATGTCTGTCTGGACAGGGACTTCGCGCGGACACCGTTCCATCCGAAGTTCGAGCTCTGTGACATCGTCGGTCCGAACGACGAGTTGGTGCACGTCAAGTGGTTCGGTCGTGCGACCGCCGCCAGCCACTTGTACACGCAGGCAAGCGCGGCTGCGTGGTCGTTGCGTGAGGAGCCGGAAGCGTTGCAACAACTCAACGTCAAAGTTCGCAGCGTTGACAGGCTGCGTGTTCGAACCGAGCCGTCGGGGATTGTCCTCGCTATCGCTGGTCGTGGGTGGAACGTTGACCAGTTGTTCACTCTGTCGCAGATCGGGCTGCTGCGTCTTGAGCGTGAGAGCCGCCACCTGCGCACCAAGCTCACGTTCGCTGAGATCCCGTTCACTTCGAAGGTCGAGGCAAAGCGACTGCGTGCCGCGGCGTGACGTCCTCGTGTTGAGGGCTTCAGACTTTGTCCGTGAAGCTCTCAACACCCGAGTGCGCTGTCTGGCCTGTACAGGACTGGCTGGCTCCGCCGTTCGACCGGTCGGCTCTGCCGGAGTATGGAGGCATCCGGTGGGCAACATCATGGCTGGAGTTCTCGATCTCACCACATTGCACGGCAACGACTACAACGACGCCAAGGTTCTCCACTAGCCAAGCCGGGGACCGCAGGTCGGAAGATCGCTAAGTCCGCGGCAGGGGAGCGCACTACGGGTGCGCTCCCTTTTGACCTCAAGGTGCTGATCGAGAACGATAACTGCTCGATCACCGGCACCTGTCTGGCCTTTCCCGAACAACTGCTGACTACGGGATGACGCCGAATACCTACTAACAGCGGGGAGCGGTGCTCCAATACTTTCGCTACTCTCGAATTCGGCGGTAGCTGCCGACGAGATGCGATTGAGTAGATCGGACAGGGGTGCACTGAGAGCCCCTTCCGAACGACGACAGAGCCCGGTTGCCTTTGCGCGTACCGCGACGTACTCGCTCAGCGTGCAACAATCGAGACAGGAAATGAACGCTGTCCTCGGGCATGTCGAGGACAGAGGTGTATATGATACTTCTGCGCTTTTCTGTTGCATGACAACAAATTCGGCGTGTCGCCGATCACCGCAAGACGTCGCTACACAACGTCACCGACGGCTACCCGGAAAGGCCCAGTGAGAATAGATCAGTCGTCTGAGACGGTGTCCGCGACGGTCGCGTGCGCACGAGCCGTATCCCCGGCGGCGCGTCTCATTCAGGTTGCTGAATTCCTCCGTTGAAGCGGTTTCTCTCTTTTTTGCCCCGGTGCGGCGATAGAGCCGAAAAGTCGTCGCCGGGAACGTGGCGAATATTTTGTGGTCGTGCGCCCGTCGTCGAATGGTGGATCGGTAACGGTGCAATAGGGATTCCGGGGACATCGACTGATTCCGTAAAGTCGGGATAAAACGTTTGCAATGATTTTGCTGTTCAGTATTGCGCTACCCGCTGGCGTTATGTTGGCCATGTTGACGACACTGACCGCGGTAAGCATGGCGTCGTCAGGCCCCGCGGTTCACGGCTCGATTATGTGAAACGGGATTCCTTATACTGAAAGGGTTTTTTTATGGCAACGTTGATGAACAGGTGGATTCGGGCAAGCTCGGCGGTCGGTTTCGCCGCAGCCCTGGCCGCGTTCGGTTTCGCCGTGCCCGCCGCCGCGGCAACCGCGACGGACAACGGTGGCGTGACGGTGCCGGCGGGTTTCTCCGCGACGGTCTTCGCGCACAGTGGAACGGTCGCCGGTCCCGACGACATCGCCCAGCTCGGCAGCAACTTCTTCGTGGCCTACCAGAACGGCATCGGCCCCAAGGGAGAACCGTCGAAGTCGGGCCGGGTCACCAGCACGGTCGTCGAATTCAATGCGCAGGGCAAGGAGGTGGCGCACTGGGACGTGACCGGGAAGGTCGACGGTATGGGCGCCAACTCCCGCACCGGCGAGCTTATCGCCTCCGTGAACGAGGACGGCGACAGCAGCGTCTACGTGATCTCGCCGGGTGAACGGGACACCCGGGTTTCGCACTACGGCTTCAGCCCGAACCCGCTTCCGCACGGCGGTGGCACCGACAGCGTCACCGTCCGGAACGGCGTGGTGTACATCGTCGCGTCCGCGCCGGCGGCGGATGCCGGCGGCAGTACGGCGGGCAAACCGGCGATGTACCGAGTGGACCTTTCCGGCCACGCGGCGAAGGCGACACCGGTGTTCACCGACAACGTCACCGCAACCAACCTGGTGACCGGCAAGAAGGCCGCGCTCAACCTCACCGACCCGGACTCCAGCGGTGCGGTTCCGGCCGCCGTGCCGCACGTCGGTGGCAGTCTGATGCTGGTCGGTCAGGCCGACAGGCAGCTGGTCTTCGTGAAGAACGCCGGCGCACGCAACCAGAGCGCCTCGGTGCTGCCGCTGAGCGCTCAGGTCGATGACGCCACCTTCGCTTCTTCCGCCAAGGGCACGCTCTACGTGGTGGACAACGCGGGTGGCAACGTCATCGCGATCACCGGGAATTTCCAGAAGGGCCAGGCTTTCGGCTCGGCGTCCGGCCTCAGCACCATCGACCTGAAGACCGGTCAGGTTGCCCCCTTCGGCACTGGTGTCAAGTCCGCGAAGGGGTTGCTGTTTGTTCCCGCCGTCGGCGGCGAGGACGGTCAGAACAGCGATCAGAACCAGAATCCCTCCCAGCACGACTGACAGCGACGGCCGCGCGGCTCTGGAAGTTCCGTCCTCCGGAGCCGTGGTCTTGGGGTGGCCCGAGTTCCCCGGCGTCGATAGCTCGGGGACGGCGGCTCGATACCGCCACACGCGGAGCGCTCAGGCAAGGAGCCGTCCAGCGTTTCGTGTGTGGCGTGTCCGCCGGTCCTCACCGTCTGCCTCAAGCTCGTCAGCTTTCGCCACGTAATCCTTGAGCACTGCTCGGAGCGTGGCGTCACTCCCGCGATCGCGCGGTCCTGGGGCTCGAACGCTCTCCTGGTGGCTGGGTTCATCGCATCCGCGAAGCCGTAAGTGCTTACCTCATGTTCATTGTCGCGTAACCATAGTTACCTACGCAGAGAAACCTTCGTCACCCAGCATAACTAACAGCTGTTACAAGTCCGATGTAGGTAGGAGACGCGCATGTGGGCAGGAACGCGATCGAGAGCGATGCTGGCTCTGGTGGCTGCGACTGTGGTGGGGTTGGGCGCGTCAGCGTGTGGCTCTTCCTCGCCGGCGACTTCCAGTGCAAGTCCGGCGCCGCTCGTGGTGTATTCGGCGCAGGGCTATGACAAAGCGGTGGTCGACGCCTTCCAGAAGGCCACCGGTATCCAGGTGAAGCTCGTCGACGACAGCACCGGGCCCCTGCTGGCGAAGGTGGCCGCCGAGAAGTCCGCGCCCCAGTGGAGCCTGCTGTGGGCCGACGGGGCCGAGGCGTTCGCGTCGTTGGACAGCCAGGGGCAGCTGCTCAAGGGCTACGAGCCCAACGTCGCCTGGACGGCGGCCGGTCAGTCCGCGGTTCCGCAGGACAAGAGCTACGTCCCGACCGGCCTCACCATGGCGGGCGCGATTCTCTACGACCCCGCCAAGACCCCGAACCCGCCCACTTCGTGGCAGGACCTGCTGAGCCCGGCGTGGCAGGGCAAGGTCGGCATGCCCAACCCCGCCATTTCCGGCCCCACGTATCCGTTCGTGGCCGGGATGATGAACCAGCTCGGCGGCGAGGACCAGGGCAAGGCCTACTTCACCCAGCTCAAGACCCACGGTTTGCAGGTCTTCAACACCAACCCGGACAGCTTGCACGCGCTGACCACCGGCGCGATCCAGATCGACCTCGCGCAGAGCTCGGCGGCCTTTGCCGCGATCGTGAAGAACCCGAACCTCAAGGTCGCCTTCCTCGACAAGGTCAGCCTGTTGCCAGGTGCCATCGGAATCGACGCGAAGGCGCCGGCGCCGGTCCAGGACTCGGCGAAGAAGTTCGCGGAATTCGTGCTCAGCCCGGCCGGGCAGCAGGCCATGCTCGCCGGCAACCCCAACGGCGACTCGCTGTACTGGCCACCGGTGAACGGTGTCTCCCCGCTGCCCAGCCTGCCGCAGCTCAGCTCAGTGGCATACCAGACGGTCGACCCGTATCTGTGGGGCCCCAAGGAGAGCGAAATCAACTCCTGGTTCACCCAGAACGTCGTCAAGTAACGGCCGATGACAGCGAACAACGGCGCCTCGGCCCTGGCCCCGGTCACTGACGACCGGGGCCAGGGCTCCTCGGCACGTCCTGTGGGCGGTTCTCGCCTCCCCGGCCCCGCCCGTTCGAGGCCGCGCTGGAACGGTCCGGCCACGCGCCGGCTGGCCTGGTCGGCCGCCGCGCTCGTCGTGGGGCTGGTCATGCTCGCGCCGGTGCTCGGTTTCCTGCTGGTCGCGATCACTCCCCGGACGTTCGGGCAAGGCGACGCGTGGTTCACCTTGGCGCCGTTCAGATCCGCGCTGAGCGGCGCCACCCTCCAGTCGGTGCTCAACACCGCGATCACCGGCGTGGCCGCCGCGGTGATCGCCACCGTGATCGGGACCGCACTGGCCCTGCTGCTCGGGCGGACCAAGGTCGCCGGGGCCGGTTTGTGGCGGCTGGGACTGTGGGCGCTGCTGCTCGCGCCGTCGTACCTCGAGGCGCTCGGGTGGACACGCCTGGTGGAACGCGACGGCGTGCTGGCCGGGCTGTTCGGCACGGACTTCCACTGGTTGCACCAGCTCGTCATGGGTCCGGCCGGGGTCATCTGGGTGCTGGGCAGCCGCGGCGTCCCGTTCGCCTTCCTCGCCGTCTCCGGTGTGGTTCGCGGGCTCGGACGTGACTTCGAGGACGCCGCCCGGGTGCACGGCGCCGGGCCCTGGGCGCGGCTGCGGATCACGGTCGGCCTGCTCGCGCCCGGACTGTGGGCCGCGCTCGCCATCGTGTTCGCCGAGGCGATCAGCGACTACGGCGTGGCGGCGACGCTGGCGGCCGGCTCCCATTTCCCGATCGCCACATTCGCCCTCGCCGGAGCGGTGACCAACTTCCCCGCCGACTACCCGACGGCGGCGGCGCTGGGCTGGCTGCTCATGGTGCTGGTGGTCCTGGCGTTGCTCGCCCAGCGCATGGCCACCCGGGGACGTTCCTACGCGGTGCTGTCCGGGCGCACTCGCCCGGTCCGGCCCGTTCCGCTGCGAGGCTGGCGGTCAGTGCTGGCTCTGGCCGGGCTGAGCCTGTTTTTCCTGCTCGCGCTCGGAGTGCCGCTGCTGGGCACTGTCTCCGCGTCGTTGATGGGCAACTTCGGGACGGTCAACGCGCACAGCTTCACGCTGGAGGCCTACCAGCAGGTGTTCCAGCGGTCGGATCTGCTGGCCCCGGTTCTGCTTTCCGTGCGGCTTGCCCTGATTACCGCGACTGTGGCCCTGATCGGCGGCGTGCTGATCGCCCGGCTGCTCGCCCGCCGCGGCGGGGCGGCGCGCGGCAAGGCGGTCAACGTACTCGACCTGCTGATGCTGGGCGCGGTCGCGCTTCCCGCCATCGTTCTGGGGGCCGGTTACATCTTCACCTACAACCTGCCCGCGGTCACCGGTCTCGGTATCCAGCTCTACGGCACGATCACCCTGCTCGTCATCGGGTTGCTGGCCGGGGCGCTGCCGCAGGCGTCGCGGTTGCTCATGGGTTCCTTCTCGCAGGTGCAGGACTCACTGCTGGCCGCGGCTCGCGTGCACGGTGCGGGCACCACGCGGGCCTGGAGCACGACGATGCTGCCGTTGCTGTCCGGCAGCCTGCTGTGGACGTGGCTGCTCACCTTCGCGGACCGGCTTCTCGAGCTTCCACTGGCGTCGATGCTCTATCCGCCCGGTCAGCAGCCGCTGTCCGTTGCCGTGACCACACTGATCAACGGCTACGACTTCGCCGCGGGCACGGCCAGCCTCGTGGTGGCCTGTGTCGGCATCCTCGCCGTCATCGGTGTCGCCTTGGCACTTTTCCGTTTGCTCGCTCCCGCGGGCTGGCGCCGATTGGAGCAGCGATGACCTCCACGAACGAGGTTTCGGCAAGCAGGCTGGAGATCAACGACGTCGTCAAGCGGTACGGCGCGCACACCGCTCTCGACGGCGTCTCGCTGACAGCGGAGGCCGGCGAATTCGTCGTCCTGCTCGGCCCGTCGGGCTCGGGCAAGAGCACGCTGCTGCGAGTCGTGGCCGGTATCGAAGGGGTGGATGAGGGCCGAGTGCTGCTCGGGAACGCGCTCGTCGCCGACCGGCGCTCGCATGTGCCGCCCGAGCAGCGCGGCCTGGCGATGGTGTTCCAGGACTACGCGCTGTGGCCACACCTCACCGTCGCGGACAACGTGGCGTATCCGTTGCGGCGGAAGCGGGTGGGCCGCCGGGAGGCTGTTGACCGGGTCGGCGGCGCACTCGAGCGCGTCGGTCTCGCCGGGTACGAGAAGCGGTATCCCAGCGAGTTGTCCGGCGGCGAGCAGCAGCGGGTCGCGCTGGCCCGTGCGCTGGTGGGACGCCCAGGGCTGCTGCTGTTCGACGAGCCGCTGTCCAACCTCGACGCCGACCTGCGCGAGCGGCTGCGCGTGGAGATCGCGACCCTGGCCCGCGAGAGTGGCGCCACGGCCGTCTACATCACTCACGACCAGGCCGAGGCCTTCGCGTTGGCCGACGTGATCGGCGTGCTCGACCAAGGCCGGCTGGTGCAGTTCGATCGGCCGGAGACCATCTACCGGCATCCGGCCAATCCCTTCGTCGCCCGTTTCACCGGTCTGGCCGGGGAACTGGCCGGTCAGGTGACGCGGGTCGACGGCGAGTTCGTCGTGCTGGACGACGGCGAGCAGCGACTGCGCGCGCGGGCCGTTGGGCGGCTGGCCGCCGGCGACCCGGCGCGCCTGCTGGTTCGCCCGGCGGCGACCCGGATCTTGCCCGCCGGGTCGCCGGGGGATGGTTTGCTCGCCGGCACGGTCGTCGATGTGGCGTACCGGGGCCGCGGTTACGACCATGTGGTGGCAGTGCGGAACGGCACCCTGAGCTCGGTCTTCGGTGAGCAGGCGTGGAGCCGGGGTACCGAGGTGCACGTCGCGTTGGATCCGGAAGGCTGCATTGCCCACGGCGACCCGGCCCTAATCGGGTGAAGTTGTTACCCTGATAATATAACGACTGTTAGTTCTTGCAGGTACACTTAAGCGAGATAGGCCGTGTGGCCGGTGTGGGAGGTGGAAGTGAGTAGCGGAGCGCTGTTCCTTGCGGTGTTTCTGGCGTGTTCGGTGGAAGCCGTCGAAGCGTTGACGATCGTGCTTGCGGCGGGAACGGCGCGTGACTGGCGATCGACGGGTCAGGGAGTTGTCTCGGCCGTGGTGGTGCTGGCGGTGATCGTGGCCGCGCTCGGTCCGGCGCTTTCGGTGTTGCCGCTGGGCGCGATGCGTCTGGTGGTGGGTGGTTTACTGCTTATTTTCGGGCTGCAGTGGTTGCGTAAGGCGGTGTTGCGGGCCAGCGGCCTCAAAGCACTGCATGACGAAACCGAAATTTTCGCCACGGAGCTGGCCGCCGCGAAGGCCGCGCCCGGTCAAGGGCGGGGAGCGGTGCGGGACTGGTACGCGTTCACCTTGTCGTTCAAGGGAGTGTTCCTGGAAGGACTCGAGGTCGCGTTCATCGCACTCACCTTCGGCAGCAACCAGCACAACGTGGCGCTGGCCGCGGTCGCGGGGCTGACCGCGGTCGCCGTGGTGACGATCGCCGGGTTCGCCATTCGCGCGCCGCTTGCCCGGGTGCCGGAGAACACGCTGAAGTTCGTTGTCGGAGTGATGTTGACCGCGTTCGGTGTCTACTGGGGCAGTGAAGGCGCAGGGGCGGTGTGGCCGGGATCGGATGCCGCGCTGCTGGCACTGGTTCCGCTCATCGCACTGTTCGCGCTGGGTTTGGTGGCCGTGCTGCGCCGGATGACCGCCGGTCGTTCGACGGCGACGGCCCAGGTGGGGACGGAGGGTTTCTGATGGCTTGGCTGCGTAAGTTCTTCGCGTTCTGGTACGACTTCGTGGTCGGTGACGACTGGCGGGCAGCGGTGGCCGTCGTGGCGGCTCTCGCGATCACCTACGGCGTGAGTCGTACCGGTGCGCCATCGTGGTGGATCCTTCCGGTCGCGGTGATCCTGGTGCTCCCGCTCACCCTGTGGCGGGTAGCCCGCCGGCAGTGACGGACCAGAACCTCGGGCGCACTACGGAAGCGGAAAGCCGTTGACATTCAGCGGCTTTCCGCTTCTTCGGTGTAAACCCGGTTGGCGTACTTCTCGAGTGCGGCTTCACAGGTTGTCAAGGCTTCCGCCGCGGCCGCGTTCCCCGGTGCGCCGAAGACATCGCGATTCGCGATCTTGGTGAACCAGTTACGCAGTTTGGTCAGGTCCTCCTCATTCTCCTCGAGCTCCGCATAGGTGAAGTGGTTGGCCTTGTACTCCTTTTCCAGCTGGGCATGGAAATCGCCGCACTTGTCGACGATCTCCTCGTACTCGTCGTCGCGAGCGGCCTGGAAGGCGGCCAGTACCTCCTGCTGGCCGGACAGCACCGCGCACGACATCAGCACCGCGGTGCCGGACATCTCGAGGATCTCGTGGCGCAGTTTGCGCAAGGCTCGCTCGCCCGCCGGGCTGGCCGGGAGCGCGGCGGCGGAGTTCTGCAGGTAGATGGCCCCCAGGCTCTTCAACCGCCGCCAGACCGCGGCCCGCAGCCGGGTCGGTTCGGACGGAACCCGGTAGATCAGCAACAGCCAGCTCACCTCGTCCTGGACGGGGTCGACCGGTTCCTCACGCGTGTCTGGGGTGGGCATACCGCTAGTGTGCCGTGATCCGATCTACCGCGCCGCAGGTGGTCGGCGAGTCCGCGACTTCTGCCAAATCCCACCGCGGCGCATAGCGTCGAGGCGGCGGAGACCGCACTGGCGGCACCGTCACCGTCGGGCGCCGCCAGTGGTGAGCCGTCCCGTCAGCTCACGTTGAGTGAAGTGTCGTCCAGTACGAAGGACGTCTGCAGCTGCGAGCTCTCCGCCCCGCTGAACGTCAGCGTCACCGTCTGACCCGCGTACGCCGCGAGTGACACCGTGCGCTGCTGATAGCCGTTCGCCGCGTTGAGGTTCGAGTACGTCGCCAGCGTCGTGCTACCGGCCTTCAGCGTCAACGTGTCGCTCGCGGCTGTGCCCGTCTCCGCGGTGTCGATGTGCAGCCAATACGAAAGGCTGTACGTCGAGCAGCCGGGGGGCAGTGTGACCGACTGGCTGATGGTGTCGGTGTGCGCGCTGCCGTAGCCGTCGAGCCAGGCGTTCCAGGTACCGGTCCGT
The DNA here is from genome assembly GCF_036008905.1 of Amycolatopsis sp. Classification (GTDB taxonomy): domain Bacteria; phylum Actinomycetota; class Actinomycetes; order Mycobacteriales; family Pseudonocardiaceae; genus Amycolatopsis. The sequence goes on along the minus strand of NZ_DASYMU010000086.1, from coordinate 7,478 downwards.
GCTGGCTGGCTGCTGCCGTTCTGGGCGATCACGCCGGACGACGCGGTCCAGCCGCTGCTTGCGCCGGACTCGAAGCCCGGGTTGGCCAGGTACTGCCCGACGGTGCAGGTGCCGCCGGTGGTGCCGATCGTCCAGCCGAAAGACGCCGTGCCCGCCAACCCGGTCGAGTCGGTCGCCTTGACCGTCACGGTGAACGAGCCTGCTGCCGACGGCGTGCCCGAGACCAGTCCGGACGCGCTGATCGACAGCCCGGCGGGCAGACCGGTTGCCGACCACGTGTAGGGGGCCGTCCCGCCGCTCGCCGACAGCTGCAGGCTGGCGGACGTGCCCACGGTGCCGGTCCGTGTACCCGGGTTGGTCACCGACACCGAGCCCGACGTGCTCCCACTGCCCGCCAGCCACGCGGTCGCGTTCAGGCCGAGTGCCGCGTTGTTCGCCGTGGGGTCGCTCCAGCCGTTGAACAGGGTGTTGCCGGGCTGACCGGTGCCGTCGTCGATCGGCGAGCTGTCGCCCCAGGCCGCGACCCGGCCCAAGCCGAACTTGCTGGTCACGAAAAACGCGTTGCTGTTGCCCGGGCTGCTCGTGCTCAGGTAGGCGAGCCCCTTCACGGCGGGGTTGTCCGCGGGCTTGAGGGTGAACGTGGTGCCGTTGGCGATCAGGCTGTGGCTAACCGTCCCGAAGGAACCGTTGAGCACGGGGTTCGCCGGGTCACTGATGGCCACCGGGTGGTCCCTGCCGACGTTTTTCAAGTCGACCGAGAACCCGAACGGGTCGGTGTTGTTGACGCCGTTGTTCGTCATCAGGTCGTTGATGATCATCGGCGAGTCCCAGCCGTCGTTGTTGCGGTCGCTGACGGTGTGGTCGGAGATGAGGAACAGCCCACCGCCGTTCTGCACGAAGCGCAGCACCGCGGTCTTTTCAGATGCGCTCAGCACGATGTTCGGCTCGGGCAGCACGAACTCGTCGAAGTTCGCCAGATCGAGCGGGTTCGACGTGTTCCCGTAGCTGATCGTGTTGCCCGCGGGCAGGGTCTTCAGGCTGTACTGCCCGGTCTTCTGCAATCCGATACCCCAGGCCGAGAGCGCGCCCGTCCAGTCGGTTTCCTTCTGCGGCGCGGGGTTCTGCACGGTCGGGTCCGGCTGGCTGGTGCTGATGATCCAGTCGGCGTTCCCGGCGGTCTCTGCCTTGGAGTTGTCGAACAGGATTCGGTGGATGACCGCGGCGGCGGCTGGGACCGGGGCGGCTAACAGGCCTGCGATGATCAGCGCAATCACGGCGGCTCCGGGTATGCGGCGTTTCATGACGCTCCTCCAGAAGGGATCTAGGGCGATTTCGACAGCACCGTGACGAGCGAAAAGAAGTCGGGCGGCGGTGTGGGATCCGGTGGGTGAACCTCCGGAAACCTACCTCCGCAGTTACCCGACGAAAGTCGGTTTTCCCCAGGGACACAACGGATCTACCCGAGATATTGCAGCCATGCCATACGTTCGTACCGAGCCGTTCACGGGGATGGCGTAGTCCAGACACCTTCCCTGCGCTCGAATCCATGAAGGGCAAGATCATCGGCAAGGGCACGTGGCCGCAGATCATCACAGACGGCCAGCGCACCACCAGAGCGATGAGGCGAAGAGGGGGCATGGCCTATCGGTGTCCGGTTGGGCACCGGGCGAAACATGGCCGAGCTTTCGGCCCGATTCAAGATCTCCATGCACGCCGTCGTCGCCGCCGGAGCGACCGTCATGCTCGTCGCGTGGTGCTCGGCGGAGGCCTATACGCCCTGTTGTCGAGCGTTCTCAGTTGATCTTAATGGCGGCTGTGAACCCTATTCGGAATTCCAGTCGGGCTGAAGGATGGAGAACAGGACAGAGTCGCGCCACGCGCCGTTGGTGAACACGTGGTCACGCAGCTGCCCTTCGCTGATGAACCCAACCTTGGCTACGACTGCGCGGAAAGCAACAACGGATCATTCCACGTCGCGGGGACTTCGCGTAGCCCCCGCAAGATCGAGCCGTGGACCGGAGAGATCCACCCGAACGATCCGCCGGAGGACGCACGGGTAGCAGCCGAGGCCCTGTCGTCAGCCATGCTCAACCAGTGCGGAGTCCGATTTCGGCTCTACGCCACGAATTCTTCATAACGGCTACACGCGTCTGTGGAGTAAGGCGACGTCGTTTCAGGTTGAAATAGACGATGGAACTTTAGTTGTGTGTGTTGCGGGGTATGAGGTTGGCGGTGTTTTCGGCCGCGGTGCGGGCGTAGGCGGGCAGCACGCTTAATGGTGTAGGTGTCGGCGGTGAGGACGATGCTGGCGTGCCCGAGGAGGTCTTGCACCGTTTTGAGGTCGTTGCCTGCGGCGAGGGTCAGCCGCGGATCGCGGTGGTTTCGCGGGTGAACTGGCGGTGGCCGATCAGCTTGTAGGCCAACCGAGCTGGTGCCGGTATGACCTGCATGAACCTCTGCCGTTCCGCGGCGTCGGTCTCCTCGGTGATGTGGCCGAGGATGACCAGCCGCCGCGTGAGCGGAACCGCGCTCATGCCGTGCTTGCCGAGCGCGTCCCACTCGCTTTGCGTCAGCGTGACCGAGACGATCGGGAGCAGTTTCTGTTCCTCCTCGGCCAGGTGATCGATCAGTGTCGGCATCGTGGCGTCGATGAGAGCCGCCATCCGCTCACCGGCGGCGGCGTCCGCGTTCGCTGTCCACCCCGGCAGCTCCGCGCCGATGGCCGCGACGGCGTCGTCGACCTGCGCGTGCTGCGCATCCATCCGGTCTATCAGCTCCGGGTCGAGTACAGCTCGCTCGCGCAGCAAGGGAAAGAGCAGCTCGTCCTCGCCGGTGTGGTGCGTGTGGAGGAAGTGCACCATCTCCCGGGCGTGCGCGCCGATGACCTTGGATCGCGCGCGGTCATTGGCCGCGGAGCGGAACAGTCGGGGGAGCTGACCGAACTCGCGCCGGATGACGCGGTGGATCAGAACCATCTCGTGGGTATCGACGCCGGGTCCGGAGGTGCTCACCGTGGCTCCTTGATGGTCGCGGCGTTCTGGATGGCTTCGTGTGCTGTGGTTGCCGGCCGGCCGATGAGCTTCACTAGGTCGTCGCTATCGGTGAACAACTCTCCGCGAGCCAGGCCGGCATCGGCGTCGGCGACGGCGGCGGCCATCTCTGGGGGCAGTCCCGCAGCGGTCAGGGCGCTGGTGTAGTCGGCGACCGACATGTCCTGGTAGGCGATGTGGGTGCCGAGGACGTCGCTGATCCGTGGCGGCGAGTTCGGTCAGGGTGAACGGTGTTCCGCCGAGCTCGTAGGTCGCTCCGAGGTGCCCGTCCTGCGTCAGCACCGCGGCGGCGGCGGCCGCGTAGTCGCGTCGGCTGGCCGCGCTGACGCGGCCGTCGTGCGCGCTGCCCAACAATGCGTGGTACTGGGTGATCATCGGGAGCTGGTCGGTGTAGTTCTCCAAGTACCATCCGTTGCGCAGGATGACGAACGCCGAACCGCTCTCACGCAGGTAGTCCTCGGTGCGGCGATGTTCGTCAGCGAGCGTCATGTGCGCGGTCGAGGCGTTGACGATGCTGGTGTACACGATTCGGGACACCCCAGCTCGGCGCGCCGCGTCGATGGCGCTGCGGGCGTTGTCGAACCGCTCCCCGACCGTCGTCGTCGAGACCAGCACCATCGCTTCGGCGCCTGCGAACGCCTCATCGAGCGTGCTCGGGTCGGCGAAGTCCGCGCGCCGCACCGTGACCCCGTTCTGTGCGAGGTCGGCGAGTTTGTCGACGTCTCGGCCGGTGGCCACGATCTGCGCCGGCGGCGTTCCGGTGGCGAGGAGTTGATCGACGACGAGCCGGCCTAGGTGACCTGATGCGCCGGTGATGACAGTGGACATGGTGATTCCCTTTGGTAGTCGGGGTGGACGTCGGTCCGTCGCCGGACAATCGTCAGTGTCATTGATGAATCTAGTCAATGATCCTGACGATGTCAAGGCGGAGTCGAAGCCCGCCGACGCCCGTCAGCCCGCCAGTCCGGCGGCCCGGCGGCCCGAGGCGAACGGGAATCGGGGTCGGACGGCTCGGCGCGGCCGGGTTTACCGCGCGTAGGGGTCGGTGATCTCGCGGAGTTGATCGAGGATCTGGTGCAACAACGTGAAGTTGCGGGTGCCCAGGTAGGCCTTCCACTCCGAGAGGATCTCGTCGAGTGTCGCCGTGGCTACCTCGACCGCCCGCCGGCCACGTTGCTCGATCACGATCAACCGGGCGCGGCCATCGGTGGGGTCGGGGACCCGGCGGACATAGCCCAGGCGTTCCAGTTGATCGACCAGCACGCCGGCGCTCTGCTTGCTCATTTGCGCCTGGTCAGCGAGGTCGGTGAGGCGCGAACCGTCCGGGGCGATGCGTTGGAACACCCGGCACTGGGCGAGGGTCCAGTCGTCGAACCCGGCATCCTGGAGGGCCCGGAAAATCCGGTCCTCGGTGTACCGGTACGGGATGAACAACGACATCCCTAGATCAACCCGCTGCTCGTCGTCCATGCCGCTCTCGACTCCATCGCTCACCTGATCCCGCGAGGTTCACACCCTATGTCAACGCTGCCGAGCCAGATCGCCGCCGACCCGACCGCGGCGGCGCGAGCGCCGGCGCTGCGCTCGCTGCGTTTCGCACGCGCCATCTGCCCCTCAGCGACTTCGCACCTGTTGCGGTTGTCATCTTTACTACTGTACAACTACAGTAGTAAAGATAAATGACTAAATAGAGAGAATATAGGTAGCGCCATGACATCGACATCAAGCCTGGCGGGCAAGCGGGTCCTGGTCACCGGAGGCAGCCGCGGAATCGGCGCCGCGATCGTGCGGCGGCTCGCATCCCAAGGAGCCACAGTCGCGGTCAACTATCGATCCGATCGGGCCGCCGCCGATGCGCTCGTCGGCGAACTCCGCGACAACGGGTGTGCCGCGTCGGCTTTCCCGGCCGATGTCAGTGACGTGGCGCAGACCCACGAGCTGGTCGGCGCGGTGGTATCCGAGTTCGGCGGCCTGGATCTGTTGGTCAGCAACGCCGGGGTTGAGCACTTCGGAGCGCTGGAAACCATCACCCAAGCCGACTTTGATCGCCTCTTTCAGACCAACGTAGCCGGACAACTGTTCGTCACCCAGGCGGCGGTCGCCGCGATGACCGACGGCGGCCGGATCGTGCTCAGCTCCTCGGTCAGTGTGCGCCTGTCGGTCTATCAACACGCCCTGTATGCGGCAAGCAAAGCCGCTATCCCGGCCATGGTGCGTAATCTGGCTCCCGAACTGGCCGAGCGGAACATCGCCATCAACGCGATCGCCCCCGGCGCCACCGCCACCCGAATGGCCAGCTACGCCCCCAATTACATCCCCCCGACGCTCACCGACGTACCGTTTCCCGCGCTCCTTAGCTCGATGAGCGCACTCGGCCGGTTGGGTCAACCTGAGGAAATCGCCGCCGTGGTCGCGTTTCTGCTCTCCCCAGATGCGTCTTATATCACCGGCACCACCATCGAAGCCGACGGCGGCTGGAAGTAACACCCCCGACTACGACACCCGCACCGAACCCGCCGAGATATTCCATACCCTCGACCACTAGGCCGAGCAGCGGCATTGCCGCGGCAGTCGGCGCGAAGGCCGCCGGGCAGCCGGTCAGCGCGGCGAGAGCGCCGAAACCGACGGCGCCCGCACCCATCCCGGCGTCGTAACCGACGCTCCACAGCGCGCTCACCGTGCTGTTACCGGCGAACGGTCAAAAGCCAGTCCGATGAGACGGCGCCTGCCGTCGTCGGACGATCACACACATTTGCGGACCCCGAGAGGCAGCACGCCATGACCACCCAGAGCACCGCCACCACGCCTGAGCTCGCCGGCAAGACCGCACTGATCACCGGCTCCACCAGCGGCATCGGCCGCGCCACCGCCGACACGCTGGCCGCACTGGGCGCCCACGTCATCGTCTCCGGGCGTGACACCGCACGCGGTGAGGCAGCAGTGGGCGAGATCCGCGCCGCCGGCGGCCGGGCCGACTTCGTCGCAGCCGACCTGGGCGACTCCGCCAGCGTCCTCACCCTGGCCGAGCGGGCCCTGGAGATCGGCGGCGGCCGGGTCGACATCCTGGTCAACAACGCCGGCGTCTACCCGTTCGCCCCGCTCGCCGACGTCACCGAGGACGCCTTCGACCAGGTCTACGCCGTTAACGTCAAGGCGCTGTTCTTCCTGACCAAGGCCCTGACACCGGCCATGGTCGAACACGGCGACGGAGCCGTGGTGAACTTCTCCACCGGCCTGGCCAACATGGGTGTCGCGGCCAGCTCGGTCTACTCCTCCACCAAGGGCGCCGTGGAGTCCCTCACCCGCGCCTGGGCGGCGGAGCTCGGCCCCAGCGGTGTGCGCGTCAACGCGATCAGCCCCGGAGTGATCGTCACTCCCGGCCTCGACGCCGTGGGCCCCGGCATCCTCGAACAGATCAAGGGCGACCCCGCCGGCCGCCCCGGTCAGCCCGAAGAGATCGCCAGCAGCGTCGCGTTCCTCGTCTCCGGCGCCGCGAGCTACATCCACGGGGTCGTGCTGCCGGTCGACGGCGGAGCACTCGCCACCCTCTGACCCGGTCACCACCAAGCCGATCGGCACCCCGGACGCTCCGCGGGGTGCCGACGGCACGCCGCGATGTGGCCCAGGGCCACGCCGAGGACATTCTGGCCGCGTTCAAGGACTACTACCGGGGTACCGAACTCAACGAGGCGAACAGCTCGATGAATGCCGCACGGTCCTGAGCCTCGGGCTCACGGAGCACGAGCCGCTCGGTTCTGATCGGCTCAGGCGGCCAAGCGACGGAGCCCAGGTATGCCACGGGCCAGGCTAACTGGAGGTCAACCACCGGGCGGGAGGAGGCTTGCCGCGAAGCGAGTGCTCGCGAGATCCGACTTTGCCGATGGGCGGTCACAGCAGGTGGTTGGCATCGGTTCTCAGTCAGAGTTGGACCAAACCAGTACTCCGGGACCGTCAGGCGTGAGTACCGGCACCCATGCCTCGTCGGCCTCGCGCATTCGGCTTTCGTCCAGCCAAAGGGCGTGCGGTTCCTCAGTGTGTCCGTCGGATGCCCAGTACGAGATGTCGGCGACGATTCGGGCTAGCCTATCCCGTTCAGCGTCCGGCCACGAGTTGTTCCCAGTGCCTGCGCCACGGAAGTCCTTCTCGAACAGTTCACAAAGTGCGTCCACGGCATCGACGCCGGCCATTGGGACGAGAAAGCCCTCGATCTGCCCCTGCCGACAGGCTAATCCCCCGTACTGCTGCTGGTAGAAGACTTCTGTCTCGGCCTGCACGATCACGTACAGCCATCCGTCGGCCATCCCGCCAGGATCGAGGAAGACGAATCGCCGAGAACTCATGAGGGCAGTCTGCCGGAGCGCCGTCCACACGCCCAACGACTTTCGATCCGCATCAACGCACTCTCATGTCGAGGAGCACGTAGCTGTG
>NZ_DASYMU010000085.1:0-61305 GCF_036008905.1 Amycolatopsis sp. | reverse complement strand
AAAGATGGGCATCCTGCGGGTGGTCTTCTTCTGGTACTCCGCATAGTCGGGCCACGCCTCGACGGCCCGGTCTATCCACGTGGCGTACTCGTCACCATCGACTTCCCTGGCCTGATAGTCCTTCTTGACCGGGCCGTCCTGAAGCTCGACGTGCGGGTTCGCCTTCAAGTTGTAGTACCAGACAGGGTTTTTGGGCGCACCACCCAAAGACGCCACGACTGCGTACGCGCCGCCGTGCTCCACGCGCTGCAGGGCGGTCTTACGAATCTTGCCGGTTTTCGCCCCCACTGAGGTCAGGATAATCACGGGTGCACCCTGATTGTCGGTGCCCTCTGTGCCGCCGGAGCTCTCGTAGAGATCCACCTGGTTGCGGCTGAACTCGAACGTGCTCGGCTCGTACTCCCCGATGAGAGGCATTACTCCACCATCCATTTCGTCGATCAACTTCGCTGCCAAACGGACTATACCCCGCTTGTCAGTTTTTGCGGGTAGGGGTACGGCGAGGGTTCAGGAACTAGGCAGGAAGGGAGCTTGACGTGGAGTGTGCTCGCCATGATGCTGGTTCCGGCAATGAATTTTCTCGCCCGACCCGGATCTGCCAGCGTCTGGGGGTGAGCTGTCCGGATTGGGGAGGCCAGCTCGAGTATCGCCCCAACTATCGAAGTTTGAGCCCGACCGGCGCTTATTCGGGGTAAAGTCCGGTTAAGTCGGTCGGCAACCATTCCGACGCACAGCTACCCACGCACCTATGCGAGGACATCCGTGGAATCAGCACTTGAATTCGGCATCGACCTCCCCGTCTGCATCACGCTGACCTGCTCGCACACCGCGCCGCCGAATGCGTCGCCCAGTGCAAGAACCGACTGATCATCGTGGACGATGTCCACTTCCTCGACATCAACCGCCACGACGGTCGTGAAGTCGCCAACCATTTCAAGTGGCTGGCTAACACCTTCCCGTGACGGGCAACCCGATTGCTCTTCGACGGCAGGGATGGCTGACAACGACGGCATTTGCACACACGCCGACAGGACGATGGCGTCGGCGTTGGTGATGTCGAGTTTTTTCCAGTGCTCGCGAAGGCCGTCGGGGTCGAGGTTCGCGACCGCGAGGTTGTCGGACACTTCGAGGCTCAGCGCGTCGACGACTTCAGTTCCTGCGGCTTCGATGTAGTCGACGACTTGCTCGGTGAGTGGTTTGAGATATGGGGTGATGATCGCGACACGCCTGGCCCCGAGTGCTGCTATACCGGAGAGGAGGGCGCCGGCGCTGGACAGAGCAGGCGCCGGTGAACCAACCGCGCGCAGCGCGCGGATGATATCGGCTTCGGCGGTGCAATGGTAGCCGAAACCTTGGACCATGATCGCGACGAGACAGTCGGACGCGACGACATCGGGCCGGACGTCGGCCAGTTCGGTGGCTGCCCGCCCGGTCTGCGCGTTCATGGCACGCAACTCTTCGGGGGTGACATGCTGCATACGCATGCGACTGCTGTGAAAGACGAAACGCTCCTGCGGGCGAACGGTTTCGCGCGCGAGTGGAGCATGCGCGGTAGCTCGGTCTCCATGGTGCGGTTGGAACTCGGCACGATCATGCCGATGTGGTAGTTCGTCACCGACATTCTCCTCGCCGCGAGCTGGGCACGATGATGTTCATCGGCGGCAGGTCGGCCGCATGTCGGGGATGACAACGTCGCCGTCGCGCACAATGGGTTCGTCGTCGAGGTAGAGGCTGCAGCCGCGCATCGGAATGTCGAAATGACACGGGGTGTCGTTCGGTCCCCCGAGTTCGTTGTTAGGGCCGATGGAGAACATCACATTGCCGTAGAAGGAGCGCAGCTCCATGCCCATTCCGCCGGGGAACTGTGTCAGGCCGTGCCATTGCGCTCGTTCGTCGAGGCCCCAGCCGACGTGGGACATGCCGTAGCCGCGGGGGTCGTCGAAGGACTTGATGTAGGAGGTGAGCAACTCGGCGTCCAATCCACCGCGAATGTCGACGATGAACCCTTTTTCAACCGTGAGCGTGACAGGGGTCTGGACGTAGGAGTTGAACGGCAGAAGTACGTCGCCGGGTGCGAGGACGATGGTGCCGTCAACGCCGTCATCAGTGCCGCCGGTGAACACGAATGCCGCTGGCCAGTGGTCCCAGCGGCCGGGGATGTCGGTGTAGCCGTACTCGCTCAGCGTCGGGTAACGGCCGAGGGTGTAGGTGATGTCGGTGCCGTGCGGACTCGTGATTCGCATCGAGCCGGCTTTGGCCAGCAGTCCGGCCCCCACCTCGACGCGCTCGCGCAGTTCCCGGGTCGGCATCAGCCGCGCCAGCAGCGGAGCGGGCTCGACGACCGTGAGGATGCGGGTGTCCGCGTCCTGGATGTCGAACTGTTCCTTGCTGAACAACAGGAACGTGAGGTCGATCAGCATGTCGCTCTGCTTAAGCGCCTCGACCGCGACAGGATTGGTGCCCAGACCGGAATCTCCCACAGCCCACGTACCACCGGTCGAGCGGGCAGCGGGCAATCGCATATGAAAGGTATTCGCCCCCAATTCCTGTGCGGCGAACAGGGCGGCATCCGCGTAATCGGCACGCTCGTTTCCCCGGGTCAGCACGGACACCGTCTCACCCTCGTGCACCCCGCTGAGGGTCAGTTGTCGGACGAAGATGTCGTTGAGTTGGTTGAAGTCCATCTTGTCTCCGTTCGGTTGGACGTCGCAGAGAGCACGCTCCACCAAGATAGTCCGTGCTCGGACTATCTTGGTCCGAGCACGGACTATCTCGTGTTCTTGGGTTGCTGTCAAGGGGCGGCCGGACCGGAGTGTCGACATGCCGCTTGCCGCTATGGCCGCGACGAGCCGTTGGTGCCCCTATCGATGTGTTGGTGTCGGGAACAGGACGGCGAGCCAGGCGTCAGGACGACAGTTCGGCCGCGGCGCTGTCCCATTCCTGGGCGGGCAGGCGTGCTGCTCCGTCGGAGGCGGTGATCCCCTGCGGCGGGGCCACCCGGTGACGCTGAGTGGAGCGGCGAATAGTCTGTGGACGGGGTTCATCGGGTTCGTCGTGCCACAGCGGACGCCGGTCGACCTGAAGGCGCACGACTTCCGGACGAGCGTAGTGGCCCTTCGCGTCGAGCCAGGCTTTCACGAAACCGAAGTCGTCCAGATCAATGGTGGCAGTGACGAGTTTTTCCTCAGCTCCGGTGTGCGGTCCGGCGAGGTAGGAGTTGAAGGGGTGAAGGACTGAGGACCAGCCACCGCCCGCGGTGACCAGCTTCTGGGGGCCGAGATTGGTCTCCAGCCAGTCCAGGCAGGTCTGATCGACGGGGTTCGCGGCGGTGATCACGAAGACCTGGGCGGTGAGGGCATGGGTCTTCATCATGGCCTCGATCTGCGCGTCGGCCACGTTTTCGAAGCCGGCCATCGTGGACAACGCCGGCCACGCGGCGGCATGGATCTGCTCGTCCTGCTCGATCAGGGCCTGGCGAGCCAGGTTCATGGTGTGCTCCCAGCAGGCCAGACCACCGATGCGGCCTGAGCTGCTGTCGAACACCGACAGGGTCGCACCGCCACCCTGGGCCCACACGATGCGCTCAACGTAGGTCGGCTGCAGCTTGCGGTGTACCCCAAGCAACGTGCCGTCGGCATCGATGAACACCTGCGAGTTGAAACAGGTGCCCGTGCCGGCCAGGCGTTCGCTGATACCCAACACGACCTCCACGCCGGCCTGCGCACAGGCGGACTGGATCCTGGCGATCTCGGGGCCCGGCACCTCCACCGAAGCTCGCGTGTACTGAACGTTCGCCGCAACCTGCTGCAACGGGGGGTAACACTCGATCCAGTACGGGTAGCCGGGGACAAAGACTTCCGGAAAGACCAGCAGGTCGATGCCTTGCTGACCGGCCTGCTGGACGAAGCCGATGACCTTGTCCACAGTGGCCTCGGTGTCCATGAACACCGGTGCGGCATGCACCGCCGCGACGACGCGTGTGCTGGCGCTCTTATCTGACATATGTTCCTCCATACGGTGATTGATGTTCAGACTGGATGTTCTGGATGCCCGTCAACTGATCGACGTCATTGGGGCATTGCTGCGCGACGTCCGAGAGTTCCATCGCTCATCGCACCTCACGACTCAAGCGGCTTGACACGATCACGGAAACTCCTTCGTGCGTCACCATGGACTTGGCCACTGATCCGAACACGGACTATCTCTGGACACAAGAGGCGAAACACACTCGTCACGCGATCCGGTCCGCGCTGCGGCGAGCTCGGCGAGTCGTCGCCCAGGTGGGACAGCAGATCACCCCAATTGCCGACAGACTCCCACACACCATTGGGCAATTTCGTGTTACGAATGGGTATCCGATCACGGTCTGCCGCCGTTTCGTGGAGCGATTGCCCTGCACCATCCGGTTGTGTCGTGGCCGCGGGAGGCATGATTAGCTGGGACCATGGCCAAGATTGCTGACGAACCGGCGCCGACGAGCAACGGCGGCGCGACCTGGGCACCGGCAACTCCCGCTGAGTTGCTTGCCGCCCCCGGCTATCAGGCGCGTCGCATGTATCAGGCGTACCTTGCGGCATGGGTACGCACCGTGGACGCCACCCTCACCGGTCCGCAATTCGCCGTGCTCACTGCGGTGGCATGCTCCCCCGGGGTCGACCAGGGCTCGCTCGCGGCGTCGGTGGCGCTGGACCGGTCGACCATGGGCGATCTGGCCCGCCGCCTCGAAGAACGTGGCCTCATCGTCCGCGAGACGCCACCCAGCGACGGACGCCGCAAACTGCTCTACCTCACCGAGGAAGGACACGCGACGTACCAGCAGGTCAATGCCCGCGCCCGCATGCTCGACGAGCGCCTGCTCGCAGGTCGGTCCCCGGGGGATCGTCGGCGCCTGCTCGAGGTAATGCAGGAACTGGCCGAGCATTGGGAAGCGATCGCGCCACCGTCCTGAGGCGGTCACCGGTCCCCTGACGTCACTCGGGTGGCATATCGGTTCACCCTCTTGCATTTTGAGATAGTCCGTGTTCGGATTAGTTTCCGCCGGACGGTGTCGCGCCACAGCCGTTTCCGGTTCGGTCCCAGTTGCGACCCGGATAACGGAGAGGGAGGAGCGGTATCTGTGAGCCAGACCTACGGTGTGGTGATCGTCGGCGGCGGCCTTGGCGGGTTGACCGCAGCGTTGTCCCTGCGGCACAAGGGTTTCCGGGTCACAGTGCTGGAGCAGGCGCCGCATCTGGGCGAAGTGGGTGCGGGGATTCAGACCGCCCCCAACGCTAGCCGGATCCTGATCGGACTGGGGTTGCGGCCACAAATGGCGGCGATCCACACCGAGCCGCAGGATCAGGTGCGGCGCCGCTGGAAGGACGGCAGGGTCCTCGCGATGACCGCACTGGGTGAGCGCTGCAAGCGCGAGTACAACGCACCCTATTGGCACTACCACCGTGCGGATCTGCACCGCGTGCTGCACGACGCCTGCCTGGACCGCCTCGGGCCCGGGCCAGTGGTGCAGTTCCATACCGCCAGCAAAGTCGTCGACGTCGATCGCGCCGATTCAGCGCGTCCGGTGGCGGTGACCGCCACCGGGGAGCGCTACGACGCGGACGTGATAATCGGTGCGGACGGAATCCGCTCCCAGGTGCGTGACGCGCTGGGCCTGCCCGACACCCTGGAGTTTTCCGGAGAAATGGCCTACCGGGCGCTGATTCCCGGGGACAAGATCGCCGCAGACCCCGCGACCCGATGGCTGGTGGACCGATTCCAGAGCACGATCTGGTACGGGCCGGACCGACACCTGGTGCATTACCTGATCCGCGGTGGACAGTACCTGAACGTAGTCGCCATCGTGCCCTGCTCGGCCGAGATCGCCGAGAAATGGTCCGGCCCGGCGTCGGCGGACGAACTCGTGGAAGCGTTTCCCGGGTGGGACGACCGGGTAGGGGCGATGCTGGCCAAATCGGAGGGTGACGCGACCGTGTGGGCCATGTATTACCGTCGCCGTGATCCGGTCTGGACCGACGGACACGTCGCCCTGCTGGGCGATGCCTGCCACGCAATGCTGCCCTATCAAGCCCAAGGTGCCTCCCAGGCCATGGAGGATGCCGCCGTGCTCGCCGAGGAACTGGGCGCGGTCCCCGCCGACGGTATCCGGGAAGCGCTGACCCGGTATGTGTCCCGGCGTGCCAAGCATGCGGGCATAGTTCAGGACGCGTCGTTGCGCAACAAGGACTTCTACCACCTTCCCGACGGACCCGAGCAGCGAGCACGGGACGAGAAACTGAAGAAGTTCGACGGCGAATCCGAGGTTTCCTACGACTGGCTGTGGAGCGGCACCCCGCTGCACGACCCCGATCTAGAGGCATTCTCGTACCAGTTCGGCCGATAGTGCGAACGCGCTGGCGTTTTCCTTACACAGAGGTTGCGGTGCCGACGATGATTACCAAAATTAAGACGTCCGCGGACGGCGCCGACGAATGCCGTAAGCGGTCGACTGCCGGAACGATCATGGTGCCGGCCGGAGTTTCCGGGGAGGCCCAGCGCGTATGAAACCTGCACCATTCACGTATCACCGCGCCCGCACCGTCGCACAGGTCCCCGAGTTGCTCGCGGATCACGGCGAGGACGCCAAGATCATCGCCGGCGGGCAGAGCCTGGTGCCGATGATGAACTTCCGTCTCGCCACCCCGCAGCACCTGGTGGATATCGGCCGGCTACGGGAATTGTCCTTTCTCCACACCGATGACCAGGGCCTGCACATTGGTGCGCTGGTCACCCACCACCTGGTGGAGACCGCGCCGGCCGACGTGACCGGGCCCGGATTCGACATCCTGCGCCAGGCGATGGGCTGGGTCGGGCACCTCCCGATCCGTACCCGTGGCACCATCGGTGGCAGTCTCGCGCACGGGGACTCGACCGCCGAATGGTGCCTGCTGGCGATCCTTTTCGACGCCGTCATCGTCGCGCAGGGCCACCAAGGACGGCGGCGGTGTATTCCGGCCGAGGAATTGTTCCTCGGATTCTTCGCCACCACACTGAAACCCGAGGAAATCGTCATCGAGGTCGTGTTCCCCCGCCACGCCCACCACGCGGCGATCACAGAGTTCGCGCAGCGGCGGGGCGATTTCGCCACGGTCGCCGCCGCCGTGACCCTCGATGTCGGTCAAGGCGCGGTGCACGGAGGCCGGCTGGTCCTCGGCGGAGTCGCGGGGACTCCCCAGCGCATCCCCGAGGTCGAAGCGCTGCTAGCGCAAGGCCGCGCCGGAGACATGAACTTGTTCGCCGACTGCGCTGAGGCCGCCGCCACCGCGATCGACCCACCAGATGACCCCAACGGCAGCAGTGACTACCGGCGAAGGCTGACGCGCCATCTTGTCGCCACGGCCTGCCAGGAGGCGATGAATCGATGACCGCACCATCCGCAGGGGCACGCGAACCGACATTTACCCCGTCCGGCGCCTGGATCGGCGCCTCGGTCCCCCGCCGCGAAGATCCCCGGCTGCTGACCGGTAGAGCGAAGTTCGTCGATGACATCCATCTGCCCGGGATGCTGCACGCCCAGTTCGTGCGCGCGACCGTCGCCTCGGGCGTCGTCGCCGACCTGGATCTGTCCGCCGTCACGGCTGTGCCAGGCGTGGTAGCCGCGTACTCGGGCAGCGATTTGGACCTGACCGACATCGTGGCCGTCCTCGAGCGGCCTCGGGAGGAGTTCATTCCCACCAGCATGCCGGTGCTGGCCCGCGACGTGGTGCGCTACGTCGGCGAACCACTGGCCATCGTGATTGCCGAGAATCCCTACGCCGCCGAGGACGGCATCGAGGCAGCGCGGGTGACCTACTTACCGAATACGGCTGTCGTGTCCGATTGGCAGGCCCTCGCCCCCGACGCACCCCTGGTGCACGGGTACGCCGGCACCAACACCCTGCTCGACGTGTCGATGTTCGCGACCGAGGACATCGACGAGGTCTTCGCCAGAGCGGATCACGTGGTGCGGGTGCGGGCCAAGACCGGACGTCAGAACGCCTTGCCGCTGGAAACCCGCGGTGTGGTCGCGCACTGGGACGACCGGGAGGAGCAACTCGTCCTGCATACCTGCACACAGGTTCCGCACCAGGTCCGCACGGTGGCGTCCCAGTGCCTGAGGTGCGATGAACGGGCCGTGCGGGTGATCGTGCCTGACATGGGCGGTGGGTTCGGCCAGAAGTGTGTGGTCGGGCGCGAAGAGATCGCCACCGCCGCAGCCAGCCTGCAACTGCGGAGGCCGGTGAAGTGGATCGAGGATCGCAAAGACGCGCTGACCGCGTCGTTTCTGGCTCGTGAGCAGCGTTACGACGCCCGCGCCGCGTTCAGCGACGATGGTCGCATCCTCGGCTTGGACGTCGACATCGTCTGTGACATGGGTGCGTATTCCTGCTACCCGTTCACCGTGGGGATCGAACCGCTGATGGCCTCCGCCGAAATGCCCGGTGTGTACCGGGTGCCCGCCTACCGGGTCCGGGGCCGCGCGGTGGTCACGAACAAGGCGCCCACCGCGCCCTACCGGGGGGTAAGCCGTCCCCAGTACGTCATGGTGATGGAACGACTCTTCGAACGCGCCGCCCGGGACATCGGCCTGGACCCCGTCGAAATCCGGCGGCGCAACCTGATCACCGTATTTCCGTACACTGGCGTCAACGACATCACCTACGACCCGGGTTCATACCTGGAGTCGCTCAACCTGTGCCAGCAGGTGCTGACCGGCGAAGGCTGGTACGACCGCCGCGACCACTACGCCGCCCAGGGCAGAGTGCTGGGAATCGGCTACTCCTGCTTCAGCGAACGCACCGGCTACGGATCCGACGCCTTCGCCAAACGCAAAATGAAGGTCGTCCCCGGCTACGATATCGCCGAAGCCACCATGGACACTAACGGCAGCGTCATCGTTACTACCGGCACGCTAAGCCACGGGCAGAGCCACGAAACCACCATGGCTCAGATCGTGGCCGATCAACTCGGCATCGATGTGGACAAGGTCAAGATCTCCCAGGGAGACACCGCCAGGATCACCTACGGATGGGGGTCCTTCGCCAGCCGGTCCATCGCCATCGGGGGCAGCTCGATCGACCTCGCCGCCACCAAACTCGGCGACAAACTCCTCCTGATCGGTGCGCACCTGCTCGAAACGTCGCCTGACGACGTCGAACTCCACAATGCCGGCGTGCGGCGGATCGACGACCACAACCGGTGGCTCCCCTTTTCCGAGATCGCCGAGGTGGCCTACCTCAAGGCCCATTTGCTGCCTAAAGAAGCAGAGCCCGGTCTACGGGCAACGGCGTCCTTCGACGCCACCGGGGACGGCACCTTCTCCAATGCCACCCACGGTGCGGTCGTCGAGCTACACCCCGGCAGCGGCCAGGTGCAGATCCTGCGCTACGTCTGTGTGGAGGACTGTGGTGTCGCGATCAACCCCCAGGTCGTCGAAGGACAGGCCCGTGGCGGCATCGCCCAGGGCATCGCCGGAGTGTTGTTCGAGGAAGTCACCTACGACACCAACGGTGAGCCCTCCTGCGCCAGCTTCATGGACTACAAGGTGCCCACCGCGATGGAAATGCCCGACATCTCGGTTCATCACCTCGAGACCCCGAGCGCGTTCACCCGCAGCGGCGCCAAAGGCGTAGGAGAGGGCGGCACCATCGGCGCTCCGGCGGCGATCCTCAACGCCGTCAACGACGCACTGCGCGACACCGGGATCGAACTGGACGACACTCCCATCGCTCCCGAGACCGTGCAACGGGCACTCCACCACCGCATGTGCGCCGAGGTGAACCTGTGAACGAGCGCTATCTGATCACGCTGACCGTCAACGGCGACGAACACGAGGTTCTCGTCGAGGGCCGCTACACCCTCGTCGACGTGCTGCGCCACAACCTTGGCCTCACCGGCACGCACGTCGGGTGCGAGCACGGTATCTGCGGGGCCTGCACCGTACTCGTCGACGGCGCACCCGTCCGGGCGTGCCTTATCTTCGCCGCGCAGGCCGAGGGGTACGACATCCGCACCGTCGAATCGCTTGCGCCCCAAGGGCAACTCAACGATCTGCAACGATGTTTCACCGCCCATCACGCGCTGCAGTGCGGATTCTGCACACCCGGATTCCTCATGCTGGCGGAAGGGTTCCTCGCCGGCAATCCCAACCCGAGCCGGGAGGACGTGCGCGAGGTCGTCTCCGCCAACCTGTGCCGCTGCACCGGTTACCAGACCATTGTGGACGCGATCGCTGCCTGCGCGGCCGGACGACGAGAAGCCGCCCCCGCGACCGACACCGGATCCCCACCCGAATCATGATCTGGACGAAAGGACGCCGCGCGTGATCCTGGACAACGACATCACCATCCATGCTCACCCCGACGTTGTGTTCACTCTCATCAACGACGTCGAACGCGTGGTGACCTGCCTGCCCGGCGCGTCCTTGGCCGGCCGCGACGGGGACACGTACCGAGGTAGCGTCAAGGTCAAGGTCGGCCCCATCACCGCCGAATACAGCGGCACCGTGAAGTTCTTCGACGTCAACGACGAGCAGCGCACCCTGCGCCTGCAGGCAGAGGGTACCGAAGGCCGCGGCAGCGGTGACGCCGAAGCACTGATCGACCTCTCAGTGGAACCTGCTCCCGACGGTGCACTCCTGCGCCTGCGCACCGACATGCTCGTCCGCGGCAAGATCGCGCAGTTCGGCAAAGGCGCGATTAGCACTGTTTCCACAAGACTGCTCGGTCAGTTCGCCGCGAACCTCGCCGGTCTGCTCGACGCTCCCGGTACTGGCCCCGCGGCACCCACCTCGCTGTCAGCCACGGTCCCCACCGCAAACAATGGCACACCACCACCGACCGCCGCACACTCTGACGCCGAGCTTGACGGGCTCGCCATGCTGCTCGGCCCCGCTGGGAAAAAATACCTCGCGTTGGCCGGCGTATTCGTTTTCGGACTATTCGAAGGCTGGCTACTGGGCAGAGTTCACAGCCAAGCCAAACAACTCAAGGCGGCGCGCCGTGGCTGAACAGGCAGTCAGCAGCCATCACGGACTCGAAACCGACCGCACGTATCAACGCGCCGGTTTCGGCGCTACCGTGCCCCGCGGCAGCCGACCCGCCCTGGTCGTCGTCGACCTCACCCGCGGCTTCACCGAGCCCAGCTTTCCCTCGGGCGCGGACCTCACCGACGTCGTCACCCACACCTCGCGCCTCATCCACGTCGCCCGGGACCACGCCGTACCCGTCGTGTTTACCGCGATTTCCTACACCCCCGCCGAGGCAGACGGCACCTCGATCGCCTGGCTCCACAAAGCCACCGGAATGCGAGCCCTGCGTGATGGCAGTGAGGCCGTCGCCCTTGACCCCCGGCTACCGTATGACCGCACCAACGACCACCTCATCATCAAGAAGAGCGCATCCGCCTTCTTCGGGACCGGCCTGGCTTCCTTGCTCACCGGGTTGCAGCGCGACACCCTGCTCATCTGCGGCGCCACCACCAGCGGATGCGTCCGTGCAACCGCGGTCGACGCCGTGCAATCCGGGTTCCCAGTCCTCGTCCCGCGCGACTGCGTCGGAGACCGCGCACCCGGCCCGCACGACGCGAACCTGTTCGACATCCACACCAAATACGGAGATGTCGTCGAGTTCGAGGACGCCCTCGGCTACCTCCACCACCTACCCGACCACACCACCGCCGCACACTGACACAGAAAGCGGACCCGATGGCCGACCGCTACCTCACCCAGACCGCGCTCGCGGACCTCGCTGACATTCCCGCACAGAGCCGCTGGATCCGCACTGACGGCCTACGCCTGCACGTACTG
Organism: Amycolatopsis sp.; assembly: GCF_036008905.1. GTDB lineage: Bacteria > Actinomycetota > Actinomycetes > Mycobacteriales > Pseudonocardiaceae > Amycolatopsis. Next base: position 49,484 of record NZ_DASYMU010000085.1, on the reverse strand, counting down.
GACTACGGCGGCGACAACCCCCCACTGCTCATCCTTCCCGGCATCACCAGCCCCGCCATCACCATGGACTTCGTCGCACGCCGGCTCACCGACCTCGTCCGCACCGTCGTCCTCGACATCCGAGGACGCGGTCTCTCCGACTCCGCCCCCAGCTACACCCTGAACGACTACGCCGCCGATGCTGAAGCTGTCATCACAGACCTCGGCCTCGACCGGCCTCTTGTCCTCGGACACTCGATGGGAGCCCGGATTGCTGCCGTCACCGCCGCACGAGGCCGCCGCTGCCTTCGCGGCACTATCATCGTCGACCCACCGCTCAGCGGAGAAGGACGCGGCCCGTACCCCACCCCGTTGTCCGCCTTTGAAAAGCAGCTCACCGAGGCCAAGCGTGGCACCACAGCCGACGAAGTCGCCCAATCCTGGCCCCGCTGGCCCCGCCGCGAGCAAGAAATCCGGGCACGCTGGCTCTCCAGCTGCGACCACGACGCTGTCGCCGCGACCCATCACCGATTCGATACCGAAGACTTCTTCCACACCTGGCCGCACGTCCCCGAACCAGCCATCTTCCTGTACGGCGCCGACAGCCCCGTCGTCACGGCCGCCGGAGCCAACGAAGCTGCCCAAACCAACCCCGCCGCAGTGCAACAGTCAATTCCCGGCGCCGAGCACATGGTGTACTGGGACAACCCCGACACCGCGTTCCACATCACCCGCACCGCCATCAGACAACTCATCTCGTAGCAGAATTGATGCGCCCCGAAGTTTCCGGACAGTGGCTACTGGAATCCGTTATGAGGGCCATATGCCGTGAACATACCCAGCCGACTGCAAGGTTGACATAACCTATCGGGCGCCCTGGCGCGCACACAATGCGCACCGCACACGCCGGCTTCAGCGCCCTTGGGACTCGAGCTCCTTCCGCCTTGGACTCAGCTACATGCCCTGACTGAGAGATCATCATCACCGTCTTGTGCTGTCGTGCAGGAAACGTCCCAGCTTGTCTGGTGGAAGGCTCAAGCAGTGGAAAAGTCGCGTACCCGGCGCTGGCAAAGGGTGCGCTCGTCCGCGCGGGCCGGGTGCTCCTCGTACGCAACGAGTGCGAGGTCCATCGCCCGAAGATGGCGTACCGGTGTAGCGCGGGTTTTCCAGAATCGATCGCACGGTGCTGCCTTGCCATCCGTCGGCGAGCCGATGCCGATTCTGGTCCGGCCGCCGTTCGGACGGACACGGAACCCTGTCCTGATTGAGCCCCTTCGCGATCGCTCGATCACCGTTGCCTTCCAGGTACTCGGCGAAGATCCGCAGCACCACGTCGGCTGACTCGTCCTCGGTCACCAGCACCCGCAACCGGAACCCTTCGGCTGCCTTGTGCCCAGACCTGGGGAATTTCATGAGCGCTGACAGGTTGACCCCTGGGCGGGCGAGTGATCGATGTCCATGTACACGAGCGTCGGCCGCTCCACCTTCCACGACGGGCGCGTGAAGGGGCCTACGGCGGAACCTGCGGATGGCGGACCGATGCCGCGGAATTCCGGCGAGCCAAGGCCGGTGGACGACGAGTTTCCGGCGCTCCGGAACCCGACGAAGATCAGCCCATCGACGCAGGGTGCATACCAGGTGGTCTAGGTATCCTTTGTCTATGGCCAAGAAAATGCCCGCCGCCGCTGATTCCGCCCGACAAGGTGTGCTGCCGCTCCTCGAGCACCTGACCCGGCTTGGCAAGCGTGTCTACATCAGCGAAATGACTCCCGGTGGTCTTCGTCCTCGGCACCTCATCACGCTCCGACTCCTCGCCGATCGCGGGCCGCTGAGTCAACAGGGTCTCGGCGAAGCGCTGAGCCTTGATCCGAGCAATGTCGTGGGCCTGCTCAATGACCTGGAGGAACGCGGTTTGATCGTTCGACGACGCGACCCGGCCGACCGACGTCGCCACATCGTCGAGCTCTCGCCGTCCGGCGCGGAGGAGGTCGTTCTGTCCGACGAGCGCGCGATCGTCGTCGAGGACCGGCTCTTCGCCGCCCTGGATGCCGACGAGCGAACGACTCTCTACGAGCTGCTGCAACGCGCGATCGGTACGACGGCGCTCAGTTGCGAGGTCCCCGGCGACAACACGCAGGACTGACCCGGGCAAAGACATTCCATACGCCAATCCCTGGTCCCGCACAACCGTGCCGGCGCTTGCCGACCGCATCCCCCGGCTTCGCGACGTCTTCGCGGGCCGGCATGTGAACGCGCACCAGGCCGAGTCGCTCGTCGCCGACCTGATCTCCGTGAACCGCCGCTACGAAGCACACGCCAGGCTCCGCGTCATCGTCGTGTGAGTCACCGAGGTGTGAACGGACGGGATCGAGAAACCTCGTCCTAGCCCGGCATCCAGTGATGGTTGCGATTCACGCCGACCGATCCGAAGCCGTTCGGGAATCGGACTGGTGACGGCGATTATGGGCTGTCGATGCGGGAGTACGTGTTTCTCAGGCTTGTCCTTTGAGGCGGCAGTCGCGGAAGATCTTCCAGGTCTTCATGCGGGCGAAGGCGTGCTCGACGCGGGCGCGGACCTGTTTGTGGAACTTGTTGTGGGCCTGTTCCAGTAGGGGGTCTTCGCCTTTGCGGCAGGGGTGGGGCACCAGGAGTCCGGTGCCTGGACAACCCCCGTCGGCGATGGTCGTGGTCTTGCCGACAGCGGCCTTCGCGTCGGACTCCTCCCGCGCTTTGCAGTCGTCGCGGCCCTCACGGTCGCGGTGGTGATGTCCCGATCCGCGTTCTCGAGAACCTCGTGCGCACGAGCCATGCGTACGCGATGGAGATAGGCCATGGGGCTCACGCCGACGTGCCGTTTAAAAACCGGCCTCCCCCAGGCGTTCGATGCCGGTCGACCGCCAGAATTCTTCGGACCAGGGGTGGGGCTGGCTGAGCAGGAGCCCCGACATCACCAGGCGGCCGAGATTGCGGTACATCGCAGGATGCTCCGCCAGGCCGTCCGAGTCGGCCATCAGGCCAGCAGCAGACCGAGCGTGTGGTGAAACGTGGTGCGAGCCTCGAAATCCAGATACGGATCGAACCGCACGCCAGAGTTCACGGTACGGCCCAGCAGCGCACCGAGTTCCGCCTCGACTACGGCTCGATCGAGACCGTCCGTGAGGATCTCGCACTCGTCCGACATGTACTCGGAGGAAATGCTGCCGTCCTGCAGCGGCGGCGAGGCGTGTCGACCGAGCGTCGCGAGGCTTGCCGCACGGTGTCCGTCGCTGTCGGCTCCCGACCCTCCAGCTTGGCACCGTGGGTTCCACGTCAGCGTGCAAGGGTGCAAGACGACCCTCACTGGACCGGCTTGTCGCACAGGGCGCGGACCAGGAACTCACGGCGAGTGGCGCGGGAGGCCTTGACGATCGCCGCCTCCAACTCCCTGAGATCGAACCCGTGGAAGCCGCCACCCCAGATGTGGAGATCGACGGACACACCTGCCTGTAACAGGCGCTGCGCGTAGTCAATGGCCTCGTCACGGAACGTCTCGGCCGAACCGCAGGCCACGAACGTCCGCGGCAGGCCCGAGAGATCGGTGGCCCTGGCCGGCGCCGCGTAGGCCGATACGTCCGGCCCGCCACGTCTCTCGCCGAGCAGCGCGGTCCAGCCGACGTTGTTGTCGTTGCTGTCCCACATGCCCTCACCGTCGAGTTCCTTGCTCGACGGCGTGATGAAACGGTCGTCCAGCATGGGACTCATCAGGATCTGGTGGGTCAGCGCCGGAAAGCCCCGGTCCCGGGCCAGCAGCGCGGTACCGGCGGCAAGGCCACCGCCCGCGCTCATGCCCGCGATCATGAGATGCTCGGGATCGATGCCCAGCTCAGCGGTGTTGCGTGCGGTCCACACCAGACCGGCGTAGCAGTCTTCGACCGGCGCGGGGTCGGGGTTCTCAGGAGCGAGACGGTAGTCGGGGGAGACGACGACGGCGCCGAACTCGGCGACGAGCGGTGCGAACTCCTCCAGGCCGTCCTCCGCGGCTCCGACGATCATTCCGCCGCCGTGCGTGTGGTAGATGCCCGGCCACGGTCCCGTTGGCTCGGTCGGCGACAGCACGACGACGCGCATCTCAGGACGATCACCCTCGGCGGGTACGGTCATCTCCCGCTTGCGCACCTTCCCGCCCATGGTGAGGTCGAACGGCTGCGACCCGGAAAGGATTTCGGCGACCGCCGCACGCGCGTCCGGGATCCCCTCAAGAGTGAACGCGGGGTAGACAGCGCGGATCTGCTCCAGGGCCGACAGGACCTCGGGGTCGAAGGGCGGGTGGATGGGTCGTCCGATCTCGGCACTGCACATAGGAAAAACCTCTCTCACGTCTCCGAACGGGCGGTCCTCCTCTCCGGACAGCGCCGAGAGAGACACGGCCGCCTTGCGATGAGGGGATCCTATGTGCAGCATATATGTTTTGTAAATCACCAATGATTAGTCCTGGGTGCGCCGTCCCTGAGCCGCGCCGGCGGCAGCCCGGAAACCTCATCCGGCGTAATGCGGAGGTGTGGCGGTGCCGTACGAGGCGTACGACCGGCGTCCGCCCCACTACTTCTGGGAGAGATAGGCGCCGATCAGCGGGAGAACCTTCTCCTCTTCAAGGTCGAGATGCTCGTGCAGCGGCGGGAGCAGTAGCTCGGCCGCGTCGACCACGGAGTCGCGGTCCGCGGCGGAGTCGGTGTCGGTGTCGGCCCAGCGTTAGACCGATGACTCCAGTTCGCGCAAGTGTCGGTCCAGTGAGAGGTGTTGCTCCTCCATGGTGACCACCAGCGGTGTTCAGTTGCCGGCCGCCGAGTGGACGGCCGTTGTCAAAGGCCGACCGGCTCGCCACACCTCAACCTCGGCGAGTGTCGCTTGGTCGGGTCGCGGCCGGAGCATGGACGCTCCGCAACCTGATGGAGTGGACCAACAAATCCGATGGCTGGTCCTATTGACCCAGGCCACGCCGGACTGCAGTGATCAGTTGTCACCTAACGGCGCAGCAGACCCGTCACCTAGTACTTCGGTGGGACCACCCGATTTCGATGGCGTACCCCAAGCCGGTACGGACGCAACGGCTGCAACCGATAGAGACCTATCAACTCTGCCGCGCGGAGACGCGAGTGGAACGTAAAGAAGCGTGGCGTGACCTGGCCAGATTGAGTCGCGAGATCCGTACGTGGGAGCAGTCGGAAGTCGCTTATCAAGATCTTCATTGCTCAAAGCATCAGATACTGATAGCGTCCTATCAGTATCTCGCAAGTTCACTACGGGAGGTTCTGGATCATGACAATTGCTCCTGAGAAGGCCAAGGATGAGTCGGCCGTGCGCGAACAGGCCCGTAAGGCGGCGGCTTCGCTGACCTACACCACCGGTTTCGGCAACGAACACAGCACTGAGGCGCTGACGGGGGCGCTGCCCGTGGGGCGCAACATGCCACAGCGTCCTGCCTACGGCCTGTACACCGAGCTCTTCTCCGAGACGGCGTTCACCGAGCTTCGGGCCAACACTCGCCGCAGCTGGCTGTACCGCATCCGCCCGTCAGTCGTGAGTCCGCCTTTCGAACGCATCCAGCACCCGACGCTGCTGGCGCCGCCATTCACGACTCCGGTAGAGCCGAACCTGCTCTACTGGGACCCTAGGCCGGCGCCGGCCGTGGGTACTGACTTCCTCTCCGGTCTATGGACCCTGGGGGGCAACGGCAATCCGTCCCAGCGCAGCGGCATGGCCATCCACCTGTACACCGCCGACACCTCGATGACCGATCGAGTGTTCGGCAATGCCGATGGTGAACTGCTCATCGTGCCCGAGCTGGGTGGCCTGCTCATCCATACAGAACTGGGCATACTGGCTGTGGAGCCGGGCGAGCTCGCGCTGATCCCCCGGGCGATCAAGTTCCGGGTCGAGATTCTGGGTGCAGCCGACGGCAAGGACGAGCCCAGGTTCGTCCGCGGATACGTATTCGAGAACTTCGGTGCGTCCTTTGTCCTTCCGGAGCTGGGCTACATCGGCCAGAGCGGAATGGCCAATCCCCGCGACTTCCGGTCGCCGGTCGCCGCCTACGACGAACGCGAACAAGCAGTCGAGGTGATCCACAAAGTCGCTGGAAACCTCTGGAGTGCAACGTACGATCATTCGCCGCTGGATGTGGTCGCCTGGCACGGCACCAGCGCCGCCTACGTGTACAACTTGCGACACTTCCAGCTCATGGGCAGCGTCAATTTCGATCACCCGGATCCCTCGCGTTACACGGCGCTCAGCTCGCTGACCGCCACGCCCGGCCTGAACAATATCGACTTCGGCGTGGCGGTCCCGGAGTGGTTTGTCCAGGAGGACACCATGCGCCCACAGTATTTCCACCGCAACGTGAGCACCGAATTTGCCGGTGCTATTGAGGAACCAGAATTTGCCGGCGGTTTCCTGCAGGGTATTTCGGCGCTGACCAACATGCTTACTCCGCATGGCCCCGCAGCAGATATCTGGCAATTCGCCACCAACGACGACCTCCAGTCCCCGATGAAGCGGGACGGTCTATTGTTCACTGTGGAAACGCAGTGGCCGATCGTCCTCACCGACCAGGCCGCTCATGCGGTCGGCTCCACCGACGACGAGACGCTAAACGGCAAGAGCACCATCCAGAGCAACTTCCCCGGGTAAGTGCCAATGTCGGCGTCGTTCCTCTGCTAACCTCTTGAAGATGTCAAGGAAAGCGAATATGTCAATTCCTTCCACTAAGAGTCCCTCACGGCTTCGCAGCGACGCGGCCCTAAATGTCCGACGTATTCTTGACGCAGGACGCGAGGTACTCCGGGAGAACCCTCAGGCATCGGTAGAGGATGTCGCTCGAGCGGCAGGTCTCGGCGTGGCGACTCTCTATCGTCGCTTCCCCACTCGTGACGATTTGCTTCGAGGGGTTGTCTGGGACATTTTCGAGACCGATATGGCTCCGGCGTTGGCCAGGGCAGAGGATGCGGAGGACCCGCGGGATGGGATGCGCATCGCCTTCGAGGAGGGTTTGAGGGCAGCAAGTCGGAACGGAATCCCGGTCGGGATAACCCTGGAAATCATCCAGACGTCGTTTATTGATCCGGTGTGCCGGATGGTCCGCAGGGCGCAGAAGCAGGGCCTCATGCGAGCCGATCTGGACCCGGAGAAGGACATGTTGCGGATCCTCCTCATGCTCTTGAGCATCGTGCCCACGCTTAACCGGGGCAGCGACGGCTGGATGCGTTACCTGCGGATGGTGATGGATTGGCTTATGGTGACGCCGACCGAGATCCTGCCGCCGGCCGAAGCCATTGTCGATCCCTTCCCTTCCATGCAATGAGTGAGACGGCGGCTCACCTAGATCCGGGGGGACCTGGACGGAATCGCGCCGGAACTTGGTCAACTGGTGTACGGAAGCGCCGCCGTGGGAAATCTGCTTAATGCCGCATGTGATAGCTGCATCGCTGGCCCGAACGGAGTCTCGTATGAGGAATTTCCCGTACTTGAAACTACGAAAACCTGTGCCCTGGCTGCCGGCTTCGGGCCGAGTGGAACGCCAACGCGATCCAGACAGGGCAATAGATCGGCGTCGCTCTTTGAGTGCGTGTGGAGTCACCGCTTGGCCCTTGCTCAGCGCCTGGGCAGGGCCTGGGGAGGTTGTCGACCTTGTCGGCACGAGTCCGGTGTGCGGCGCCACGTTCGCTCGGAAGGTCGCCGCCGCCGGCCGACTCGAAATTTCAATCGAAGGTGAAGTGTGATGAGTTCTCACCGCGTGGGCATGTTGGTGCCGAGTTCCAACACGACGATGGAGACAGAAGTCCCCGAGGTGCTGCGGCGGGTGGCGGCGGTGACCGGTGACCGGTTCACGTTCCACTCCAGTCGGATGCGGATGCGGACCGTCAGCGCGGAAGCGCTCGCCGCGATGAACGCGGATGCCAGTCGGGCGACGGTCGAGTTGGCCGACGCCGACGTGGACGTGATCGCCTACGCCTGCCTGGTCGCCATCATGTCCCAGGGCCGGGGCGCGCATCGTGACATCGAGAAGCAGCTCACCCAGACGTCGGCGGAGGCGGGCTCGCCGGTGGACGTGCTGTCGAGCGCGGGCGCGCTCATTGCCGGCCTGCACCACCTCGGGGCTCGCAAGGTATCCATCGTGACCCCGTACCTCAAGCCGCTCACCGCACGTGTGGTCGACTACATCGAGGGAGAGGGCATCGAGGTCCAAGACGCGATCAGCTTGGAAGTGGACGACAACCTCGCCGTCGGACGTCTGGACCCGAGAGGGTTGCCCGAGATCGCGCGCCGTCTCGACACGCGGGGGGCTGACGCTGTGGTGCTGAGCGCTTGCGTGCAGATGCCGTCCCTGGACGCGATCCCCGCCGCCGAAGCCATCGTCAACCTGCCAGTCGTCACCGCCGCGACCGCTACGTCCTGGCAGGTGCTGTCCTCACTTGGGGCTTACGCCCCGGTTCCCGAATCAGGCGCGTTGTTCCGAGGCTGATTCGGGGTCGCCTTTCCAGGGAGCCTCACGATGACGCATCCGCGTCGGGGAGAGCCTTCGGCCAAGTTGGACCAACACAGAAAGATGACGAGAAATTGAGTGAAAAGAAGCGACACGGTGCCAATGTTGTTGGCCTCATCGATTTTGACAAGTTGCCGGCCGGGACCGAGACGACACTGACCTCTGTCGTCGCGTCCGATGGTGCCGCCTCACGCGGCGTCCTTTACACCCGGGGCGGCGAGCGAACCGTGGTGGTGGTGTCGCATCCCCGGGGCGACATGACCCGACACTATGCCGCTCCGGCGTTCCTGGAGGCCGGTTACGCGTTTTACGTCCATTCGCCCCGGAGCCTGAACAACGACATCGACATCGAACACGAGAGGCTGGTGCTCGATGTCGCGGCCGGGTTGAGCTACCTGAAGAATGAGCGGGGCTACGAGAAGGTTGTGCTGCTCGGCAATAGCGGCGGCGGATCACTCCTCACCTTCTACCAGCGGCAAGCCACGACGCCTCCGCCGGCACGTCTGACGGACACCGCGTCGGGAGACCCGCTGGATCTCAACGCGGTGGACTTGCCCGCCGCGGACGGGGTCGTCGTGCTCGCCGCGCATCCCGGTCAGGGATCGTTCATGCTGACCTCCATCGATCCGTCCGTGATCGACGAGGGCGAGCCCCTGGTGGTGGACCCGGAGCTGGACATGTACAACCCGGCGAACGGGTTCCGCGAGCCCCCCGAGCCCAGCGAGTACTCGAAAGAGTTCCTTGAGCGGTACCGGGCGGCGCAGTACGCCCGGACGGCCCGGCTGGACGCCTGGGCCCGCGCGCTGATCGTCGAGCAGCGGCGCTACAAGCAGCAGATGGAGAAGCCCGATTTCGAGGACCTCACGCTGGAGGAGCAGAACTACATCGCCCGCCGTGCTTTGGTGGGCCACTTCATGATTATCCACCGAACCGAGGCTGACCCGGCGTTCCTGGACATGAGCCTGCACTCCTGGAAGTCCACACGGAAGCCCGGTTCGATCATGGGAGCCCGCCCGGAGCAGGTCAACTTCGCTGCCTCTGGGTTCGGCCGGATCGTCACGCCGCGAGCGTGGCTGAGTACCTGGTCGGGGATCTCGACCCGGGCGAAGCTCGCCGAGTCGCTGAAGTCGATTCACGAGCCGCTCCTCATGATCAACTACACGGCGGACAGCCTCTGCTTCCCCGACGACAACAAAGAACAGTTCGACAGTGTCCCGGCCGAAGACAAGACAATGCACTTCGTGGATGCCGATCACATCGCCAGCAATCCTTCGGCGCGGGCGGAGATCTTTCAGCTCCTCGCCGATTGGCTTACTCCGCGCTTCCCCGCGGCGAAAAGTGAATGAGCGCTACGACTGGCAGAGACCGGCAACACTGACTGAGCCGGCCTATGTATCGTGACGCCAAGATGAACGCGATGCGCTTCCAGGATGCGATCGCTTGGTTCTGGCGTCAGGCCTAGCCGGGGTCGAGGTCAGTAGCTCGAACCGGCGGTGTTGCCTAGTTGCTACGCCCATAACAATCCAGATAGGCGAAATTACTGACAGAGATCTGAAATGGAATGATTATGAATTCGCATGGCGACGAGGAGCCCTTGCGTTGGGCCACGGAGTATTTCGCGCTCCTGGACAGGGGCGTACCTGATGATTTGCTGAAACGCATGACGGACGACGTGACAGTTATCCACGGCAACAACCCGCCTATACAGGGGCATGCCAGTGTGCGGGCGTCGATGACGATGCAGGGAGGTCCGATCAAAAGCATCAGTCATCAAGTCATCGGCGCATGGCAGGCGCCCGACAGAGTCATCGCGGAGTGGTCTGGAACGTATGAGTTCGCGGACGGACGCATTGTTGTTCGTTCAGGGGTGAACTTCTTCCACCTAGACTCGGACGACAAGATCAGACTGTGCCGAATCTTCATGGATAACTCCGCGCCGTAGAGCGGTACACGCTGGATGGCGGATGAGGCGAGAGGTCGCCTCGGCGGTCGCCGGTCGCTGTGCCCGTTCGTCGTTTTCATTTTCAGGTCATGTGAATGTCGCCATCAGCTCGGATTGTCTCGGTGTCGACGTAGCTATTTGTAGGATATTCGACGAAGATACCACCGATGGAGGAGAACACCTGATGAGGGAAATTGTTGTCACGCTTACCGATCCGGTCGAGGGTGAAGACGATGAGTACAACTCGTGGTATTCCGACACGCACCTGGGGGAAGTGCTCGCCATCGACGGGTTCGTTGCCGCGCAGCGATTCCGAGTCGTGGACGGTACATCTCCGGGCGCTCCTCATCGGTACCTTGCAATCTACGAAATTGAGGACGGGGAACTCGAATCGGCCCAGGATCGCCTCCAGGCCGCGCTCGTAGGCGGCAAGCTGAAGATTTCGAGCGCTATTTCTCCGGTATCGGACCTGTGGCTCCTATCGGCAATTACGGAGCGTGTTGTAGCATCCGAATGACACGAATTTCGCGAGCCAAGTCGTGACTGAGAGAATTTGAGTGTCCAGTCCAACGTTCGAGAAGTCCGCAAACCGGATGCGCCGCGTTCTCTGTTGCGACGCGACTTGACTGTTGGGCGCAATCCAGATGCGAGTTTCAGGATCATCATAACGCGAGGAGATTCAAGATGAAAGACCTTTCGGGACGCACCGCCTTCATCACCGGTGGCGCGCAGGGCATCGGCCTTGGGATCGCCCATGCACTCGGCAGGGCCGGCGTGAAAATCGCGATCGTCGACGTCAACGAAAAGGCGCTCGAAGCCGCCGTGGCGCAACTGTCGGACGTCACAACCGTCGAGGCGAGGGTCCTGGACGTTCGCGACCGTGCTGCGTTCGCAGACGTTGCCGACGATATTGAAGCCAAGCTTGGCCCAGTGTCGCTTTTGTTCAATAACGCAGGGCTTGCCACACGAGTCACTGTGGAGGCAATGTCATACGAATCATGGGACTGGGTTATGGAGGTCAATCTCGGGGGTGTGATCAACGGACTCCAGACGTTCCTCCCACGCATGCTTGCCCGAGAGGGTGAATCGCACATCGTCAATACCTCGTCAGGTGCCGGCGTGGTTTCAGGGGGTGCCGGCTACCTCTACCACGGCTCGAAGTTTGCCGTGGTTGGCCTGTCTGAGTCGCTTCGTGAGGAATTGGCGCCGCTCCAAGTCGGCATGAGTATTTTGCTGCCGGGCGCGGTAGCAACCGGGATTATCGCCAATTCGGAAGCGCTCGCGCCCTCTGACGTGGCGGATGGCGGGGATGCCGCGGCGACCTGGCGGAGTGCCATTTCTACAGGGATAAGCGAAGGTGTCTCGCCCCTCGCGGTTGGCGACATGGTTGTCGCAGCGATTTTGGACAATAAGAGCCCGTACATCTTGACAGATGATTCGCTCGATGCCCCGATTCAGGCACGGACCGCGAAACTGCTTGACGCTCTCCCAGCGAAACACGCCAAATAGGACTCCGTTATTCTCGACCTTTCGTGATTGGCTGTCAGCTTCGATTGGCGGCCGATTCGTAACCATTGAGCCCTTTCAGGGTTGCCTCTCCAGGGTGAGGACGGCGTTGGCGACTGACGTCGTGCGGTTGGGGCTGATCCGGGACCTGCGGAAGATCCACCAGGACTTCAGCAAAGCCAGGCCTCGTTCGACGGCTGCCCGGTGCGCGGCGAGTGCCCGGTCGACCGACCGCTGGGCGGTCGTCTGCGGCCGGTGGTGACCCAGGGGCCGGCGCCCTGATGGGCACGGTCCGCGAGGACGGGGACGCCTTGGCGTTCGCAGATCCGGATGAGCCGGTGGGCACGGGCCGCGGTCAGATCGTGGCACCGGCCCGGCAAGGCCGGCGAGATCCACAGCACTTGCCCGGCCAGATCGGTCACAACCTGCACGTTCACGCCATGGCGACGGTGCTTGTGCGAGTAGTCGGCCCGGCCATCGCCCACGCGGTCGCACTCGGCGAGCGTCCCGTCGAGCAGGACGTACTCCGGTTGGTGCTCACGCAGGACCTTGAGCAGACCGGGCGGCGAGGAGGTCGATCACCGCGGTGGTGTAGGCATGGGCGGTGCCGATCGACATGCCGACTGCAGGCGGTGCGGGCACTGCAGTCACATCAACACCGACGGCCTGTGCCGCCTGTGCCTGCTGGCCATCCGCACTGACGATCCAGGCTGGATCACCGACCAACGATCGGGCAGGGCGTGCCAGCTGGGGCTGATCCTGCCGGGGAGCCGCTTGCCGCGGGCCCAGCCGCTGGACCGGCCGATACGAGGAAAGGTGCCTGACCGCACCCGGCGGCGACGAATCCTTGAGGAGTACGAGGCACGTATCCGGGACCGCGTTCTGCGCGGCCAGGACGAGGTATGCACCGTTGCAGTCGCCTTCGCGACGGTGCGAGGATTCTCCAAAGCCACGAAATACTGTCTGGCGCGCATCGGCCGCATTGCGCTCGCCGTGCGCGACGCGGACGGCGAGGACTTTGTCCCGGCGGACGTGCTCGACGATCTGCCACGGTTCGACAAGCACATGGCCGAGATCCTGTGACGTGCCGGGATGTTAGGGCCGCGTCGCGTTTTCCTCCCGATCACGATCCGCGACACCTCAGTGGCACGTGACTGTGTCGACTGCGGCTGCTGGGGTATCCATGCCTATCCACGCTGCAGCCCCTGCCGCGGCTGGAAATACACCCTCGGACACCCGATCGGGCCTTGCTCGCGGTGCCGACGAGCCACGTCCCCAATTCGCGCCGACGGCCTCTGCCGGGCATGTTCGGTGCAGATCACCGAGTGGGGTCCTGATGCCGCCCGGGATGCCGCGACCCAGCTATGGCTCGGCGGCGAGTTCGCGCTCAAACTCCACCGTCGCGCCGGCCACCTTGGCTACGAAGTCCCCCACCATCGTGCACGCCAGCACGCCAGCACGCCAGCGCGCCGCAGGCCACCGGCCGCCCAAGGCTCCAATCTCGCCACATGTGGTCGACCCCGCCCAGCGAATGTTGTTCGACGCGCGCCGGGACTGGAGTTGCATCACCGTCGGCTCGTTGGACCGGTTGCCTACGCTAGCTTCCTCAGCCGAGTCGCTGATGATCGAGTTCAACCGGTACGCGCGCGCCCGACACTGGGAGGACCCGCTGCGCGTCCTGGTGGCCCGCAGCCTGCGCATCGTTTCGCCCTCGCCGCCATCGTGCGACTGCCCACGTCGATCCCCACCGACCGGCTACGTGGCCTGATCGATCGGGCTCAAGGTCCACTTGCCAAACTCATGGTCGCCCTCATTGCGATCCACGGTCTAGGCAAACGGGAGGTCACCACGCTGCTGCTCGCCGATCTCGACCCGGCGCGAGGCAAGCTCGTCGTCCGGCGTCCCAGTGGCCGTCACATCGTCCATCTCGACGAGCTCACCCTCACGCTCGCCCTGGCCTGGCTGCGAGAGCGACAACGCCGATGGCCAGTGACAGCCAACCCATACCTCCTGGTCAGCTAGCAGACCGCCGACATGACCACCCAACCTCCGGTCTCCAGCATGGTCGTCAACGGCGTGTTCTGGCCGCTCGGCGTGGGTTCCATCTGCACTGCGGCAGGACCGCATTCTCGACGAGGCCCGGCACACCGCCGCCCCTGTCCACCTCATGCGGGTCTTCGGCATCAGCGTCAGCACCGCGATGGACTACGTCTACGCCGCCCATCCCGAGCGCAGAGCCACCATCCCGCGATAGTCTCCGCGAACACGCTCCACAACGGACGTTCATGCCCGTTACCCCGCGCAGGTTCGAACAGATCGACGTCCAGGAATTCGCGAACCCGCGCGCTTCTGGCCGCGACGTCGAGGCTAACTACACGGACTCGCATGGTCAGTCGGAAATCGGGTTCGGAACTCATCGCCCAGCTGTACGGGCAACGCAGCCCACCCCACCGACGCGGCGATGCTGGAGGTGGCCGCGCCCAGAAAACCATCTTCGTGGCCCGCTACCTGCGGCTTCGGGACCTTCAGCGGGAGATCGAGGAGGGCCTGAACGTCATGGAGTCCTCCAACGGCGCCAACCCCGTGATCGCCCACGGCAAAGGCGGGGAGATCGCCTCGAACCGGCGCGACCAGCAGGAGATGTTCATGCTGTGCCTGCGGATTCTGCAATCGGCCCTGGTCGACACCCTGATGCTCCAGGACATCCTCGGCGAACCGCAGTGGGCGGTCTTCCTCACGCCCGCCGGCCGGCGCGGCCTGACCCCGCTGTTCTGGTCCCACATCCGCCCGTACGGGGAGGTGAACCTCGACATGGGCGCCCGCCTCAACCTCACTGCGGCCTCCGTACCGGCCCCCGGGCCCCGGCCGAACGGGCGGCACGATCCACCGTAGAAAACGAATGAACCTGCGCCTGTACAACACCGCGAGAGGCCGCGCCGGGGTCTCGCATGGCGGGACCCCGGCCCGGGGATACCCCAGGCCCCCCACGGAGGAGAGAGCGCGAGGCTACGGTGTCAGCACGATCCTGCCGAAGACTTCACCCGCGTCCATCTTCTGGTGCGCCAGCACCGCTGCCTCCAGCGGCAGCACCTCGTGCACCACCGCTTCGATCTCGCCACGGCTGGCTGCGCCGAACTGCTTGCTGCATGCGGCACTCAGGTCGGCTGGGGTGAGGGTACCTGCGCTGAAAGTGGCGAAGGACATCGACTTCTCGAACGCCGCCATGATCTTCGTGCCGAAGTCCGCGGGCGGCTGACCTGCGAGAGCACCCACGACCACCATGCGGCCGTTCGGGTTGAGCCTGTCGAAGAACGACGGCATGTCCTCACCGGCCACCACGTCGATGATGACGTCATAGCCCGCGGGAGCCTCTTCCCCTCCATCGCCGGAACGGTCCAGCACGTGGGTCGCGCCGAGACTGCGCAGCCGCTCGCCGCGCTCGGATGACGATGTCGTGACCGCCACCGCGGCGGCACCACCGTGAGCCGCGAGCTGCACCGCCATGATCCCGATACCGCCGGCCGCGCCACGCACCAAGACCGTCTCCCCGGGAGCGAAATGGGCGTGGCGAAGCCCGAAGTGGGCCACCGCACCGGAAATACCGAGCGTCACCGCGGCAGCGGCGGACAGGCTGCTGGGCAGGGGAAGAACCTGCTCTACCGGCGCGACGGCCTGTTCGGCGTAGCCTCCGCCGAGGCCGGTGAAGCCCCACACCCGCAGGCCGATCCATGACGCGTCGACGCCGTCACCGACCGCGGTCACGGTGCCCGCCACCTCGCTACCCGGGATATGGCCCTCCTTGAAGCCGAAGTCGGGCCGAGCCCCGCTTCGGACCATGGTGTCGGAACCACCGATGCCCACCGCCTCGGTGGCTATCAGTACCTGCCCGGCAGCAGGTGCGGGTACCGGCAGGTCGACAACAGCCAGACCGTCAGGACTTCCGAACGTCTTGATCGAGATTGCCTTCAATATGGTCTCCAGGTTCGCGGACAGCTCAAGCGCGAAAGCTTCTACGTCTCGGACGATAACGGACACCCCCGTCCGTTTAGGTAAAGTGAGAGTGGTGACCGACCATTTGCCTCATACGTTGCGCTCCGACGCGCTGGACAACCGCGAACGCATCCTCGACGCGGCCCGAGCGCTGATCTCCACCGACGGCCTGGACGTGCCGATGCGGGAGGTCGCGCGGCGTGCCGGGGTGGGACCTGCCACCTTGTACCGTCGCTTCCCGACCAAGCAGATGCTGGTCGCCGAGGCCTTCGCGGACCAGCTGAATGCATGTCGCGCCATTGTCGACGAGGGGTGCGCCGATCCTGATCCGTGGCGTGGCCTGTGCCTGGTGATCGAGAGATTCTGTGAGCTGCACGCACGCGATCGGGGCTTCACCGAAGCCTTCCTGTCGACCTACCCGGGGGTGAAGGATGTCGCCGCAGCCCGTGAGTACACGGTGAAAGCAGTCGCCGAACTAGCTCAGCGAGCCAAGGAAGCGGGGCACCTACGGTCAGACTTCGTCCTGGACGACCTGATTCTCATACTCACGGCCAACAAGGGGATCCACGCCACATCGACCGCCAGCCAGTTCAAGGCCTCCCGACGCTTTTCAGAGCTGGTGATCCAGGCGTTCGAAGCCCACCCTCGGCACACGCCACTACCACCAGCGGCACGACTGGCATCCGCACCACCCCACGGCCTGTCGCGGTAAATGCCGGATTTACTGCGGCAGTGCCGGAAGGGCGGGGCGGGAATGACGATCGAACCAGTGACCGAAATCGGGCACCGCGCACGCCGTGGCTCCCGCGGCGGCCGCCCGCCGCAATGTGATCCGGTTGACTACCGCGGACGCAACGTTGTGGAACGAGGCTTCAACCGGGTCAGGCAATGGCGCGGCTTGGCGACCCGCTACGACAAGCTCGCCATCGTCTACCGCTCCGCCGTGCTGGTCCGCGCAGTGACCAGCTGGACTAAGGCTGGCTGCCGGCTTCCGCCGTTCTCGCTCGCTTGTCGTCGATGTCGTGAAGGGAATCCTGAGGGACCCTGAGTTCCCTAAGACGGCCTTCACAGCGTTCCGCCGACGAGAGCGGCCACAGAAGCCAATCATTCAGCCGAGCAGACCTCGCTCGTGGAGATCTCCGAAAACCACCCGCCCAGCCAAGGAAACACGGTCGCGGTCGGCATAAGTGAGCCAAGCGAATTCTTCGATTTCGCTATTCGATTCCAGCACCCCGGAATAATCGGCGGTATAGCAAGTCAGCCGAACCGTGACATCGTCCGCGCGGCCGTCCGCCTGAGCTTCGAAAACCCCAGCCTCCCTGGCCGTACCCGCCGCGATGGTCACGCCGAGTTCCTCGTCAATTTCGCGGATAAGGGTTTCGATGTCGCTTTCACCCGATTCCCGTTTACCACCGGGAAGGTAGTAGAGGTCCTTACCCGCCGAACGCGCGCAGAGGACAGCGCCCCGCTCGACCCTGATCCAGGCGATTTTGTCGATGAGCACTGACTTCCTCCCCTGAATGGACTATTGCGCCACGATACCGGGAGCACTTTCCGTTCATTCGTCAGCCCGCTCCGAACCTGTCTGTCATAATGGCAATCATGTCTGCCCAAAGCCGTATTCCCGGCCAGGACCACGCCGGAAGTCCCGACCTCGAGCAGACCGAAACCGGTGGACCCGGGCCCGGCGTGCCCCTGAACAACGGGGTGCTGCTGGCGGTCGCGGTGATCCTGGTCGCGGCGAACCTGCGCCCGGCGATCACCACTGTCGGACCGCTGCTCGACGAGATGCGCACGTCGCTCGGCGCTTCATCGGCCTGGGCGGGGCTGCTCACCACCGTCCCGGTTCTGTGCTTCGCCTTCGCCGGCCTGGCCGCACCGGCGCTGGCGCGTCGCGTGGGAATCGGCGCCGCTGTCGCCATCGCGCTCGTCCTGCTGGCCGGAGGGCTTGTCCTGCGGGTGGCGAGCGGCCAGTTCACGGTGCTCGCCGGCACACTGGTCGGCGCCATCGGCATCGCGATCACCGCCGTGTTGATCCCCGTGGTCATCAAGGCCTCCTACCCGGCGAAAATCGGGATGATGACCGGCTTCTACACCGCCAGCCTGCAAACGGGCGCCACACTGGGCTTCGTACTGACGGCGCCACTGGACTCCGCGTTCGGCGACTGGAGGCCGTCCCTTGCCAGCTGGGCCGTACTCGCCGGGGTGGCGCTGGTGGTCTGGCTGGTCGCCGTGCTCCGCGGCAAACTCCGCACGGTCGAGGTCAAGCAGCCGGGCGGCCCCGGCCGTTCCCTGATGCGCAATAAACTCGCCTGGACCATCACGCTGTTCTTCGGTCTCCAGGCCTTCATCGCCTTCGTGGTGATGGGCTGGCTGCCGCAGGTCCTGATCGACGCCGGGGTCAGCCGCGACACCGCCGGCCTGCTGCTCGGCCTGCTGACCGTGTTGTCGGTGCCGTTCAGCTTCGTGCTGCCCCCGCTCGCGGCGCGCAGCGGCACCCAGACCGGCTGGATCCTCGCCCTGGGTGCCTGCGCGATGGCCGGGCTGCTCGGCCTGCTGTTAGCGCCGGGAGCGATCCCGATCCTGTGGACCGTCCTGCTGGGCATCGGGATGAGTGTCTTCTCGGTGGCGCTGACCACGATCGCGCTGCGCGCCCGCGGCGGCGAGGACACCGCGAAACTCTCCGGGATGGCGCAAGGCTTCGGCTATCTCCTGGCTGCCGTGGGCCCGTTCCTCTTCGGCTTCCTGCACGACGTCAGCGGCGGCTGGACGGTGCCGTTCATCATGCTGATCGGCGTGCTGGTGGTGCAGATGGGCTTCGGCGCGCTCGCCGGACGCCCGCGTTACCTCTAGGCCCCGCCGTGTGGGGTCGTGAGTTGCCGTGAACGACGCGTTGCTGTCGTTGAGTGACACGAACGCGTCGTTGATGGCATCACCGCTCGGCTCTCGGGCTACTTGTCGGTACCGAAGAAGCGGTCGCCGAAGTCCCCGATGCCGGGAATCATGAACGCGTTTTCGTTCAAGCGGTGCTCGACCGAGGACGTGACGATCTTCAGCGCGGGGTGGCGCTCGCACACGGCCGCGATCCCCTCGGGCGCGCTGAGCAGGTTGACGAAGACGATGTTCTCCTCCGCCACGCCCGCGTCGAGCAGGACCCGGATGGCCATCAGCGCGGAGCCCCCGGTGGCGAGCATCGGGTCGAGCAGCAGGACGTGTTGCCGGGCGATGTCCTTGGGCAGGGCCGAATAGTAGAGGCGCGGCAGCTTGGTCACCTTGTCGCGCTGGATCAGGATCTTGCCGATCGGGGACGACGGCGAAACCGCGCGCAGCTCGGCTTCCATGCTGTCCCCCGCGCGGACGACCGAAACGCCGCAGACCCGCGAGCTCGCGCGCAGGCCGGGGTAGATCTCCCCGATGGGTGTTTCGACGCCGCGCTCCTCGAACGGGAAGAGGTCCAGCGCCGACTCGATGAGCAGCCGCATGATCCGGCGCGAGGTGAAGACGAAGTCCTCGTGGCGCGCGTCCTTGGCGCGGATGATCGTGTGCAGCGCGCGGAGCTGGTTCGTCTGCGGCAACTGGTGGACGTTGGTGACGAGGAGCTCGTCGAGCGTGGCTGTTGGTGCGGTCGACATGGTTTCCCCTTGCTCGCTGTCAGTCGGTGGGTGGCTCTTCGAAGGACTTGGGCAGCTCCGGCGTAGCGGTGAACTGGCCCGCCGCGCAGCGGTAGATCGACCGGTACCCGGTCCGCTCCCAGACTCGCCGCAGCACGTACACGAGCTTCGGGTTGTGTTCTTCGTCCTCTTCGACGGCCCGGGCGACGAGGTGCTTCCAGTCCTGGGCCACAGCCGGGTTCCCGGTGTCGGTCGCGTCGTGGAAAGCGGCGTGCAACGCGGCGAGCTTCGTCCGCGTCGGGAAATCAGCCCCGGAGAACACGATGCAGAGGGTGCCGATCCAGAAGGCGTTCACCACGTCCTTCCGTTGGTCCGCCGGCAGGTGTTCGGCGATCTGCTCCATCGCGTGCAGCGCGGTGATCAGGTGCAGCAGCACGAAATCCCCTGGCGTGGCCAGGTAGAGCAAGGTGACGGCGTAGTAGAGCTGCTCGAAACTCACCGAGGCGTCCTGATCCTCGACCCATGACGGCGTCGCGTAGATCAGCGGGTGACCTTCTTCGAGCAGCCTGGCGATCCGGTACTGGAGCCCGGACCTGGCGAGCTCGGGATGGATGCCCGCGGCGAACCCCGACTCGGTGTCCGCGAGGAGTTCCTGGACCCAGTGCTCGAGCGCGTCGTGATCGTCCTCCCAGACACCCGCGACGTGCAGCAGGGAGTCCATGACGGACAGTTCGCCGCTCCGCGCGGGCGCCGAGCGCTCCGGGTGGCACGAGACCGAGGAGAAGGCCAGATAGGCGAGCCCTTCGACGGTCATCCACGAGCTGTTCGCGTCCAGTGCCCAGCCCAGGTGGATGGTCGCGTGGGTGAACGAACCGACCCAGCCGGGCAGCAGCACCGGCAGGTACCGCTCAAGGAGCCCGTCGAGTCCGAGTTCGGTCAGCCGCTGGTCGAAGAAGTCGCAGTAGGCGGAGAAACTGGTCCGCTTCCCCAGGAAGTCCTGCCAGTTGTCCTCGGTGATCTCGTGCTTCGACGGCCTCGGCGCCTCCAAGCCGTAGCCGTAGGAGGTCATCTTCGCGTAGCCGTCGTAGTAGGCCTTGATCTTCAGTGGATCCACCCCGAGCCCGGCCAGCGCCACCACGGCGTGCTTGGCGTGGTTGGTGAGGTGTCCGTTGAATTCGATGTGGTAGGTCTTGTCGCCCAGCAGCTGATGGACGACGGTGGATTCGGTCATCGGGCGATCTCCTTGTCCTGAGCCAATTCCTTGATGTGCTTCACGACGTCGCCGAAGGTGCCTGCCGTCCGTGCCGGTTCGGCCGACGCCAGCTCCGCCGCGCTGTGCACGCCGTAGGTGACGGCGATCGCGTGCACGCCGGCGGCCTTGGCCATGAGCAGGTCGTGGGTCGTGTCGCCGACCATCACCGCGTCACCGGCCGGGACACCGAACTCCGCCAGGATCACCAGTCCGGTCTCGGGGTGCGGTTTCGGGTGGGTCACCTGATCAGCGCCGACGACCATGGCGAACTGATCCCGAATCCCCGCGGCGGTGAGCAGCGCGTCGGCGCTCGCGTGGAACTTGCTGGTCGCGATCGTGAGGGTGAAACCCTGTGCCCGCAGGGTTTCCAAGCCCGCCACGACACCGGGGAACAGCAGCTCCGCCGCCCTGGGCAAGATGATTTCCTTGAACAGGGCCAGATAACGCTGGACACCCAGGCTCACCATGACGTCGTCCGGCGCCACGCCCAGCAGCTTGGCGAAGGCCTGTTCGAGCGGGAGCCCGATCGTGGCGCGGATCGCCGCGGGGTCCTTGGCGCCGATCCCCATTGACTCGAAGGCCGCGGTGAACGTCTCGACGATCGCGCGTGGTGAGTCGACGAGCGTCCCGTCCAGGTCGAACAGGACAACGTAGGTCATGAGAGGTCCTTCGTGCGTAGTTCGGCGTGCGCCGCCGCGAGGCGGCCCGCCAGTTCGGCCGTGCTGATCAGCACCGACATGTTCGCCTTGGCGGACCTGCCTTCGGTCGCCTCGTCGACAGCGCGCATCAGGTACTTCGTGATCGCGTTGCCCCGCACACCTTCGGCGTCCGCCGCGGCCATCGCCCCGGCGATCACGGATTCGACCTCGTCGTCGCCGATCGCGTCAGCTTGCCCGATCGGTGCGGTGATCAGGATCGAATTCTCGTTGCCCAGTGCCCAATGCGTCTCGATCGCCGCCGCGATCAAGGCGACGTCGTCGATGCGGTGCGGGCTCCGCAACCCACTGGAGACACAGTAGAACGCGGGGAAGTCGTCGGATCCGCAGGAGATGATCGGCACGCACTGCGTTTCGAGGTACTCCATGGTCAGCCCGAGGTCGAGGATCTTCTTCGCCCCCGCGCACACCACGGCGACCTTCGACCGCGTGAACTGCACGAGGTCCGACGAGATGTCCATGGTCCGTTCGGCGCCGCGGTGGACCCCGCCGATACCGGCCGAGGCGAAGAACGGGATCCCCGCCAGCTCGGCGGCCACCAGCGAGGAAGCGACCGTGGTGGCCCCCATCCCGCCACGCGCCAGTACGACGGGCAGGTCCCGGCTGCTGACCTTGGGGATGCCCGGTGTGGAGGCGAATCGTTCGATGTCGGCGTCGGTCATCCCGACCCTGATCCGGCCGTCGTCGACGCAGATGGTCGCCGGGACGGCGCCGCCCGACCGGACGGCGGCTTCGACCTTCCGGGCGGTGGCCGCGTTGTCCGGGTAGGGCAGGCCGTGGGTGATGACGTTCGATTCCAGCGCCACGACCGGTTTGCCGGTGGCGAGAGCGTCCGAAATCTCTTCACTGAAGACCAACGGGACAGCGGAATTCATGGGGTGCCATATCCTCGGTTCAGTAGTTGGGGACCTTGCACAGCAGGTCCTTGCGGTCGACGATCTCCGGAACGTAGACACGCTCGTTCCAGGAGTCCTTCCCGACGGGTTCGAGGGCGATCGAAATGGCGCCTTCGTCGCACGCGAAGGCGTTCTTGATCGCGCTGGTCACGTTCGCGACCAGTTCGGCTTGCTTCTCCTCGCTGAGCGAAGCCGGGAAGTGCTTGATGTTGACGTGTGGCACGGTGATTCCCTTTCTGCTGTAGACGCCGATCTTCTCCACCAGTTCGCCGACGCCGGGCTCCCTGAGCAAGCCGTAGTGGTCTGCCTCGAGTTCGACTACCTCCGGTGCGAACGCCGAATACCCGGCGCTGGCGTCGATGAAGGAGTAGTCGTCACCACGGGCTTTGAAGATCGTGATGGGTGCGGTGATCCGCCGCTCCGCGAGTTCGCGGAAGGTGTAGCTGAACTGGTAGGTGAGCGCGACGATCCCGGCGACACGTTTCACCATTGCCGGGTCGAGGTCGGGGAACCGATCGCAGAGAAACGAGGTGAAGCTCTCCTCGTCTTCGGCGACAGCCAAGCACTCCCCGAGTACGTCGCCGGTGATGGTTCCGGCGAACACCGAGAACAGGATCGTCACGTACGCCTTGTTGGCGAAGGTGGGCTCGGCCCCGGTCGCGAGCACGCCGCCGACCCGGACCCGCGGTGATCCCGGTGCGATCAGGAGCAGGCGCTCGACCGGCTCGCCGACCTGTTCGAGCTGGTAGGCGGCCTCGAAGGCGATCCGCGCACCGAAGGAGTATCCCCAGAGTGTGTAGGGCCCGACGGGTTGACGGCGTTTGATCGCCTTGACGTCCTCCGCCGCCATCTCCTTGATGGTCGCGAACGGGACTTCGCCCTCGTTGACACCGCGCGTCTGCACGCCGTAGAACGGCCGGTCAGTGCCCGTCTTCTCGGCGAGTGACCGCAGGTTCATCGGGTAGCCGCCCAGCCCCGGCCAGCAGTAGACGGGTTCTCCCGTTCCCCTGGCCTGCAACGGAACCAGGCGTGAAGAGCTGCCGCCGCTTTCATCGTCGACCTTGAGCGCGAGCTGCTCGACGGTCGGCGATTCGAACAGGACCTGCAGTGCCAGCGAAGCGCCCAGCCCGCGGTTGATCTCGGTGATCATCCCGACCGCGATCAGCGAGTTCCCGCCTGATTCGAAGAAGTTGTCGTGTACCGAGACGGAGTCGCGTTTCATCTTCTTCGCCCAGATGGCGGCGATCCGCTCCTCGGTCGGTGTCCGCGGCGCGACGAACGGATGCTCGGAGGTGAGCAGTTTGGCCTCCGCCAACGCTTCGAGGGCCAAGGTGTCGATCTTGCCGTTGGCGGTGAACGGCAGTGAGTCGAGCACGGTGACCCGGTTCGGGATCATGTAGTCCGGCAGGAAGGTGCTCAGGTCGTCCCTGATCATCTCCGCCGGGCCCTTCATGTGGACGAGGTCCTCGTTCATCCCCTCGCTGCGCCGTTGCGCGTCGGTGACCCGGCCGCCGACGAAGAAGTACGACGGCCCGGATTCCCGGTCGTGGGCTTCGAGGACGGCCCGCATCCGCCGCGCCGACGGGAGATCCGCGCCGGAGCGGGAGCTGTACCCGGCGGACATGAAGCCGAGGTGCTCCTCGTTCATCGACAGCCGCTGGAGTGTCCGGCCGAGGTCGATGTAGCGCAGCCAGTCCGCGGTGTTCCGGCTCAGGGCCGTGATCCCGAACCCGGCGCGGTCGTAGACCTGCTGGTTGATCGCGATGACGTGCCTCTTCAGCACGAGCTCGTCGGAAATCCGGTCCAGCTCGCCGGCGCGGTAGTGGTACTGGCCTGCCGGGAGGTCGGCGATCCTGCCTGGGTGGGCCTGCACGTAGATCTCGACCGAATCGTCCGGCCGCGCCGCCGTGTGCGGGAGTACTTCGAACGTGCCGAGGTAGAAGTCCTCGTCGGCACACTCCAGGTAAGCCTTCTGCGCGGCGGAGTACTCCAGGCCGGTGATGCTCAGGCCACGGGCGGGGAGGATCTCCTCGAAGAGCCCGACCATGTGGCCGGTCTCGATCTCCAGCACCTCTTGGATGTTGGTCTGGTAGACCGGCTCGATCGCCCGCTTCTTGCCGAGGAAGTGGATCTTGATCCGAGGGTTCCCCGAACCGGGCTTCTCCGTGATCAGGACGATTTCGTGCCGCACCGGATGGTAATAGTAATAGCCGGGAGCCAGGCCGCAGACGCCGTCGAGCTCGAAGTACATCTGGGTGGCGTACAACGAACCAGGTGAGGCGTAGCCGTACTTCGGCAGCAGCCGCTGCGCACTGAGATGCTGCCCGAAATACCGGAGGATCTCACCGAATCCGGCCAAGGTCAGCTCGTCGAGCGTGCGTGGAGGGCCACCCTCCGCGCGTCGGGCGAGCATGCGCAGAAGATCGGCCTTGCTGGTTCCGACGCCGTCGAAGAAACGGTAGGTCTTCCGCTCGAACGCCTGTCGCCGCTGGTCCGCGGGTTCGTCGGGCAGGGCGATCACCGGCTTGCCGTCGAGCTTCGCGCGGCTGCGGCAGCCGAGGTTCGACAGCTGTGCCTTGACCTGGAGCTTGCTCTCCTTCGACTGGTGATGGGCGCCGTGGTTCCCCTGGTCCATCAGGGCGGCTTCCTTCGGGTTCAGCTCGACGAAGGCGATCAGATGCTGGAATCCCGTGCCCGGTTCGTTCTTGACGACGACGGCGGCGTTCTTGACCCAGTCGTGGGTCTCTATGCCCAGCTTGATCTCGTCGAGTTCGATGCGAAAGCCGCGGAGCTTGATCTGGTTGTCGGTCCGGCCGGCGAACTGGACGGTGCCGTCGGCGTTCCCGTACGCGAGGTCGCCGGTCCGGAACAGCCTGCCGTGACGGCGTTCCCGGCCGAAGGGATCGGCGACGAACCTGTCCTCGGTCAGGTCCGGCCGGTGCAGGTATCCCCGCGCGAGCTGGATCCCGCCGATGTACAACTCGCCGATCTCCCCCACCGCCACCGGGGAACGGTCCTGGTCGAGGATGTGGAAGCACATGCCGTCCACCGGGGCGCCGATCGAGACGATGCCCGGGCCCTCCGCGACGGATTCGCGCTCGACGGTGAACGCCGACGAGTTGATGGTGCACTCGGTGGGCCCGTAGAGGTTGACCAGTTCACAGTCCGGCAGTGCTTCGAGACAGCGCAGCGCGAGGGTCTTGGTGAGTGCTTCGCCGCCGCTGAAGATCTGGGTGAGCGACTCTCGCAGATGCAGCTCGTCGGTGTCCAGCAACGCTTCCAGCAGCGTGGGTACGCACTGCAGCGTGGTCACGCCGTGTCGTTCGACGGTTTCGAGCAGACCCGCGGGGTCCCGGTAGACGCCGGGGGCGCCCATGACGACTTTGGCGCCGGTGGCGGGGGCGAGGATCTCCCACTGTGCCGCGTCGAAGCTCATCGGTGTCTTCTGCAGGATGACGGTTCGCGTGCCCAGGCGGTAGGCGTTCTTCAACCAGCCGAGCTGGTTGACCACACTGCGGTGCTCGATCATCACGCCCTTGGGCTTTCCGGTGCTCCCGGAGGTGTAGATGACGTACGCGAGGCTGTCGGGGCTCACTTCGTCACCCGGCGCCGAAGCGGCCTGTCGCGCGAACTCCACGACCTCCTCGACGGTCACGATCGTGGTTCCCAGTGGCGCCAGGGCGGTCACCTGGTCCCGGAGTTTTGCCTGGGAGACGACTACTTCGACCCCCGCGTCCTCGATCATGTAGCGCAGCCGGTCTTCGGGGTACTCGGGCGACAGCGGGAGGTAGGCCCCACCCGACAGGAGGATCCCCCAGGCGCCGATCATCAGCTGGAGCGAGGGTTCGACGAACAGGCCCACACAGTCGTCCCGGCCGACGCCGAGATGACGGAGGTAAACCGCGAGTTCCGCACTGTTGTCCGCGAGTTCACGGTAGGTGAGTTCTTTATCGTCCTGTACGACGGCGATATTGCCCGGATATGCCCTGACCTGCTCGGAAAGCAGCTCCGGGAGGGATTTTTCCCGAAATAACCCGCGCTTGTACTCACCATCTTCTTTCGTTTCCAAGATGTCCTCTTTCACATCGACCAAAGACACATCTTTGATGTCCAATCGCCATCAGCCGCTCATGGGAACCGGGTTCACATCAACTGTGATCAGCCAGCTCCGGCTGGGCATAATACGAGCTACGACCAGGTCGCGGCGTCGATGGCGCGACAAAGAGTGCACTACGGGCTCAGGCATGACGAACCGAGCCCCGTTGATCATAAGGACGTCCTGCGAGACCGCAGATTAATCCAAGTTGCTGTTCACCGTAATTTTCGAATGAATTCCCCCGCAGCCTTCCTCTAAGCGCACTCCCCTGGCAGCTTCATTTCGACGCTCCCACTTCGGCGGCCGACTGTCAAACCGTTCTGATCCACACGGACATACTTCACCGGAGTGGCCTAAGGGATTTCGGAAAATTACCGCTTTGTCACCTCATTGGCCGAGCCGCATTTGCCGCGCGTTTCCGACAATCGGCCCAGGCTGGGAGGTACCACCTTCACCGACGGCCGCGCCGGAGGTGCCGGACCCGATCGACCGTCCACTGAGGACGATGTGAGCAAATCGTTTTCGGTACCCCCGTGGAAGCCGGTATCCTGCGTCCGTCCTGCTTCCTCACTCCGAGGGGTTCCCGACCTGTGCGCACCCAGCCAGCGTGACGACCTGAAAGCGGCCCTCAAAGCCCGCGACCGCCTCGCCATCTCCGGGGAGCGGCGGCCGGCCTGGGTGCGGCGGAAGCGGAACGCGCCACCTCACCGAGGCCGATCTGCGGTCGATCGTCGAAGGCGAGGCACGGGAGCGCCTGGCCGCGGCGGAGGGGTACGAGCGACTCGGCCGGACCGAACCCGCCGAGCGGCTTCATGCGGAGGCCGAGGTGCTAAGGCCGAACCTCTGACCACTCTCACCCGGATGCCGGCAGACTCGCTCTCGATCGCCTGAGCTGGTCCAGCCTCAGGAAGCCGAGGTAGCCGAAGACGGCCAGGTGTGCCAGTCAACCGATCCTGGGCACCCACCAGGTTCGCCGCGAGCGGGAAACCGGTGATTGCCACGGCCGACGCGTTCCGTGTGTGGCCGAACACCTCGCCGAAGATCCCTCGACGGCGAACGTGGAACCGCCCGCGCTGCCGGAAAGCCAGTAGAAGGTCGAGGCGGCGAACAACGCCGGCCCAGGATCAGGCAAGCGCCTTGGCTCAGGCGACCGGCCCGCGATGAGGCGTGTTCATGGACGCCAGTCTTCGCCGGGTCCGGCCCGCCGGGCGTCAGGCTCGGGATTGGTTCGCGCGTACGACAAAGTCGTCGCGCTCAGCCGTCGACTCGCTGACTGAGGGCGGAGGTTCCCCGCGGGCCAGCACGACCAGGGTGGCCGAGCCGGCGCCCTTCGACGGCGGCCGAGTACAGCGCGACGGCGAACGGCACCGGGTCGGCCACCCGGCCCCCACCACCGGTATCGCGATGGCGGCGATCAGCCACCTCTCGACGACGGGGCACCGCATAACCCACATCGCCCCAACCCAGCGAGGAACGGTCATGGGACACCGCGCCTTCGCCGACCGTCTCGGTTTGGTGACCTGCTGGTCCCGGGCGTGTCCGCCGGACTGGAACCATGCGCACTATGCCTGCTCTCGACTGGCGGGCTGAGTGGGTGGTTGGGTTGGTCGGGTTTCAGGCGGTCGGGATGGATACTTTCGCTCCACGCATAACATTTCCGAGGTTTGCGGCAGCGAAAACACCCATCCGGCATGGAACCGCGCTCACCTCTTTGACGTGCAGACTTGTGGTACGGCAACTGTGCTGTCACTGGCCATCGGCGAGACCGGCCCGGCGGACTTGGCACACGAGCACCGCTGCGGATTCTGGCGTTCGATCCGATGACACCTACAGAGCCATAGCCATGAACACCGCTTTAGGTACGCTGGCGGGGACAAGGACGAACACCGCGTCGCCGCGGTCCTCGTGGCAGCAGGCAGCCCAGTGCACGCCAGCCACGTCGAACGCTGTCTGCACGACGCGGTACAGCCCGTCACGAACGGCGATTTGAGGTGAATTCGTTCGGCGATGATCTCCGAAGCCCTCGACATCGATTACCAGAATCGTGTGGTGTTTCGCCGGTTGCGCACGCTCCATCTCGCTGGCCCCTCGCCGACCTCGGCGGGATGACCGTCACCTACCACCATCTCTACCGCCTGCACGGTATCCTCTGCGAGGTCTGTCGCATCGTCGAATACCACGATCCGCCGCGACAGGCGCTTGCGGAATGGGCCTATATCGACGTTTCTGTGCGGTCCAGTACGGCCACCGAAGCCGGAAACTGTTGCCAGCAGAGCATTCTGGACAACCACCGGACTCCGCAGATCACGCGCCGAAGACCGCTGTCCCCACGCCGCCCAAGCCTCCTCGCCGACCGGTCGTGCACGGCCTGCCAAGTTGGTTGGCAGGATAAATGGTTGGGTGGGGCGACGTTCGAGCTGATAACGTGCCGGAGACCGTGAGACCGCGAGAGGAGGTGAGCCCCATGAACGCTGTATCGATGTGGGTGCTCCCCCTTTTGTCACGGTTCGGCGATTGACCTAGGTGTCGCCGGGAGCGCTTCGACAACATGGCCCTCCCGTGTCCGTGGCCAGTGAATACTCCCCATAGGCGGCCAGATAAGGCCCCGCTGATGGCCACCGGGTTCCCCGGGGACGGCCAGATATCTCCCCGGTAGATCATCCGGGATGTCGTGCGGCAAGGCTGCGTGACGTGAAGAGCAGCAGGGAGATCATGGAGATCCTCGAGGCGTATGACCTCACGGGGAGTTACCGCGCCGCGGCCGAGCTGGCCGGGTGTGACCACCACACCGTCGCGCGGTACGTGGCCTTGCGGGAGGCCGGCGAAGCGCCGGTCGCGCGGGAACATCGGGTTCGCCCGGTCGACGAGTACTTGCCGAAGATCGAGGAGCTGGTGGTGCGCTCCAACGGCAAGGTGCGTGCGGATGTGGTGCATCGGCGGATCACCGCGATGGGTTTCACCGGCGGCGAACGCACCACCCGCCGTGTGGTCGCGCAGGTCAAGCAACGCCTGCGGGCTGGGCAGCGGCGGGTGTTTCGGCCGTGGATCGTGGAACCGGGTCTGTGGTTGCAGTGGGATTGGGGCCACGGCCCGAAGATCGCCGGACGGCAGACGCAATTGTGGTGCGCGTGGCTGGCGTGGTCGCGGTTTCGGGTGGTGATCCCGGTGATGGACAAGACCTTGCCGACGATCGTCGCGTGCCTGGACACCACGCTGCGGCGGATCGGTGGTGTTCCGACGTATGCGTTGACCGACAACGAGAAGACGGTGTCGGTGGACCATGTCGCGTCGATCGCGGTCCGCAACCCCGACATCGTCGAAGTCGGCCGCCACTACGGCATGACGATCCGCACCTGCGTGCCGGCGGACCCGCAATCCAAGGGTGGGTCAGAGGCGACGGTGCGGATCGCGAAGGCAGACCTGGTACCCACCGACACCAACCTGCTCGACGACTACCGCAGCTTCGGTGACCTGGAAACAGCCTGCCGCGAGTTCTGTGAGCAGGTCAACGAACGCCCTCACCGCGAGACCCACCGCCGCCCGATCGAGGCACTCGCGGAGGAACGCCAGCGGCTGCATCCGTTGACCCGTAAGCCTTTTACGGTCGCGTTCGGCACCACCCGGCGAGTCAACTGGGACGGCACCGTTTCCGTTGAGGGAGTGCGGTATTCGGTGCCGCATCCGCTGGTCGACACCCGGGTCTGGGTCCGGTTCCACGGCGACGACCTCATCGTCACCGCGATCGACGAGAACGGCCCGGCCGAGGTCGCCCGGCACGCCCGCTCAACTCCCGGCAACCCGTCGATCCAGGACGAGCACTACCCACCCCGCCCGGATCACCACGGTGACCGCACTCCGCGGGCCACCTCACCGGAGGAGGCCGCGTTCCTGGCGCTGGGCAGCGGCGCCGCGGCGTGGTTGACCGAGGCCGCGGCCACCGGCGCCCGCCGGATCCGCCCGAAGATGGCCGAGGCAGTCACCCTCGCCAAACTGCACCCGGCCGCCGAGGTCGACCAGGCGCTCGGGATCGCCGCGATCGCCGGCCGGTTCGCCGAGAACGACCTGCTCCGCATCCTGACCCACAACACCGGCCGTGACGCAGGCGAGCCGTCACGGGCCAGTGAGAACCACAGCCTGCAGCCGGGCACCTCGGCCTGGTCGAACTTCGGCCTCCCCGCCCGCGACGTCTCCACCAGCGACAACGACTCTGAAAGCGACCTGTCATGACCTCTGGACTGCGCATCGCCGGCTCCGCCGGCGACCCTCTCGCCGAAGCCGTCGCGCTGACGAAACGGCTGAAACTGCCGCACCTGCGACGCGCGCTGACCGACCTGATCCCGACCGCGAAGGCGCAACGCTGGGACCCGGCCGAGGTCGTGCGGGTGCTGCTCGCGGAGGAAGCCGCCGGGCGGGACGCGGCGAACCTGCGGACCCGCCGCAAGCGGGCCGCGTTCCCCGCGGGCAAAACATTCGGCGACTGGGACGAGCAGGCGTCCTCGATCGCGCGGCCGACGCAAGACTCGTTGAAGACTCTGGAATGGGTTCGGAACAAGGAAAACCTCTGCATCTGCGGCCCATCCGGCACCGGGAAATCGCACTTCTGTGAGGCGCTGGGGCAGGCCGCGATCGAGGCGGGGTTGACCGTCGCCTGGTTCACCATCGAAGACCTCGGCGCGCTGGTCCGCCGACATCGGGTCGACGACTCCATCACCCGCGCGCTCGCGCGGCTGATCCGCACCGACCTGATCATCATCGACGATATCGGGCTGCTGCCGGTCAGCCCGGACGCGGCTGAAGGGTTCTACCGGCTGGTCGACGCGGCCTACGAACGGCGGGCGCTGGCCGTGAGCTCGAACCTTCATCCGTCAGGGTTCGACGAGATCATGCCGAAGACCTTGGCGACCGCGACGGTCGATCGGCTGCTGCACCACGCGCACGTCGTTGTCACTCAAGGTGACAGCTTCCGGCTCGCTCAAGCCACCTCAGGACAAGGGGTGAGGCCGTTGCACTGATCAAACCCAACCAAGGCGGGGAATTAACTGGCCGCCGTTGGGGAGAACCACGTGGCCGCCAGCGGGGAGAACATCTGGCCGCCTACGGGGAGGAAAAACTGACCATTGACACTCCCGAAAGGCAATAACCTGTGCATTCGTTACGTTTCACTCTGGAGACATCGTCGCATGGTGTCGTCGAGTGTGACTTCACCCTGGGTGAAGTCACCGGCGTGCTCTGGTCGCCCACATCCGGCTCCGAGCACGCGCCCCTGGTGCTGATGGGTCACGGCGGCGGCCTGCACAAGAAGACACCGGAGCTCCTGGCCCGCGCACGCCACTACGTGACCACCCACGGTTTCACCGTGGCCGCCATCGACGCGCCCGGACACGGCGACCGCCCGCGCACGGTGGAGGACGAGCAGGTCCGCGCCGACCTCAAGCAGGCCATGGCGGCGGGCGAAACCCAGCGCGTCGAGTCGATCACCGTCCGGTACGGCACCGCACTGGCGCAGCGTGCCGTGCCGGAATGGCAAGCGACCCTGGATGCCCTCCAGCAACTGCCGGAAATCGGCACCGAAGCGCCGATCGGCTACGGCGGTGGCATCACGTTGGGTACTGGGATCGGGATACCGCTGACGGCGATCGAACCCCGGATCACCGCCGCGATCTTCGGCGGTGGGTTCGTCGTGCACGAGGCCCTGATCGAGGCGGCGAGGCGAATCACCGTTCCGGTCCAGTTCCTGCTCCCGTGGGACGACGAGCACGTCGACCGCCAATCCGCTCTCGCGTTGTTCGACGCCTTCTCCTCGAAGGAGAAGACGTTGCACGCCAACCCGGGCGATCACCGCAACATACGCTGGTACGGACTCGACAACGGATTCCTAGCCCGCCATCTCGGCCGGGTCGACACGTCACCGGCCTGACCTGAGCGGTATCGGCGTCCGGCTCCGCATCGGGCCCGATACCGCTGTCGCACCTCGTCTTTGGTCGAGGATCTGTTGCCGCAGTGCGAGCCTGCGGCGGAATGCACCGGCATCTGCGCACAATCGCCGCCAGCCTGTCAAAGGCCGCAGCCGAAGCGCCGGTTCGGCGGCAGCGCGACCTCTGCCGCGTCGCCGCCGGACCAACGGGCGCACGCCCTAGTAACCGATGCCGGTGTCGATCACTCCTTCCAAGGGCCTGCCAGCCAGGAAACGCTCGGTGTTCTCACGAACCCGCTTGGCCAGTTCGGGCAACAGCAGGCTCTCGCTGTTGGCGGTGTGCGAGGTGATGACGACCTGCGGCTCCGTCCACAGTGGATGGCCGTCCGGCAGCGGTTCGGGGTCGGTGACGTCCAGCGCGGCGCCGCCGATCCGGCCTGCTTGCAGGGCTGCGACCAGCGCGTCGGTGTCGACCAGGGTGCCCCGGCCGACGTTGATCAGCCAGCTGGTGGGCTTCATCAGCGCCAGTTCGGCAGCGCCGATCATCGACCGGGTCTTGTCCGTGGCAGGGGCCGCGAGCACGACGTAATCCGCGTAGCGCAGTGCGTCGGGCACGCCGCTGGGGTCGACCGAAGCGTGCGCACCGGGGACCTGGCGGCCGGAGCGGGTCACCGCCAGCACCGTCGTCCCGAGGGGCGCCAGCATGCCGATGAGCGCCTGGCCGATGCCACCGGAGCCGATGATCGCCACCGTCGCCCCGCGCAGGGTCGCCGGTGACGAGTGGGTCCAGGTCCGTGCCCTGGCCTGCTCGTGCAGCCGCCGCGCCCCGGTCAGCATCAAGGCCAGGGTGTGCTCGGCGACCGAAGGCGCGTAACAGCCCGCCGCCGAGCTGAACACCCTGTCGCCGTTGACGATCCCGGCATCCAGCCACGGCTCGACACCGGCGTTGGGCAGTTGCACCCAGCGGATCCCGGGGTGGGCCATCGCGGCGAACTCCTTCGGCGATCCCCCATACCAGATCACCGCCGCCGCATCCGCCACCGAGGTTATCCGCCCGCCGGCCTCGCGTACGGCCCCGACCAGTTCTGCCGCCGGCCGGGGGCCGACGAAGATTCCGTCGCCCACGTCAGAACACACCCACCGCGGCGCCACGGAACCGGTTGTTCAGCATCTCGCCCCGGAAGTCGGGGTTGGGGAACTTGCCGTCCTGGTACACCACGGTTCCGCCGCACACGGTGGTATGCGGCCAAGCCCGCAGCGTCATGCCCTCGTACGGCGAATAGTCGACCGCTGAGTGCAGCTCATCCGCGCGGATCTCGCGCCGCCCCTCCTCGAGGATCACCAGGTCGGCATCCGCGCCCAGGGCGACGCGGCCCTTGCCGGGCAGGCCGAACCGGACGGCGGCGTTGCGCGAGGTGAGGGCGATCGCCCGCTCCATGGTCATCCCGCGCTCGTACACCAGGTGGGTGAGCAGCAGCGGCAGCATCAGGCCGATGCCGGGCAGGCCGGGCTTCGCGCTCTCCCACTCCTGCTTGGCCGCGCTCGGCCAGACGTTGTGATCGGAGCCGAAGAAGTCGATCTCCCCGGCCAGTACCGCCTCCGTGATCGCCTCGGCGAGGTCCGGGTCCCGCAGCGGCGGCGCGACCTTGCCCTCCGGCCCGATGTCCGACGCCGTGGTCAGCAACATGTAGTGCACACACGACTCCAGCCCGGCGCCGGAGTAGCCGAGCGCCCGCCGCGCCCTGATCGCCTCGAGGCTGGACACGTGCACGATGGAGACCGGGCAGCCGGCTTCCTCGGCGAGGTACATCGCCGTCCACGCCGCGTCCCCTTCGGCGATGGTCGGGCGCGACCGTTCCCATCCGGCTAGTGAGTCAAGGCCGGCGGAGGACTCGTGCCGCATGCAGTGGTCGACGATGTCGCCGTCCTCGGCATGTACCAGTGCCTGGGCGCCGTGTGCGGCGATCTCGCTGAACGCGATCCGCATCTGAGCGTGGTTGAGGCTCCCGATGCCGCCGAGGTTGCGGGCCTCTTCACCCCGGTAGGGCATGAAGATCTTGAAGGTCCGCAGGCCCTCGACGACCGCCTGCGGGATCTCGGCGACCTGGTCCATGTCCATCAGGCAGCCGTGGAAGCACACGTTCATCATCGACTGGCCGGTGGCGGTGGCCAGGCTGGAACGGTAGGAGTCCAGCAGCGACGGCGGACCGAATTGCACGTAGTTCAGCGCGGTGGTGCAGCCGCCGGCCAGCGCGCCCCGGCTCTCCACCGCGAAGTTGTCGTCCGGCCCCAGTCCTGGGACGTGGTTGAACTCCGGGGCCCGCTGGTTGATGTGCGAATGCGTGTCGATGGCGCCGGGGATGACCCACCTGCCCTCGGCGTCCACTGTCGTCTCGGCCGGACCGAGGTCCTCGTTCCGGTTGGCCAGCGCCACAATGGTGCCGGCGCGGACGGCGATGTTGTGCAGTTCGTTGTCATCGGTCGAAAGCCGCGCGTTCTTGATGACCAGTTGCAGGCCGGCCGGGTCTCCCCCGTCGGTACCGGGGAGTTGGCTGCGCACTGTCGATGTCACGAGTGATCCGTCCAATTCTGTTCGAGGTAGTCCGATCGGAGGTATCGATCGGACAGCTGTTCACGTTGCCACGCCTCACGTTCCGCCTCGGGCACCGCGCGGTACTCCCGCCACAGCAGGCCGATCGCGACTCCCGCGTACAACTGGTAGTCGAGGATGTGAGAAAGCTCCTGGCTCTCCAGCAGGGTTCGTGCCTCGGTGTGGACAAGGGTGCGCGCCGCCAGGGCCGTGAAGTCGGCGAAGGCGGCGGTCTCCACTTCGGCTATCTCGTCGAGGGACGGCCGGCCTGCTGGGCGCTCGTCGACGTAGGTCACGAGCTCGTCGTAGAGGTCCAGCCATTGGGAGCGTCGCGGTTCGTCGAGCCAGAGCGCGGCGACGAACAGCATGAGTGCGTGATGGCGGATCATGCTGTATCCCAGCTCCCGGCCGCGGAGCTGGATCTGCAGTACGTCGTTCGTGAGCGACATCTCCAGCCGGCTCTCGTCCTCCAGCAGCGCGGCCAGTTCCGGCCGGCGGCTCAGGACCGGCGCGTACGCCGCCCGCAGCAACTCCAGGAAGAAGGACCCGGACGGCAGGTGCCGCACGCGGCGCGGTTCGGCGGCGGGATCCAGCCACGCGAGCATGAAGTTGCCGTAGAGCCAGTCCTCAGTGGAATCCACCCGGCCGGGCAGCACGGTGGCCTGGTCGGCGACCGGGCCTGCCAGCTCGAGCAGGGGGGCGGTGTGCCGCTGTGCCTTCGCCACCCACGCGTTGGCCTGCTCTTCGCTGATCCGGCTGCCGCCCCACTCGTTCATCACCATGCTTCTCCTGTGTTTTCTGTGTTTTCGACGGCGCCGCTCATTGTGCGAGCCGTGCCAGCGCTGCCGACTCCAATGTCGACAGCAGTGCATAGAACAACGCGGTGACCATGGTCAGCACGGCCAGCGCCGACCAGAGCGTCAGGTACTCCGAACTGCCGATGCTCACCGCGACGACGTTGCCGATCCCGGATCCGGTGGCCAGGATCTCCACCAGCACCGCACCGAGGATCGAGCCCGGCAGCGCCACCCTGGCACTCGCGGCGAGCGCTGGAACGGCGTAGATCATCCGAACTCCGAACATCGACCGGAACCAGCCGAGGCCATACACGTGCGCGAGCTCGATCGCCGGCTTGGGCACCGCCCTCAGCGCGGCGAGCACGATGACCAACGTCGGCACGAAGGTCACCGCACCGGCCAGTACCGCGACGGTGAGCAGCCCCCGGCCGAAGATCAGCGCGATGATCGGGGTCATCGCCACCAGTGGGACCGCGCGCAGTGTCATCACCAGTGGCAGGAACATTCCTTCGAGCACCGGCGAGCTCAGGAACAGTGCCGCCGTGATCACCGCGGCGGCGGTTCCCGCGAGGTAGCCGATCCCGGCGTCGCGCAGTGTCCCGAGGAGCTGGCCGACGATCTCGCCGAGTTGACCGCCGCTGCCGTCCGTGCCGGAGACGAGATAGGTCCAGACCTGGTCCGGCGTTTTCGCCAGGTAGGGGTTCAGGCCCATTCCTTTGACCAGTCCGAACCACAGCAGGATGACGACGGTGAGCGAAACGACCGCCCGCACCGGGCTCCACCACCACCCGCCGGCGCCGCGGGCACGCACCGGAGCCGCGCCGTTGAACTCGGTGGAAGTGTCCGTATAGGACAGTCGCCGGGCGACGGCGCCGATGGCCAGATACGCCAATGTGGACAGTGCGGTGGCCTCGATCGCCACCGCCCACGCCCGCTCGACGTTGAGCGCCTGTTGGGCTTGCACCAGCTGCGCGCCCAGACCCGTGTCACCGCCGAGATACTCGCCGATCATCGCGCCCACCATGGCCGCCGGAGCGGCGAGGCTGAGCGCGCCCGCGATCGGCACCACCGCGGCGCGCAGCTGGACCCGCAGCACGGTGAAGCGACGCGACGCTCCGCTGACGTGGGCGATCTCCATCGCACCCTTCGGTGCGCTCTCCAATCCCAGCAGCGTGCCCAGCAAGGTCGGGAAGAAGACCGACAGCCCGGCCATCACCACCTTGGTCTGGTCCGGGTCGAAGAGCACGATGAGCAGCGGTGCGACCGCGATCGTCGGCGTCGAGTAGGTCGCCATCGCCACCCTGGTCAGGATGATCCGCAGCGGCGGCGCGACGAGGCAGACACCCGCGACCGCGAAGGCGACGAGGTTGCCCCAGAAGAATCCCTGCGTCGCCTCCCACAGCGTGGTCTGGACGTGCACCACGTAGAACCCGTCGGAGACCAAGGCATCGACGACGTCGGGGATGGTGGGCACGACGTGCCGGCCCGCGGCGACCGTCACCGCGATCAGCTGCCAGACCGCGAGGAGGATCACGATGCCGGCGACCGGGGAGAGCCATTTCCGCGACAACCCGGCGAGCTGCACCACGCCCGGCCGGCCTACCGGGCGCGCGACCTCCACGGCACTCACGAGATGCCGTCCGGTTCGGCCGGTGCCTGCGCCGTCCGGCCCTCGAAGAGCACCGCGCTGAGCCGGTCGGTGTAGCCGTGGAACTCCGGCGAGCGCAGCATTTCCGGTGTCCGCGGTCGCGGCAGGTCGATCCGGACGGTCTCCACGACGTGACCGGGCCGGGGTGCCATCACCGCGACCTCGTCGGAGAGGAAGACCGCTTCGGCCACCGAGTGGGTGACCATCAGCGTGGTCGTCTGCCGCTCCGCCCACACCCGCAGCAGCTCGAGGTTCAGCCGCCGCCGGGTCATCTCGTCCAGCGCGCCGAACGGTTCGTCGAGCAGCAGGAACTGCGGTGAGTGCACGAGCGAGCGGGCGATCGCCACCCGCTGCCGCATGCCACCGGAGAGCTGCGCGGGTTTGGCTTTCTCGAATCCGGTCAGCCCGACCAGCGCGACCAGATCCCGTAGCGCACTGTCCGGCAGCTGGCGGCCGGCGGCTTGCAAGGGGAGCTTGAGGTTGTCGACGACGCTGCGCCAGGGCAGCAACGCGGAGTCCTGGAAGGCGATCCCGAGGTGGTGGTTTCGCCGTGCCACCGAAGGCTTTTCGCCGTGCACCAGCACTGTCCCGCTCGACGGCTGCTCCAGGTCGGCCAGGATGCGCAGCATCGTCGACTTCCCGCAGCCGCTCGGCCCGAGCAGGGACAGGAAACCGCCTTGAGGCATCCGCAGATTCACCTCGGACAGGGCGACGACCTTCTCCCGGGCGAGCACGAACTCCTTGGTCACGTCACGGACCAGCAGGCCCGCGTCGGGGGCTTGGTCGGTGTAGGGCACTGAACTCATCGTGTCCGCGGACATCCGTTACACCGTCGCCTTGCCCTGGTAGACCTCGTTGAGAATGTCCCGGGTGAACATGGCCGGGGTAGCCTCGACTCCGCCGAGCTTGAGCGAGTTCACGGTGCCCGCGATCAGCTCGTCACTCATCCAGAACAGCCCGTGCGCCTTGGTGTCCGCGGTCTGTGCGACGTCGATTTCGGACTTCATCGCCATGTTCTGCTGGGCCAGGTCGAGCTTGAGGTCCTTGCCGTAGGTGTTCACCGCGAGGTCCGCGGCGGCCTGCGGGTTTGCCAGCGCGTCGCTCCAGCCGAGCGACTCGCCCTGCATCAGCGCGACGACCTGCTTGCGCTTGGCCTGGTCATCGAGGCTCGACTGCTTGACGATGTAGCACTCCTCCATGAGCGGGTACCCGAAGTCGTCGAGCAACATCGTGTAGGGCTCGACATTCTTGATACGCAGGAAGTTCGGCTCGTTGCTGTAGAAACCCATGATCCCGTCGAGCTCGCCGGTGGCCAGCGGTGTCGGATCGGATTGCAGCGGCACAATGGTGAAGGTCGACTTGTCCACGTTGACCGCCTTCAAAAAGGCGGTGAAGACCGGAAGGTCGAGGGCCTGCACACCGATCTTCTTGCCCGCGAGCTCCTGCGGCGTCTTGATCGGCTTGACCGCCCGCGAGATCAGCACGAACGGGTTCTTCTGGAAGCCCGCGCCGATGATCTTCAGGGCGGCCCCGCTGAGGATGGCCTTGACCGCCTGCGCGGTGTGCGTGATGCCGACCAGCGCGCGACCGGACACCACGACCGGCTCGACGGTCAGGTTCGGGCCACCGGGCAGCAGGTCGACCTCTAGCCCGCGCTGTTTCCAGTACCCCTTCGAGTCCGCGAAATAGCTACCCGCGAACTGCACGTTCTTGATGAAGACCAACTGCAGCGCGACCTTTCCGCTGCTCGTGTCCGCGCCCGCACTGCCGGAGGAGGCGCCGCACGCGGCCAGCAACGAGCCCCCCGCGACGGCCGCGGCACCGCCGCCGAGCACCTGGATGAATCGGCGCCGCGACAGCCCGCCGAGGGCTCGCTGGGGGTCTCTCGGGCCGCTGGTGGCTTTACCTGGCATTTCTACTCACTCCTATGCGTGACCCGGCTGACCGACTTTCGGGCGTACCGGCGGCGGATTCGGCCCGCGCTGTTTCGGGCGATGGGGAATTTCGGGGTCAGGCCTTGATTCGAGCGGGCGACCGGCCGGCCAGCTCTTCGACGAGCAGCAGCAACGCGGTGTGGTCGAGATCGCCGTGCCCCTGTGCGCGCACCGCACCCATCAGCTGGGCGGCATGTGCGCCGAGGGGGATGGCGACGCCCATCTGACGAGCCGCGGCGGTGACGATGCCGAGGTCTTTGTGGTGCAGATCGACCCGGAATCCCGGGGTGAAGTTCCGGGCGATCATGCCTGGTGCCTTGCGGTCCAGGACTGTGCTCCCGGCGAGACCACCGGCGAGCACCCGGACCGCCGCTTCCTGGTCAACGCCGTGCGCCTGCAGGAACACCAGCGCTTCCGCGACCAGTTGGACCGTCCCGGCGACGATCAGCTGGTTCGCGGCCTTGACCGTCTGACCGGCACCGGCCGGCCCGACGTGGACCACCGTTGTGCCCATCGCCGCCAGAATCGGCCTGGCTTCCTCGACGTCGTCGGCGACACCGCCGACCATGATCGACAGGATTCCTTCGATGGCTCCCGACTCGCCTCCGCTGACCGGGGCGTCCAGGACGCGCACGCCCCGTTCGGCACCCGCCTCGGCGAGCCTGCGACTGGTCTCCGGCGCGATGGTGGAGCAGTCGATGTGCAGCGTCCCGGCCTTGGCGGTCGCGTAGATGCCCTCCTCACCGAGTGCGACACCTACCACGTCCGCGCTGTCCGGAAGCATGGTGACGACGACGTCAGCGTTGGCCGCGGCGTCGGCGACGCTGTCGGCACCGCGTCCGCCGCGCTTGATCAATCGGTCGACGGGCGGACGGCTTCGATTGAAACCGACCACGTCATACCCGGCGGCAACCAGGTTTTCGGCCATGGGCGCACCCATGATTCCGAGCCCGACAAATGCGACTGTGGACATCAATTTCTCCACTATTCGGTCATGCGGATCAGAAATGAATCGAAGACCCCGATCCACAAACCCGGCTGAATCAACTTCGAACGTCCCGCTACCCGTGACGTGGCCACCATGCCTCTCGGTCCGCATAGCGGAACGCTCGGTTCTCGATGCGGAACAGGCTAAGAAAGCGCGCGTCGACCAGTCAAGGCTTCATGGCCGGATTTACCTCGAAGTAACGAGTCTTTAAACCAGGACCGGAGACGCGACTGTCCGGCTGCCCGGCTGCCAACTTCGTTGCCACGCAGGGAAACATGAGCGTCATGTACTCGGACGCTTTGTCGCGTTTGGACCCGGCCCGCAGCCGTGGACCAGGTCAGTCGACGACGGCCGACCGGACCAGGTGGAGCTCTCCGGCCAGCTTGCCTGCCGCCAGCGACAGGATGGGCACCGCGCGCTGGATCAGGTCGTCGGTCATGCGGGTCAGTGGCGCCGAGATCGACACGGCGGCGCGCATCGGCTTACCCGGCACCGCGACGGCCACGCACCGTACTCCGAGCTCCTGCTCTTCGTTGTCGGTCGCATAGCCTTGTTCACGGACCAGGTCCAACTCGGCGGAGAAGGCCATCGGGTCGGTGATGGTGGCCGGCGTGTACCGGGGCATCCCCGCTCGCCGGACGATCGCCTCCGCGTGGTCCGGCGGGAGCTCGGCCAGCATCGCCTTTCCCGCGGCGGTGCAGTGCGGCAGATTGCGCCCGCCGACCTCGCTGACCATGCGCATCGCGTGGCGCCCGGCCACCTGGGAAACGTCGACGACGTGGTCACCATCGAGCATCGACAGGTTGGCGCTTTCTCCCAGCTCATCGACGACCTGCTGCAGATGCGGGGTGGCCCAGAGTCCGAGCAGCCGGCTGGAGGCGTCGACGAGGCGCACCAGCCGCGGGCCGAGTGCGTAGTCGCGGGATGGTTCCTGCCGGACATATCCCAGGGTGACCAGCGTGCGCACCAGCCGGTGGACCGTCGGTTTCGGCAGGGCGACCCTGTCGGCCAGCTCCGACAACCCGACCCGGCCACCGGCGTCGGCCATGGCCTCGAGCAGCTCGAAAGTGCGTTTGATGGAATGCACGCCGGAGGCCGAGCGGGTCGAACTAGCGCCATCGACTGGGCTTTGATCCGGCACTGGCTGCCTTTCGGAGTAACGACTGGACCCGTGTGTCTCCCGGCCCCCGAATGCGAGAAAGACGAAACCCCAGCCGCGTGGCCTACCTCAAGGGCTACCGTGACGGTACTGGGGTCTTCGAACACCACTATACCTCCACGACCCGACGGTGCCCGCCGGGCGGAGCAGAGCAAAGCCGCGCCACGCGAGCATATCCGGCTGACTCACCCCGTTCATCACGGACAAATAGGGCCTCCCCCGCCGGGCAGCAGCCCGAGATCTCCGAGTTGCCCACCCCCGAGGTCACCGACGGCACCATCCTCATCAAGGTCAAGGCCGCCGGCCTAACCCCATCGACAACGGCATCGCTGCCGGCGTGCTGGCCGGAATGACGCCGCACGAGTACCCGGTCGTGATCGGCCGGGACGACGCCCTGCCGTTGGTGCCGGGCACACCTGATCGACAACACCATCCGGTACAACCACGCCGCGGTCACGTCACGGTCACCACGGGAACGACGGCCGCACAGGCCTTCCTGCGCATCGCGAACACCGGCCCGCCGATCGTGCCCGGCGAGGCCGACAGGCTGCTGGAACCGTTCGTCCGCGGCGAGGGCACCCGCACCGACGACGGCGCCGGCCTCGGCCTGTCCATCGTGCGCGCCATCGTCCTCGCCCACCACGGAGAATCTCCACCGCCACCCGCCCGACCGGCGGGCTGGACATCACTATCCACCTCCCCGGCCCGCACCGATCCTGAACCGCGCAAACCAAGGCGTCTGGTCCGAACAAGGAACCGTCAGGCACTCCGATCGTCACAGTGTGACCGCCTCTGCCATAGTGACCCACCAGTCGGCAAACCCGGGTCCCGGACGGCCACGTTTTGACCGACACGGTCACGCCCCAGAAGCAACCCTGACAACCGTCCACATAGGGCCCACCCGGGGCTCCATCCGGGCTCCGTTGCCGACACACAAATACCGGCCAGCCGCATTCCGCCCCGCACTAATAGTGCACGGAACGATACTGCGCGACAGTAGATGAAAATGAAACCTCTGACTTTTAATCCGTAGGCCACAGGTGCTCCTCGAACAGCACCTGCCCGGGGTGTTCGCAACCAATTTCGCGGCGGCTGGGGGAACGGGCTGTCGCCCTCGACACGGAGTTTGTCGAAACTTCTCACCAGCTGCACAGGTGGACGATCTTCTCGACAACCTCGCCGCGGGTGGCGTTCAGGCTGGTCCGCGGCCGTTTCGACCGGTCCCGCAGCCCTTCGGCGATCTTCCGCCAGAAGCGCTGCCGTCCTGCCGGCGATTGACCGGCGGTCGTCCCGGAGACTGAAGCGGTGGGCGACCAGCCGCAATCGCCGCACGTGCCTTTCCTTGCGCCACAACATCCTCCATGACGGAGGTGTTGCGACGACCAGTTGAATCCGCCAATTACACATCAGCGCGGTTCGGGGAGACGCTGACATCACTCACAATCCGGCAATCCGTCGGGCGTACCGCAATCTGCTACGACAACAGCCGAATTGCGCCACAGCAACTAATGGCTCCACTCCCTAGGTCGCGGCGGGGAACTGTTTCAGGAGCGAAGTGGCCGCGGCGCGGACGTGCTCGGTGACGCCGTCCATCTCCTCCTC
Organism: Amycolatopsis sp.; assembly: GCF_036008905.1. Taxonomy (GTDB): domain Bacteria; phylum Actinomycetota; class Actinomycetes; order Mycobacteriales; family Pseudonocardiaceae; genus Amycolatopsis. The sequence goes on along the minus strand of NZ_DASYMU010000085.1, from coordinate 6,346 downwards.
GTCGAGGAACACCGCGGCGGCGAGGAATTCCCGGAACACCGACCAGCCCAGTATGAGGGCCGCGTAGGCGGCCACCGCATGCCGGGGATCACCCGCACCCACCGGGCCGACTGGCTCCGCGTCACCGACCTTCGCGACCAGTCGGTGCAGCGCACCCGACTCGAAGCTGCGGCGGGTAGCGGAACGCCCGCTGAGTGTGGCGCGGGTCAGCATTGTCACGAAGTCGCCCCGGTCGAGGAGCGCGTCGAACAACGCGCGGGCGGCAGGGTCCGCATCCTTGCACTGGTCCACCACCCCCGCGAAGAACTCCGCCTCCTGTTCCAGGACGGCGGCCAGCAGTTTGTCCTTGGTTCCGAAGTAGCGGTGCACAAGGGCGTGGTTGACGTTCGCCATTTCGGCGATGCGTCGAATCGGCACGGATTCCGGGTCCTGCTCGACAAACAATGCCCGCGCGGCCGCCAGGATGCGCTGCGTCGCCTCGGCCCGCCCCTGCTTCTGAGTTGACGCCTGCTTGTCGGACGAATCCGGCGTGCCGTGCGCATCCGGCGGCTCGTTCAATCCGTGGCCTCTCGACGCTCGATCGACGTCGCACGTCCTTGGGGAGTGGACAGCCAGCCTGAGGCCGCACGATCCCGCCAGCATACCGGCCGCCCGCAGGCCCGCGATGCTCAGCCGAGCAAACCGTTCGCCGGAGTGAACGGGTCCCGGAGTCCGAGTTTCTCCAGGGCCGGCAGCACGTCGGCGTTGAAGCGCTCGATCCCGTCGTAGTAGTCGACCCAGGTGAGCAGCACGCCGTCGATGCCTTCCTCGGCGAGCAACGCCAGCCGGTCCGTGATGTGTTCGGCGGTGCCGACGAGCGAGAATCCGCCCGCGCCCGCGGTGAACCGGAGGCGGAAGGTGGCGAGTGCCTCGGGCGGCAGGAGTTGTGCCTGCTCGGCCTGGAGCTTCATCCACACGTCGACACTCTCGACGTCCTCGTACTCGACGCGAACCGGTGCAGGTACGCGTCCGCCTCTTTCTGGGTGTCCCGCTGCACGACGTAGGTGTGCGCCCAAACCTTTCTGGATCTACTCGCCGCGGTGTGGGTGGATCAGTGGCGGCAGTCGGTGTCGGCAGCGCCGGCAGGGTTGATCATCTTCATGTAGAGGTGGTGCCAGCGGCGACACACCTCGAGTTCGGCCCTGGTCCAGGCGGCCGGGTCTTGGGCGTAGTCCCGCCAGTAGTCGCCGTCGATGTTGATCCCGGGCACAGCCGGAATCCAGTCCTCCGCCAGCAGCAGGTCGGGGTCGCCGTACTTCTCGGCCAGGCGGCGGATGTCCGGATCGTCGAGCGCCTTCAGCCGCCCGTCCTCGATCAGGTTCTCCTTGGCACCACCCGCGCCTTCCAGGGTCACCGTCGGATAGTTGAGGTGGACATGCCAGTGCCCGATGTTGGGCAGCCCGGCCAGGGTGGCCTCGGTCTCGGGTGCGCTGGAGATGACCGAGCCGTACCCGATGTGCACGATGCCCGAGCGCATGCGTTCGTAGAGGGCACAGTTCCAGCCCAGCAGATAGTCCTTGCGGGGCCGATGGATCTTCGGGTTGGTCCCGATCGACGCCTCCCACCATTTCAGCAAACCCTTGCCGGGCATGCCGGGATACTGGACATGGGCGGTCTCCTCGGCGATCCTGCGCAGCTTCTCGCCGAACAGACCGCCGCCCTCGATGTCGGTGACCGAACTGTTCTCGATGGTGAGCTTCATCCACGGGAACGGTCCGATGTGGTTCATCGTGCCGGCGACGACGCCGTGCCCGTCCTCAAGCCCTTCCGGCAGCAGGAAGTTGGGCTTTCCCCAGATGTGCCCGGGGAGGTAGGTACGGCCGTACGCCGTGTTCTGCGGATAGAACCGGGCGATGTGCTCGGCGTTGAAGTACTGCCGATCCTTGTCCCAGTACTCCGACCGGCTGGTGTAGCGGAGATCGGTGCCCTCCGGGTCGGTGATGTGGACCGCGCGGCCCTCACGCATGCGGTCCCATGTCCAGCGGTCGATGGCGGTCAGCAGCTCGGCCGGGAAAGTGTGCGCGGCCGACGCCGTCATCTCCGGCGTGATGAACGGGAACCGCTGCACCTTGATCCGCCGCTCGGACAGGATCGGGCCGCCGTAGCCCCAGATCACCTTGTCGTAGGTGCCCTCGTCGTCGAGGCGCTCCCACTCCGCGAACGACTCCGCGAGCTCCTTGGTGATGTCCTTCATCACCTCGATCTCGTCGTGGCCCTCGAACCACACCGGCGGGCCGGGCCGCTGGACGTTGACCACCTCGTATTGGCAGCCGAACTTCTCCAGCGTCCGCACGGCGGCCTCGACGCAGATCGGGTCGTGCCAGGAGTCCACCCGCAGCAGCACGCGCTCGCCGGGCTGTAGGTCCCAGGCCGCCCACAGCCCGTTGCTGAACGGCCGGCGCGCGACCGACTCGAAGAACGGCAACAGCTCCTCGGCGCTCGTCACGTCACGGTAGTCGGGGCAGCGCGGCGGACGGCTGGGCAGCGGGATGTGTACGGTCTTGGTGGCGGGATCGGACATCGTTCGCTCTCCTCTCGTCGAGTGTCAGGACACTCGAAGGATCGCCTCGGCGAGTTCGCGGGGGCGGGACAGCATCGCTTCGTGCGCGCCGGGGCTGCTCGTCACCTTGGGATCGGTGAGTCGCGCGGCGTTCGCCTCGTACTTCTCCCTCGGCACGGTCACGTCGGCGTCCAGGTAGACATACGAGGTCGGCACGCCGGACGTCGCGAATGTGGGCAGCCGCAGGGGTTCGGACATCGAGATCTCGGGGCTGGGCGTAACCCGCTGGTACCACCGCAGCGCCTCTTCCGCCGGGACGTCGTTCATCAGCCCCGCGCACCACATCTCCGGTGCCAGCGGGACGCTGCGGTCCGGTGTGGACTCGGCCGCGGCCCGCAGCGCCGTCGACAGTTCCTCGGGCAGCACGTCGTAGATCCGCTCACCGTCGTTGAGCACCCAGGCGTCGACGAACACCAGCCGGGCGAACCGGGTGGGCTCGGCCTCCCGCAGCAGTTGGATGATCGGCCCGCCGCCGCTGTGTCCGACCGCGACGATGTCGCGCAGGTCCCGCCGGGCCAGCTCGGCGATCACCGGTGCGGTCATCTCGGCCAGCGTGACCGCGGCTCGGTCGACGTCGTCGTCCACGAATCCCGGCAGGGTGGGGGCGTACACGTCGTGGCCCTGTTCCTCGAGCACGGCCTTCACACCGTCCCAGCACCAACCACCCTGCCAACCGCCGTGCATGAGCAGGAATCGCATCGGAAACCCTCCGAGTCGAGAATGTGGGCAGCCGCGATCAACGCGGATGACGTGGATAACTGACTCCCCTCGCGAAGCCGGGCCGGCAAGGCGGGAAAAGCTGTTCCGTCCCCGAATACGCCGTGCGGGCGTATCCCGAACGGCCTCTCTCGCGGGTGTCCGATCGAACACCCGTGCAACAGGACCAGCCGAGAGTAACCCGTGGTTACACGGATCGGCAAGAGATCCCGTACCGCACATCACCACCCAGGCCCACCCCGACCGATGCGCGTTACGCTCCCGATCCACACCTGACGGACACCGCACGATCGTTGAGCTCCCGCGCGATACCCGCGGCACTTCGGCCGGTCGCCCGTTGCTCGAACATCCAACGAACCCACACCGCGGTGACCGGATCAGGATCCAGCCGGTGCACCCGTCGGCCCCAGTGGGCATGCGTGCGATTCGGATGCGCACCACCGTCAATCAGCCGATACCCAAACGGCGGGCGGCCACCCAGGAACCGCCCCTCACACACGTCTGCGCCCGAACACCCTTCATCCGGCGCGAACTCGCGGAGCGACCTCCGACCGGTGCTCTGTAGGGGTGATGCCGCGGCGGCGTTTGAACGCGACACTCAAGGCGAAAGTGTTGGCGTAGCCGACTTTGCGGGCGATCGAACCGACGGTGGTGTTCGTCTCGCGAAGGAGATCGGAAGCCAAGGCGATCCGCCAGCCCGCGAGGTACGACATCGGCGGCTCTCCCACCTGGGCGACGAACCGGCGAGCGAACGCGGCGCGGGACACCCCGACCTCGGCCGCCAACGTCGCAACCGTCCAGGGGTGCGCCGGATTGTCGTGGACCAGCCGTAAGGCGTGGCCGACGACAGCGTCATCCAGTTCGCGGTACCAGACCGGCGCGCGTGACTGGGGACGGTCGAACCACGCCCGCAAGGTGGAGATGAGGATCAGGTCGAGCAGCCTGTCGAGGACCGCTTGCTGGCCTGGGCGATCGCGGGCGATTTCCGCCGCCACCAGGTCCAGCATCGGGAAATGGTTGTCGCCGTCCCGGACGACCAGCGCCTCGGGCAGCACGTCGAGCAGTCTGCCGCTGATCCCCGCTTTGCCGTCGTAGGCGCCGCTGAGCAGCAAAGCGGACCCGTCCTCGGCCACGCCGCAGGTCCGTGCCGACAGCGCCGGCCCGTCGTCTTGCACCGCGCGGACCGTCCGAGTGCAGTAGTCCGCGCTGGTGATGACGCGCTGCGGCGCGATGGTCGGGTCGTTGGAGACAGTGTAGGGCGCGGGACCGCGGACGATCGCGATGTCCCCGGCCCCCAGCAGCACCGCTTCCCCGGCGGCGGGAACGATCCACGCCCGGCCCCGCAACATCGTCACGAGCGTCAACTGCGCCCCGCTCGCGAACCGCAGCGACCACGGCGAACTCAGGATCGACTGCGTGATCAAGGCTCCCTTGGCCCGAACTCCGTCCAGCAGATCCGCGAGTGTGTCCACCCCGTCAATATAGACGCACAGACATCGAACCGAGCGCCCTAACCATGGATCGTCTCGCGCCGGGCAGCTTGACTGGCCGTATGACTCAGCATCCCATTCTGATTACTGGTGGTACGGGCAAATCCGGTGCACGGGTCGTGTCCCTGCTCGAGAAGAAAGGTGTCCCGGTCCGAGTGGGCTCACGCTCCAGCGAGCCACGCTTCGACTGGACGGACCGCGACACCTGGGACGTCGTTTTCGACGGGGTCAAGACCGTCTACATCGTGCCCTGCGACGGCGAACAGCTCACCCGACCGTTCATTCACCGCGCCGAGGACCTCGGCGTGGAACGGATCGTCCTCCTGTCAGGACGCGGGGTGGACACACCCGGGTACGCAGGCGAAAACAGCATCGCCGGCAAGACCCACATCGACGGCGAAGACGCGGTACACAACTGCCGCCTCGAATGGACGATCATCCGTCCCGCGTGGTTCGCGCAGAACTTCAGCGAAGGCTTCTTCCTGGAGGCGGTCCTGGGAGGCGAACTCCGACTCCCCGCGGGCGACGGCGCGGCCAGCTTCGTCGATGCCGAGGACATCGCCGCGGTGGCGGTCGCGGCCCTCACCGAGGACGGGCACACCGGACAGACCTATGAACTGTCCGGTCCCACCGCCGTGACGATCGGCGAAGCCGTCGCGGAGATCTCCGAAGCGATCGGCCGCCCGGTCCGCTACGTCTCGGTACCCAACGACGAGTTCGTCGCCGAACTCGTCGCCCAAGGCTGGACGGCGGCCGACGCCGAGGACTACGCCGACGCCGTCGGCCCGATCCGCCGGGACATGGACAGTCACCTCTCGGACGGCGTGCAACGCGCACTCGGCCGCCCGGCCCGTGACTTCCGGGAATTCGTGAAGACCGCCGCAGCCTCGGGAGCCTGGAAAGCTTGATCGCAGGACACCGATCCGGCGCCGCTGCCATCCGGTTCAGACCCGGATGGCAGCGGGCGGAGAGAAACAGCAGGATATCGACAGATAATGCGCACTGGGGGCAGGGCGCCGCTCGATCCGCGATTTCACGATTTATTTCGTCAACGTGGACGGACGGCGCCGATATCACCGTGGCGAATTCGGCGACGGTGATTTTTTCTTTGTGTCGTGAGGTTGGGATAGTTGTAGTACTCGCCTACGCCCACCGATGCGTCGTACTGGGTGACGAAGTCGATGAACAACAGCTCGCGGCAGCGCCGAGGTGCGATGTGGGCTTGGACCAGTTGCACGGCCAAGCCGGGCATGTCACCGGCATACCTGCACCCATCATTGTCGTACCAGGAGGCGAGCGCGTCCCCAAGCGCTGCCTACCTGAGCGCCGGATGCCCGCGGTCCACTGTCCGACGACGGCCCGCGGGCAGGTTTCGACGACGAGGATGTCGTCGCCTGGTGACCACGGAGGCTGGTGGCGCTCGCCTGGGTGCGGTGCGCGGGGCGGCGGCCGGGCAGGCTAGTTTGCTCGGGTGAGTCTCCTCGATGATGTGGCCGAGCGCGACGGCTGGCGGTGCTGGGTGTGCGACGAACCGGTCGAC
>NZ_DASYMU010000084.1:0-53249 GCF_036008905.1 Amycolatopsis sp. | reverse complement strand
CCCCCCACCCCGCTGGCGTGCCCCAAACCGGCCGAGCGTGGAAGGAGTCCCTGCGTGGACCTAGTCTTCAGGGCCCAGCGTGTGGTCACCGCCCGTGGCGAGGCTGCGGCGAGTGTCGGCGTCCGTGACGGCCGCATCGTGGCGGTGGAACCACTCGACTCGCCACTGACCGCCGACAGGGTGATCGAGCTGGGGACAGACGTCGTGCTGATGCCCGGACTCGTGGACACCCACGTGCACATCAACGACCCGGGACGCACCGAGTGGGAGGGCTTCGAGACGGCCACCCGCGCGGCCGCGGCCGGGGGAGTCACGACCGTCATCGACATGCCGCTCAACAGCCTGCCGCCGACGGTCGACGTCGCCGCGCTGGAGGTCAAGCGCAAGACGGCCGAGGGCAAGGTGCACGTCGACGTCGGATTCTGGGGCGGGGCGATCCCGGGCAACACCGGCGACCTGCGGCCGCTGCACGAAGCCGGGGTTTTCGGCTTCAAGTGCTTCCTGCTGCACTCGGGGGTCGACGAGTTCCCGCCGCTCGGTTCGCGGGAGCTCGAAGAGGATTTGCTGGTGCTGAAGGACTTCGGCGGGATGATGATCGTCCACGCCGAGGACTCCGACGAGATCGAGCACGCGCCGGACGCCCATGGCACGCACTACGACGACTTCCTGCACTCGCGTCCGCGCGGGGCGGAGAACGTCGCGATCGCCAGGGTCATCGAGCTGGCCAGGAAAACCGGCGCGCGGGTGCACGTGCTGCACCTTTCGTCGTCGGACGCGCTGCCCATGATCGCCGAGGCCAAGCGGGACGGGGTCGCGCTGAGCGTCGAGACCTGCCCGCACTACCTGAGTTTCACCGCGGAGGAGATCGGCGACGGCGCGACGCAGTTCAAGTGCTGCCCGCCGATCCGCGAGGCGGAGAACCGGGAACTGCTCTGGCAAGGGCTCGCCGACGGCGTGATCGACTTCGTCGTCAGCGACCATTCGCCGTGCACGCCGGAGCTGAAACGCTTCGACATCGGCGACTTCGGCGAGGCGTGGGGCGGCATCGCGAGCCTGCAGCTCGGGCTGCCCGCGGTGTGGACGCAGGCACGGGCACGCGGGTTCGCCGTCGCCGACGTCGTACGCTGGATGGCGGAACGCCCGGCCGCGCAGGCCGGGATGCGGCGCAAGGGACACATCGAAGTGGGCTACGACGCCGACTTCTGCGTGCTCGCGCCGGAAGAGACTTTCGTGGTGGACGTGGCGAAGCTGCGTCACCGCAACCCGATCAGCGCGTACCACGGCCGGGAACTGTCCGGCGTGGTGCGGAGCACGTGGTTGCGGGGTAAGGAAATCACCGGTGAGCGGCCGTTCGGCGAGCTGCTCAGCCGGGGCAATTGCTAGGTGTGGAGGAATCTGTGAGTGACCGTCCTGAGTGGACTTCCCAGCCGGATCTGGCTTCGCGGCTGTTCGGCGGGACAGTGATGTGGGCCACCGACGAGCTGTTCGCCGAGAAGGAGAACCTCGTCAACACGTGGGCCCCCGCGCATCGGGCGGAAACGTTCGGCCCCAGGGGGCAGGTCTACGACGGCTGGGAGACCCGGCGTCGTCGTGACGCCGGCAGCGACCAGGCGATCGTGCGGCTCGGCCTGCCCGGGGTGATTTCGGGCGTGGTCGTGGACACCGCGTTCTTCAAGGGGAACTTCCCGCCGTTCGTCTCGCTCGAAGCTTGCGCGGTAGAGGGCTACCCAAGCGCGGCCGAACTGTCCGAAATGGACTGGGAGATGATCGCGCCGCGCGCGCCGATCGCCGGTGACACGCAGAACTTCATCCCGATCGCCGAAGAGCGCCGGTTCACGCATGTCCGGGTCAGCATGCACCCGGACGGCGGTATCGCGCGGCTGCGCGTCCACGGCGAGTCCGTACCCGATCCGAAGCTGCTCGACCTCGGCGCGCTGGACCTCGCGGCGCTGGAGAACGGCGCGCTCTGCACCGGCTGCAGCAACATGTTCTACTCGTCGCCGAACAACATGTTCGCCCCCGGACTCGCCGCGCACCAGGCCGAAGGCTGGGAAACCTCGCGCCGCCGCGACGACGGCAACGACTGGGCCACCGTGCGGCTCGCGGGCGCCGGCGTCATCCGGTTCGCCGACGTGGATACCAGCAATCTCAAGGGAAACGCGCCCGGTTGGGCTTCGCTGCGCGGATGCGACGCGAACACGTCCACTGTGGACGATCCGAACGCCTGGTTCGAGCTGCTCCCGCGCACCCGGCTGCAGCCCGACACCCGGCACCGGTTCGTGCTCGCGGGCGACCGTGAGGTGACCGACGTCCGGCTGGACATCTTCCCTGACGGCGGTCTCGCTCGCCTGCGCCTCTTCGGCGCGCTGACGGCGTTGGGCCAGAAGACCCTCACCTCGCGCTACGACTCCACCACCTCGTAGCCCCCGGCAGGTGCCATGAACGGACCTTTCCTTGCGTCTCGTGCAAGGAAAGGTCCGTTCATAGCGTTTGTGGGGCGGTCAGGGCTTGGACTGCCGCCGGGACGAGATGACGCCGGTGTTGAAACCCGCCAGGTGGAGCCCACCGGCGAACCGCGCGTGCTCGATCTTGACGCACCGGTTCATCACGACGTCCAGCCCGGCGTCGCCCGCGAGCTTGGCGACAGGCTCGTGCCAGAGCCCGAGCTGCAGCCACAGCGTCCGTGCGCCCGCCGCGATGACCTCTTCGGCCACGCCCGGCAGGTCGTCGTGTTTGCGGAAGACGCTCACCAGGTCCACGCCGCCGGGCACGTCCGCGAGCGTCGGATACACCGGCTGCCCGAGCAGCTCGTCGAGCCGCGGGTTGACGAAGTTGACCCGGTACTTGCTCGACGACAGGAGGTAGGTCGCGACGAAGTAGCTCGGCCGCGCCGGGTTGTTCGACGCGCCGACGATCGTCACCGACTCCGTCCGCGACAGGATCCGCAGCCGCTCGCGCGCACCGACTTCGAGCGTCACCGCGCCACCGCCTTGTCCAGCGCCTGATCGAGGTCCCACAGGATGTCGTCGAGGTCTTCCAGCCCGACGGACAGCCGGATCAGATCGGGCCCGACCCCGCCCGCGAGCAGCTGCTCGTCCGTCAGCTGCTGATGCGTTGTCGAAGCCGGGTGGATCACCAGCGACCGCGCGTCGCCGACGTTGGCCAGGTGGGAGAGCAACTCGACGGAGTTGACGAACGTCTCGCCCGCCGCACGCCCGCCCTTGACCCCGAACGCGAACACCGCGCCCGGCCCGGCGGGCAGATACCGGCGAGCGCGCTCGTGATGCGGGTGCCCGGGCAGGCCCGCGTAGTTGACCCAGTCCACCCGCGGATCCGCCTGCAGGTACTCGGCGACGGCCTGCGCGTTCGCGACATGCGCGTCCATCCGCTGCGGCAGCGTCTCGACACCCTGCAGCAGCAGGAACGCCGAATGGGGCGAAAGCACCGCGCCGATGTCGCGCAGCTGCTCGGCGCGCAGCCGCGTGCAGAACGCGTACTCGCCGAAGTTCTCCCAGTACTTGAGGCCGCCGTAGCTCTCGACGACCTCGGTCATCCGGGGGAATTTCCCGTTGCCCCAGTTGAACTTCCCGCTCTCGACCACGATCCCGCCGAGCGTGGTGCCGTGCCCGCCGAGGAACTTCGTCGCCGAGTGCAGCACGATGTCGGCGCCGTGCTCGATCGGGCGGCAGAGGTACGGCGTCGCGAGCGTGGCGTCGACGACCAGCGGCAGGTTGTGCGCGTGAGCCAGCTCCGCGAGGCCTTCGAGGTCCGCGATCGTGCCGCCGGGATTGCCGATGATCTCGGTGTAGATGAGCCGCGTCTTATCGGTGATCGCCGCCGCGTAGTCGTCCAGCGAGTCGCCGGAGATGAACGTCGTGCTGACGCCGAAGCGCCGCAACGTCCCGTCGAGCTGCGTGATCGTCCCGCCGTACAGGCCGCCGGCCGCGACGATGTGCTCACCGGCCTCGGCGAGCGCGGTGAACGTCAGGAACTCCGCCGCCTGGCCACTGCTCGTCGCGACCCCGCCGATGCCACCCTCGAGGCTCGCCAGGCGCTCCTCGAACGCGGCGACCGTCGGGTTGCCGATACGGCTGTAGATGTTGCCGTACTTCTGCAGCGCGAAGAGGTTCGCCGCGTCGGCCGCGTCCTCGAAGACGAAACTGCTGGTCTGGTAGATGGGGACGGCCCGTGCGCCGGTGGCCTGGTCGGGTGTGCCACCCGCATGCAGGGCACGGGTGCGGAAGCCCCAGGTGCGCTCGCTCATATTACCGCCCACGCTACCCACGGAGGTCGCTCGCGGCCATCCCTCCCGCCGGCTGGGTCAACCGCCACCGCGAGTCTTCGCCGCTGTCCAGGTCTCGATGCCGTCCAGGAAGCGGTCTACTCCGAAGCTGAGTTCGGCAGGCAGTGTTTCCCCGCCGGTTTCCCCTCCGGCCTGCTCGTCTCCGAGATGGTTGCCGGCGGCTTCGGCGGCGTGGACGGCGGCCAACGCCGGGTAGTCGTGCGGGTCGATGAGCTCGGACAGCGCCTTTGCCAGTTCGGCTTCGTTGCGCGGTCGCCCGTCGTCGCTCCTGCGCGCGCTCCCCATGTCCACGCTGATCTGCGCGGTGCCACGCACGACCGCGGTGAGGTGCAATGCCGCGGCCCGTGCTTCGCCTGCCGCCAATCCGGCCTTCAGCAGGGGTTGCAGCAGGCGGTCGAGCCAGGCGAGCTGGTTGGGGCCGACGGGGGTGTGGTCGAGCGGGATGCGCAGGAGCCAGGGGTGGGTCTGGAAGCCGGCCCACAATGTGCCGACCCAGTGCCGGACCGCGCGGCGGAAGTCTTCCGTACCGCCGAGTTCTGGTGGCTTCCCGGCCGCGACGTCCGCCACCACCTCCAGGAGCAGGTCCTTGCTCGGGATGTGGTTGTAGATCGACATCGTCGAGTAGCCGAGATCGGCGGCGATCCGCTGCATCGACAGCGCTTCCAGGCCGTCGGCGTCCGCGATCCGGATCGCGGCGTCCGCGATCCGCTCCGCGGTGAGCTGGGCACGCGGTCCGCGCCGGCCCCGGGCCCGTCCCGCCCACAGCAGCGTGAGGCTGCGCTCCAGATCCGGGCCCTTGCCGTCGCGTGTCGTCATCCGCCATCCCGTCCTTGGTTGTCGTGACCATCCTAAAACTATGTATGTCATACGTACATATGTATGTGGTACATAGTTATTTCCATCGCGAACGGCTCGTTATGACCTCGACGACAAAACCGGCGAACGCACCCGCCCCGGCTTCGCCCCAGCCCGCGCAACCCTGGTGGCGCCGCCCCTGGATCGCGCCGCTGATGCTGGTGGCCGCGGCTTTCCTGGCCTTCTCGGTGCCGCCCTACCTGACCTTCGACCCGGACAATTCCCGGCTGGCGCCGCCGCCGGGCAACGACTTGTACTACCCGTTGCTCGTGGCACGCGTCCTGTTCGGCACGGTCGCGATGGTCACCGCCTGCTTCCAGATCTGGCCCGCGTTCCGCGCGCGCCACCGGATCACCGGATCACCGGCCGGATCTACGTCTTCGCCGGAGCGCTGCCCGCCGGGCTGCTGGGGCTGTACATCGGCTGGCACGCCGCGGCCGGCCCCTCCGTGCGGGTGGCCAACCTCGTGGGCTCGGCACTGTGGCTCACGGTCACGATCATCGGGCTGCGGATGGCCCGCCAGCGCCGCTTCGGTGAGCACCGCCGGTGGATGTCCCGTAGTTTCGCGCTCGCCATGTCGATCGTCTTGAGCCGGGTGATCAACGTGGTCGCCACGATCGTGCTCACCCCTCAGGTGGACACTACCTTCGGCGGCAGCGAAGAACTGATGACGTTCAGCGCCGCGAGCATCGGGGTCTGGCTCAGTCCCCTGCTCTTGCTGCTGCTCACGGACTGGCTGCTGGAACGCCGCAAACCCGGGGCCCGCCGACCTGGTGCCCGCGGTCCGGCCGCCGGGTGAGTCCCTAGCCCAACGCTCCGCGGAGGCGGCGGTCCCGTTCGGCGGGGGTCTGACGCGGGCAGCTCGTGCACTTGCCGCTGTTCGCCTCGTAGATCAGGCAGCACGACGACCGTCGCACCACCGCGTTGCCGTTGACTTCCAAGAACCGCGGCTTGGGCAGCCCGAGCCCGGTGGAAGCGATGATCGGCGCGGCCAGCGCCAGCGCACTGTCGACGTCACCGGCAGCGGACCCGGCCCACAGCAGCCGGTTGCTGATCGAGTCCGCCGCGATCGCGCCCAACGCCCGCGTCCGCGCCCCGGCGGCTTCGGCGACGGTCGCGATCACCGGCTCCAGCGCCTTCCCCAGCGAGGGCCCGAGCTCACCTTCCAGCACCCGCGACGACCGTGCACCCGCGAACCGTCCGTCCGGGACGAGGTCGAGCGAGATCGCGTCCAGCGCCGGGTCCAGCGCGATGCCGGTCGCGACCAGTGATTCCAGCGCCGGAGCGACGAGCACTGAAGACAGCGAGTACCACCAGATCGTCCCGAGCACCTCGGGCCGTGCGCGGCCGTACAGCTTCGAAGCGCCGCCGATCCGCGACCGCACCCATGGGAGGTCGGTCAGCCGGGTCGCCGGGACGATCATCGCGGCACCGGCCGGTACACCGAAACGGTGAACGACGTCGTCACGTCCACCGGCTCGCTGATCCGCTCGAGCTGCTCCAGCCGTCCCTCGCGATGCAAATGGTGCGCGCTCGGGCCCATCCGGATCACCTCGCGGATCTCCGACGGCGAAAGCGTCACCTTGCGGGTGCAGTCCTCGCGCCCGTCCAGCTTGAAGAACTCCGACAAGGTCGCGTCGAGACGTTCTTCCTTGCGGTCGTCGACGGTCAGCATGTCCACCAGCGACGCGAGTTCGCCGAGATGTCCCGGATTGGGCGCGGCGACGACGAGCACGCCGTCGCCGGTCAGCACCCGGTGGAACTCGGGCCCGTTGCGCGGCGCGAACACGTTGAGGATCACCGAAGCGGAATCCGAAGCCACGGGCCAAGCTTCCCAGAGATTCCAGACCGCCGCGCCCAGCCGCGGATGTGCTCGTGCGGCGCGCTTCAACGCGACAGCGGAGACATCGAGCGCCAGCCCCACCGCGTCCGGCGCGGCGTCGAGCGCCCGGGCCAGGTAGTAACCGGTCCCCGCGCCCGCGTCGACGATGAGGCCTTCGCTTCCCGCCACGGACTCGGCCACAGCGTCCGCGAGTGGCGCGTAATGACCGGCTTCGAGGAAGGCCACGCGGGCGGCGACCATGTCGGTGGTGTCGGCCGTCCCGGCGGGGATTCGCGCATGCAAAAGGTTCACGTATCCCTGCCGCGCTACGTCGAAAGAGTGACCGCTTTCGCAACGCAGCGTGTGATCCACTAGAGCGACCGGGTTGTCACACAGTGAACAGCGCAGGGCGCCGAGGACCGCTGGTGGCGGTGAGTGCTTGCCGTGGTCGGTCGCCGTCATGTCGCTATTCGACCACGAGGTTTCCTCAACGGACATCTCAGCACGGTCTCGGGAAACGTGGACGTAACAACTCAAGACGGACAGTTCACCTCGGCGAAACCTTCGATGCCTCCCCGTGAAACACCGCCGCCGAAAACTGCGCGTCAGTAATTCATGGCACGGGAGGACAATGTGCTGAACGCAGGAGACACAGCATGGGTTTTGGCCAGCGCGGCGCTGGTCATGCTCATGACACCAGGACTGGCGTTCTTCTATGGCGGCATGGTCCGCGTGAAGAGCGTCCTGAACATGTTGATGATGAACTTCATCGCGCTCGCCGTAGTCGGCGTGCTCTGGACTTTGTACGGCTTCACGATGGCGTTCGGTGACGACGCTTTCGGGGGCTTCGTCGGTAACTTCGACATGGCCGGGCTTTCCAACACCGTCGGTAAGCTCGCCGGCTTCGTCACCGCCGCGACGGACACCTCACCCGAGGTGGCCTGGCCCGGTGCTGACGGTATCCCGCTGCTCGCCTTCGTCATGTTCCAGCTGATGTTCGCCATCATCACCCCGGCGCTCATCTCCGGTGCCATCGCGGACCGCGCGAAGTTCTGGGGCTGGACCCTGTTCGTCGCCGTGTGGGTCACCATCGTGTACTTCCCGGTCGCGCACTGGGTGTTCTCGTTCAACGGTTTCGTCGGCGCCGACGCTGTCGGTGGCTGGATCGCGAACAACCTGAAGGCGCTCGACTTCGCCGGTGGTACCGCGGTCCACATCAACGCCGGTGCCGCGGGCCTGGCGCTGGCGATCGTCCTCGGCAAGCGCCGGGGCTGGCCGAAGGACACCGGACGTCCGCACAGCGTGCCGTTCGTGCTTCTCGGCGCCAGCCTGCTGTGGTTCGGCTGGTACGGCTTCAACGCCGGTTCGGCGCTGGCGGCCAACGACCTCGCGGCCGTCGCGTTCACCAACACCACGGTCGCCACGGCGGCGGCGGTGCTCGGCTGGCTGATCATCGAGCAGCTCAAGTTCGGCAAGCCGACGACACTCGGCGCGGCTTCCGGCGCGGTCGCCGGTCTGGTCGCGATCACCCCGGCGGCCGGGTACGTCAGCCCGCTCGGCGGTATCGCCATCGGCCTCATCGCCGGTGCGCTCTGTGCGCTCGCGGTGAGCCTGAAGTACCGCTTCGGCTTCGACGACTCGCTCGACGTCGTCGGCGTCCACCTCGTCGGTGGTCTCGTCGGCACGCTGCTGATCGGCTTCTTCGGCACCGTCAGCGTGAACTCGCTCGGCGCCGACGGCCTGTTCTACGGCGGCGGCGTCACCCAGCTCGGCAAGCAGGCCGTCGCGGCCGGTGCCGTCCTGGTCTACTCGTTCGTGCTGACCTTCATCATCGGCTGGGTGATCAAGAAGCTCGGCGGCTTCCGCGTCAGCGTGGAGGACGAAGTCAGTGGTATCGATGAAGCACAGCACGCGGAAAGCGCGTACGACTTCACCGGTACGGGTGGCGGCGGCGGTGCCCCGGCCACCATCCCGGTCAAGTCCGGCGCCACCGCGAACCTCGAGGGGAGCAAGGCATGAAGCTGATCACGGCGATCGTCAAGCCGTTCACCTTGGACGACATCCGCACTGCTCTCGAGCAGCTCGGCGTCCTCGGGATGACGGTCAGCGAGGTGCAGGGCTACGGCAGGCAGAAGGGCCACACCGAGGTCTACCGGGGTGCCGAGTACTCCGTGGACTTCGTCGCCAAGACTCGGGTCGAGGTCGTCACCGACGACATCAACGTGGAGAAGGTCATCGAGGCGATCGTCACCGCCGCGCACACCGGCAAGATCGGTGATGGCAAGCTGTGGGTGACCTCGGTCGAGACCGTGATCCGAGTGCGCACGGGCGAGCGTGGCTCGGACGCGCTGTAACCGGGCGGCGTAGTGGAAGCGGGGGAACTGGTCAAGGCAACCGAAAGGTTGCTCGAAGGTCGACACGGGAGGCTCGGTGCCGCGGCTCTTCGCGCGGCACTGGTCGATCTTTACGAATTTTGGCTGAGCAGGGGCGCCACGGCGGCCGGCGTCGACACCGCGAATCCGGGTGTCGCGCTGGTCGCCGTCGGCGGCCTTGGCCGTCGCGAACTGGTTCCGTTCTCGGACCTGGACCTTGTCCTGGTGCACAACGGAAATCCTGAGGTCGGGAAGGTGGCCGACGCGCTGTGGTACCCGCTTTGGGACGCGCGCGTCGGCCTCGACCATTCGGTCCGCACGCCGGGCGAGGCGATCAAGGTCGCTTCCGAAGACCTGCGGACCGCGATCGGCCTGCTCGACGCCCGGCACCTCGCCGGGGACACGGAACTGACGGCCAGGCTGGCCGCCGCCGCCCGGGATCAGTGGCGGCGGACGGCCAGGAAGAACCTGCCGGAACTCGCCGACGCGGTGCGCGACAGATGGCGCCGCAGCGGGGAAGTCGCGCAGTCCGCGGAGCCGGATCTGAAGTACGGCCGGGGCGGGCTGCGGGACGTCGGCGTGCTCGAAGCGCTGGCGGCCGCGCAGCTGACCGACCGTCCAGGTGAAGAACTCCTTGCGGCGAAAGAGCTTCTGCTCGATGTCCGCACCGAGATGCGCCGGGAACTCCGCCGCGACAGGGACATCCTCGGCGCCGCCGAGGCCGACCTCGTCGCGGCCGAACTGGGCTTTGGTGACAGGTTCACCTTGGCCCGCAAGCTTTCCAGCGCCGGACGTTCGGTCGCCTACGCGGTCGACGTCGCGCTGCGGGCGGGCAAGAACGCCGCCGACACCCCGAAATCGCGGTTCGGCAGGCGGCCGGTACGCACACCGCTGGACGAAGGCGTTGTGCTGCACGGAAACGAAGTCTCGCTGGCCCGTGACGCCGTTCCCGCCAAGGATCCGGCGTTGCTGCTCCGGGTCGCGGCGGCTTCGGCGAAATCGGGCAAGCCCATCGCGTACGGCACGCTCCGGACGCTCGCCGACTCCGCACCGGAGTTGCGGACGCCGTGGCCGCCGGACGCGCGCAACGCGCTGACCGAACTGCTCGGCGCGGGCGAAGGGCTCGTCGACGCGGTGGAAGCCTTGGACCGCACGGGTCTGTGGGCCCGGCTGTTCCCGGAGTGGGGTTCGGTGCGGGATCTCCCGCCGCGTTCGCCGGTGCACTCGTGGACCGTCGACAGGCATCTCGTGCGCGCGTGCGTCGAGGCGTCGAAGCTGACTACCACGGTCTCGCGACCGGATCTGCTGCTGCTCGGTGCCTTGCTGCACGACATCGGCAAGGGCCGGGAAGCGGATCACTCGGTGCTGGGTGCGGCCATCTCGGCTCAGGTCGCGGCCAGGATCGGACTGTCCGCCGGCGACGTCAACCTGATCTCGGAGATGGTGCGGCATCATTTGCTGTTGCCGCACACCGCGACCAGGCGCGACATCAGCGACCCGGCCACCGTGACGCGGGTTGCGAAGACACTGGACGACAACAGCGTGCTGCTCGAACTGCTGCACGCCCTGACCATCTCCGATTCGCTGGCGACCGGTCCGGGCGTGTGGACGGACTGGAAGGGACACCTGCTTTCGGAACTGGTGTCGCGCTGCGCCGAAGCGATGCACGGCAAGGGTTTCACCGCGCCCGAGCAGTTGAACTCCGAGCAGCGCGCGCTGGTTTCGGCGGCGGTCGGGTCCGGCCGGGGCGAAGTGTCGATCAGCTCCGAGGGCAAGGTGGCGACCGTGGTGCTCGCCGTGCCCGCTCGTAGCGAGCTGCTCGCGCCCGCGGCCGGAGTGCTCGCGTTGCATTCGCTCGAGGTGCACTCGGCGATGATGCGGGCGTACGACGGTGGCCGCGCGGGCGTCTTCACGGCGTCACCGCGGTTCGGTTCACTGCCGGACACCGGGTTGCTCCGGGAGCAGTTCGCCCGGGCCGTCGCCGGAACGCTGCCGCTCACCCAGCGTCTTGCCGAGAAGGAGCGGGATTACGCCGCCTCGCCGCATGTCGCGTCGGCCGAACCGAGGGTGCTCTGGTTCGACGACGAGACGAGCGGGTCGGAGACGGTCGTGCTCGAACTCCGCGCCAGCGACCGGATCGGCCTGCTGTTCCGGATCGCCGGTGCGCTGCGCCGCTGCGACGTCGAGGTCCGCTGGGCGAAGGTGGCCACCCTCGGTGACGCCGTCGTCGACTCGTTCGCCGTGGAGCCGCGCTCGGGCAAGCTTGACCAGGCCTGGCGCGACAAGGTCACGGAAGCGGTGCTCGCCGCCGCGTCTTGAGAAGAGCTGCTGAAGGGACCCTCCGCGCGGAGGGTCCCTTCAGCATTTTCGGCGTCTTCGGGGTGTCGCGTCGGAGGCGGCGGACGGCGATGGCACTATGTCCCTTCCAAACATGGCTCCCGGATCATCAGGGGTGAGCCGGAGGGCGGTGACCGGGTGGTGCTGGGGCACGAGCCGATCCCGTCCGTACTGCCGGCCACGGTCGTCGCTTCGCATCTCGCCGTGTGCGCGGCCGAGCTGGCCGTCAGCGCAGGTGCGGACGTCCCGCTGGGCAGCGCCGACGAGTTCGCCGACGTCGTCCAGAACCTCCTGGCCGCGCAGCGCTCTGTCGCCGCCGCTCTCGCGGGTCTGGCCGGGCGAGTGGAAGCCGGGCAGGCCACGGGCGCGCTCGCCGCGACGCCGGCCATCGAGCTCGAAGTCATCTCCGAAGTACTCCAAGCGGCGGCCAACGCGGTGGGCTATTCGGCCGACGCCATCGCGGAATCCGGCCCCGCAATCGAAAGTATGTGCGAATCAACCGCCCGAAACACCCGTTTGTAGCTGTCCGGCGTCTGTAGGTGCTTCTACGCTGGAAAGCTCTGCGGGAGGTAGTCAGATGGCCATGCGCACGGTTTGGAAAGGCACCATCGGCTTCGGGGCGTTCGGGATCCCGGTGAAGGCCTACAGCGCGACAGAAGAGCACGGCATCGGTTTGCGCCAGTTGCACCACTCCGACGGCGGCCGGGTCAAGTACCTGCGTGTCTGCGAACTCGACGGCGCCGAAGTCCCGTCCACGGAGATCGTGAAGGGCTACCAGATGCCCGGTGGCGACGTCGTGATGGTCACCGAGGAAGACCTGGCGAGCTTGCCGTTGCCGACGGCCCAGTCCATCGACGTCCGCGGGTTCGCCCCGATGGACCAGATCGATCCCATCTACTTCGCGAAGAGCTACTACCTCGAGCCGGAACCCGGCGGCACCAAGCCGTACGTCCTGTTCAGTGAGGCGCTGCAGCAGTCCGGGCGGGTCGCGGTCGTCAAGATCGCGTTGCGCCAGCGGGAAACCCTCGGCGTGCTGCGCGTGCGTGATCAGGTCCTGATGCTCGAGACGATGATGTGGCCCGACGAGATCCGCACGCCCGACTTCCCGTTCCAGCACGAGGACGTCGACATCCGGCCTGGTGAGCTGAGCACCGCGGTGACGATGATCCAGCAGCTGGCCGGGGACTTCCAGCCGAAACAGTTCTCCGATCACTACCGCGAAGCGCTCGAGGAACTCATCCAGGCCAAGGTCGACGGCAACCAGATCATCCAGCCGACGGCGGCCTTGCAGGCTGAGGGCGTCACTGCGCTGCTGGCCGCGTTGCAGAACCGGGTCGACGAATCAGCGCCGGCGCAATCCGCGGTGAGCAAGGCGAAAACGGCCGCACGTAAAGCTTCCAGAGCCGGATCGACGGCGAAGAAGGCCGCGAACAAAACGCGCAGCAAGGCCAAAACCCAGAACTAGCCAGGGCTGGAACTATCCCAAAAATTCGGCAGTTCGAACGGCGTCGCGGGAGGCAGCGGCTCGGCGTTCTCCGCCCGGAACGACTGGATCATGTAGGCCACGAAACGCCGTGACGCGGCTTCCGCGTGCGCGGTGTTCGCCGCGATGATGCCGCAGTTCGCCATGAACAACATGGCCAGATCACCGAACGCGAAATCGGCGCGGAGCTTGCCCGCGGCCTTCGCGCGCGCGGTCAGCTCGGTGAATTCCGGCTCGACCCGCTCGCGTTTGTCCGCGTAGTCGAGCGCGCCGGGGAACGCGGCGACGAACGCTTCGGTGAACCCCTTGTCGCTGGCCTGCAGAGCGCAGATCTTCTCGAGGAACCCGCAGAACCCGCGCCACGGATCGGGATCGGCCACGGCGTCGTCGATCGTGGCCACGCAGGCCGAGATCCGGTCGGCGAAGACGTCGGTGACCAGCGCCTCCTTGGTGGGGAAGCGGCGGTAGAGGGTCGCCGTGCCGACGCCGGTGCGCCGGGCGATCTCGGCCATCGACACGTCGAGCCCGAGTTCCGCGAACGTCTCGCGGGCGACTTCGAGGATCCGGGCGCGGTTCTGCTCCGCGTCGGCACGCAGCATCCGAGACGGTTCAACGGTCATGTCTCTCACTTTAGCTCAAGTGGGCAGCCCTCTCCGTTTACGTGCTAGCTTCGAATAAGTGGATAACCCTACCCACTTATGTCCGTGAAAGGACCTTCGATGTTCGCCTTGCAGTTCACCGAATACGGCCCGCCAGAGGTTCTGACCGTCGGCGAGGCCGCCGAACCGCACGCGGGTCCCGGTGAGATCCGCATCGCCGTCAAGGCCGCGAGCGTCAACCCCGCGGACCGGACGATCCGGTCCGGCGTGATGAAGGAGGTCTTCCCCGTCGAGTTCCCCTACCTCTCCGGATTGGACGCCTCCGGTGTCGTCGACGAGGTCGGCGAAGGAGTGGAGGACGTCGAGATCGGGGACGCCGTCTTCGGGCTGACCAGGGGCGGGGCGGCCGCCGAGTTCGCCGTGCTCGAAGCCTGGGCGGCCAAGCCCGGCGCACTGAGCTGGGAGCAGGCCGCGGGGGTCGGCGCAGTCGTCGAGACGGCCACACGCGTGTTCGACATGCTCGGCGTCACGGCCGGGAAGACGTTGCTGATCGAGGGCGCGGCCGGCGGTGTCGGCTCCGCAGCGGTCCAGCTGGCTGTCGCGCTCGGAGCGACTGTCCTCGGCACGGCGAGCGAAGCCAACCACGAATTCCTCGCCGTTCTTGGCGCCGTACCCACCACCTACGGCCCTGGCCTCGTCGAGCGCGTCGCCGCCCTCGCGCCCCAAGGGGTCGACCTCGTTCTCGACGCCGCGGGCTCGGGTTCGTTGCCGGATCTGATCAAGATCGCCGGGAACGCCCACGACGTGGTGACCATCGCCGACTTCACCGCGGCCGAGCGCGGCGCGAGGATGACGCACACCGCCGACTCCAGTGGGTACACCAAGCGCGGGTTCGCCGGTCTGGCCGTCGCGGCGACGCTTGCCGAGGAAGGTCGCTTCACCGTGCCCGTTCACGCCGTCTTCCCACTGGAGAAGGCCGCCGACGCGCACGAGTTGAGTGCCACCGGGCACGTCCGCGGCAAGATCGTCCTGACCGTGCGCCCCTGAGGTTGTGAGTAGAAGTACCTATCTCTACTTGGGGGTCTTCACGCTGTCGGTGTCCGCGCTTGCACGGCACTCTTAGTTCATCGCAAGCGTCACCGGATCGCCTGGTACTGGGGGTCTGGCGAGGGGCGGGACGAGGGGACTCGGGCGCCTGCGAGTCCGTGCGGGCGGCTGTCTGGGGAGGGAGCCGCCTGTGGCGCCCGGAGGGTTCGTGGGGAGCGAGCCTTCCGGGCGCTCACGGTGTCTGCGGCGAGTCTGTCGGCCGGAGCGACTACCCTGGAGTGCTGTCGGCCCACCGCGACCGCGGGCCGGCACGCAACGACGACCAGCTGGAGCGTGCACCCCCGTGTTCGACACTCTCTCCGATCGGCTTACCTCTGCCCTTCAGACCCTGACGCGCAAGGGCAGGCTGTCGGACGCCGACATCGACGCCACCGCGCGTGAGATCCGTATCGCGCTGCTGGAAGCCGACGTCGCGCTTCCGGTGGTGAAGGACTTCATCGCCAAGGTGAAGGAGCGGGCGAAGGGCGCCGAGGTCTCCGGGGCGCTCAACCCCGCCCAGCAGGTCATCAAGATCGTCAACGAGGAACTGGTCACCATCCTCGGTGGTGAGACCAGGCGCCTCAACCTCGCCAAGAACCCGCCGACCGTGATCATGCTCGCCGGTCTCCAAGGTGCCGGTAAGACGACGCTCGCCGGGAAGCTCGCCCTCTGGCTGAAGAAGCAGGGCCACGCGCCGCTGCTGGTCGCCTGCGACCTCCAGCGCCCGAACGCCGTCAACCAGCTGCAGATCGTCGGCCAGCGCGCCGGCGTCGCGACCTTCGCCCCCGAGCCCGGCAACGGCGTAGGCGACCCGGTCGACGTCGCCCGCCGCGGTATCGAAGAGGCCAAGCACGCGCAGCACGACATCGTCCTCGTCGACACCGCCGGTCGTCTCGGCGTGGACGAGGAGCTCATGCGGCAGGCCAGTGAGATTAGAACGGCCATCCGTCCTGATGAGGTCCTGTTCGTCGTCGACGCGATGATCGGCCAGGACGCGGTCAACACCGCGGAGGCCTTCCGCGACGGCGTCGGCTTCACCGGTGTCGTGCTCACCAAGCTCGACGGTGACGCCCGCGGTGGTGCCGCGCTGTCGGTCCGCCAGGTCACCGGCCAGCCGATCCTCTTCGCGTCCAACGGTGAGAAGCTCGACGAGTTCGACGTCTTCCACCCGGACAGGATGGCCAGCCGGATCCTCGGCATGGGTGACGTCATGTCCCTGATCGAGCACGCCGAGCAGGCGTTCGACCAGGGACAGGCGGAGAAGGCGGCCGAGAAGCTCACCTCCGGGCAGCTCACGCTGGAGGACTTCCTCGAGCAGATGCTCGCGGTGCGCAAGATGGGCCCGATCGGCAACCTGCTGGGCATGCTCCCGGGCGCCGGTCAGATGAAGGACCAGCTGGCCCAGGTCGACGACAAGCAGCTGGACCGGCTGCAGGCGATCATCCGCGGCATGACCCCGGCCGAGCGCGCCGACCCGAAGATCATCAACGGCTCGCGCCGCCTGCGGATCGCGAACGGCTCCGGTGTCGCGGTGCGCGAGGTCAACGACCTGGTCAACCGCTTCTACGACGCCCGCAAGATGATGCAGCAGATGGCCGGGAAGTTCGGCTTCGGCGGCGGTGGCGGCGGAAGCAAGAGCCGTAAGGGCAAGAAGGGGAAGAAGGGCGGCCGCGGGCCGACCCAGCCCAAGGTCCGCGGTGGCTTCCCCGGCGGCATGCCGATGCTTCCCCCGGGCGCGATGCCCCAGGGCGGCGGCGGGGCGCCCGACCTGTCGCAGCTCGGCGGCCTCAACGACGTACCGGGCTTCGACCCGTCGAAGTTCAAGCTGCCCAAGCAGAAGTGAGCCTCCGGCTTCGCGGGGTCGTACTGCCCGGAGACGAGCAGCGCGACCTCTGGATCTCCGGCGGCAAGATCTCCTTCGAGCCGGTCCCCGGCGCGGAAACCCTGCCCCAGAGCGGGTTTCTGGTGCCGGGGCTGGTCGACGCGCATTGTCATCCCGGGATCGGGGTGCACGGCCCGGCGTCGCTGGAAGAAGCCACCGAGCAGGCGATCCAGGACCGTGACGCGGGCACCCTGCTGATCCGTGACTGTGGCGTGCCGATCGACATCCGGCCGCTGCAGCAGCGTGACGACCTCCCGCGGATCATCCGCGCCGGCCGGCATCTCGCGCTGACCAGACGTTATGTCCCGGGTCTGGGCATCGAGCTCGACGATCCGGAGGAGCTGCCCGCCGCAGTGGCCGAGCAGGCCGCCGAGGGCGACGGCTGGGTCAAGCTCGTCGGCGACTGGATCGACCGGGGCCTCGGCGACCTCGCGCCGCTGTGGCCGGACGACGTGCTCGCCGAGGCGGTCGCCGTGGCGCACAAGGCCGGGGCGAAGGTCACCGCGCACGTGTTCGGCGAGGACGCGCTGCCCGGGCTCATCAACGCCGGGATCGACTGCCTGGAGCACGGCACCGGCTTGTCGGACGAGCAGCTCGACGTCCTCGCGCGCACCGGGGTCGCGCTGGTGCCGACGTTGATCAACATCGAGAACTTCCCCGGCATCGCCGAAAAAGCGACCAAGTTCCCGGCGTACGCGGCGCACATGAGGGCGTTGCACGCGGGGGTGGGCGCGATGGTGTCGAAAGCGATCGAGGCCGGTGTCGCCGTCTACGCGGGCAGCGACGCGGGCGGCATGGTCGAGCACGGCAGGCTCGTCGACGAGACGGAAGCCTTGCACCGCGCCGGAATGTCACGCGAGCAGGCGCTGGGTGCGTCGTCGTGGACAGCCCGCGAATGGCTCGGCCACGACGGCATCGCCCACGGCGCCCCGGCCGACCTGCTGGTCTACGACACGGACCCCCGCGAAGACCTCGGCGCGCTCCGGCACCCGGCGCACATCATCCTGCGCGGGGCCGTCGTCTCCTGACCCGCGTTCACCGGTGACGGTACGAGCACCTAGCGTGTGTCGGACTGGGATCGCTGGTTGAGAAGAGGTGCGGTGGAACGGGACCCCGACGACGATCCGGCAGTTCCCGCTTCCGCCCGCGACGGGCTGGTCCTTGGGGCGCACTGGGGTTTTCTCGCGTTCTTCCTGGGTGTCGGCGGCTATCACCTCATCACTTTGGTGATGACGGCCGCGTTGTCCGGGCACTTCGGTCAGTTCGACCCGCTGGAGCTCAAGACCCTCGGGCCGTTGCTGTTGCTGGCTTTTCTGCCGAACCTCTTTCTCGGGCTGGGCCCGGTTGTCGGGTCGAAGCTGTGGGGACTGGGGCTGCGGGCCGACTTCGGGTTGCTGCCTACGCTGCGGGATCTGAAGATCGGGCTGGCTTGCGGTGGGTTCGCGTTGCTGGCGGGGTATCTGCTGAATCTGGTGCTGCTGGCGGTTTATGGCGCTGATGGGATGGCTGATAACCCGCTGACCGAGTTGTCGACTGATCTGAGTGACAACGTGGTGTGGCTGGTGCTGGCGGCGATCGTTGTGGTGATCGGGGCGCCGCTGACCGAGGAACTGTTGATTCGCGGGACGTTGTGGAGCGGGTTGGAGCATTACCGGGTACCCACTTGGGTGATTCTTGTTCTCACTTCTGTCGTCTTCGCGCTCCTGCACGGAGAGCCGACTCGGACGATCGCGTTGTTCGGGCAGGGGCTGGCGATCGGGGCCGCCCGGTACTTCACCGGGCGGGTGAGTGCGAGCGTTGTGGCCCATGCCGCGAACAACCTTCCCCCTGCTCTGCTGCTGTTCTCCGTGCACTGAGGTGGTTCGTGAAGGCGCGGCTTGGGTGGGTGGCTCGTGAGTGGCTACGAGTGTTCTAACCCTCGTAGCCACTCACGAGGGGTGCTGGGTCGGGAGGCACGGCCGGTGGTGGTCGGCCTCAGGTTTGTGCGGCTCAAAGCTGGTGGCTGGGTCCTGAGGTGCGGCTAGAAGCCTGTGTTTATTGGCAGGCGCGCCATCAGGTTTGCGTGACCAGGGCGTGGCATGGGCAGGTACGGCAAGACTGGCCGGGGGCGCCCTGCTCCCGCAAACCTGGCCTTCGGCGAGCGCGCGCGGTGAAGACTTCCGGCCGTGGCCGGCCGTAAGTCGTGGTGACCGGCTTTTACGGACTAAGGGCCCGCGTGGCTGGGTTTTGGGGGCGTGTGTCATTTGACGCTGACGGCGGCTACGGAGCGAGATAGTCTCGTCACTGTCCCTTGGACCCAATCGGAGGATCGGCGTGACCGAAGCAAAGCCGTGGGAGCCGATCCCCGACGTGGAACCAGGTCCGTTGGACGAGCTCGAGGTGGTGCCGGAAGCTCGTCGTCCGCCGCCGCATCGGTGGGGGTTTGGGGCCTTCCTGCTTGTCGAGGTCGTGTTGCTGGCGTCGGCCGCGTTTGTCAGCGTGCTGCTGGGTGACACGCCCGCGGGGCAGCCGATTCCGGTTCGGGACGTGCTCATCGGGACGATCGCCCCGATGGTGATCGCGGCCACCGTGGCTTTGTTGATCACCTCGATCCGCGGTAACGGGCCGTTCGTGGACCTGCAGCTCGAGTGGCGTTGGGAAGACGTTCGGACCGGGCTGAAGTTCGGCGTGCTCGGCCTTGTCTGCACGACGGTCGGCGCGTATGTGTGGACGCAGGCGGTGGGGGACGACAAGGCCAACTCGGCGATCAGCGCACTGGTCGAGGACCAGAAGATGTCGGTGTCCGCGGCCATCGTGATGTTCCTCTACCTGTGGCTCCTCGGCCCGATCTGCGAGGAGATCATCTACCGCGGCCTGCTCTGGGGCGCGGTAGAGCGGCTGAACTGGGGCAACGAACGCGTCGGGCGCCTCGCGGCGTTCCTGCTGTCGACAGCGGTGTTCGCGGCGAGCCACCTGGAGCCGCTCCGCACGATCCTGCTGATCGTGATCGCGGTGCCGATCGGGCTGGCGCGGCTGTTCACCGGACGTCTGCTCGGCAGCGTGGTGGCACACCAGATGAACAACTTCCTCCCGGCCGTCGCGATCCTCCTCACCGCACTCGGCGTCGCCACCATCTAGGTCGGTGGCAACGCGCCGACCCCGGTCTGGCAGAATGCTCGCTTGACTGCGTCGGCCGGACCCTCTCACCGCGCCGAAGCTACTAACTTGACCTCTGGACGCCTGCCTTCCGATGCCCCACTCGGTTCGCGCGCGTCCGATCCTGCACCGAGAGAACTGAGGAGTACCCACACCCGTGGCCGTCAAGATCAAGCTCCAGCGCCTTGGCAAGATCCGTGCGCCGTACTACCGGATCATCGTTGCCGACGCGCGCACCCGTCGGGATGGCAAGGCCATCGAGACGATCGGCAAGTACCACCCGAAGGAAGACCCGAGCTTCATCGAGGTCGACACCGACCGGGCGCAGCACTGGCTGAAGGTCGGCGCACAGCCCACCGAGCCGGTCCAGCGTCTGCTCGAGATCACCGGTGACTGGCAGAAGTTCAAGGGCCTGCCGGGTCAGGAAGGCACGCTCCGCGTCGCCGAGCCGAAGCCGTCCAAGCAGGACCTGTTCAACGCCGCTCTCGCCGCCGCCGGTGACGAGTCTTCGACCTCGGCCACCACGCCGAAGAAGAAGTCCGCCCCCAAGAAGGCCGACGCTGACAAGGCGGAGGTCAAGGCCGAGGGCGAGAAGGCCGAGGCGTGAGCTTTCTCGCCGACTCCCTTGAGCACCTCGTTCGCGGAATCGTCGACAACCCGGACGAGGTGAGGGTGGAGCTGTTGACCACCCGTCGCGGCCGGACCCTCGAGGTGCACGTGCACCCCGACGATCTCGGCAAGGTGATCGGTCGTGGTGGTCGCACCGCGACAGCCCTTCGTACCGTCATGGGCGGCATCGGTGGCCGTGGCGTCCGCGTGGACGTCGTCGACACCGACCGCTGATCGGGCAAGAGGCGAAAAAGAACATGGATGTCGTAGTAGGCCGCGTCGCCAAGGCGCACGGGATCACCGGCGAACTCGCCGTGGATATCCGTACCGATTCACCGGACGAACGGTTCGCCGTCGGTTCGGTACTGGCGACAAGGCTGCGCGACGGCAGTACCAGGGAACTCACCATCGCAGCCGCCCGCATGCACAGCGGGCGGCTGCTGGTGCGTTTCGGTGAGGTGCTGACCCGGGACGTGGCCGAAACCCTGCGTGGCGCGCTGCTCGTCGCGGACACCGCGACCCTGCCGCCGACAGGGGACCCTGAAGAGTTCTACGACCACGAGCTCGAGGGCCTCCGTGCCGAGCTCGCCGACGGCACCGTCGTCGGCAATGTCCTCGAAGTGCTGCATTCGCCCGGCGGGGAACTGCTCGCGGTGAAGCGGGACAAGCAGACGCTGCTGATCCCGTTCGTGCACGCCATCGTCCCCGTGGTCGACATCGCGGGCGGACGGGTCGTGCTCGATCCGCCGGAAGGCCTGCTGGACGTCGAATAAGCTGGACGTCGAAGAAGGCTTGCGTTGATTCAAGAATGGTGAAACCCGCTTTGCGCATCGACGTCGTCACGATCTTCCCCGAGTACCTCGACCCCCTGCGGGCCGCGCTGCTCGGCCGCGCCATCGAGCGCGGGCTGATCCAGGTGGGCGTGCACGACCTGCGGAACTGGACGCACGACGTCCACCGCGCCGTGGACGACGCGCCGTACGGCGGCGGTCCCGGCATGGTGATGAAACCGCAGATCTGGGGCCCCGCGCTCGACGAGGTCTGCGGTGAGGGCACCCGGCTCGTCGTGCCGACGCCCGCCGGGCGCCCGTTCACCCAGGCGATGGCCCACGAGTACGCCGCCGAAGAGCACCTGGTGTTCGCCTGCGGCCGGTACGAGGGCATCGACCAGCGGGTCATCGACGACGCCGCCCGCCGCATGCCGGTGGACGAGGTGTCCATCGGCGACTACGTGCTCGTCGGCGGTGAGGCCGCGGTGCTGGTGATGGTCGAGGCCGTCGTCCGGCTCCTGCCCGGAGTGCTGGGCAACCCGGTCTCCGCCGAGCAGGATTCGTTCTCCGACGGCCTGCTCGAAGGCCCCAGCTACACCCGCCCCGAGGTCTGGCGCGAGCTGGCCGTGCCCGACGTCCTGCGCTCCGGAAACCACGCGCTGGTGAACCGCTGGCGTCGTGACCAGGCGCTCGAGCGCACCGTGAAGCGCCGGCCGGAACTCATCGACCAGCTGCCCGACGGCAGCCTGAACTCCCATGATCTCGGTCTCCTCGACAGGTTGCGTGAGCAGCCTGCGGAGGGGGCGGGCTGAGGCGCCGGCCCCACGTCTGTAATACTTGACCGGTTGGCGCGTGAACACCTGTGTTTGTGTGCCCGCCATCAGAGCCCCCCGGGTCAGTCGCAGTCATTTAGTTGCGCGCCCGGATGTACGTAAGCCACACGAATTGACGAGGACGGACCACCGATGAACACCCTCGACGCGCTGGATGCGCAGTCACTGCGTTCCGACATCCCGGACTTCCGCCCGGGCGACACGCTGAAGGTTCACGTCCGCGTCATCGAGGGCAACCGCGAGCGTAACCAGGTTTTCCAGGGCGTCGTCATCCGTCGCCAGGGCGGCGGGGTCCGCGAGACCTTCACCGTCCGCAAGGTCTCCTTCGGCGTGGGCGTCGAGCGCACCTTCCCGGTGCACTCGCCGAACCTCTCCGAGGTCGAGGTCTACAAGCGCGGTGACGTGCGACGCGCCAAGCTGTACTACCTGCGCGACCTTCGCGGCAAGAAGGCGAAGATCAAGGAGCGCCGCGAAAACCGCGAGACCACCTCTGTTTCCTGATCAGCAGAACGGTTACCGGTAGCCTGGCGACGTGGTCGAACCTGTGCCCTTGAACGCCGCTGAGAACGATCCAGACCGTCCGGAAGACGAGGGCTCCAAGCCGTCCGATTCCGGCGGTCGTGGTTCTCACCGGCGCGGCAAAGCAAGCAAGAAGCGGTCGTTCTGGAAAGAACTGCCGATCCTGATCGTCGTGGCACTCGTGCTGACGATCCTGATCCAGCAGTTCGTCGCGAAGGTCTACATGATCCCCTCGGGGTCCATGGAGGCCACGCTCCACGGCTGCACCGGCTGCACCGGGGACCGCATCCTGGTCGACCGCATCACGTACGACTTCACCGAACCGAGCCCTGGCGACGTAGTCGTCTTCAAGGGTCCGGAGGCGTGGACGCAGAACGAGATCCTGGCCGAAGAGCCGAGCAACGTCTTCGTGAAGGCGTGGCGCGGTTTCGGTTCGCTGATCGGCTTCGCCCCGCCGGACGAGCGTGACTTCGTCAAGCGCGTCATCGCCACTCCTGGTCAGACAGTGCAGTGCTGTGATACCCAGAACAGGGTGGTCGTGGACGGCAAGGCATTGGATGAGCCCTATGTGCACTGGGAAGAAGGCCAGGCCCCGCGGCAGGCCGACTTCGCGCCGGTGCGCGTGCCCGAGGGCAAGCTGTGGGTGATGGGTGACAACCGGAACAACTCCAGCGACTCCCGTTTCCAGGGCACCGGCGGCGACACGGGCACCATCCCGATCGCCAACGTGATCGGGAAGGCCCGGATCATCGTGCTCCCGCCGGGACGCTGGGGTGGCGTGACCGATCACAACCCCCAGCAGAACGCGCAGCCCGCGGTGCTCAGCGCGCCGGGCTGGCAGCAGGGCGTTCCGCTCGGTGTCGGTGTGGCGGCCGCGTGGCCCATGCTCTTTTTCGGCCGCAAGCTCGGCGCGGGTTTGCGCAAGGCGGCCAAGCGAAAGCGTTAGTGCGTTGACTGTCGGTGTCATCTCCCAGCCGTCGACCCCGATCCGGCCGCCTCGCGCGGTCGTCCGGGGCGACGGTTTTTGGGGTCTTCAGGCCGGATTGGAACGTCGTGGGCTCGGCCCCGTCGCCGGCGTCGACGAAGCGGGCCGTGGTGCCTGCGCGGGCCCGCTCGTGGTCGCCGCGTGCGTCCTGCGCACGGGTGACGCGGCGCGGCTGACCGAGCTCACGGATTCCAAACTGCTGACGGCGCTGGCCAGGGACAGGGTCTTCGATCGTGTGCTCGCGCGGGCGCTGGACCACTCGGTCGTGATCATCCCGGCCGACGAGGTCGATGCGCTCGGCATCCACGTCATGAACATCGAAGGCATGCGCCGCGCTGTCGCCGGTCTCAAGTCCAATCCGGGTTATGTGCTCACCGACGGGTTCAAAGTGCCCGGCCTGCCGGCCCCGAGCCTGCCGGTGATCAAGGGCGACCGGGCCGTCGCGTGCGTGGCGGCGGCGTCCGTGCTGGCGAAGGTGACCAGGGACAGGATCATGGCCGGACTGCATTTCGAGCATCCGGATTATGGCTTCGACGTGCACAAGGGTTACAGCACGGCCGAGCACAGCGCCGCGTTGAACGCCCACGGTCCGAGCAAGGTGCACCGCTGGTCGTTCGCGAACGTCGCCAACGCGGCGGCCGCGCACGGGCACCTGCCGCCGCATCGCGTGGTACTGAGCGCGGCCGCGCTGGCAGCGCCATCGGAGGCGAGGAGCGCGCCGGTGTGTGCTGTGGAGGGCAGTGTGCGTAAGAATGGTCACTTCGCCGCTGGAGCACCGTCTAAATCGCGAGGAGGGGCGCGCATTTCATGAGCGCAGAGGATCTCGAGAAGTACGAGACCGAGATGGAGCTGTCGTTGTACCGGGAGTACCGGGACATCGTCAGCCAGTTCTCGTACGTAGTGGAGACCGAGCGGCGGTTCTACCTTGCCAACGCCGTCGACGTGCAGGTACGTGACGGCGGCGGTGAGGTGTACTTCGAGGTGCGGATGTCCGACGCCTGGGTCTGGGACATGTACCGCCCGGCCCGGTTCGTGAAGCACGTCCGGGTCATCACCTTCAAGGACGTCAACGTCGAGGAACTCGACAAGCCCGATCTCCGGCTGCCCGAAGACGGCCCCTTCGGCAGCTGACCACGCGGCATCAAGGGACCTTTACTACCGCCAGGCGGTAGTAAAGGTCCCTTGATGTTGTTCTGGGCGTATCACCGGCCCGTTCGTGGGTGCCGGTTCGGCGGCCGGACCCCCGAGTTATCCACAGCAGGCGAGTTGTCCACAGGTTGCCGAGAGGGCACTGGCGCTGATTCGGTCACGCTGGCAGCGTTGACCGAACACGCACTGTGATGAGCAACTGGGGGTAGCGATGACGGGAACTCTGGCGAAGCCTGCCCGCCGCAAGGCGGAGGCCAGACATCTCACGCTCGGCCGGTGGGGCGAGGACCTGGCCGCGAGGTATCTGGAGGACCTGGGGCTGATCGTGCTGACCCGGAACTGGCGATGCCGCGAAGGGGAGCTGGATCTGGTCGCCACCGACCGCCACATGCTGATCGTCTGCGAGGTCAAGACCCGCTCCGGGGACAGGTTCGGCCTCCCCGAGGAGGCGGTCACCGAGGAGAAGACGGAGCGCATCCGGCGCCTGACCACCCAATGGCTGCGCGCCTTCAAGGTCGGCTGGTGCCCGATCCGGTTCGACGTCGTCTCGATCCTGGCGCCGGCGGGGGAACAGCCCCGTCTCACGCATCTTCAAGGCGCGTTCTGATGGCGATAGCGAAGGCCTGGTCGGTCGCGTTGCTCGGGATCGACGGCCGGGTGATCGAGATCGAGGCCGATATCGGCGGTGGGCTGCCCAGGGTGACGCTGGTCGGGCTGCCGGACGCCGGTCTGCGGGAAGCCAAGGACAGGGTGCGCTCGGCGGTCCGCAACTCCGGGCAGTCGTGGCCGGAGGGCAAGGTGACGCTCGGCCTTTCCCCGGCCAACCTGCCCAAGGTGGGCTCGGGCTATGACCTGGGCATAGCGGCCGCGGTACTGGCGGCCGACGGCAAGGTTCCGGCCACGAAGCTGATCGGCACCGTGCTGCTCGGCGAGCTGGCGCTCGATGGCCGGATCCGCACGATTCGCGGCGTGCTGCCCGGGTTGCTCGCCGCGCGGAAGGCGGGGATCAGGCGGGCGGTGGTGCCGGTCGAATCGCTGTTCGAGGCCGCGCTCGTCGACGGAGTGGAAGCAGTCGGCGCCTCGCGGCTGACCGACGTCATGGCCTGGCTCAAAGGCGAGAGCACGTTGACGGAGCCGGAGCCGCCAGGTCCGTCCGAACCGCCGTCGGTACCGGATCTGGCCGACGTCATCGGCCAGCCGGAGGCGCGCTGGGCACTGGAGGTCGCGGCCGCCGGCGGGCATCACCTGTTGCTGACCGGGCCGCCAGGCGTCGGGAAGACGATGCTCGCGAAGCGGCTTCCAGGTCTGTTGCCGCCGCTGTCGCCTGAGGAATCCCTCCAGGTCACCGCCGTCCATTCGGTCGACGGCTCGCTGTCGGTGTCCTCGCCGCTGGTGACGGTGCCGCCGTTCGTCGCGCCACACCATTCGATCTCGGTCGCCGCGCTGATCGGCGGTGGCAGCGGCATCGCGGTTCCCGGCGCGATCAGCAAAGCCCATCGGGGAATCCTGTTCCTCGACGAAGCCTGCGAGTTCGGCGCACAGCGCCTGGAGTCGCTGCGGACGGTGCTGGAGGATGGCGAAGTCCGGATAGCGCGCACCCGCGGTGCGGTCAGCTATCCGGCCCGGTTCCAGCTCGTGCTGGCGACAAACCCTTGTCCCTGCGCTCCTCCCAAAGAGGCGGACTGCATTTGTTCGGCGGCCGCCCGGCGCCGATATCTCGGCAGACTGTCCGGACCGCTGCTGGACAGGGTCGATCTGAGAGCCACACTCCGGCCGCTGACGGCCATGCGGGCGCACGCGGACGGGGATCAGGAGTCGACGCAGGCAGTGCGAGAGCGAGTACTGCTGGCGCGAAGACGGGCGGCCGACAGATGGGCCGAGCGAGGCTGGCAATCGAACGCGGAAGTGCCCGGACCGGTGCTGCGCAAGGATTTCGCGTTGCCGGGAAACGTCACCGAGCTGCTCGACAAGGGGCTGGATCGCGGAGTTCTCACCGCCCGTGGCGCGGATCGGTGCCTGAGGATCTCCTGGACGCTGGCCGATCTCGCGAACCGCGACCAGCCGGACGCCGATCATGTGGCCGCGGCGCTCGAGTTCCGGGATAGGAAAGCGGCATGACGGCCACCGACGAGCAGCGGCTGGCCCGGGCCTACCTGGTCCGGGTGGCCGAACCTCCGGCCCCGGCATTGGTCGCCTTCGTCCACCGGCACGGCCCCGTCGTGGCCGCGGAGCTCGTTCGCGCCGGGGAATGCCCGGGACGGGTCGGGGACGAGACGGCCGCGCGGCGTGAGCTCGACCTGGCGGAGCGGGACCTCGCCGAGGCGGATGGGCTGGGCGCCCGGCTGGTGATCCCCGAGGACGACGAATGGCCGGAGTGGACCCTGCAGGCCCTGCGGATCGCCGGTGACCGTGGCGTTCGTGAGGCGGCGCTACCGCTGGCGTTGTGGATCCGCGGCGAGCGGCGGCTGGACGAAGCGGCGACGGGTGCGGTGGCGATCGTCGGCGCGCGGGCGGCGACGGGCTATGGCGAGCACACCGCGGCCGAGTTCGGGTTCGGGCTGGGTTCCCGGGACGTCCCGGTGTTCTCCGGCGCCGCATACGGGATCGATGGCGCGGCTCATCGGGGCGCGCTCGCTTCGGAGGGTTTCACGGCGGCGGTGCTGGGCTGTGGCCTCGACGCCGGCTACCCGGCCGGGCACGTGACGCTGTTGAACAGGATCGCCGAGCGGGGCCTGGTGATCAGCGAGTACCCGCCGGGCACACCGCCCGGCCGGCATCGGTTCCTCGTTCGGAACCGGCTGATAGCCGCGCTGACGGAAGGCACCGTGGTCGTCGAGGCGGGCCTTCGCAGCGGAGCCCGCAACACGGCGGGCACCGCCGGGACTCTCGGGAAGGTGGTGATGGCCGTTCCGGGACCGATCGGCTCGGCGGCGTCGATGGGCTGTCACGACCTGATCAGGGAGCATCACGCGACGTTGGTGACGTCGGTGGCGGACATCGTCGAGACGGTCGGCGAATTCGGTGCGGAGCGGTCAGAACCGAGCAGACCTCGTCGCCGGACCGACGGGCTGGAGCCGCAGGCGATGCGGGTACACGAGGCGCTGAGCGCCAGATCCGGCAAAGCGGCCGAGCGGCTCGCCGCCGAGTCCGGCGTTCCGCTCGGCCGGGTTCGGGCCGTACTGCCGGAACTTGAGATGAGCGGGCTCGTGGAGCGTTGTGATGCCGGTTGGCGGCGGGCGGGATGAGACCCTTGACCGGCGGAAAGCCGCTGATCAGGGGAAACGTCGAAGCGCAGGGTAATCGTGTACCCGAAAAGGAGGTGTTCAGGGAAGCAAGTTGCCATCAGCACTGTGCACCCGGATCGTACTTTCGGTGTGGCGATGCTTGATTATCGGCTGCCGTTCGCGCAGCGTGATGACCATGTCGTCAGTGAGTGCGCGCCGCCGGGTCGACCTGAAGCGCACCAGGACCGAATTACCGAGCTCCTCGGCGGAGCTCGTGAGCGACTACGAGCGCCACCTCCGCCTGGAACGCGGCCTGTCCGAGCACACCGTCCGGGCGTACATCGGCGATGTCGTCTCGCTCCTGGGGCACCTCCACGGCCTGTCCGGG
Organism: Amycolatopsis sp.; assembly: GCF_036008905.1. Lineage (GTDB taxonomy): Bacteria > Actinomycetota > Actinomycetes > Mycobacteriales > Pseudonocardiaceae > Amycolatopsis. The sequence continues at coordinate 24,898 of NZ_DASYMU010000084.1, read as the reverse complement.
GGCGAGCCCGATTCTGACCCCTCCGAGGGAGAACGGGCAACGGAGCGAGCGGGTGAACTAGGGGATCTGGATGTCGGTCTCCTGAGAGGCTGGCTCGCCCACCAACGTGCGTCCGGTTCGAGCAGGACGACGTTGTCCCGGCGCGCGGCTTCGGTCCGCACCTTCACCGCGTGGGCGCAGCGGCGCGGAACGCTCGAGACGGACCCGGGGGCCCGGCTGGTGGCCCCGCGGCCCCACCGCAAGCTCCCTGGCGTGCTGCGGCCCGACCAGGCGGGCGCGCTGATGCTCGCGTCGAGCGCGGGCGCCGCCGAACGCGATCCGGTCGCGCTGCGTGACCATGCGGTGCTCGAACTCCTCTACGCCACGGGCGTGCGGGTGTCCGAATTGTGCGGTCTGGATGTCGGGGACATCGACTTCTCACGACGCGTGCTGCGCGTGCTGGGGAAGGGCGGCAAGGAACGGACGGTCCCGTTCGGCGTTCCGGCTGACAAAGCCGTCCGCGAATGGCTCGACGGCGGCCGCGGGAAGCTCATCGAGGCGGCAGCTGCGGAAACAGCCGCGTCGGCGCTATTCGTGGGAATCCGCGGACGGCGGCTCGATCCGCGGACAGTACGCCGGATGGTGCACGACGCGGTGGGTTCAGTACCCGGCGCAGTGGACATGGGGCCCCACGGATTACGCCATTCGGCGGCAACACACCTCCTCGAAGGTGGCGCGGACCTTCGCAGCGTTCAGGAACTGCTTGGTCACGCTACGCTCGCCACGACGCAGCTCTACACTCACGTGACCGTCGAGCGGCTGAAGGCGATCCATGACCGAGCACACCCCCGAGCCAGATGATGTCGGGGCACAAGCGGCCGGTCCGGGATCCCCGACGGCGCGAGAGAATTCGTACAAGCCCGGAGAAAGTTCTGATCCCCACGCTGAGAACGGCGGTCCGATGACCGCCGAGACTCATCTGAGCGAAGCCGTCGAACACGCCAAGCCGCGTTCGGACGGCGATGGCGTGGCAGCCGCGGAACCCGCGCGTGGCGGTGGTCACGACGTCGACTCCGGCATCCAGCTGCTGTGGAAACAGTTCGCCGAGGCCCCTGAGCAGCTACTTCGCGATCGGCTGGTGCTGCACTACGCCCCGCTGGTGAAGTACGTCGCCGGGCGAGTGGGCACCGGCTTGCCGACGCATGTCGACGTCGGTGACCTCGTGCAGTCGGGGATCTTCGGGCTGGTCGATGCCATCGAGAAGTTCGAGCCCGCCCGCGGGCTGAGGTTCGAGACTTACGCCATGCTGCGGATCCGTGGCGCGATTCTGGACGATCTGCGGTCTCAGGACTGGGTGCCCCGGGTCGTGCGGAGCCGGGCTCGGGAGGCTGAGCGTGCGCTGGAGCGGTTGGGGGCCCGGCTGCATCGGACGCCCACCGACGCTGAGCTGGCCAGCGAGCTGGGGATTACCCATGACGATCTTCGGGATCTGTACAGCCAGTTGCAGCTGACGAGCGTTGTCGCGCTTGAAGATCTGGTGGCCGCGGGGAAGGACAGCGGGTCGCTTGTCGACACGTTGCCTGACGACGGGGCGGTGGATCCGGTCGCGGTGCTGGTGGATCAGGACAATCGGCGGCAGTTGGCGGAGGCGATCGCGCAGTTGGCTGAGCGGGATCGCGTTGTGGTGACTCTGTATTACTTCGAGAGCTTGACGTTGGCTGAGATCGGGAAGGTTCTCGGGGTTACGGAATCCCGGGTCAGTCAGTTGCATACGCGGGCCGTTATGCGGCTGCGGGCGAAGCTGGTCGAGCAGAGTATTTAGTTTCACTCGATGGAGTGGAGTGAACCCTTCGCCATCTGTCGACATATGGCGGGTTTGTTGTGGTGGGGCTCTGGCTTGTACGGCTCAAAACTGGTGGTTGGGTCGTGAGGCACGGTTAGAAGCCTGTGTTTATTGGCAGGCGCGCCATCGAGTTTGCGTGACCAGGGCGTGGCATTTCGAGGTCGGTCACGACCGGTTCGGGGGCGCCCTGCTCCCGCAAACTCGGCCTTCGGCGAGCGCGCGCGGTGAAGACTCCCGCCCGTTGGGCGGACGTGAGTCGCCCTGGCTGAGTCTCAAGATCAAAAACCCGCGTGGCTGGGTTCGGGAGGTGGGGACCGTTTGGCTGGGTCTAAAGATCGGTGGGTGGGTCGGTCCAGGGTTTTAGGCGGATTTGGGTGTCGTGGGTGACGAGGGTCAGCGGGTTCAGGTATTCGTCGCCGCGGCGGACGCCCCAGTGGAGACAGGCGGGGGCGGGGCAGTCGGGGTGGCCTGGGACGACGGTGCCGATTTGCTGACCGGAGTGGACTTGGGTGCCGGTGGTGACAGTGGGGGTCACGGGTTCGTAGGTGGTTCTCAGGTCGCCGTCGTGGTCGATGGTGACTACGCCTCGGCCGGCGAGGGTGGCGGCGAAGGTGACTACGCCGTGGGCTGCGGCCAGGACTGGCTGGGCTGGGGTGGCGGCCAGGTCGATGCCTCGGTGGCCGGGGCCGTAGGGCGTGGTGGGGAGTTGGAATGCGCGGGTTACCTGGGGAGTTGGACTCAGAGGCCAGGTGAAGCGGTTGTCGTCTTGCGGGCCGGCGGGGGCTGTCAGGGTCAGGGCGCAGGTGAGCAGGGCGCTAAGGAAGGTCATGCACTCAGCGTCGCGGGCCTTCACGGTGTGTGGGGAGCGATCGCCGAATCTGTGGATAACTTCGACGGATGTGGACAACTTGCCTGATTGGCCGTTGCCGGTGCGGAAGGTGTCGGCAACACGGAGTAGACTCTTTTGCGCAGTCCGTGTAGTGGCGGACTGACTTCGCGTGCAGTGCACGTTCCCGGCTTTCCGACCCGTCTTTCGATGGTCGGCGACCGGGGCACGAACGGCGCTCGGCGGTCCCGGCGGTGACACACCGGCGGGTCCGGGCACCGGCACCGCACCAGGGCTTCCGGTCACCGGCCGGTAGCGACAAAACCGCACTGCCCGTCCGAGTTTCTCGCCCGGCGGGCACAGAGTAGAAGAGGTGCGATCCGGCTATGGCCGTCGTAACCATGAAGCAGCTGCTTGACAGCGGCGTGCACTTCGGGCACCAGACCCGTCGTTGGAACCCCAAGATGAAGCGCTACATCTTCACCGAGCGCAACGGCATCTACATCATCGACCTTCAGCAGACGCTGACGTACATCGACCGCGCGTACGAGTTCATCAAGGAAACCGTCGCGCACGGTGGCACGATCATGTTCGTCGGCACGAAGAAGCAGGCTCAGGAAGCCATCGCCTCCGAGGCGCTCCGCGTGGGCATGCCCTACGTGAACCAGCGCTGGCTCGGCGGCATGCTGACCAACTTCCAGACCGTGCACAAGCGGTTGCTGCGCCTCAAGGAGCTCGAGTCGCAGGAGCAGACCGGCGGTTTCGTCGGCCTCACCAAGCGCGAGATCCTGACGCTCACCCGCGAGAAGGACAAGCTCGAGAAGACCCTCGGTGGTATCCGGGACATGGCCAAGGTGCCCTCGATCGTGTGGATCGTCGACACGAAGAAGGAGCACATCGCCGTCGGCGAGGCTCGCAAGCTGAACATCCCGGTCGTCGCGATCCTGGACACCAACTGCGACCCCGACGAGGTCGATTACCCGATTCCGGGTAACGACGACGCCATCCGGTCGGCCGCGCTGCTGACCAAGGTCGTCGCCGAGGCCGCCGCCGCCGGTCTGCTGCAGCGTTCCAACCGTAACGGTGCCGCTGCCGCCGATGGTGCCGAGAAGCCGGACGTGGCCGTCGCCGCGGACGAGCCGCTGGCCGAGTGGGAGAAGGAGCTGCTCGTCGGCTCCGACACCGCCGCCGCGGACGCCGCCGAGGCCACCAAAGCCGTCGAGGCAGCCACCGAAGAAGCACCGGCCGAGCAGGCCACCGCTTCCAGCTGATCACCTTCCCGCGCGGCCGGTCCATCCCCGGCCGGTCGCGCGGGTCTGTGTCACCTCTCCAAAGTCACCCCAAACTGATTCCGCCGTACCACGAATACACAGGACGGAAAACGCACGATGGCGAATTACACCGCCGCAGATGTGAAGCGCCTACGCGAGTTGACCGGCGCCGGCATGATGAACTGCAAGAAGGCGCTCGAGGAGAACGACGGCGACTTCGACAAGGCCGTTGAGTTCCTGCGCATCAAGGGCGCCAAGGACGTCGGCAAGCGCGCCGAGCGCGCGACGTCCGAGGGTCTCGTCGCCGGTGACGGTGGCGTGCTCATCGAGCTCGACTCCGAGACCGACTTCGTCGCCAAGAACGCCGACTTCCAGGCGCTCGCCGCGAAGATCGTCGAGGCCGCCAAGGCCACGAAGACCGACGACGTCGAGAAGCTGAAGGCCGCCGACCTCGATGGCAAGAGCGTCAACGACGCCGTCCTCGAGCTCGCCGCCCGTATCGGCGAGAAGCTCGAGCTGCGCCGCGTCGTGGCTTTCGAGGGCAAGACCGAGACCTACCTGCACCGTCGTGGCGCGGACCTCCCGCCCGCCGTCGGCGTGCTCATCGAGTACACCGGTGACAGCGCGGAAGCCGCCCGCAGCGCCGCCATGCAGGTCGCCGCGCTCAAGGCGAAGTACCTCACCCGCGAAGAGGTCCCGGCCGAGATCGTCGAGAACGAGCGACGCATCGCCGAGTCGACCGCGCGTGAAGAGGGCAAGCCCGAGCAGGCCATGTCGAAGATCATCGAAGGCAAGGTCACCGCTTACTACAAGGACAACGTGCTGCTCGAGCAGCCGTCGGTCAAGGACAACAAGAAGACTGTCAAGGCTCTGCTCGACGAGGCTGGTGTGACCGTGACCCGGTTCGCCCGCTTCGAGGTCGGCAAGGCTTAAGCAAGCAGGCAGTCATGACTGTGCCCCGTCTCCGCGCGCCGGGGACGGGGCACAGTCAGGTAGACGGCAGCACAATCAGGTAGACGGCACAGCTAGGTCCACAGCTCGTAGAGAGGCGGAGGCGACAATGGGTGACCGGGTAGCCGGCGGATATCGGCGGGTTCTGCTCAAGCTGGGCGGAGAGATGTTCGGCGGTGGTTCGGTAGGGGTGGACCCGGATGTCGTGCACTCGGTCGCGCAGCAGATCGCCGACGTCGCCAGGACCGGTGTCCAGATCGCCGTGGTGATCGGTGGCGGCAACTACTTCCGCGGCGCGGAGCTGTCGCTGCGCGGCATGGACCGGGACCGCGCGGACTACATGGCGATGCTCGGCACCGTGATGAACTGCTTGGCGCTGCAGGACTTCCTCGAGAAGGAAGGCCTGCCGACCCGCGTCCAGAGCGCGATCACGATGGGCCAGGTCGCCGAGCCGTACATCCCGCGGCGCGCCGAGCGGCATCTCGAAAAGGGCCGCGTGGTCATCTTCGCCGCGGGCGTCGGCATGCCGTACTTCTCGACGGACACCGCCGCCGCGCAGCGGGCGCTCGAACTGAGCTGCGACGCGGTGCTCATGGCCAAGGGCGTGGACGGCGTGTACACCGCCGACCCGAAGTCCGACCCGACGGCCAAGATGTTCCACGAGATCACCCACCGCGAGGTGCTGGAGCGCGACCTCAAGGTCGCCGACGCGACAGCGTTCAGCCTCTGCATGGACAACAAGATGCCGATCATCGTCTTCAACCTGCTGACCGAGGGGAACATCGCCCGCGCGGTCAGTGGTGAGAGGATCGGCACACTGGTCGCCACCCCCGCTGACGGGGCATCGGCCTAGACCTGCTGGGATCTGTACACCTCGACAACATCACCGACAACGGGAGCAGCCGTGATCGACGAGACCCTTCTCGACGCCGAGGAGAAGATGGAAAAAGCGGTGGCCGTGGCGAAGGACGACCTGTCGTCCATTCGCACGGGCCGGGCCACACCTTCGATGTTCTCCCGCATCACGGTCGAGGCCTACGGCGCGCAGACCCCGTTGAACCAGATCGCCGGGGTGAACATCCCGGAAGCCCGCATGGTGATCATCAAGCCGTACGACGCCAGCCAGCTCACCGCGATCGAGAACGCCATCCGCGTCTCCGACCTCGGCCTGAACCCGAGCAACGACGGCAACATCATCCGGATCGTCGTGCCGCAGCTCACCGAGGAGCGGCGCAAGGAGATGGTGAAGGTCGCCAAGGGCAAGGGTGAGGACGCCCGCGTCACCATCCGCAGCATCCGGCGCAAGGCCAAGGAAGCGCTCGACCGCATCCAGAAGGACGGCGACGCCGGCGAGGACGACGTCGTCCGCGCGGAGAAGGAATTGCAGAACCTCACCGATAGCTATTCGCACCAGGTCGATGAACTCGTGAAACACAAGGAAGCCGAGTTGCTCGAGGTCTGATGGCACAGGTGAGCGAGGAGCGCGAAGAACGCGAGGCGGCGATGCTGCCAGAGCCGGCGGCTGTGCCTGAACCGGCTGAACCGGCGAAACCGGCGGAGAAGACACCCAAGGCCGGCCGGAACCTGCCGGCCGCCATCGGTGTCGGCCTGCTGCTGGGCGCCGCCGTCGTGGCGTCCTTGCTCACCGTGCGGTATCTGTTCATCGCGATCATCGCCGCGGCGATCGCGGTCGGCACGTTCGAACTCGCCGGGGTTCTGAAGCGCGCCGCGAACATCCGGATCGCGATGGTCCCGGTGCTCGTCGGCGGCCAGGCGATGATCTGGCTGGCGTGGCCGTTCGGCCGGGAGGGCGCGCTCACCGCGTTCATCATCACCGTGCTGGTGTGCTTCCTGTGGCGCCTGCCCAGTGGCGCGGACGGCTACCTCCGCGACATCAGCGCATCGGTTTTCGCGTGCGCGTATTTGCCGTTGTCCGCGGCTTTCGCGGCGATGCTGGTGCCACCGGAAGACGGCGTCGGCCGGGTGCTGGCGTTCATGATCGGGGTCGTCGCTTCGGACACCGGTGGGTACATCGCCGGTGTGCTGGGCGGGAAACACCCGATGGCGCCCAGCATCAGCCCGAAGAAGACGTGGGAAGGCTTCGCCGGTTCGATGGTGGCCGGTGTGGTCGCCGGCGCGCTGACCTTGACTCTTCTGCTCGACGGTCAGGCGTGGCAGGGCATGCTGTTCGGCGCGGCCATCGTGCTGGTGGCGACGCTGGGCGACCTGGTCGAGTCGCTGATCAAGCGCGATCTCGGCGTCAAGGACATGGGCACGATGCTGCCAGGGCACGGCGGGCTCATGGACAGGCTCGACTCGTTGTTGCCGTCCGCTGTGGTGTCCTGGCTGCTGCTCTCGGCGTTTATCCCCGCCTAGCGCGAAAATCAGTCGTCGTACGGGTCGTCCACTTCGGCGCGGCCCGTGCTGACGGCCCGCGAGTGGTCGATCACGGCGAACACCGCGCCGTCGGGGTCGGCGAGGATCGCCATCCGGCCGAAAGGCGTGTCGTAGGGCTGGATCACGACGTTGCCGCCGAGCATGATCGCCTGGCCCGCGGTCGCGTCGGTGCCCCTGGCCGGGTCGACCTCGAAGTAGATCATCCAGTGCGGCGGCGTTTGCGGCGAGTACTCCGAGCCCATCACGTACCGGTATAGCACCGGGACGTGATCGAGGTGCCAGGCCGCGTAGTCGACCGTGACCCCGTCGCCGATCTGCTGGCTCACGTAGTTGAAAAGCTTGCCGTAGAAGTAGTCCGCGCCTTCGCCGTCGTGCGTGTTCAGGTCGGCGCCGCTGAAGGTGTCAGGGACGCCGCTGCCGAAGTCCCAGGTCGCGGACGGTTCCCAGAAGACGACGGGCGCGCCCGTCGGGTCGATCGCGTGCAGAATGCTGCCGCGGCCGGGGATTTCGACCGGGCCGAGCGTCACCCGCCCGCCGAGGCTTTCCACCCATTCCGCGGCACTGGCCGTCTGCTGCACGGAGAGATGCACCGTCCAGCCGCGCGGGCTGTTCGCCGCGGCGCGGTACATGCCGCCGACCGGGACGCCGCCGAGTGAAGCTATGGAATAGCGTCCGGTAGGTGTAGCGGGATCGCGGCGAACCTCGTAGTTCCAGCCGAAAAGACTTCCGTAGAAGTTCTGGAGCACCGCCTCATCCGTGCCCGCGAGCTCGATCCAGCACGGGATTCCGGACGGGACAACGGGTTGTACAGCTGGAGAGCTGAGTGACATCCTGATCTCCCTCGCGGATCGTTGTGTGATTCTACTGGTATGTCGGAAGATTTCCGTCGTATCTTTGATGATCGCGGTAACAAGCACAGCCGGAACACGCGGTCTGGGCGTGACGTTGGAGTGGCTGTGCGCTGGTTTTCCCGGATGGACTCGACATCTCCGCGTAAAGCGGACATTTTTCCGAGCCCGAACATCTGGTATCACCAAGAGGTTTACGAGATCGAGAACCGCGCGCAGGACGTCGACGGCGTGATCTGGGACGAGCTCGCGTCGGCGTACGACTGGTCCGGTCGTGACGTCGTGGATGTGGGCTGTGGCGACGGATTCCACTTGCCACGCTTCGCCGGGACCGCGCGTTCGGTGCTCGGCGTCGAGCCGCACGCGCCGCTCGCGGAAAGCGCTCGGCGTCGCGTCGGCGCGTTCGCGAACGTCAGCGTCCGCGCGGGATCGGCGCAACGGCTTCCGGTGCCGGATGCCAGTGTCGACCTGATCCACGCGCGGACGGCGTACTTCTTCGGACCGGGTTGTGAACCCGGGTTGCGTGAGGCGGACCGGGCACTGCGGCCGGGCGGCGCGCTGATCATCGTCGACCTCGATGTGCGCAGCGAGCCCTACGGCGGCTGGATGCGGGCGGACCTGCCGCATTACGACCCAGAGGGTGTCGACAGGTTCTTCGCCGGTGCCGGTTTCACTTGCCGGCGCGTGGAAACGCGCTGGCGGTTCGACGACCGCGCGGCGCTGGCGTCAGTGCTGAAGATCGAGTTCAGCGCGAAGGTGGCCGAGCGGGCTATCGCGGAAGTGGTGCGGGACAACGAAATGCTGTCCCGATTCGGAGACGGCGACGGAGTGACGCTACCGGTGGGCTATCGGGTACACACCCGATTCAAGCCCACCGGTCTCGTCCTTCCTCATTCGGCTTCCTCGGCCGACTCTTCCGGCTCCGCTTCGCCGAGGATCCCGTAGATCGCTCGCCGTGCTTCGTTGAGCACCTCGACGGCCCGCGCCTTCTGGCCAGGGCTGCCGGCCTGCGAAACCTGGATCGCCGCGGCGATCAGGGTCCCGCCCGCCTTGCGCAGGTTGACCTCGTTGGGGTCGACGTCGTGCGCGATGTGTTCCCAGGGAGGGACGCTGTCCTGCCCCGCGGCGGCCGCGCGGCCCTCTTCGGTGAGCTCGAACAGGCGCTTGCCGCCGTCTTCGCGGCTGGTCACCAGGCCTTCGTCGGCGAGCAGTTGCAGCGTCGGGTAGATCGAGCCGGGGCTCGGGGTCCAGAAACCGCGACTGCGCTCGCTGATCTCACCGATGATCTCGTAGCCGTGCCGGGGTTGCTCGGCGAGCAAAGCCAGGATCGCCGCGCGGACATCACCGCGTGAACGCCGCCTGCCGCCGTGACCGCCGGGCCCATGACCGCGTCCGCGGCCGCCGGGGCCTCCTCGTCCGCCAGGGCCGCCGGGGCCCCAGCCAGGGGGGAACTCGCCGAAGCCGCCGCGGGCCCAAGGGCCGAATGCTTCTCGGATATGTGGGGGTGGAAATGGCCTTCTCATGTTTTTCCTCTCAACGAACTGTTCTGACACACTCACGATATATCGCTAACGGTCGTTTGGCAACCTCGGGTCGGTTCACGACTAGGCTGGACGTACGGAAAAGGGGGCTCTTCGTGGCGTTCGGCGAGGTCAGCACGGTTATCAGGCGACCGGCGGAGGAGATCCTCGGTTTCATCATGGATGTCGAGGCCTATCGGGTGGTCGATCCGCGACTCAAGACGATCAAGTGGGTTCGCCGGGGGCACAACGAGACCGTTTTCCGGTTCCGGCCGCGGCTCATGGGACTACCCGGCCCGATGACCACCCAGCGTGTGGTGCTCACCCCGGGGGAGCGCGTCGACATCTCCGGCGAGCCGAGCGCGATGGACCGCGTCGCCGTCTTCGAAGCGCTGTTGGAATGCACCGCCGACGCCGGGGGCACGCGGGTGCGAAGGCGGCTGGAGTTCCGGTTCGCGAGACCGCTGGCCTGGCTTCTCGACCCGTTGTTCACTCGCTGGCTGGCCAAGGACATCGCTGCCGAGCTCGGGAGGTTGAAGGCTCATCTAGAACGCGAAAGTCGTCCCTGAAGGCGGCATGGGACACTAGAGGTGCTATGACTGCCCTCCCCCTTGTTTTCGATGCGCCGCGCCGCGGGCTCCCGCCGCGCCACCTTGCCGACCTCTCGACCGCCGAGCGCACTGCCGCCGTGGTCGAACTCGGCGAGAAACCCTTCCGTGCCAAGCAACTGTCCAATCACTACTTCTCGCGGTTGACCGTCGACCCGGCCGCGATGACGGACATCCCGGCCGAGTCCCGGCAGCGTCTCGTCGACGAGTTGATGCCGCCGCTGCTGACCGAAGTCCGGGCCATGGCCTGCGACGACGGCACCACCCGCAAGACCCTTTGGCGCGCACACGACCGCACGCTGATCGAGAGCGTGCTCATGCGCTACCCCGATCGCGCGACACTGTGCATCTCCAGCCAGGCGGGCTGCGGCATGGCCTGCCCGTTCTGCGCGACCGGCCAGGGTGGCCTCGAGCGAAACCTCTCCACCGCGGAGATCGTCGACCAGGTCCGCTCCGCCGCCGCGGTCATGCGCGACGGACTGATGTCGGACACCCACGGCAACCCGAGCCCGGGCCGCCTGTCGAACATCGTGTTCATGGGCATGGGTGAGCCTTTGGCGAACTATAAGCGGGTGGTTGCGGCGGTGCGCCGGATCACGGATCCGGCGCCGGACGGCCTGGGTATTTCGCAGCGTTCGGTGACGGTGTCGACGGTGGGTCTGGCGCCGGCGATCCGGAAGTTGGCGGACGAGAAGATGCAGGTGCGTCTCGCGGTGTCGCTGCACACGCCGGATGACGAGCTGCGTGACACGTTGGTGCCGGTGAACGAGCGTTGGTCGGTGGACGAGGTCTTGTCGGCCGCGCGCTACTACGCGGACACGTCGGGCCGCCGGGTGTCGATCGAGTACGCCTTGATCCGGGACATCAACGATCAGCCGTGGCGGGCGCAGTTGCTGGCGAAGGTGCTGCGCAAGCACCTCGGTCACCTGGTGCACGTCAACGTCATCCCGTTGAACCCGACGCCGGGTTCGAAGTGGGACGCGGCGCCGAAGCCGGTCGAGCGTGAGTTCGTGCGTCTGGTCAACGCCGGTGGTGTGGCCTGCACGGTTCGTGACACCCGTGGCCAGGAGATCGCCGCCGCTTGTGGCCAGTTGGCCGCCGAAGGCTGATTCTCTGTCGGTACCGTGATCTCTACGTGCGGCATCAGATTGCGTTGCACGAGGAGGTTCTCCTTGACCAGCTCCTTGCCGATCCGGGGGACTGCCAGGTGACGTCGACCGAATGATTCGGCCCTGCCGGTGGTCGGGAGTCAGCGTCCAAATGCCGATCCCCGACCACCGGCGTTTGTACCTTCAGCTGCTCTCGGTCCAGTGGCGCTGCAGCCTGACGATCGCCTCGTCCTTGGTCATCCCGGCAATCTCGGACTCGTCGATGCCAACGCGGGAGATCAGCATGTATACGAGGTCCGCAGGGAGGGCCGTCGTTGGTGGTTCAGGCGTGCCACGGTCTGGTTTGACACGATCCTGCACACACGACCAGAACCGCGTTTCATCGACCTCAAGTTGATCGCGGAGGATGTGCTTCCACAAGCTTTGCCCGTAGTTGCTGCGATCCACCGGATGTGAGATGCGTGTTCGCAGGATCCTGCCGTCGATGAGATCGAGTTCGTAAGTGAGGTGATGTGTGCCGGCTCGCCCTCGGGCGTCCCGCACTCGGCGCCATTCCTCAACTTGACAGAAGGTTTCGTGATGCTTGCGCGTTGGCTGTGGCCAGGTCACCGCTCAGCACCAACGAGCCAGCGACGAAGTTGGTCGTCATTGCTGAAGCTGATTAGTTGGACTAATCCCCAGTTGTCCCGATGGTTCGGAGTATTCAAGAGTCGGTCCTGCCAGTCCTCTGCATACTCTCGTAGCGCATCGATCATCTCGGTGATGGCCTCGTCGAACGACTCGCCATCAGCGGCTACAGGTAGCCCTGGGATGAAAACCGACCAGCCCCCGGCCTCCGGAACGACTTGGGCCTGTGAGGGAACGATCGACGCGAGAAAGTGACGCAAGCGTTCAACATCTACAACGGCGGTCGTGACCGAGTCACGTCGAACGGTGGCGGTACGCCCGCTCTCTGCTGCGTCCAACAGGTCCTTCAGATGAGTGCGAGCGTCGGTGTAGCTGTCGTAGTGAACAGCGGACATGGCAACCTCCCGGGTCAATCCTCAACTAGTCTGCCGGTCATCTCTAAGTACGTCAAGTACGTCAAGTACTTAGACCACTCGCCGTGTTGAGATATCGCCGTCTCGACGTCGGATTTGTCAGCTATAGGCTTGATTTCGGTCTGGCACATAACACGAATGTGATCCCGTGGAACCCGACGCCGGGTTCGAAGTGGGATGCGGCGCCGAAGCCGGTCGAGCGTGAGTTTGTGCGCCTGATCTAACGCCGGTGGCCTGCACGGTTCGCCACACCGGTGGTCGAAAGATCGCCGCGGTCAGCTGGTCGGCGAGAGCTGAGTCAAGCCGGGGTCTCATGAAGGAAGCGGCGTGCTTCTGGATCGCAGCCGCGCGTTCGCTGTCGCGAGCGCCATGGTGAATATGTGAATTGTGTACCCCTGTCAGGCCTTCTGAGTCCCTCAAGGTTCCTTCACCGCGTGGCCGAGGAAAGGTGGCCTCGTGGCCTTGCCTAGGTGAAGAGACCGCGGATGTCGTCGGCGTCCAGGCCTGTTCCGAACGCGTTCCCGTCGTCCATGACGTTGGAGAACAGTTCCGCTTTCTTCGCCTTCAACGCCATCACCTTCTCTTCGATGGTGTTCTTGGCGATCAGGCGGTAGACCATGACGTTCCGGGTCTGTCCGATGCGATGGGTCCGATCGACGGCTTGTGTTTCGGTGGCGGGATTCCACCAGGGGTCGAGCAGGAAGCAGTAGTCCGCTTCGGTCAGGTTCAGCCCGAAGCCGCCTGCCTTGAGACTGATGAGAAACACGGGAACGGACCCGTTCTTGAAGCGCTCCAGAACCTTGGCCCGGTTCCGCGTTTTACCGTCGAGATAGCAGTACTCGATTCCGTCGGCGTCCAGGCGCTCACGCACGATGTCGAGGAAACCGGTGAACTGGCTGAAGATCAGGGCCCGATGTCCGCCGTCTGTCACGTCGTGAAGCTGTTCGAGAAGTGCGTCGACCTTGGCGCAGGGGAGATTTCGATGCTTCTCGTCGACGAGCCCGGCGTGCAGGCTCAGTTGGCGCAGCAGGGTCAGGGACCGGAAGATGGCGAACCGGTTCTTGTTCATGTCGTCGACCAGGCCGAGGACTCTTTGCCGCTCTCGCTGCAGATGGGTCTGGTAGACCTTTCGGTGTCGCGGATGTAGCTCCACCTCCAGGAGCTGTTCCTGTTTCGAGGGGAGATCGGTGGCCACCTGTTCCTTGGTGCGCCGTTTGACCAGCGGTTTGATGCGGCGGCGGAATTGTGCGAGAAGTTCGGTGTCGCCCCGCTTTTCGATCGGGCGGGCGTAATAGTGGTCGAATCGGGTAGGGCTGGGGAACAGGCCGGGTGCGGTGATCGACAGCAGTGACCACAGTTCCATCAGGTTGTTTTCCATCGGGGTGCCGGTGATGGCGAGTTTGAACGGTGCCGGGAGTCGCCGCGTGCACTGGTAGATCTTCGAATGGTGGTTCTTGGTGAACTGGGCTTCGTCGAGAACCAGTCCGGACCAGGGCTGTTCGGCATATGCGTCGATGTCGAGCCGGAACAGCGTGTACGAGGTGACGACCACATCGGCGTCCGCGACGATTTCATCGAGCGTTTGGCTGCGACGCCCCAGTGTGTCGGAGATCGTCACCACCTTCAGGTCGGGCGCGAAGCGTGCTGCTTCGGCCGCCCAGTTCGGCACGACGCTGGTCGGTGCCACGATGAGGAACGGCGAAATGGCCGGGTCGGCCTGGTTGGCGTGACTGATCAAGGCGAGCGTTTGCAGTGTCTTGCCCAGCCCCATGTCGTCGGCGAGGATGCCGCCGAGCTGGAACTTCCACAGAAAAGCCAGCCAGCGGAATCCGTCCAGCTGATAAGGGCGCAAGTTCGCCAAAAGTGTCGCAGGGGGTTCCGTCGAGTCGACGGTGTCGATCGACCGCAGTGCGGCCAGTTGCTCTTTCCACGCCCTGGCCTGTCGGCCGACCACGCCGAGAGCGGACAGTTCGTCCCACAGCCCTACCTGGAAACGGCTGATTTTGAGCCGGTCGCCGGGTGCGTCCTGGAGCGCTCGCGCTTCTTCGATCAACTTTCGCAGGGTCTGTAGTTCAGGCTTCTCCAGGGAGAAGTAGGCCCCGTCGGGGAGCAGCATGTGCGACTCGGCGTTCGCCAAGGCCAGGAACACACTGGTGAACGGAACCTGCCGCCCTTCCACGGTGATGGTCACCCCGAGGTCGAACCAATCCGTCTCGCCCGCGGCAGCGGAGGTCGACAGGCCGATGGACAGCGAGTCGCCCGCCTCCCGGTAGTGCGCCGGCTCCCCGCTCACCTCCACCGCGATCCCTGGCCGGTCGGCCAGCAGCGGCAGCACCTCGGTGGTGAACCGCATCGTGTCGATGCCGCCGAGAGTGCGCTGGTCGATCGGGACGTCCAGGTCGGCCAGGACTGCGCGCTCCCGGTCGAGATCCCGGTATCCGTCCTCCGACGTCGCGTGCAGCGGAACGCGCAGCCTCGAATCGTCGATGTGGTAGGCCCATTCCCAGCTGACATCCATGGAGTGGCGCTTGCCGTAGGTCGCTCGCATGACCAGCGTCGGGTCGGAAATCGCCGGTGGGGTGAAGGCTTCGTCGGACGAGATCACCCCGGCCACGTGCCGCAGTCGTGGGTAGTACTCCTCACGAAACCGGGGCACTCCCGCCGCGGGAATCCGCAGGGATTGGTTCTCCAGCACCATCTGCTGCAGGTGGGCCGGTGTCGGAGAATCGAGTTTGGCCAGCCGGAGCCGCCAGCCCGAACGCTGGGTGGTCCGCTGGGCGTCCGCACGGTCGACATAGACGAGTCCATGGCCCTCGGCCCCGATGAACCGGATCGGCTGAACGTCTGTTTCCGTGCCGTCGACGCGGACTAGCGGGTTGACGTCGAGTGCTCGGGCGCTCTTGCCGCGGGTCACGTCCAGGTAAAGCTCGGCGGAGCCGTACCGCTCCACCTCGCCCAGGTGCTTCCTGCTGTGGACCAGCCGCACGCCGGCCGCGTAGGCCTCGTCCAGCAGCGGCCAGAGCTGGCGGCTGGCGAACGCGGACAGGTCGATCGTCTTCTCGTCGCTGTAGCTGTAATGGCCCCGCTGATGGTCACGCGACTTGTAGACCGAAAAGATGTCCTGGAGCACCCGCACGTGTGAGGCGAGGTGACCGCGGTAGTGATGTGGGGAACTCAGCTTGCTCCAGCTCAAGCCGGTGCCGACCCAGCCGTTCCTGCCCGGCTGCACCAACCGTGCGACCAGCGCCGGGTGGGCACCGTCGGATAGCGTCAGCTCGACTGCCAGCGGTACCTCTGTCGAGCCGCCCAATGGAACGGCTGTCCCGGGTTTGAGCAGCGAGTCCAGGGATTTCTCCCAGGTTTCGCGTTTCGGGCCGTGAGCGGACGCCGGTGGCGAAGCGCGCTTTGGCGGGTTGACGTCGATCGCCGTCAGCACCAGGGCGGCGACATGCTTGCAGTCGAACCCGACCGGGCAGCTGCACTCGCCCTGTTCGAACTCCAGGTGCTCGTCGTCGACAGCCGAGAAATACGCCGTCGAGTCGTACAGGTAAGTCCCTTGTACTTGCCCGTGGAGCGCGCCGCTCGTCGCGTCCCACCGCATCGCGATGACAGCGTGCTGCCGGGCGTACTGGGCACCCCTCGCATAGGTTGTCCTGCCGACGGCGTCCTCGAGGTCCGCGGGATCGACGTCGGGCAAGGTGACCAGTTGCATGCCACGACGGTAGCGCCTGTCCGTGCCGGAGCCGCTTGTGGCTAGTTGGCAGCCGAAGAGAACTGACCCCCACATGTGGGAATAACCGTGATCGACCGGCGCTACATGTAGATGAGAACATCTCCGGCGAGTCCATGGAGGACAGACATGTCTGCGACGATCGACACGGCCACGGCTTCGCCGAAGGCGGAATCCTTTGTGGTTCCGGCGCTCGACGACTTCGACTTCGAGCTCACCGACGGCGCCGCCTGCCGTATCGAGGACCCGGACTGCGAAGCCTGCCAGTAGTCGCCGAAGCCGAGAAAAGCCCCCGACCGGCCGGTCGGGGGCTTTTCTGTCTGCCGGGCCTACTTGCAGAGGGCGTCTTCGATGACGTGGACGGTGCCCACGACCTCTTCGAGCGACTTGGGCAGAGCCGTGACGGCGAGAGCGGCGCCGCGGCCGTCGTCGGTCACGCCGTTGACGGTGTGGTAGCCGAAGATGTCGCCGCCATGGCCCCACATGAGGCCACCGCACTTCAGCGGGGTGCTGGACAGGCCGAGGCCGTAGCGCTCACCGGGCAGCTGGCCGGTGGCTTCGACGGTGGTGCGCATCTGGGCGAGCTGCGCGGGCGGGAGCAGTTTGCCGCCGAGCAGGGCGCTGAAGAACGCGTTGACGTCGGTGGGGGTGGAGACCATCTGCCCGGCGGCCCCGGCCCACGAACCGTCGATTTCGTCGACGTCGCGCAGAGGCTTGCCGCCGGTGGCCCGGTCGTAGCCCTTGGCGTGGCGTTCCCGGATCCGCTCTTCGCCGACCGGCGGGTAGTAGGTGTGGTGCAGGCCCGCGGGCTTGATCACCCGGTTGGTGATCACCTCCATCACCGGACGGCCGGTGACCTTCTCGAGGAGCAGGCCCGCGACGATGTAGTTGGTGTTGCTGTAGCTGAAGGCCGTGCCGGGAACGGAGGTCGCGGGCTTCGCCAGCGCCCGGTCGATCAGGGTGCGCGCGTCGAGGTAGGTGTGCTGGAACTCCGAGATGTCCGCGCCCAGCGTGTCGGTGTAGTCGGGCAGGCCGCTGGTGTGCTGCAGCAGCTGGTGGACGGTGATGTTCCGGCCGTCGATTCCCTGACCCCGCAACAGGTTCGGCAGGTACTTCTCGATCGGCGCCGCCAGGTCGATCTTGCCCTCGCCGACGAGCTGGAGGACGGCCACGGCGGTGAACGTCTTGGTGTTGCTGCCGATGCGCACCTGGCCGTCGACGGGCACCTTGGCGTTCGTTTCGACATCGCCGACGCCCGCGGTGTAGTTGCGGTTGCGGCCGTCCCGGCCGTGCACGGCGGCGAGTGCGGCGGGAAAGCCCTGGCCCACCAAGTCGTTCAGTCCACTCTGGACCACGTCACGGGACTTGTCGCTTTCGGCTGAGGCAGTCGACGCTGTCGCCGTCACTCCGGCGGCCAGGGCACACAGGGCTGCGAGTGTGCCGACCATCTTGAGACTGTTCCGGCGAGACATGGTTTCTCCTTCGTGGCAACGGATTTCGTTTGGTGATGCCACTGATCCTGCGCGACCGGGCGCGGTGGCGACATCCGGCCAGCGGCCGACTCGAAGGTAGAGCTGGCTCTACCACGGGATGGCCCCGCGCGGGATGTTCCGGGACCCCTGGTGATCCATAAGTTGGGTGCCGATCCCAGAAAAGGAGCCCCGGATGAACACCAGACTGGCCAGCGCACCGGTCGGCACGACCGCACTGCGCCTCGACGCCGTGACCAAGACTTACGGCACCGGTGAAACGGCGGTGACCGCGCTGCGCGAGATGTCGATCGGGCTCACCCGCGGCACCTTCACCGCGGTCATGGGCCCGTCGGGTTCGGGCAAGAGCACCTTCCTGCACTGCGCCGCCGGGCTCGACCGGCCGACGGCCGGCAAGGTGTGGCTCGGCGACGTCGAGCTGTCCGGGCTGCGTGAGGCCAAGCTCACCGCGGTGCGGCGTGAGCGGGTCGGCTTCGTCTTCCAGGCCTACAACCTGATGTCCGCGCTGACCGTCGAACAGAATGTCGCGCTCGTGCCCCGGTTGTCCGGGCAAGCCGTCGACCGCGCGTGGCTGCGGGAAGTGCTCGAGCGGGTCGGCATGGGCGGACACCTCGACCGCCGGCCCGCCCAGCTCTCCGGTGGCCAGCAGCAGCGGGTCGCGATCGCCCGCGCGCTGGTCAACCGGCCCGACGTGGTCCTCGCGGACGAACCGACCGGTGCCCTCGACACGCGCACCGGCCGTCAGGTGCTCGAACTGTTCCGGCAGCTCGTCGGCGAGCTCGGACAGACCGTGCTGATGGTGACCCACGACCCGGTCGCCGCTTCGTACGCCGACTCGGTCGTGTTCCTCGCCGACGGCCGGTTCGCGGGCGAGCTCCACCGGCCCACGGCCGCGCAGGTGTCCGACCGGATGACCCACCTCGGGGAGGTCTGAGCCATGTTCGATCTCGCTTGGAGCACAGTCAAAGCCCGCCGCGGCGGGTTCATCGCGGCTTTCGTCGCCCTGTTCTTCGGCGCCACGGTGATCACCGCCAGTGGTGTCCTGCTCGAATCCGGGCTGCGGTCCGGTGTCGCCGCCGAACGTTATGCCGCCGCTTCGGTGATGCTCGGCGGACAGCAGAACCTCGAGACGTCCGCACCGATGAGCCCGTCGTTCTCCGAACGGGTCTCGTTGCCCGCCGATATCACCGCCAGGGTCGCCAAGGTTCCGGGTGTCGCGAGCGCGGTACCCGAGCGCAGCGTCGAGGTGAATCTCGTTACCGGGCAAGGGGAAGTGCGACGCGGCGACGTCCCGCTGTACGCGCACGGCTGGTCGTCCGCCGGGCTCGCGCCCTTCACCCTGACCGCGGGAAGACAGCCGCAGGCGCCGGGTGACGTCGTGCTCGACGCCGGATCGGCCACGGCTGCCGGACTGTCCATAGAGGACAGTGTGCGCATCACCGCCGGTTCGGACGTGGCCGAATACCGGGTGGCCGGCATCGCTTCGGCGCCGTCGCTGACCCGCCAGTCGGCGGCGTTCTTCACCGACCAGACAGCGTCCGCGCTGTCCGGTACGCCGGACCGGATCACCGCGCTCGGGGTCATCGCCGCACCGGGCGTGGACGCCGGGGACCTGGCCGACCGGATCACCGCCGCACTGCCCGACGTCCCGCTGGCCGCCTACACCGGACAGGACCTCGGCGACGTCGAATTCCTCGATGTCGGGCAGGCGCGGGGTTTCCTGACCGCGCTGTCCGGTTCGCTCATGGGCACCGTCGCCATGATCGTGCTGTTCGTGGTCGCTTCGACACTGGGTCTGTCGATCCAGCAGCGACGCCGGGAGCTCGCCGTGTTGCGGGCGATCGCGGCCACTCCGCGGCAGATCCACCGGATGATCGGTGCCGAAACGCTCCTGGTGTCCGTGGCGGGCGGCGTGCTCGGGTGTCTTCCCGGTTTCGTCGCGGCGGGGTTCCTGCGGGACGCCTTCGCCGGTGTCGGCGTGCTGCCGGCGGACTTCGCGCTCACGTACAGCCCGTTGCCCGGGCTGGCCGCGGCGGTGCTGTGCGTGCTGAGCGGACTGGGCGCCGGGTACTTCGCGGTGCGGCGGTTCGCCAAGGCCAACCCCGTCGACGCGCTCGGCGAAGCGGCGGTCGAACCCGCTGCGCTCGGGAAGAAGCGTCTTACGTTCGGTTTCGCCCTCGTCATCGCCGGGTCGGCCGCGGGCACGGTCCTGCCACTGGCGATCCCCGGTCCGGCGGCGCTCGCCGGCGCCGCGGGTTCGGTGCTGCTGCTGATGGTCGGCGCGGCCGTGCTCGGCCCGTACCTCGTGCAGGGCGTCACCCGGCTCCTCGCGCCGGTGCTCACCCTGGGCCGGATCAGCGGGTATCTCGCGGTGGCCAACGTGAAGGCGAACTCGCGGCGGCTCAGCGGCGCGGTCGTCCCGCTCGCGCTGGCCATGGCGATGGCCTCGGTGCAGATCTTCAGCCTCACCACCGCCGAAGCCGCCGCGGCCGACGAAGCCCGGACGGGGATGACGGCGGACTTCGTGCTGGCGAGCGGCGGAACCGGGCTGTCCCCGGACGTGGCCGGCGCGGTGCGGAAGGTGCCAGGGGTGGCCTCGGCGATGCCGGTGGTCCGCAGCCAGGTCGTGATCGCGTACACGTCGCTGGGGGATCCTCAGGCCGAATCCTATGCGGCCCAAGGGATCGCGGCCGAGCACCTCGGCCGGGCACTGGATCTCGCGGTGAGCTCCGGCTCTCTCGGCGAATTGCGCGGTGACACTGTCGCGCTCAGCGAGTCGCTGGCCGGAACCGCCGGCGCGGGCGTCGGCGACACCGTGGAAGTCCACCTCGGAGACAGTGCGGAGCAACGGCTTCGCGTGGTCGCGGTCTACCAGCGCGGGCTCGGGTTCGGCGACGTCACACTGCCCCACGACCTGCTCGCCGAGCACACCACCGACCGGCTCGACGACTCCGTCCTGGTCTCGGCCGCCGAGGGCACGGACCTCGGCGCACTCGGCGCCGCCTTGCAAGGACTGTCCGCCGGACACCCCGGACTGGGCGTGCTCGACAGGTCCGCGTTCACCGCGGCGCAGAGCGAACAGCGGGGGCAGCAGTCCTCGACGAACCTGATCGGCAACGGATTGCTGTTGCTGTACTTGGTCATCGCGGTGGTGAACACGCTGGTGATGGCCACCGGCGCGCGGTCACGCGAGTTCGCCATGCTGCGGCTGATCGGTACCGGGCGGCGGCACGTGCGGCGGATGATGACGCTGGAGGCGGGCATCGTGGTGGTCGCGGCCACGCTGATCGGCGCCGCGGCGTCGGCCGTGCCCCTGATCGGGATCAGCGTCGCCACCACCGGGCGGGTCCTGCCGGCCGTCGAACCGTTGGTGGCCGGGGCGATCGTGCTGGTGGCCGCGGTGATCGGCTTCTCCTCGATCGTGTTCGCCACCCGCTCGTCCCTGCGCGGCCGTCCGGTCGACGCGGTCGGCTCCGGTGCTTAGTGGTCGCGGCGACCTGGATTTCCACCGTGCGATCATGGGCGCCCTCAGGCCCATCGCCCCACCTCCCAAGGAGTTGTCGTCGTGACTGAACCCGCCGTGGCGCGGCCAAAGGTGCGGGCGTGGAAGTTCCTCGCCTTCACCGCCCTAGTCGGTTTCGCGGCCCTGTTCCTGTTCGTCGGCCTGTTCCTGAGCGTGGTTTTCGTCGTCACACTGCCGTTGCTGCCGCGGATCGTGCGTCGCATCGCCCGTCTCGCGGCGGCCGAACGGCAACGGCTCGGCCGGTACCTGGCGACGCCCATTCCGTCGCCGCCGGCGGTGGAGGGGGATTTCGCCAAGGTGATGACCAGTTCGCACACCCATCGCGACATCCGGTGGCTCGCGCTGCAAGGCAGCGTCGGCATGGTGGTCGGTTCGTTGGCGCTCGCGTCGCTGACGGGGGTGCTGCAGAATCTCGTGGTCGCCGTGGTCTGGCCGGCTTTCCCGGGGATCACGACGACACTGGAAATGCGGATGACGTCGTGGGGTGACTCGGGCCTGGCGGTGCTCACCGCCGCCGGTTACGCCGCGTTGGGCTTGCTCTTGGTGCCGCCGCTGGCCCGGTGGTATTCGAGGGTCAGTGCGGCCCGGCTCGCGCCGCCGAAGGCCACGCTCGTCGAACGACTCGCCGAGGTCACCGCGACGAGGGCCGCCGCGCTCGAAGCGCACGGCGCCGAATTGCGGCGGATCGAGCGGAACCTCCACGACGGCACGCAGAACCGGCTCGTCGCTGTCGTGATGCACCTCGGCATGGTGGAACGGGCGCTGAAACGCGACCCCGCGGTGGCCCTGCCGATGGTGCTCACCGCACAGAACGCGGCGACAGACGCGCTCGCCGAACTGCGTGAGGTGGTGCGCGCCATCTACCCGCCGGTGCTGGCCGACCGTGGCCTCAGCGGCGCGGTGGCCTCGCTGGTGTCGCACTGCGCGATCCCGTGCACCCTCGACGAGCAGCCGATGCCCCGGTTGCCCGCGGCAGTGGAGGCGGCGGCCTACTTCGTGGTGGCCGAGGCGCTCACCAACGCCGTCAAGCACAGCGGGGCGGAGCGGATCACCGTGAGCCTGCGCACCGAGGGCGAAAACATCGTCGTCGAAGTCACCGACGACGGCCACGGCGGCGCCGACGAGGCACAGGGCAGCGGCCTGGTCGGGATCCGCCGCCGGATCGCCGCTTTCGACGGCCGAACGAGCCTGGTCAGCCCGCTCGGCGGACCCACTGTGCTGCGAGTGGACATCCCTGCGGGACCATGACCCCGTGCGCATCGCGATCGCCGAGGACGACGCCCTCCTCCGGGAGGGTCTGACCCATCTGCTGCGTGCCGAGGGCATGGATGTCATCGCTGCCGTCGACAACGCCGAAGATCTGCTGACGGCCATCGCGGCCGACACCCCGGACGTCGCGGTGGTGGACGTCCGGATGCCGCCGACGTTCCGCGACGAGGGACTGCGCGCCGCCGTCGAAGCGCGCCGCCGATGGCCCGGCCTCGCGGTGCTCGTGCTCTCGGCGCATGTCGAGGAGAGCTACGCGACCGACCTGCTGGCGGACGGCACCGGCGGCGTGGGCTACCTGCTCAAGGAACGGGTGGGAAAGGTCGCCGACTTCCTCGACGCGCTGCACCGGGTCGCCGCCGGTGGCACCGCGATGGACCCCGAGGTCGTCGCGCAGCTGTTGGTACGCCGCCGCGCCGACGACCCGTTGCAGGCCTTGACCCCTCGCGAGCGCGAAGTGCTGGAGCTCATGGCGGAAGGCCATTCCAACACCACGATCGGCGGCATGCTGGTCGTCAGCGACGGCGCGGTGCACAAACACATCGGCAACATCTTTGCCAAACTCGGCCTGCCCTCGACGGACGCCGGTCACCGGCGCGTGCTGGCCGTCCTCGCGTACCTGAAAGCCTGATTTGCCAGCACTTTTCGCCGCTGCCCGCGATATCGGGTGACCATCAACCGCTACGCTCGGCGGCTATGGAATCGCCAAGACCGCTGCCTCGCGGATGCCGCCGATCGTGCTGATGACGGTCCTGGTGCTGCTCGGACTTGTGATGGTGCCCGTGTTCGCCATTGTGGTGATGGCATTCGTCTCGCAGTTGTCCAAGGGCAGGGTCACGAACGAGATGATGGGTATCGCCTTTCCCATCATCGTGGGCTTCCCGATCGCGGTGGTGCTGTGGCGCCGGTCCCGCCGCGCCGAGACCGTCCGCGGGGCGTGGATCCTCGCGGTGGTGGGCGTTCTCGTTCTCGGCGGGGTCTCGTATCGGCCGGTTTCCGACGTGGGTGCGATGTTCTACGAGGAGTGGAAGGAAACCCAGCCCGGCGGGCGGGGCTATTGACGGATGACGGAGGACGGCCGCGGCGAACCGCGCCGGCCGCGAGTCCCGCGTTGGCTCACCGCAGGCTGGCGTGGAGTTCCGGCGGGCCGCCCAAGGTGTAGCGCGAGGAAAGCGGCATGCTGCCGTCGATGTCGGTGACACCCAGCTGCGCGCCCAGTTCGGCGTTGATCAGCGCGCGGCCGGAGTAGCTCATCAGGTCGTCGGACGCGTAGAGCGCGGCGATCACGCGGCCGGTGAACTGCGGCGATTCGCGCTTGGCGGCGGGCCGGGATTCGGGGGGCAGTGTGTCGAGATAGGCGCGGGAGCGTTCGGTGTCGAGGCCGCCCATCCAGATCGAGACGGCGGCGACGCCGTGCGGGCGCAGTTCCTTCGCCATGTCGGCGGCCATCTTGTCGGAGCCCGCTTTCTGTGCCCCGTAAGCAGGTCCGTGGTAGTAGGCCACCGAGCCGTAGTGACCGGTGTTGACGATCAGGCCGCGCCCGTTGGCGATCAGCAGGGGAGCGGCGTGGAAGGCGGCGACGTAGTGGGAGCGCAGGCCGACGGTCAGGATATCGGCGGCGTCGAGCGGCTTTTCCCAGAAGCCGGCGGACGTGGGCATGCCGGTGAAATTGGCGGCGTTGTTGACCAGGATGTCGAGACTTCCGTGCTCGCGTTTCACTCGGGCGAACAGGTCCGCCACGGCTTCGTCGTCGGCGTGGTCGACGGCGACGGGGATGCCCTTGCCTCCCGCTTCGTTTACGAGTGCCGCCGTTTCCGCGATCGTGCCGCCGTAGGGCGAATCGGCCGGCAGCTTGCTGCGTCCGGTCACGTAGACGGTCGCGCCCGACTGGCCGAGGGCGACGGCGATGCCCTTGCCCGCGCCTCGGCTCGCTCCGGTTACCACGGCGATCACCACGGTGAACCTCCTGAGAGTGTTTGATCCAACTCGAACACTCGCCAGTGTACGATGGCGATCTAACATGTCAAGCGGAGGACGTCATCGCCGAGCCAGCCACGCGCCGCACCCGGAACCTGGTCCACACCGACCCGGCCGAAGTCCCGTTGCAGGGCGCCCTCGACGCGCTCGCCGACCCGGTGCGGCGCTCGATCCTGCGCGAGCTGTCGTCCGAACCCGATTTCACGCGGGCCTGCGGGACCTTCACGCTGCCGGTGTCCAAGGCCACGGCCAGCCACCACTTCGCGGTACTGCGCGCGGCCGGGCTGCTGGAGCAGGTGGACAAAGGGCCGCGACGGCTCAACCGGCTTCGGCGCGAGGAGTTCGACGCGCGATTCCCCGGCCTGCTCGCTCTCGTGCTGGCGGAGTCGTAAGCACGTAACCGCGTTATTGATGGGTAAGGCGAATATGGCGTGCCTCGGCATGTCGCAAACGTGCCGTTGGGGACGGTGAACGTCGCAAACGGGCCGGTTGCGGCATCGCTGATCAACGGGCGGTGACG
>NZ_DASYMU010000083.1:0-41231 GCF_036008905.1 Amycolatopsis sp. | reverse complement strand
CGAGTCCGCGGACTCGACCTCCACGCACCTGCATGGCCGTTAAATGTCCATAGGAGGACATCGCGGGCAGCAGTTCCGCCGGTGTCGGCGGAATGCCGTTGAGCTCGATCAGTTCGCGACCGTGACCGCGGTGAACTTCACCGGCGTCTTCGGCTTGCCGGTGCCGTCCTGGCTCTGTGCCGCGGCTGCGGGGTCGATCCCGTCGCGCGCGACCTTGTCCAGCACCTTCAAGCCGTCGTCGGAGATACTGCCGAAGACCGTGTAGTTCGGGTCCAGCGGAGCGGCGCCGTAGACCATGAAGAACTGGCTGCCGTTGGTGTCCGCGCCGGAGTTGGCCATCGCCAGCATGCCCCGCCCGTACTTCAGCTCCGGGAAGATCTCGTCCTTGAACGAGAAGCCAGGGCCACCGGTGCCGCTGGCCGTCGGGTCACCGCACTGGAGCATCTGCAGCCCCTCGGTGCCGAGCCGGTGGCATTCGGTGTCGGTGAAGAAGCCCTGCTTGGAGAGCTCGACGAACGCGTTCACCGTGCACGGGGCGAGTGCCCTGTCGAGGGTCACCGGGATGTCGCCCGCGGTGCTCTTCAACGTCACGTTCACGGTGCCGGTCGACGCGATCTGGCCGCCCGCCGGTGCGGTGACCGGCTTGGAAGCCGGCCTGTCCGGGGTGGCGGGGTACTCGCAGGTGGCCGGGTTCGGCAGTGCCTGCGGCCGCGCGGGCATCGGCGCGCGCTCGGTCGGGATCTGGATCTCCGCGGGAGGCTGCGGGGTCGGCGTGGCCGAGGGGTCCGCCGACGCGACGTCGTTGCTGTCGCCACCCGACGAGAGCACCACGGTTACGACGATCCCTGCCGCGACCACGAGTACGCCGCCCGCCACGATCCACGCGTTACGCCGCTGCCGCCGCGCACGTTGCTTGCTGCGTTCGATCTGCCGGTCCAACTTGCGTTTTGCGGCCTCACGGCGTTGCTGGTTGGTCGCCACCCGCGTCCTCCCGATTTTCCACATAGGTGTCACACGCCTGGGTAGCGGCAGTGTATTGGCACAGCCTGTGAGGACTCTGTACAGGGGCGGCTAGGCTGACCGAATTGCGGCCGAAACGGCCGATGGGGGAGCGGGCACGTGCCTCGCCCGGCAATCGTGGAGGTGGATTCCGTGCTCGTCGTCGGGTTTCCGGCCGGCGCCTTCCAAGCCAACTGCTACCTGCTGGCGCCCGGCCCCGGCGCGGAATGCGTCATCGTGGACCCGGGTCAGGACGCGGCCGGGAGGATCGGCGATGCGGTCCGTGAGCACGGTCTCCTCCCGATCGGGATGCTCGCCACCCACGGTCACTTCGACCACGTGGGATCGGCGGCCGCGGTGGGCGACGAACACGGACTGCCGCTGCGGCTCCATCCCGCGGACACCGGGCTTCTCGAGGACCGGGTCCGGGTCGACCCGCTGTCCGAGGGGGTCCTGGAGCTCGCCGGGTTGAGCATCACCGTCGAATCCGTTCCCGGGCACACCGCGGGCTCGGTGCAGTTCCGGTTGGAGACCCCCGAAGGCGGGCGGCTCGTGCTCACCGGTGACACGTTGTTCGCGGGCTCGGTCGGCCGCACGGACCGGCCCGGCGGCAACGCGGGCGAACTCACCCATTCCTTGCTCACCAAGGTGATGACGCTTTCCGACGAGGTCGTGGTGCTGCCGGGACACGGTGCGAGCACCACCATCGGGCGCGAGCGTTCCGCCAATCCCTTCCTACTGGGCGTGTGATGACTGAACCTGCCAAGCCTTCCGAACCCACCGAGCCGGAAAGGCTGCCGCTCTACCAGGACGACCCGGTTTCGCGCCGCCGGAGAGGCTGCTCCGGAGTGGTGGGGGCGTTGATCTTCGCCGCCGCGTTCGGCGGGATCGCCGGATTGATCGGCGGCCGCATCGTGGGACTGGTCGTCGCCGTGGTCGTGGCCCTGCCCCTGCTGTACGTGGTGGGGTTCAACGTCCGGCGGCGGTTGTGGCTCGAGGGCACCACGGTGGTGGTGCGGACCTGGCGCACCCGGCGGATCGATCTGGTGACGGCGTCGCGCGTCGACCTGCTGGTGACCGACGTCCGTGGGACTCGGACGGTGGGGCTGCTGCTCAATGCCGGGCAGCGGGGTAAGGCCGTGAAGATCGACCTGGCTGTTTATTCGGGCACGGGTGGGCGTGAGCTGGGTGTGCTGCAGCTGCGGCGGCTGGCCAACGCGATCATGAACAACGTCGAGGCGAACGGGCTGGTGTTCGCGGAGTTGCTGGTGGCGCAGTTGAAGTCCGAGGCGCGGGGGGATGGGGCGGCTGATCGGCCGTTGTACCGGCTGGCTTCGGCGGCGCCTTCGGGAAAGCTCGCTCAGCGATTCACCATGGAAGCCGTGAGCCGATTTGTGGCTACGCTGGAGGACTAGCGCTTTGGTGAGAAAGCACGGCTGGGTGGGTGGCTCGTGAGTGGCTACGAGTGTTCTAACCCTTGTTGCCACTCACGAGAGTGGTGGTCCCGTCTGTTTATTCCAGGGTGCCGCTGATGGTGCCGTCGGTGTTGATGGGGGTTACGGCGGGTTCTCGGCTGGCGATGAGGGCGGCCAGGAGAGTGGTGACGGGGACGGCGGCGACGATTCCCACGCTGCCCGCGAGGGTCCGGATGATTTCCTGGGCCAGGTCTTCGGAGCTGAGGATCGAGCCCAGGCCGACGCCGGAGATCGACGAATACAGCAGCACGGGCAGGGCCGCGCCGGCATAGGCCATTACCAGCGTGTTGACCGCGGAGCCGACGTGGTCCCGCCCGATGCGCATTCCGGAGTTGTACAGTTCGCGCCAGCTCAGGGACGGGTTGGCGCGGCGCAATTCCCAGACGGAACTGGTTTGGGTGACGGTGACGTCGTCGAGTACACCCAGCGCACCGATGACGACACCGGCCAGTAGCAGCCCTCGGGCGTCGATTCCGTGGCCCAGTGAGCCGATGAGGTTCGAGGTGCTGTCGTCGAGGCCGGTCAATGACGCGGCGGCGGAGAACAGGGCCGAGAGGACGCCGATCAGGGCGAGGCTCAGCAAGGTTCCGAGCACCGCCACGGATGTTCGAGCGGACAGTCCGTGCGTCAAGTAGAGCGCGATGAACATGATCAGGCCCGCACCGGCGATGGCGACCAGGAGCGGGTTTTCCCCGGCCAGGATCGCGGGAAGGATGAACAGCGCGATGACCAGGAAACTGAGGCCCAGGGCGATGAGCGCGGCCAGGCCTTGCCAGCGGCCGAGGACGATGACGGCGATCGCGAAGAGCGCGGCCAGCAGCGTCAGGGGGAGACCGCGCTGGAAGTCCACGATCTGGAACGAGCTCGGGTCCTGGGGGTTCGAGCCGTTGTAGGACAGCACGATCTTGTCCTTGGCGACGAACCGCGGGGTGCTGGGCTCGATCGGCACGGTGAGCCGCAGCGGCTGACCGGAGGCGGGGCCGTCGGTCATGGTGACGTCGACGGTCAGACAGGGCTTCTCGCCGGGAACCGGGTCGCCGCCGACCTGGACCTGTCCTTCGGCCAGGCAGGGCCCGGACACGGTGGCGGTGATCGTGCCGTGGACCGGCTGGCCCTGGGCCGTCGTGCTCGTCACGGCCGGTTTGCCCCACGGATAGAGCACCAGCGAGCCGACGACGGTGGCCAGCGCGACCGGGATCAGCAGCCACATCAGGAGCAGCCGGACCCGGTGTGACGCGGGGCTCGCCGGGCCGTGGTTGTGGCCGTGCCCGTGGCCATGGGCTTCCGCGGCGGGCGCCGGGCGTTCGCGGGGTGCCGGTTTCGCCCGGCGTGCGGGGGTTTCGGGCGCGCGGCGGCTTTTCGGCTGACCCTCACGTCGTGGACGCGGGGTGGACGGACGCTCGGTCACCCGGCGGATCGGGCCGGTCTCGTCGTCGGAATTGTCGTCACGGTCCACGTGTCAATCCTGCACAGGCGGCCGCGCGGCCGTCCCCCGGGGTACGGCTTTCAGCCGAGTTTCGCCGTCGTCGCCAGCCGTTGCAGGACAACGGGATCGATTTGGGTCGAATCCACCGAGATCCAATGGGTGCTGTCCAGCTGGCGGACGACGATCCGGCCGTCGGAGCTCTTCAACAGGGTCACGCCGCCGGCCTCCTGTTCGGTCAACGGGATCTTGAGGTCCTCGCCGTTCGGGCCGCCGACGCCGAATTCCCGTTGCGCGGTCCCGCTCCTCAGCCGGACGGTCGCGCACGCCTGTCCGGAATGCTCGCCCGCACCGCCGGGGCAGAGATAGAAGAACTGCCCGAGCAGCCTTTCCCCCATCGACGACTCTTCGGACAGGCCGTCCGGGATTTCGACTTCGAGCACGGGCGCGACGGTGCTCGGCGTGGCCGTCACCGACTCCGCGACCTGGCGCAGGGCCTGCTCACCGACGGCGTCCTTGGTGCCCTTCACCCGGAGCCACTGGCCGGGACCGATTTCCCAGCTCAGTTCGAGCTCGGCGGGGTCCGCCGCGATCGTCCGCAGCTTCGCCGGTTTCCCGCCGACGGTGGTGGCCGTGCCCGAGCCGCCGGCGGGATCGGTGTACCGGATTCCGACCGTCAGCACCTTGTAGTCGGCCTGGCCGAGGTACTGGACGGACTGGCCGTCACCTTCGTTCGCCCAGGTGGTGAGGTGGTAGCCCGCCGGGACCTCGCCGATGGTGAAGGGCAGCAGGCCGCCCTTGAGCTGGGTGAGTTTCGACGTCGTCGCGGGCTCCGCGACCGGGCCGGGCACCGGTGCGGACGGGATGGCCACGATCCCGATGAGCGCGGCCGCGGTCAGCGCCACGGCGCCGGTCAGCCCGGCCGCGCGGCGCAGGTTACGGCGTCGCCGGAGCCGGACCTTGGTCTTGGCGAGCACGATGGTGGGGTCGGGGGCGGAGGACTCGCGCTCGCGCAGCGCTTCCCGCAGCAGCTCGAGGTCGGTCATGACTCGGAAACCTCCGTCAGTTCGTGGTCGAGCCGGATGCGCAGGGCACTGAGCCCCCGGGAGATGTGGCTCCGCACGGTCCCCACCGCGCAGCCCATCGCTTCGGCTATCTCGGTGTCGTCGCGGTCCTCGTAGAACCGCAGCACGATCGCGGCCTGCTGCGGCCCGGTGAGCCTGCCGAGCAGCTCACCCAGCTGGTCGCGGTCGGCGATCCCGATCGCCGGGTCCGGGGCGGTGGGTCCGCGCAGGTCGCCGATGTCCGCGGCGGACCGCATCGTCCGCTGGTACCAGCGTCTCCGCCAGGTCAGGTGGCCGTTGATCACCATCCGGCGCAGGTACAGGTCTGGTCTGGCCGCGGTGGAGACCAGCGGCCACTTGAGGTGGGCACGCATCAGCGCGTCCTGGACCAGATCCTGCGCGAGATGCGTGTCACCGGTCAGCACGGCGGCGAACCGGACCAGGCCCGGTAACTGCTCGCGGGAGAATTCGTCGATGTCCACGGCTCTTATGACTCCGGCACCCAATCGTTCTGTTGCAGTGTTCTTTAAGTGATTGCCTGCCGCAGGTGCACCCGGCGGTAGGACGACGGCGGCGTGTCGTAGTGGTCCAGAAAGGACTGACGCAGGGTTTCGGTGGAGCCGAAACCGCACCGGCGGGCGATCGCGACGAGCGGGAGTTCCGTCGTGGACAACAGGTGCGCGGCGGCTTCGGTGCGGACCGTGCGGACGTAGCGGCTCGGCGTGGTGTGCAGGTGCGCGTCGAAAAGCCGGGTGAGCTGCCGGGTGCCGACGCCGGCGCGGCCGGCCAGCGCGGGGGTGCCGAGATCGCCGTCGAGACTCTCGGAGATGTACGACGTCAGCTCGCGGACCATCCGGTGCTCGGGCGGCGGGCCGGAGAGGAACATGCTGACCTGGGCCTGGTTTCCGGGCCGCTGCAGGTAGGTCACGAGTGAGCGGGCGACTTCGCGGGCCATCGTCGCGCCGTGGTCCTCTTCGACGAAAGCCAGTGCCAGGTCCAATGCGCTCGTCACCCCGGCCGAGGTGTAGACGTTGCCGTGCTTGACGAACAGCGGCACCGGGTCCACCGTGACGGCCGGATAGTGTCGCGCCATCCGGGCGGCGTAGCGCCAGTGTGTGGTCGCGCGGCGGCCGTTGAGCAGCCCGGCGGCCGCCAGCACGGTGGCGCCGGTGCAGACCGAAGCCACCCGGCGGCTGGTTTCGGCGAGCCGCCGCAGATGGGTGATCAGCCGGACGTCCGCCGCGGCTTCCTCGTACCCGCCGCCGCCGCTCACGATGACCGTATCGAGATCGCCCTCGACCTGGTCGATCCGCTGCTGCGCGACCAGGGTGAGGCCGGACATGCAGCGGATGGGCTTGCCGTCGACGCTGGCGAGGCGGATTTCGTACGGCGGCCGCGCGCCGAGCTGGTTCGCGGCGTCCAGCACGTCGGACGGGCAGGCGATGTCGAGCAGTTCCGCGTCGGGGTAACCGATGATCACCACTCGTCTGGGGGAACGCCGCATGGCGCGACGCTAGCATCTTGGCCGGCCGCCGGACACGGTTCGCAGGATTCCGGACATCGTTCACACCTCTGCCGCCCGTGGTGGCCATTGTTTCGGGCATGGCTGACGAAAAGAAGAAAACGATCGCTTTCGTGCTCTATCCGGGACTTACCCTGCTCGACCTCGCCGGACCGCTGCAGGTGATCAGCTCGCTGGCCGGCTTAGGGCAGGGGTTCGAGGCGGTGGTCGTCGCGGAGCGGGTCGAGCCGCTGGAGACGGACACCCCGCTGACCATCACGGCGTCGCGGACCTTCGCCGAAGTGCCCGAGCCGTACGCGGTGGTCGTGCCCGGCGGCGCGGCGCCGACGTTGCGCGCCCTCACCGACGAAACCCTCCTCGGCTACCTGCGCCAGACAGCCAAGACCGCCCGGTGGATGACGTCGGTCTGCACGGGTGCGCTGCTTCTCGGCGCCGCGGGACTGCTCGAAGGGAAGCGCGCCAACACGCACTGGACCTTCCGAGAGGGACTCCGCGCGTTCGGCGCGACACCGGTCGACGAGCGCTGGGTGGAGGACGGGCAGGTGATCACCGCGGCCGGGGTGGCGGCCGGGATCGACATGGCGCTGCACCTGGTCACCAGGCTGGCGGGCGACGACGTCGCCAGGGCCATCCAGTTCGCCATCGAATACGACCCGGAGCCGCCGCTCGGGCCGCTCGACTGGGCCGCGGCACCTCGCGGGCTGATGGCTCCAGTGGTCCAGACCTGGTTGACCGAGGGCCTCGCGGGTGACCCTGACCTGCGGGAACGGCTGCGGAAGCACACCGTCCACACGGGATAGTCGACCATCGGTTGGTAAATGACGAACCTGTGACGGTCACGTGAAGTCTGAGTGCCGATCTACCTGCTCGCTCAGGTTCCGGGTGTGCGGGGAGAATGCGCGGGGACACGTTTCCGGCGTCTTTAGCATGATGGAAACATTTCGTGGGCGCGCACGAGTGGCCCTCGGTGGTAAGTACTCGCCGGAGTTCCGTTTTCACCGGCTTGTGAAATCTCTGACGATAAGCCGGAAGGGTGGCCACCGGGGATATCCGGTGGCCACCCTTCCGGTGGTTATCGCAGGCATGCGGCCGAGATCCCGCGTCCAGATGCTGGACGGGGTTGCCATTCGCGAATATTTCGGCGATTCTTTCGCAAGGCGCTTGTTCGCTTCGCTTGTGTCGCGAAGGCTGTGTCGTAGCCGGATCGTGATTGGTCCGATCATGTCAAACATGTGTCGGTGCCGCTAACTTCTGTCGACGGCATGGGTGCCGATCTGCGCAAAGGTTAGTGATTTTCGGCGACCTGTTCATTTCACACTCTGAACTCATTGACGTGACGGTCGTGGCCACGCTTAAGTACTCCCCGTCACCGTTCACTCGCTCGGGTCCGTGGGAGTTCTCATGAGTGTGGCAAATCTTGACAAAGATGCCGCCGTCGCCGCGAGCCCCGATAAGGCCGCGTCCATCGCCGCGGCGATGACGGATCTCGTCATCGCCGTGAGCCCGTTCGCGCTGCCCTCGGCACGATTCGTGGTCGCCGCGGCCCGTGCCGGAGCCCTCGGCGTACTGGATCTGACGGCGGGGGACCGGGCCGCCCGTGAAGAGCTCGCGCTCGCCGACGAGTGGCTGACCACGGCGTTCGGGGTGAGTCTCGCCGAGGATTCGCCGTTCACCGGGGCCGTTCTGCCCACTGGGGCACACACGGTGATCCTTCCCGCGGCCGCCGGTCTCTCTCCTGGCGACTTCGCCGGGCGCCGCGTGCTGGTGGAGGTCGTCGACCGCGAGGAAGCCCGGCTCGCGGCCCGTTCGGGCGCCCACGGGCTGATCGCCCGCGGCCACGAGGCCGGCGGCCGAATCGGTGATCTCAGCACTTTCGTGTTGTTGCAGCAGTTGCTCGCCGACGACAAGTTCGACCTGCCGGTCTGGGCCTGCGGCGGGATCGGGCCGCACACGGCCGCCGCCGCTGTCGCCGGTGGCGCTACCGGCGTCGTCCTCGACACCCAACTCGCGCTGCTCGCCGAAACCGGCCTGCCGGTGGACATCACCGCGGCCATCGCCGGTCTGGACGGTTCCGAGACGGCGATCGTCGACGGGCGGCGTGTGCTGTCGCGGCGCGGCGTCACCGGTCCGGCCTTGCCACTCGGGCAGGACGGCTTTCTCGCCGCCCGGTTCCAGCGTTACTGGGGCACCGTCGGTGCCGCGGTGCGTGGCGTACGGGATGCGGTGCTCGAGGCCGTCGCGGAAACCGATCGCGACAACTCGTTGGCAGGTAAGGCTTTCGGCACTCGGCTGCCGGTGGCGCAGGGGCCGATGACCCGGGTGAGCGACCAAGCCGGCTTCGCCGCGGCCGTGGCCGAAGCCGGCGCGCTGCCGTTCATCGCGCTCGCCCTGTCCGGCCCGGCACAGACTCGCGCGATGCTCGAACAGACCCGCGACGCGCTCGGTGACGCACCGTGGGGCGTCGGGGTGCTCGGCTTCGCCGACGACGAGATCAAGACGGCGCAGCTCGACGTGATCCGGGAGATCCGGCCGTCCCACGCCATCATCGCCGGAGGCCGCCCCGCGCAGGCCGCCGCTCTCGAAGAGGCCGGGATCTCGACGTTCCTGCACGTGCCGTCGCCGGGCTTGCTCAAGCAGTTCCTCGAAGCCGGGGCACGCAAGTTCATCTTCGAGGGCTCCGAATGCGGCGGACATGTCGGCCCTCGCAACAGTTTCCCGTTGTGGGAAGCGCAACTCGGCGTGCTCGACGAGTTCCTTGGATCCACAAAGGACAAAACCGTCGCCGGGCAGCTCCAGGTGTTCTTCGCCGGCGGCGTCCACGACGAGCGCTCGGCCGCCATGGTCATGGCGATGGCGACTCCGCTGACCGCCAGGGGTGCCGCTGTCGGAGTCCTGATGGGCACCGCGTACCTCTTCACCGAGGAAGCCGTCAACGCGGGCGCGGTCCTCCCGCTGTTCCAGCAGCAGGTCCTCGCCGCCGAGCGCACCGACCTCCTGGAAACCGCGCCCGGGCACGCGACCCGGTGTGTCCGCAGCCCGTTCACCGACGAATACGCGGCGATCAAACAGGATCTGCGGGCGCGTGAAGTGCCCAGCCGCGAGGCTTGGGAGCAGCTCGAACAGCTCAACGTCGGCCGTCTCCGGCTGGCCAGCAAGGGAATCGAGCGGGTCGGCGACGAACTCCGCCCGGTCGGCGAACCGCGCCAGCTCGCCGAGGGCATGTTCATGGCCGGGGAAGTCGCGGTGCTGCGGTCCGCGGTCACCACGATCGCCGAGCTGCACACCTCCGTCGCCGCCGGCGCGGCCGAGTTCCTCGGCGGGCGCACCGCTCAGCTGCGCCAAGACCTCGGCCTGACCGTCGAACCCGAGCGCATCGGACCGGACCCGCTGGACATCGCCGTCGTCGGCATGGCGTGCATGTTCCCGCAGGCCCCCGATCTCGGTACGTTCTGGGCGAACGTCCTGTCCGGAGTGGACTCCGTGACCGAGGTCCCCGCGCAGCGCTGGGACCAGTCCGTCTACTACGCGCCCGACGGCGACGGCGACCGGACGCCGTCCCGCTGGGGTGGTTTCCTGCCCGAGATCCCCTTCGACCCGCTGCGCTACGGCATTCCGCCGTCGTCGCTGGCGAGTATCGAGCCGGTGCAGCTCCTCGCATTGGAGGCCGCGCACCGCGCGCTGGTCGACGCCGGGTACGGCACCCGGGACTTCGACCGCTCCCGGACGTCGGTCGTCTTCGGCGCGGAGGCAGGGAGCGACCTGTCCAACGCGACGACGTTGCGCACGGTCCTGCCCGCGTACTTCGGCGAGGTTCCGTCCGGTTTGGACAGTCAGCTCCCGAAGCTCACCGAGGACTCGTTCCCCGGCATGCTCGCCAACGTCATCGCCGGGCGGGTCGCGAACCGGCTCGACCTCGGCGGTGCGAACTACACCGTCGACGCCGCGTGCGCGTCTTCGCTGACCGCCGTCGACGTCGCCTGCAAGGAACTGGTGTCCGGCACGAGCGACCTCGTCCTCTGCGGCGGCGCCGATCTGCACAACGGCATCAACGACTACCTGCTCTTCGCTTCGGTGCACGCGCTTTCGCCGACGGGCCGGTCCGCCACCTTCGACAGCTCCGCCGACGGCATCGCGCTGGGTGAAGGTGTCGCCTGTGTCGCGCTCAAGCGGCTGGCCGACGCCGAGCGCGACGGCGACCGGGTCTACGCGGTGATCAAGGGGGTCGGCAGCGCCAGCGACGGCCGGTCGCTCGGCCTGACCGCGCCTCGCCCCGAAGGTCAGCGCAGCGCGCTTGAGCGGGCGTACCGCAACGCCGGTGTCTCGCCCGCCGACGTCGGGCTGGTGGAAGCGCACGGCACGGGCACGGTCGTCGGCGACCGCACGGAACTGGCCACGCTGACCAAGGTGTTCGTGGAAGCCGGTGCCGAGGCGGGCAGTTGCGCCGTCGGCTCGGTGAAGTCGCAGATCGGTCACACCAAATGCGCGGCCGGGCTCGCCGGGCTGATCAAGACCGCGCTCGCGCTGCACACCGGGATCAAGCCACCGACGCTGCACGTCAGCAAGCCGAACTCCGCGTGGGACGCCGAAAGCAGCCCGTTCGCCTTCAACAGCTCCGCCAAGCCTTGGTCGGCTTCGGCGTCGGAACGGGTAGCCGGGGTCAGCGCGTTCGGCTTCGGTGGCACCAACTTCCATGTCGTGCTCAGCGCGTACGACGGCGGTCCGCCACCGGTGCAGACGCTCGACGAGTGGCCGGTGGAGCTGTTCGCCTTCCGCACGGTGAAACACGCCGAGGAGCTGCTCGCGCTGGTCACCGCGGATCCTGGCAAGAAGCAGCCGTGGCGGCTGCGGGACTTCGCGCTCAGCGCGTCGCGCCGCTACGACCTCGGACATGGTGACCGGGCCGAGATCGCGGTGCTCGCGTCCGATGTGGACGAACTCGCGGACCTGCTGCGCCGGGCCGTCGCGGGGGAACGCGCGGCGGGGATCTTCTTCGCCGAGTCCGAAGTGGACGCGGGCGAGGTGGCGTTGTTGTTCCCCGGGCAGGGAAGCCAGCGCCCGGGGATGTTCGCCGAACTTTTCGTGACTTTTCCCGAACTCCAGCGCTATCTGCGACTCGGTGACGCCGAAACCGTCGCCGCGTTGTACCCGCCGACGGCGTTCGACGAGGCCGGCCGCGCCGCGCAGCTGGCCCGGATCACCGACACCCGCGTGGCCCAGCCCGCGCTGGGGATCGTCGGGCTTGCCGCGCACCGGTTGCTCAGCCGTGCCGGGGTCCGGCCGTCGATGATGGCCGGGCACAGCTATGGCGAACTGGTCGCGCTCACCGCGTCCGGTGCCTTGAGCCCCGAGACCTTGCTCATGTGCAGCAATGCCCGGGCCGAAGCGATCCTCGCCGCGACGGGAACCGGTGATCCGGGGACGATGGCGGCGGTGTCGGCGGACGCATCCAGCGTCGCCGAGGCGCTGATCAGGGCCGGGCTCGACGGCTCCGTGGTCGCCGCGAACCTGAACTCTCCCCAGCAAACCGTGATCTCGGGAACGACCGAGGGCGTGGACACGGCCGTCGGACTGCTGCGTTCCGCCGGGATGGGGGCCAAACGGATCCCCGTCGCGTGCGCGTTCCACAGTCCGCTGGTCGCCGACGCCGGAATCGCGTTCGCCGAAACATTGACCGGGGTGGAGGTCTTCGAGCCCGAGGTGCCGGTGTGGTCTAACCGCACCGGCAAGGCCTACCCGGTCGAGCCCGCCCGGATCCGGGCCGAACTCGCCGCCCAGATCGGCTCGCCGGTCGGGTTCGTCGAGCAGATCGAGTCCATGTACGCCGCCGGTGCGCGGGTATTCGTCGAGGCCGGACCGGGTTCGGTGCTGACCAAGCTCGTGGCCGCCATCCTCGGTGACCGTCCACACCGGACCGTCGCGCTGGAGGCGAAGCGCCGCAGCGGGTTGTCCGGCTTCCTGGCGGCACTGGCGGAGCTGGCCGTCGCGGGAGTCGATCTCCGCACCGGCTGGCTGTTCCACGGCCGCGACGCTGTCGACGCCGCGCGTGCGACCAGGTCCCCGCGCGCGGGCTGGACCGTCGACGGGCACCTCGTCCGCACGGCCGAAGGTGCCATCCCTGCCGGGGCGCTGCGCCCCGCAGTCCGTGTCCCGGCCCCCAGCGTGTTGGAGCCCACGATGTCGAACGAAACCTCCGGCGCGGACGCCATGGTCGCCGAATTCCTGCGCACCAGCCGGGAAATGATCGCCGCGCAGCGTGATGTGATGCTCGGCTATCTCGGTTCCGTGCCGAGGGAAACCCCGGTCACCTATGTCTCGCAGCCGGTGATTTCTCAGCCAGCACCCACCATCCTCGCGCCGGTTCCCGTGGCCGCCGTCGAAGCCCCGGCCGAGCCGGTACTTCCGGCGCTGAGTGAGTCTGCTGTCTTGGCCGCGGTGCTGGAGGTGATCGGTGAGCGGACCGGGTATCCGGTGGACATGATCGAGCCGGATCTCGATCTGGAAGCGGATCTCAGCGTCGATTCGATCAAGCGGGCGGAGATCGCCGGTGAGCTGGCGACCCGGCTGAACCTGCCCCTGGGCGGGGACATCGAGGAGCTGTCGCAGGCACGGACCGCCGCGGGGATCACCGCGCTGGTGGTCAGCCGGGTTTCGTTCACCGCTCCCGAGCCGGTCGTCGTGGTCGCCGCTCCGGTGTTGACCGAGGCGTCGATCCTGGCGGCGGTGCTCGTGGTGATCGGTGAGCGGACCGGGTATCCGGTGGACATGATCGAGCCGGATCTCGATCTGGAAGCGGATCTCAGCGTCGATTCGATCAAGCGGGCGGAGATCGCCGGTGAATTGGCCACGCGGCTTTCCCTCCCGGCAGGCGGCGATGTCGAGGAGCTGTCGCAGGCAAGGACCGCGGCGGGGATCACTGCGTTGATCTTCGGCGGCCTCAACGGTGTCGCCGAGGTTCCCGCACTCGAAGCGGCACCGGCCGAGGACCAGCCGGTCATCGTCGCCCCGAAACGCTTGGTCCACCACAAATGGGAGCTTGCCAAGGCCGAGGTCCCCGACCTCACCGGACGCCGCTTCCTGCTCATCGGTGGCGGCGACCTCGCGCCGATCATGGCCGCGAAACTCGGCGCGCTCGGCGCGGAAACCACCACGGTCCCGTTTACGGAGATCCCGGCCGTCGGCCACATCGACGGTGTGTTCCACCTCGGTGCCGACAAGCCGGTGCTGCCGGACGTCTTCCCGGTCTACCAAGCCGTTCTCGCCGCCGCCCCGCGCTGGCTGATCGCGGCGGGCCCGGCGGACGGGCTGCGCGGCTTCTTCCGCACGGTGTCACGTGAGTACCCCGAGACCATCGCCAGAGTCGTCGAACAAGATCGCGCTGTCGCCCTCGATGACATCGCTGACGCGCTCATCTCCGAGCTGTCCAGTGTGGACCGGGAGCCTGTTGTGCTCCGGGCCGGCACCGAGCGGCATGGGCTGCGGCTGGAGGAGACCAGCCTCGGCTTGCTCGGCAGCACAGGCGCGGGTCCGGCCGGTGACGGCGCGGCGGAAGCGGCGGCGATCGGCCTTGACCGCGACTCCGTGGTCCTGCTGGTCGGCGGCGCGAAGGGCATCACCGCCCGGTTCGCCATCGCACTCGCCGCGGCGAGCCGTTGCCGGATCGAACTGCTCGGCCGCACGGCATTGCCGGTCGGCGACGAGGAACCGGCCATCGCGGCCGCGACCAGCGCCGGCGAACTCCGGTCCGCGTTGATCGCCGGGGGCATGCGGGTCCCCGCCGAAATCGAACGCGCCATCGGCAAGATCGAGTCGGCCCGCGAGGTGCGCGCCACCATCAGTCGACTCGGCGAACTGGGCAGCCAGGTCCGCTACCACTCCGTCGACATGCTCGACAGCGAAGCCGTGCATCATGCGGTGAAGGAGATCCACGCCGAGCACGGCCGGCTTGACGGTGTGGTCTACGCGGCCGGGGTGATCGAGGACAAGCTGATCGCCGAAAAGTCCGTCGAATCGTTCGCCCACGTCTACACCACCAAGGTCGACGGCGCGCAGGCGTTGCTCGACGCCACGGACGACCTGCCCGCCGGGCCGAAGTTCGCGGTGCTCTTCGGCAGTATCGCCGCCGCGCTCGGCAACCGAGGCCAGATCGACTACGCGAGCGCCAACGACGCCCTTGAGCAGCTCGGCCGCCGGTGGTCCGAAGTGGACGGCCGCCGTGGGCTGACCGTCCACTGGGGACCGTGGGCACCGACCGGCGTCAACAACGGCATGGTGACGCCCGAGCTCATGCGCTCCTACGCCAAGCGCGGGATCGAACTCATCGATCCCGAAGAGGGCACGATGAGCCTGCTGCGGGAACTCGCCTGGGGCACCGAGTCCGACGCCGCCGTGGTCTACAGCGCGTCGGGGTGGTGAGCGCGATGACCCCGGTCGCGATCGTCGGGATGTCGGTGCTCTTCCCCGGCGCACCGGATCTCGACACGT
Source organism: Amycolatopsis sp. (assembly GCF_036008905.1). Lineage (GTDB taxonomy): Bacteria > Actinomycetota > Actinomycetes > Mycobacteriales > Pseudonocardiaceae > Amycolatopsis. The sequence goes on along the minus strand of NZ_DASYMU010000083.1, from coordinate 26,267 downwards.
ACTGGCACAACCTGGTCGAAGGCGTCGACGCGATCACCGACGTCCCGGCCGGGCGCTGGGACGCCGAGTATTACCAGCCGACCGGCACCGGTGAGAAGCGCGCGGACCGGATCAACTGCAAACGCGGTGGTTTTGTCGACACGCTGGCCGAAGTGGACGTCACCGGGTTCGGAATCATGCCGAACTCGGTGCCCGGTACCGAACCGGACCAGCTGATCGCGCTGCGCGTGGCCGCGCAAGCGATTACGGACGCCGGCGGTGACGACCGGCTCCCGGCAGACCGCCAGCGGATCGGCGTGATCCTCGGCCGTGGTGGTTACCTCACGCCTGGCCTGGTCCGGCTCGATCAGCGAGTCCGCACCGCGAGCCAACTGGTCCGCACCCTCGGCGAGCTGATGCCGGAACTCGACGCGGGCAGGCTGGAAGAAGTCCGCCAGGCCTTCACCGATCAACTCGGGCCGGAGGCGCCGGAATCGGCGATCGGCCTGGTGCCGAACCTCGCGGCCTCGAGGCTCTCCAACCGGCTCGACCTCCGCGGCCCGGCGTACACAGTGGACGCCGCGTGCGCGTCCTCTTTGGTCGCCGTCGATCATGCGGTTCGTGAGCTCGCCACCGGCCGGTGTGACGTCGTGCTCGCCGGGGGAGTCCACCACTGCCACGACATCACGTTGTGGAGCGTCTTCAACCAGCTCGGCGCGCTGTCGCCGTCCGAGCGCATCCGCCCGTTCCACCGCGACGCCGACGGCGTGCTCATCGGCGAGGGCACCGGCGTGGTCGTGCTCAAGCGCTTGGCCGACGCCGATCGCGACGGCGACCGGGTGTACGCGGTGATCACCGGAACCGGGGTCGCCAGTGACGGCCGCACCGCCAGCCTGCTGAACCCGGACACCGGCGGCCAGGTCCGTGCGGTGCGTCAGGCTTGGCAGGCGGCCGGGCTCGACCCGGCCGAAGAAGGTTCGATCGGGTTGCTGGAAGCGCACGGCACCGCGACCCCGGCCGGGGACACCGCGGAATTGGCCACCATCACCGAGGTCTTCGGGTCCACTCCGGACGGACACCGCGCGGTGATCGGTTCGGTGAAGTCGATGATCGGGCACACCATGCCCGCCGCCGGAGTCGCCGGACTGGTCAAGGCCGCGCTCGCGGTCTACCACGGGGTGCTACTGCCGACCCTGCACTGCGACGACCCGAACCCGGCGCTCGCGAAGACACGGTTCGACACCCTGGGCACCGCCCGTCCGTGGGAAACCTTTGCCGGACAACCGGTTCGCCGCGCCGCGGTGAACGCGTTCGGCTTTGGCGGCATCAACGCGCATGTGGTGCTGGAACAGTCCGCGAGCAAGCCGGTCGTGTCCGTGTGGGAACCGGAGCGGGTGCTGCGGCTGACCGCGGCCGATTCCGTGGCAATGGGCGAGTTGCTCGACAACGACGACTCGACGGTCCTCGCCTTGTGCGCTGAACACGGCGGACCGACGAGGCTCGGCATTGTCGACCCGACGGCAAAACGACTGGCACTGGCGCGAAAAGCCGTCGCCAAAGGCCGGGGCTGGCGCGGCCGCAACGACATCTGGTACGCGCCGACCCCGCTGCTGGGAGCGGGCGGCGGCAAACTCGCGTTCGTCTTCCCAGGTCTCGAAGCCGAATTCGAGCCCAAGGCCGAGGACATCGCACAGCGGTTCGGCCTGCCATGGTCCACATCGGACGCGAAGGTCGGTGACATCGGGCGGCACGGCACCGGGGTGTTCCAGCTCGGCAGGCTACTCGACGCCGCCTTGCGCAAGCTCGCCGTGAAGCCGGACGCGGTCGCCGGGCACAGCGTCGGGGAGTGGACCGCGATGGCGTGCGGTGGCATCCACGCCGAGCACGAGGTCGACGCGTTCCTGAGTTCCTTCGACCCGGACTCGTTGCGGGTGCCGGGTCTGGCGTTCGCCGTCGTCGGCGCTCCGTCCGCGCGAGTGCTGGCCGTTCTCGAAGGCCAGCACGAAGTCGTGCTCTCCCATGACAACGCGCCCAACCAGTCGATGATCTGCGGACCGGCCGCCGCCGTCGACGGGTTCGTCCAGCGGTTCCGGGCCGAAGCCGTGATCTCGCAAGTGCTGCCGTTCCAGTCCGGGTTCCACACCCCGATGCTGGAGCCGTACCTCGGACCGATCCGCGCGGCGGCGGAGGCCTACGCGCTGCACCCGCCGAAGCTGCCCGTCTGGTCGGCCACCACCGCGAGCGAGTACCCGGCCGGACCTGACGACGTGCGGACGTTGTTCGTCCGGCATCTCCTGGAGCCGGTGCGGTTCCGCCCGATGATCGAAGCCATGCACCGGGCCGGGTTCCGCGGGTTCGTCCAGCTCGGGGCCGGACAGCTCGGCTCGCTGATCGGCGACACTCTGAGCGGCGAGGACCATCTCGTCGTCTCCGCCCACTCACCGCATCGCGACGGGCTCGGGCAGCTGCACCGGGTCGCCACGGCGTTGTGGGCCGACGGCGTGGAACTCGATGTCTCGCCGTTGCTGGGGACCAAAGTGACGAAGCCGGCCCGGCGGCCGGTCCGGCTGGACCTCGGTGGAGCGCTCGTTTCCCTCGGCGGAGAGGAGCGGCGACGGCTCAGCTCGAAGTTCAAGACGAGCTCGGCCGATCTGTCTACATTGGATGGACTGGAGCATCCGATCGCCGCCGAGCTGTCCGCGTTGATGAAGGAAACGGCCGACGTCGCGGCGGAGCTGATCGCCGCGCGTGGCAAGCGCCCGGCGAAAGTCCCTTCAGTACTTCGGGTTTCCACCGAGGCCATGCCGTATCTGCTCGACCACTGCTTCTTCCAGCAGCGCCCCGGCTGGCCGGACGACGCCGACCGCTGGCCGGTGGTCCCGGCGACCACGGTCATCGGCCACCTGATGGACTTCGCCGAGCAGGCATCGCCGGGACAGCGGGCCGTCGCGGTGCACGACGTCCGGCTGATGAAGTGGATCGCGGCCATTCCCAGCGTGGACGTCCCTGTCACGGTCAAGCCCGACGGCCCTGGCCGCGTGATCGTGTCGCTGGGCGAATATTCACGTGCCGTCGTCGAGCTGGCACCGGGCTATTCCTCGCAGCCGCCGGCGGTCTGGAAGTTCGACGCGGCCACGGAACACCTGCCCGGCTTGACCGCGGCCGAGCTGTACACCGAGCGCTGGATGTTCCACGGCCCCCGGTTCCAAGGCGTCACCGAGCTGACCGCGATCGGCGAATCGCATGTGCGCGGGGTGATCACCAGCCCGGCCGCCCCTGGCGCGCTGCTGGACAACGTCGGGCAGGTGCTCGGTTACTGGATCATGTCCCGGCTTCCGGAGCGCACCACGGTTTTCCCGGTGCAGATGGACAAGATCAGGTTCTTCGGCCCGCATCCCGCGCCCGGCACGAAGCTGGACTGCCTGATCCGGATCACCGCGGTGACCCACACGACCCTGGAAGCCGACATGCAGCTCGTCGCCGGCGGCCGGGTGTGGGCGGAGTTCAGCGGCTGGCGCGACCGCCGCTTCGACAGCAATCCGCGGATCCGCCTGGTGGACCGCTTTCCCGGTCGCAACACGCTTTCGGAACCGCGTCCCGGCGGCTGGACCCAGGTCCACGAACAGTGGCCCGACCTCGCCACCCGTGACCTGATCATGCGCAACCAACTCGGCGGCGTCGAGCGCGAACAGTACGACCGGCGCCCGCCGCGCGGGAAACGCCAGTGGCTGCTGGGCCGGATCGCGGCGAAGGACGCTGCCCGGCATTGGCTGTGGAAGTCCGGCGAGGGCGAGCTCTACCCGGCGGAAATCCAGGTGCGCAACGACGAATCCGGGCGGCCGTTCCTGACCGGCGCACACGGGCGGGTCCTGCCGGAGCTGACGGTGTCGATCGCGCACCGCGCCGAAGTCGGGGTCGCCATCGTGCGGCCCGGACCTTGCGGCATCGACGTCGAAGAGATCGTCGAGCATCCTGTCGACACCTATGCGGCCGCTTGCGGTCCCGACGAGCTCGCGTTGCTGGCGGATCAGGCCGAAGCCTCCGGTGAACGCGACGCGGTGTGGTTCGCGCGGTTCTGGACCGCCAAGGAAGCCGTGGCGAAGCTGCTGGGCACCGGGCTCCGTGGTGCGCCGGAGAAGTTCGAGGTGATCGGCGCCGAAGCGGAGCGGCTGACGGTTCGCGTGGGCGGCCGTGAGCATCTGGTGCGGTGCGCGGCGATCGGCAACCCGCCGGGACTCGTGACCAGGGAGTACATCGTGGCCTGGACGGCCGAAAACGAGCAGGAGACGGGAAAATGAGCATCGAGACCACGGCCCCCGACCAGACCGGCGTGCTCACGGAGGTGTCCGGCATCCTGCGTGTGCTGCTCGACGAGTACGGGCTGGACGACGCCGAAATCACCATGGACACGAAGTTCCACGACGATCTGGAGCTGGAGAGCATCGACCTCGTCGGGCTCTCCGGGCAGCTGCGTGAGCACTACGGTGACAAGATCAACTTCGCCGCGTTCATCGCCGAGCGGGGTCTCGAGGAGATCATCCAGCTCACCGTCGGCGACCTCGTCGGCTACATTGTCGCCTCCCTGCGGAAAGGCTGAACCATGTCCAGGATCCTCGCGGGTGGGCTCAAGATGCACGTCCAGCGCATGAAGCCCGAGGTGCCGCCGGAAGACGGCCCGGCACCGATCGTGGTGTTCATCCACGGCCTGCTCATCGACAGCCTCGCCAGCTACTACTTCAGCCTCGGGCCCGCGTTTTCCGCGGCGGGTATCGACGTCATCATGTACGACCTGCGGGGCCACGGCCGGACCGAGCGCCCGGACTCGGGCTACCGGCTGGAGCAGTTCGTGTCCGATTTGGACGCTCTGCTGCGCGAGCTGGACGTGACCGAGCCCGTGCACCTCGTCGGCAACTCCTTCGGCGCGTCCATCGCCTTCGGGTACGCGGCCGCGCATCCCGAGCGGGTGGCGACGGTGACCTGCATCGAGGGCGAGCCGCCGGTGGAATCCTGGACCAGCAACATGAAGTACGTCCTCGACCGCGCCAAGACCGAGCTGGCGCAGCGGGAAACCCTCGCCTGGTTCGCCGAGGAGCACGGGCAGCACCTGGCGCGCGTGTTCGAGTCGGTCGGTCAGTTCGTCCAGCTGACGACCATCGCCGAAGACATCCCGGCCAGCGCGCGGATCGAGCAGGACCTGTCGGCGGTGACCTGCCCGGTGTTCGCGATCTTCGGCGGCGAGTCGGACCTTTCCGAGCAGGTCCCCTGGCTGGAGTCGTCGCTCGCGTCCTGCCGTACCGTGGTCATCCCCGACCAGGGGCATTCCGTGCTGGTGCAGAAGACCGCGCAGACCACCGAGCTGATCGTGGATTGGGTGCGCGAGCACGCGCTGGCGAAGGCGCATTAGGTGAGCCGATTCCTCTTCGTGGTGCCGCCGCTGGTCGGCCATGTCAACCCGGCCGTCGGGATGGCGGCGGAGCTCGCGGCCCGTGGCCACGACGTCGCGTGGGCCGGGCATCTCGAGCTGGTGCGGCAACTCGCCGGCGCGGACGCGACGGTTTTCGGTTGCGCGGTACCGGCGCAGGAGGTCCGGCGGACCGCCGACCTCAAAGGACCGGCCGCGTTGCAGTTCCTGTGGGAGAGCTTCCTGATCCCGCTCGCCGACGCGATGGCACCCGGGGTCCGGGCGGCGATCGAAGAATTCGGCCCGGACGTCGTCGTGGCGGACCAGCAAGCGCTTGCGGGCGGGCTGGTCGCCGACGATCTCGGGCTGACCTGGGTGACCTCGGCGACGACGTCGGCCGAGCTGACGAACCCGCTCGCGAGCATGCCCAAGGTGGAGGAATGGCTGAACGGCCTCCTGGGCGAACTACGTGAGCGGATCGGTGGTGGTGCGGCCGATCCGCGGTTCTCGCCGCACGGTGTGCTGGCGTTCACCACTCGCGAGCTGTTCGGTGCCGGCGAACTGCCGCACGCAAACGTTTGGCTCATCGGCCCGTCGCTGAGTACTCGTCCGTCTACTTCGGACTTTCCGTGGGAGTGGATCGACCCGGCGACCCCGACCGTGCTGATTTCCTTGGGAACCGCCAATCTCGACGCGGGTGCCCGGTTCCTGGCCACCGCGGTCGAGGCGCTCTCCGGGCTGGCGCTACAGGCGATCGTCGTCGACCCGGCGGGCTTGCTGGGCAAGGACCTGGGCGACCACATCCTGGTACGCGGCCATGTCCCGCAACTGGAGTTGCTCAAGCGGCTCGATGCGGTCGTCTGCCATGCCGGGCACAACACGGTTTGCGAATCGCTGTGGTACGGCGTTCCGCTGGTGGTCGCCCCGATCCGTGACGACCAGCCGATCGTCGCCGGTCAGGTGGTCGACGCCGGTGCCGGGGTGCGTGTCCGGTTCGGCCGGGTGACACCGAAACTGCTCGCCGGGGCGATCGAAGCGGTGCTGGACGAAGAACAGGGTTTCCGGTCGGCGGCGCGACGGATCGGTCAGTCCTTTCAGGACGCCGGTGGCAGCCGGGCGGCCGCGGACCGGCTGGAGGAGTTGCTCGTGCACGCCGGGACCTGAATTACGGGTACAGGTAGGAATTCAGGGCGTTGACAGCGGAAGCCGGGTTACCCAGGTCGTAGCGATCCACGGCCAGGTAGCCCGGCTTCTTCCGTGCCGCGGGCTGGCAGAAGCGCTGGGCGCGGTCGAGCAGCTTGGTGTTGTCCGTGCCGGGCGTGCCGCCGACGGGTGCGTCCCTGAAGTGGTTCATCACGAACAGCGGCCGGAAGTTCGGCTCGGTGCGGGTGAGCGGGACGTTGTCGTTGGCGCCGTACCAGCGGCTGTAGCAGGACCAGTCGCTCGTGCCGGTGGCCGAGCCCATCGACCAGTAGTTCTCCACGGTCCAGTCGCGCTGGTACATGACGCCGAAGCTGTCGCGGGTCAGGCCGGCAGACTGGTCGGAAGACCTGCTGTGGTCGCTGAAGATCAGCAGCCGATCGTTGGCCGAGCGCAGCGCTGAAACCGTGGGCCAGCCGCGGTCACGGACGCCCGCCTGGTCCGGGCGGAACAGGACGTTGGTCAGCCCGTTGACGCTCGCGAGTGAGTTCCGCAGGACACCGGGGTCGACGTAGTCCTCGAGGAAGACGGTGACGATCTCGCTGGGGTTGGCGTTGAGGAAGTCGACGATGCGCTGCAGGTCGACGCTCAGCGCGACCGGCCTGCTGACCAGCGTGCAGCTGGTGTGGCAGAGGATCGCGCCGTCCGGGGTCTGGTAGATGTCCATCATGAACCCGCGGACGCCGTCGGCGAGCTGCTGGTTCAGACCTTTGCTCTGGTTGGGGACCCAGTTGACGAACGGTGGCGCAAAACCGCCGTCGACGCCGTTCGCGAAGGCGTTGTGCGCGGTCAGGAAGGTGACTTCGTCGAGCCGCCGCTGGTCCAGCGGCGGGGGAGCGGTGGTCTGCGCTGTGACCGGCGTCAGGTACCAGCGCGCGAGGTCGCCGTTGCCGCCGGCGAGCAGTGCGTCCGGGTAGTTGGCGCCGGACGGCTTGTTCGCCACGGTCAGGAATCGGTCCGCGCCAGCGTCTTTGAGCGTGTACTGGCCGGCGCCGATGGGCTGAACGGACCAGACCGCGTCCGCGCTGTCACACCCGACGACGACCGCGTTCCCGCCAGCGCGGCCGAGACATCTGCCTGCCTGGTCGGTGCTTTCCAGCACCTGTCCCGAGCCGCCGGATCGCAGCTTCCACTGCTGGCGATCTTCGTTGCCCTTCGGCCGATGCTGGGCGACCGTGCCCGAGCTGCCGGCGGCGTTGAGGCCGGTTACGGCGCTCTGGACGTAGTACGTGCCGTTGGCCGGCGCCGCGAGTGCGGTGGCCGGGGTGAGCAGGGAAGCCGTCAGTGTCGCCAATGTCGTCAGTTTGGCGGCGGTGAACGCGCGCATGAAGACCCTTTCGTCCTGGGGACCGCCATGACACCGCGTGGGTGACCGCGCGCGGTAGGGCCGGGAGGAGGGATCGGCCGAATCTGTCCACCGGACATCGCGGGCGTTTCGCCGTCGAACCGAATGGGTATTCAGGGGCATCTGTGCAGCACGTTCAGCGAGAGGACAAGTGTCATGGTTCGGTCGGAAAAGGCCCGTATCCGGGTGACAGGCCTGCAGCCAGTGCAGATGGTGGTCGGGCTGGTGGGCTTGGCGTTCCTGGTGGCGGGCATTGTCGGCTTCACACGGACCGGCTTCGCCAATTTCGCGGGCCAGGAGCCGTGGTTCCTTTCGGTCTTCGCCATCAACCCGTTGCACAACCTCATCAACGTCGTGCTCGGCTTGATCGGGGTGCTGATGTCCATCGGCTCCGGGCTCGCGCGTACCTACGGCTGGCTACTGCTGATCGCCACCGGCGGGATGTTCGTGTGGGGCATGATGATCACCGGGATGGTTTCGTCGAATCCGGTTTCGGGTGCGGGAAATCCCTTGAACCTCAATTCCGCCGACAATTGGCTGCACCTCGGTCTGGCGGTTCTCGGTCTGGTCATCGCCGTGATGCCGGCTCGTAAGGTGGCGCTCGTCGAGCGTGACGAGGTCGTGAACGATGACACCAGCCGTGACGGCAGCGTTCGCGATGACAGTGTTCGCGATGACTCGGTTCGTGATCGCAAGATTCACGACAAAGAAGCCCGCGACGACAGCACACGGACCGACGAGATTCCTGTCGCCGCCGGCTCGTCGAGCAAGTCGGGCGGCTGGAAGCACGCCTGGCGTCGACACCCGGCCAACTAAGACGGCCGGGTATACCGGTGTTTCACGCCGGACTGACGCACTTTCTCGCGAAAGTGCGTCAGCCGGAACGGCATCGGCACGGACCCTGTACACAGATTGCCCGCATGCGTGCACAGACTGCACTCACGCGTACAGGAACGGCGAACACGCGTGCACAGAAGGGGGTTAGGGGCGGTGGGGGGTGGCGTCGGTGGAGCGGAGGAGGGCCCAGCGGTCGTGGTCGCCGGGCTCGGGCGGGGGGAAGCGGCGGGCGGCGGATTCGTCGAAGTCGACGCCGAGGCCAGGGGCGGGGGACGGGTGGAGGGAGCCGGAGACGGGGACGGGGGTGCCGGGGAAGACTTCGAGGGTCGCGTCGCGCAGCGTGGCGGCTTCCTGGATGCCGAAGGCGAGTGACGAGACATCGACGGCGAGGTTCGCGGCATGGCCGAGCGGGCTGACATCGCCGGGGCCGTGTGGCGCGATCCGCACGCCGAACAGTTCGCAGGCGGCGACGAGTTTCCGGACCGGGGTGAGACCGCCGAGGGTGGGGATCCGGATACGCGCGAAGTCGATCGAGCGGGAACGGAGCAACGGGAGGAACTGCGACACGTCGTGGAAGAGTTCGCCCATGGCAAGGGGAATCGACGTCGACGCGCGGAGTTGCGGGAAGTAGTCGGCGTCTTCGGGAGCGAGCACGTCCTCGAGGAAGAAGAGTTCGACACCGTCGAGAGCACGGAGGAACTGCCGGGCTTGCGCGGCGGTCAGCCGCTCGTGCGAGTCGTGGAGCAGTTCGATACTCCGAGGCACCTTCGACCGGACCTCGCGCAGAACCGCGGGCACCTGCGCGACATAGGCGGCCGAGTCCCAGCGGCCGTTACGTGAGCGCACCAGCTCGGCGTCCGCTCCGTGAGCGCCGTAAGTATCGGTGCCCGGCACGGCGACCTGAACCCGCACGTGCCCGAAACCCTTGGCGGCAGCGGCTTCCACGCCTTCGACCACTGAAGCGACACTCGACCCGTCAACGTGCGTGTACGCTCGCACGCCGTCACGAACCCGTCCGCCCAGCAACGAATACAGCGGCAGCCCGGCCGATTTCGCTTTGATATCCCACAGCGCGACATCCACTCCGGCCAGCGCGTTCCCCGAGATCGAACCGCCACGCCAGTACCCGCTGTTGAGCAGTAGCCGGTGGATGTCCTCGATATCCGCCGGATCGCGCCCCAGCAGCATCGGCCCGAGGTAGTCGTCCACCACCGACCGCACGGCGAGTGTCCGTTGTGGATCGCTCGCGCACCCCAGCCCGTACAACCCTGGCTGATCGGTCTCGACCCGCACGATCAAATACGGAGATCCTTGCGGCGCGGTGAGAAACGTCCGTACCGCGGTGATCCGCGTACCCGACGTCGAGGGCCACGGGGCCTCGGCCAACGGGCGGTTCACGCGCCCGCCGCCCGTTGTGCGCCGACCACCCGCAGGTGCCCGAGCGCGGACTCCCGCGTCCGCACGGTCACCGGCAGCACCACCAGTTCGGGATTCGCCGGTCCGCCGGTCACCCGTTCGTCGACCAGTTGCATCGCGCGACGCCCCATTTCCCTTGATGGCAACACGATCGCGGCCGCGGTCAGCGGCAGCACGTCGAACGGCCCGGCGTCGTCCATCCCGGCGAGGTCGACGTCACCGGGGATGTCCAAACCGAGTGCCACCAGGTCCTGCGCGGCCGTCGCGAGCGCGTATCCGTTGGCGCACAGGAAAACCGTGGGCGGCTCGGGCCCGTCGAGCAGCTGGGACAGGATTTCGCGGCGTTCCTCCGGTGGCCGCAACCGGTACGGCCGCAGCTGGGTCAGGTCGGGGCGGACCGGGATTCCGTTCTCCCGTAACGCCTGGACGTGTCCGGCGAGCCTGTCCCGGACGCTCGTCGCGTCGGTCTCGTCCCACAGCGTGCCGATCACGCGGTGCCCGGCCGCGATCAGTTCCATGGTCAGCAGCTGCCCCGCGGCGAAGTTGTCCGCGACGACGGCGTCGGTCGCGAGATCCGGCCGGTAGCGGTCGACCATCACCAGCGGCACCCCACGCCGTCGCACCTCGGCATACGCGCCGACCTGGTCACCGCCCTCGGCCGGGTACACGATGATCCCGCTGACGTTGTGTTTCAACGCCGTCAGCAGCGCCTGGTCTTCGCGAGCCGTGTCGCCCTCGCAGTGGCTCAGGAAAAGCCGGTACCCCAGCTCGGCGCAAGTCGCCTCGACCCCGGCGAGCAGCTGCGACACGTGCGGCCCGTGGTACTGCAGGATGCAGGCGACCGTCCGGTCGGTGGTGGGCGCCTCCGGCGGGTGGTCCGCCACGAAGGTCCCTTGACCGCGGCGGCGCACGACATAACCCTCGGTCGCGAGGTCGTTGAGGGCACGGACAGCGGTGGTGTGGCTGACGCCGAAGCGTTCGCAGATCTCCCGCTGGGTCACGAACGGGCGTCCCGGCGAGTACTCACCCGCGGCGATGGCGGCGAGCAGTTCCCGCTTCACCCGCTGGTAGAGGGGAGGCTGGGCGTCCCCTGTCATGGCTTCCCTCCCGGTTCGGATCAGGCCAAACAACCAAATCAACTTAGCATGCTAAGGCCCTGAATCCCTGCGCTACGCCATCTCAGCGTGGCTCAAGACGATCGCTTGACATGTTAAACGGGCTGCTTTTATGGTCTGCGTCACGCTCACCGTCAAGGAGGACAAGTGGGGAAACGTCAACCAGGTACGCGGATTCTGGGCGCGGCCGCCGCGGTGGTTGCCCTGTTCCTCGGCGGTGTCGCGTGCGGCAGCGACAGCTCGTCCGGGGCCGGCGGCACGCTCGAGATGTGGACGTTCAAACAGGCGCACGTCAAACCGTTGCAGGCCGCGGCCGCCTCCTTCAAGGAGAAGACCGGCATCACGGTCAACATCACCGCCTACACCCCCGACGACGCCTACAAGAGCAAGATCCAGAGCGCCGCGGCCAGCAAGAACGTCGCCGACGTCCTCGAGGTCCACGCGGCGGGTGAGGACTTCGTGCTGGGCGGTTCCGGCATCCTCGCCGACCTGAGCTCAGTGGTCACCCCGGAGTGGAAGAGCCGGTTCGTCAAGGGAACGGCCGACGCCGGTCTGGTCGCCGAAGACCGCTACCAGCGCTCCCTCAAACCCAAGGCGCCCGACGCGGGAATCAAGACGGGTCAGTACTTCAGCGTCCCGCTCACCGCGGGCACCTTCGGCATCGTCTACGCGAACAAGGCGAAACTGACCGCCGCCGGGCTCGACCCGGCCAAACCGCCGACGACGTGGTCCGAGTTCATCACCTGGCTCCAGACGGTCCAAGCGAAGGATCCACAAACCGGTGGGCTCACTCTCGGCCTCAAAGCACCGACGACCGGGTTCAACTGGGCGCTCGAGCCGCTCACCTTCGGCTTGCTGGGCAAGGAAAAGTACCAGGCGCTGTTCGGCGACGACCCGGCCAAGTCGTGGGCGAGCGCGGACGGCCGGCGGGCGCTCGCGCTGTATGACCAGCTGACACCGTACTGGTCGCCCGGCACGCAGACGCTCGGCATCGACGACGCCGACCGCGCCTTCGCGCAGGGCAAAGCCGCCTTCGACATCGGTGGCACGTTCACCCTCGCCGCGTTCCAGCAGAACGGCATGAACCCCGGTGATGTTCTCGCCTTCGGATTGCCGGCCGCGGAAGGCAGCGTGGCCGGCCCACTGAAGCTCGCGCCGCTCGCGCTGACCGGCCTCGCCGTCTCCGCGCAGACGAAGAAGCAGGACGACGCCGTCAAGTGGCTCGACCATCTGACCAGCGTCGAACAGGCGGGCGCGTTCGCCCAGGCGTCCCTCGACCTGCCGGGTACCGACCTCGGAGCCGACGCCGCACGACTGCTCGGCCCGGACCTCACCGCGCTGCAGAACGTGTTCGGTGATGCGTCGGCCGGCGCCTACGATCCCGCGGACGTCACGTTCTTCAGCCCCGCCTACGAGGACAAGCTCGCCGGTGAGGCGCTCGTCCGGATGTCGCCGCTGAAGGAGAGCACGCCGGCGAAGCTGAGCCAGGAACTCGGCACGATGATCGCGACCTCGTGGAAGTAAGCCACAAACGGCGCCGAAAGCTGCGGGAAGCACTGACCGGGTACATGTTCGTCCTGCCCGCGCTGGTGCTTTTCGCGGTGCTCGGCGTCTACACCGTTGGCTACGGCCTGGCCCTGAGTTTCGCGCGCTGGAACGGTTTCTCCGCGGACTGGATCTGGGTCGGCCTCGGCAACTACCGCGATCTGCTCTACCGGGACGAGACGCTTTCGCCGATCGTCCTGGACGCGGCGGCGAACACCGCGGTGGTGATGATCGCGGTGCCGCTGCTGGCCGTCGTCGCCGGGCTGCCGGTGGCGCTCGCGCTCAACCGGATCACGGCGTTGCGGACGACGTTGCGCACGGTCTTCTTCCTGCCGTACGTCACCACCGGGATCGCCGTGTTCTACGCGTGGACCTATGTGCTCCAGCCCGAAGGCTCGCTCAACGCCATCCTGAAAGCGCTGGGGCTGGGTACTTTGGCGCAGCCGCAAGGCTTTCTCGGCAACCCGGCGACAGCGTTGCCCACGCTGATCGCGGTGCTGGCGTGGTCGTCGATCCCGGTGGCGATCCTGTTGTACCTCACCGGATTGCAGTCCATCGACCCCTCGGTACTCGACGCGGCACGGGTCGACGGCGCCACCGGGCTGCGCACCCTCACGGCGGTGATCTGGCCGCTGCTCCGCCCGATCACCGCGGCCGTGATCCTGCTGAACCTGCGTGACGCACTGCAGGGGTTCCAGATGTTCCTGGTGATGACGAACGGTGGCCCCGGAGGGCACACCAACGTGCTGGGGCTGCAGGCGTACAACCTCGCGTTCTTCTCGGAACTGCGGCCGACACTCGGCTTGGCGAGCGCATTGGGCTGGCTGCTGTTCGTCGTCGCGCTGATTCTCGCGGCGGTCAACGTCCGCGTACTGAAGAGCCGCACATGAAGGCCCGCGTGCTCGCCTACGTCATCCTCGGCGTCTACACGATCATCAGTGTCTATCCGTTCGCGTGGATGGTTTCCGGCGCGTTCAAGGACAGTGCCGAGGTCTTGCGCGGCGGCAACCTGATCCCGGAGAACCCGACCTTCGGCACCTTCGCGCGGACCTGGGGCGAGCTGGACTTCCTGCGGTACTTCGGAAACAGTCTCGTCGTCACCGGCGGCACCACGATCGGTGTGCTGGTGATCTACTCACTGGCTTCGTACGCCTTCGCCGTGCTGAAGTTTCCCGGGCGCAAGGCGATCTACACCGGGTTCATCGCGCTGCTGTTCGTCCCCGGGATCACCGTGCTTTTGCCGGTGGTGATCCTGCAGGGCGAGCTAGGCGTGCTCGGGACGCATTTCGGCCTTATCCTGCCGTTCGTGAACGGCACCGCGCCGCTGTCGATCTTGTTGCTCACCAACGGGTTCCGAGCTGTTCCCGCGGAGCTGCGGGAGTCCGCGCGGTGTGACGGCGCCAGCGAGCTCCGGACGTTTTTGTCGATATATCTCCCCGTCTGCCGACCCGCGCTGGTCACCATCGCGCTGCTCACAGCGGTGCCGACGTGGAACGAGTACGTGCTCACGCGGGTTTCGCTGAGCGACCCGGCCACCTACACCCTGCCGCTCGGCCTGCAGAGCCTGACCGCGACGACGTCCCCGCAGTACAACGTCATCATGGCGGCGTCGCTGATCATCGTCATTCCCGTCATCGTGCTGTTCGTCCTCCTGCAGCGCTATTTCATCAACGGATTGGTCGGGGCGGTCAAAGGATGACCGCGCCTGCCGGAAGGAGACATCAGTGAAGGTCCTGGTCACGGGGGCCGGCGGCACGCTGGGCAAATACGTCGTCGAACACCTCGCCGCCGAGGGCTGGAGCGTGCGGGCACACGACCGCGCGCGGCCGGAGACGTCGGCCGCCGACGACGTCGTCACTGGTGAGCTGCTCGACCGCGCACAGGTGGAGATCCTCGTGGCGGGAGTCGACGCCGTCGTGCACGCGGCGGCGATCCCGTCCCCGCTGGGAGGCACGGAAGACGAGGTTTTCCGCAACAACGTCGACTCGGTGTATAACGTGCTTTACGCGGCGGGTCAGGCCGGTGTGCGACGGATCGTCAATATCTCCAGTGCTTCGGCGGTGGGGTTGGCCTGGTCGAAGCGCGGGCTCTCCCCGGTGTCGGTGCCCGTCACCGAAGAGCATCCGTATGTCGGCGAGGACGTTTATGGGCTTTCGAAGCAGATCGGCGAAATCGTCGCGGACACCGCGAGCCGCCGGTGGGACTGTTCGGTGGTCAGCCTGCGATTCCCGTTCTTCGGGACGGGGGAGCGGCAGCGAATCCATTTCGGGCCCATTCACGCCGACCCCGGTATCGACCGGGCCGGGCTCTGGGCGTGGCTGGACACCCGTGACGCGGCGCGTGCCGTCGGGGCCGCGCTCGTGGCGAAGACGGTGGGGCACCAGGTGATCAACGTCGCCGCGCCCGACACGGTGTCCCTGCTGCCGACCCGGGAACTCCTGCGGCGCTACCACCCGGATACGCGGATCGACCGTGAGCTCGGCGAATTCGAGACGCTCTTCGACATCCGGCGCGCGGGCGAACTCCTCGATTTCACCCCGGAACACGGGTGGCGCGCATGAAAGCCTTGGTGGTGCGGGGAGGCTGGGAAGGCCACAGCCCGATGGAAGCCAGCGATCGCTACGTCTCGGTCCTGCGAGATGCCGGGCACGACGTGACGACGTCGGAATCCCTGGACGCGTATCTCGACGCCGGGGCACTCGCCGGAACCGACTTGATCGTGCAGTGCTGGACCATGGGCACGATCACCGCTGACCAGCTGGCCGGGCTTTCGCGCGCCGTCCACGCGGGCACCGGGTTCGCCGGGTGGCACGGCGGGATCATCGACGCGTTCCGCGCGGAACCGGCATACCACTTCATGACCGGTGGCCAGTTCGTCCACCACCCCAAGGAGTTCGTCGAGTACGAGGTGCGGGTGGCGCCGGACCGGGCCGGGCATCCGGTCGTCGCCGGGCTGGCGCCGTTCCGGGTGACCACCGAGCTGTACCACGTCCATGTCGATCCTGACGTCGAAGTATTGGCTGTCACCGGGGACAAACCGGTGACCTGGCTGCGGCGGTGGGGGACGGGCCGCGTGTTCGTGACGACCATCGGCCATACCGTGGCCGACCTCGAAGTGTCGGAGGTCGACGCCATGATCACCAGGGGGATCGCGTGGGCGGCGAGATGAGGGTCGGGATCGTCGGGATGGGCACGATCAGCGACGCGTACCTCAGGACGTTGCCGCGCTTGAAGAACGTGCGGGTGGTGGCGGTCGCCGACCTCGACCCCTCGCGCGCCGAGGCCGTCGCCGCGCGCCGGCTGGGGGTGCGCGCGGCGACGACCACGGAGCTCTGCGCCGCGACCGACGTCGACCTGGTGCTGAACCTGACGACGCCCGCCGCCCACGCCGAAGTCGCCCACGCGGCGATCGCGGGCCGCAAGCACGTCTACGGTGAGAAACCGTTGGCGCTGAACACAACCGAAGGCCGCGGGATCCTCACCGCGGCGGCCGAAGCGGGCGTGCGGGTCGGCTGCGCGCCGGACACCGTGCTCGGCACCGGCGTGCAGACGGCACGGGCCAGCCTCGACTCCGGGATCATCGGGACACCGTTCGCGGCGACCGCGTTCATGGTCACACCCGGCCACGAGCGCTGGCATCCGTCGCCGGAGTTCTACTACCGCCCCGGTGGCGGGCCGCTGATGGACATGGGGCCGTATTACCTGACCACGCTCGTGACACTGCTCGGCCCGGTGAGCCGTGTGCAGGGCATGGCCGTCACGCCGAGGCCGACCCGCACCATCGGTACCGGGCCCAGGGCGAAAACCACCTTCGGGGTCAACGTCGAAACCCATCTCACCGGCGTGCTCCAGCACGTGAACGGCGCTTTGTCGACGCTGATCATGAGCTTCGACGTCTGGGCGGGGAAACTGCCGAGGATCGAGGTCTACGGCACTGAGGGCTCGCTGTCCGTGCCGGATCCGAACGGCTTCGGCGGCACCGCGCAGGTTTACCGCGAGGCCGCGCCAATGTGGACGGACGTGCGGGAAAGCGGCGGCTTTCCGGACGCGTCGCGGGGATACGGCGTCGCGGACATGGCGCGCGCGATCGCCGGCGGTGTGCCACATCGTGCCGACGGCGAATTGGCGTTCCACATCCTGGACGTGATGGAGTCCTTGCTGGCGGCGGTGGATTCCGGGGTCGCTGTCGACGTCGAAAGCCGGTGTGAGCGGCCCGCGGCCGTTCCGTTCGCCGCCCGGCCGGAACGCGACTGAGTGTCTTCGGGTGACTCCCGATTTACCGCTTTCGGGAAAGCGCCGTCGTGGCTTCCCGGACGACCGCAGGGGAGGGATTCCGCAACAATTGCGTTACTTCCGCAATGGGAACAGTGTTCAAGAGCCGGAGTCCACGTAATGCCCGGAGCCGGATTCGGGGCAACCGGTGTGCGAGCAGGTTCCGCGGTAAAGGCGCGTCGGCCTCGCCGACTATTTCGGCGAGCCCGGCAATCGCGCCGTAAGACGGCGCCTCCGCGGTGACCGCCTTACGGTAGTAACGCAAGGGATCGACGCCCGTGCGTCGCGCGCGTGCGCGCTTACCAGCGACGACTTGTCGTCCAAGCAGGACACCACTTCCTCGTCGAGCCCGATACGGACCGGGTCCGGTGACCGCCAAAGCCCGTACTTCGGGATACTTGCTGTTCGCCGGCTGACGCAACGTCTTGGTTCTCTTGGTCCAAACGGCTTCGCGAGCCGCGGCTTCGGCGGTGCGGGAGCGCAGGAGGATATCGGCGTCCTTGTCGGCCACGGACAGCAGCTCTTCGATACCCGCCGCGACCGCGATCGGACTCCCGAATCCGGCTTTGACGCGCTCTCCGATCTTGTCGATCGTCGGCGAGTAATTGGGGGACGACCAGCGACCACGACGGATCGGCTCGTCCAGGCGGAGGACGGTCTTCGGTGTCTCGGCGAGGAGCCGGAGCGCCATGAGCCCACTGTTTTCGTCTTCCGTGGTCTCGATCGCCGCGAGCAATGCCACCAAACGGCCCGTCGCTTCCCGGCCGCCGTCGCGGCAATCACGGATCGCGGTGGGCGTTTGTGGCCACGGATCCACCCGATTCTTCCAGTTCACCGGGCTATCTTCTCCTGTTGTGACCTCTGGGCGCGCGGGGTTTAGGGCCGGATCCTTCCGCAGCGGAGTCGACTGTGGACTACGCGTGGTTCACATCACGGCAACTTTTTACCGGGTCCTTTTGCTACAACAATTGCTCGGGGCATAAGGTAATCGTCGAGGGATCATCGAAGGAGTGGATTAGTGGCGCAGCAGGTTTTGATTAAGCTCGAAGACGACCTCGACGGTGGGGACGCGAACGAGACCCTGACCTTCGGTCTTGATGGCGTTTCGTACGAGATCGACCTTTCCGACGCCCACGCGGCCGAACTGCGTGACGAGCTCGCGTCGTACGTCGCGGCGGCTCGCCGGATCGGTGGCCGGAAGGTGCAGGGCGCCGGCAACGGCCAGTCCGCGCCGACCGGCGACAGGGAACGCGCCAAGTCGATCCGTGAGTGGGCGCGGGGTGCGGGCATCGAGGTGTCCGCCCGTGGCCGTATCTCGGCGGAATTGGCGGCGCAGTACGAAGAAGCGCAGCGCGCTCCGGTAGTCGTCGAAGAGCCGGCGCCGCGTAAGCGCGCCCCGCGCAAGAAGGCCGCTGCCAAGTAGGAGCGTCCGGATGTGACAGCGGGGGCGGACTGCGGTCCGTCCCCGCATTGTCATGGATTCAACCGGGTAGCAGTTTTTTCGGTGAATTTTCGACAGTTGCCGGTCCCGTGGTGGCACGTATATTCCGTCCATGAGGTTTCGGTCGACGGTCATCCTCGGTGGTAAGACGGCCACCGGTATCGAGGTCCCCGCGGAGATCGTGGAAGCACTCGGTTCCGGCAAACGGCCCGCGGTCAATGTCACGATCAACGGGCATACCTATCGCTCCACCGTGGCGCCCATGGGCGGCAAATTCTGGCTACCGGTCAGCGCCGAGCAACGCGAGAACACCGGCGTCGCCGCGGGCGACGAGATCGAGGTCGACGTCGAGCTCGACATTGAACTGCGGGTGGTGACCGCGCCCGCCGATTTCGCGGCGGCACTCGCCGCGGACGCCGAAGCCAAACGGGTCTTCGAGGGACTGTCCTACAGTCACCAGCGGCGTCACGTGCTCGCCATCGAAGGCGCCAAAGCCGCCGAAACCCGGCAGCGGCGCATCGGCAAGGCGATCGAGATGCTGCGCGAGGGCCGCTCCTGAACACTGGTGACGCCGCGTGAGTCCGTAGACTGGCGGAAAATGATCAAGAGAGAGGCGCCGGCCATGAGCCCGATCCGATGACGACCTTCCGACGGCCGGGCACGGCCACCAAGCGGCTGATGTTCTTCGCCGGCGGTGCGCACCCGGAACTGGCGGACGACATCGCCGTGGGCCTGGGTACCTCGATCACCCCGCAGACGGCGCACACTTTCGCCAACGGCGAGAGCTTCGTCCGGTTCGATAATTCGGTCCGCGGTTGTGACGCCTTCGTCCTGCAGGCGCACCCCACGCCGATCAACAGCTGGCTGATGGAACACCTGATCATGGTGGACGCGCTCAAGCGGGCCAGTGCGAAACGCATCACGGTGGTCCTGCCGTTCTACCCGTACGGCCGCCAGGACAAGAAACACAGTGGCCGTGAGCCGATTTCCGCGCGCCTCATCGCCGATCTGCTCACCACCGCCGGGGTCGACCGCATCATGACGGTCGACCTGCACACGTCGCAGACCCAGGGATTTTTCAACGGACCGGTCGACCACCTGCTGGCGCAGCCCTTGCTGGCGGCGCATGTCAAGCAGCGGTACGCCGGTGCCGAAATCACCGTCGTGGCGCCGGATTCGGGCCGGGTCAAGCTCGCCGAGAAGTGGGCGGAGCTGCTCGGTGGTCATCCGATCGCGTTCATCCAGCGCCGCAACGCGTTGTCCGGCGAACACGAGGGCACCAACCTGGTGGTCGGTGACGTGCGCGGCCGCCTGTGCGTGATCGTCGATGACATGATCGACACCGCCGCCACGATGGCGGGGGCGACCAAGCTCCTGCTCGCCGAAGGTGCGTCCGACGTCGTGGCCGCCGCGACCCACGGCGTGCTCTCGGACGGCGCCACGGAACGCCTGGTGCACAGCGGAATCCGGGAGGTCGTACTGACGAATACGCTGCCGATCCCCGAAGACAAGCGCTTTCCCCGGCTGAGTGTGCTGTCCATCGCGCCGCTGCTGGCGCGGGCGATGGGCGAGGTCTTCGAAGGCGGGTCGGTCACCAGTCTCTTCGAGGGTGACGCCTAGGTCGTGTCTGGTAAATCTGTTCGATCGCGAACTTGATTTGCCAGACACGACCTAGTTCTCCAGGTTCCGCTTCTTGAGCAGCGCCAGGTCGGCGCTCGACTTCTCCATCAGCGCGAGCATCGCGGCTTCGGCGGCGTCGGGGTCCTTCGCCACGACGGCGTCGTACACGCCGCGGTGGCTGGGTACCGGGTCGTCGGACGGATCGGCGTGGTGCACCAGTTTGTCGCGCTCCACCAGGCCGATCGCGATGACCCGGCCGATCTGCAGCAGGAACTCGTTATGGGTCGCACCCAGGAGCAGTCGGTGGAAGTCGAGGTCGGCGGCGACCATCTTGTCGACGTCGGTGCCCGCCTCGGACATGCGCTGTAGCGCGTCGCGCAACGCGGCCAGGTCCTCGTCGGTGGCTCGTTCGGCGGCCTTCTTGGCGGCGGCGGGCTCGACGATCGCGCGGACCTCGGTCAGCTCTTCGAAGAGGTTCGGGTCGTCGGACGCGGTGGTCTGCCAGCGCATGACGTCGGCGTCGAGCATGTTCCAGGACGTCCGCGGCTGCACGTAGGTGCCGCGTTTCTGCCGCGCGTCGACCATGCCCTTGGCCGTGAGCACCTTCAGCGCTTCCCGCAGCGCGGTGAGGCTGACATCGAGTTCGGCACGCAGGGCGGGCAGGTCGAGGATCGTGCCCTCGGAGAACTCGTTGGACAGGATTCGGCTGGCCAAAGCCTCGACGGTCTGGCCGTGCACGCCCCGAGGGCGGTGCTGAGTCAATGGTCGGCTCTCTCGTTCGGACCCTCTTCAATAATAATTTACGAATACATCTTGACAGTGCTCGGTCGCGGTTGCAAGCCTGTCGGCATCACTCCAGCCCAGGTTGGACCGTCCGGCGATGGCGCCTGAACGGCCGGCCTGGCAGATAAGGGGTTCATCGCGATGAACAAAACCGGTCTGACCCAATGGGGCGTCACAGACCTGAGCCGACGCCGGTTCCTGGTGGGAGTCGGCGCCGTCGGCTCCGCCGCACTGCTCGGTGGATGTGCCACCTCGGCGACTTCGGGGCCGGTCGCGCAGACCGCCGGAGCGGTGACCGTCCAATCGAACCTGTCCTCGGCGCAGGCGAAGGTCGCCATCGAGGCACTGGCCAAGGCGTTCAGCGACCGCGGCGGCGCCACGGCGACGGTGAACACGGTCGCGTCGGAGACCTTCCGCACCCAGCTCCCGAGCTACCTGACCTCGGGCAACCCGCCGGACACCTACACCTGGTACCCGGGATCGATCCTGACCTCGTACGCCCAAAAAGGACTGCTGCTCGACGTCGGCGACGTCTGGCAGACGATGGGCAACTACAGCGACACGTTCCGCCGGCTGAGCAGCGACGGCCAAGGCAAGCAGGTCTTCGTGCCCACGACCTACTACTGGTGGGGGTTCTTCTACCGCAAATCGAACTTCACCAAGTGGGGCGTCACGCCGCCGTCGAACTGGAGCGAGTTCGTCGCGCTGTGCGAAACGTTGAAGGGCAAGGGAATCGAGCCGATCGGCCTCGGCGCCGGCGGCAACACGCCGTGGATCGCGTCGAGCTGGTTCGACTATCTCAACATCCGGATCAACGGCGCCCAGTACCACCGGGATCTTCTGGCGGGCAAGGGCCGCTTCGACGACCCGAAGGTCGTCAAGGTCTTCGACCAGTGGAAGACCGTGCTGCCGTACTTCGACCCGCGCGGCACCGCGATCCCGTTCCAGGACGCGACGACCTCGTTGCTGCAGGGACGCACCGGCATGTGCCTGACCGGCACGTTCTTCGCCGACGCCGCGCCGAAGGACGTCCTCGACGACCTCGACTTCTTCCAGTTCCCGATCCTGGACCCGGCCGTGCCGGTCGCCGAAGAGGGCCCGACGGACGGGTTCTTCGCCAGCGCCAAGACGGCTCATGTCGCCGAAACCAAGGACTGGCTGAAGTACGTGGCCACCGCCGAGGCGCAGGAGATCTACATCAAGAACTCCTCGGGCACCGTGCTGCCGACGCATCCCGACGCGAAGGACTCCGGCACCCCGCTGGTCCTCAAGGGCCGCAAGCTGTTGCAGGACGCCAAGGAGCTGACCCAGTTCTTCAACCGCGACTCCAGTGACGCGCTGCAGCCGTCGGCCGACGCGGCGCTGGTCCGGTTCATCCAGAAGCCGAACGAGCTCACCTCGATCCTTTCCGACTGGCAGACCGCCGCCCAAAAGGTGTGGTCTTCCTGATATGACAACCCTTTCCGTCCCGGTCAGGACGAAGCGGCGCCGCACGCGCCGGGTGCCGCCCGTCCTGATCGCCTTCATCCTGGTGCCGCTGGTTCTCGAAGGCTTCTGGGTCTTCTGGCCCGCGTTGCAGGGGTTCTACCTGTCCCTGACCAGATGGGACGGGGTGTCCGCGCCGGAGTGGGCCGGTTTCGGCAACTACGCCGAGATGTTCTCCGACTCCATCTTCCAGACCGCGGCGCTCAATACGCTCATCTGGCTCGTGCTCTTCGGTGGCCTCTCGGCCGCCGGAGGGCTCGGCCTGGCGATGCTGCTGCAGCGTGAGCGCAAGGGAATCGGCTTCTATCGGGCGGCCCTGTTCACCCCGGTCGTCTTCTCGCTCGTCGCCACTTCCCTGATGTGGCAGGTGCTTTACCAGCCGGACGGCCTGGTCAACAAGTTCCTGGGCGCGATCGGGCTCGAGAGCTGGCAGCATTCCTGGCTCGCCGACTCGAACACCGCGCTCTACGCCGTGCTGATTCCCGCGCTGTGGCGACAAATCGGCTACGTGATGGTGCTCTATCTGGCCGGTCTCAAGGGAATCGACCCGACCCTGTACGAAGCGGCCAAACTGGACGGTGCGTCGATGACGCAGCAGTTCCGGTTCGTCACCTGGCCGCAGCTGCGCAGCGTCAACTCCGTGGTCCTGTCGGTGATCGTCATCGACTCGCTGCGGTCGTTCGACGTCGTGTGGGCGATGACGAAGGGCGGCCCGTACCACTCGTCGGAGCTGCTGAGCACGTACATGTACGCCGAGGCGTTCCAGTCACTGCGGCTCGGATACGCCTCGGCGCTGGCCGTGATCATCTTCCTGCTCGCCTTCGGTGTCATCGTGACCTATCTCGTCCGCGTGTTCCGGGAGGACAACCAGTGAGTCATTCCTTCCGGGCCAGGAAGGCCAAGACGTTCCTGTTCCACGCCGGTGCCGGCGGGCTGTCGGTGTTGTGGCTGCTGCCGATCGTGCTGGTGCTGGTGACGAGTGTCCGGTCGTTCGACGACATCGCGAGCAACGGCCTCGGCAGCTTCCCGAAGTCGTTCACCCTCGACGGGTTCGGCCAGGCGTGGAACGAAGGCGGGGAAGCGCGGGCGATGCTGAACAGCATGCTCGTCACCATCCCCACCGTGTTGCTCGCGCTGGCGCTGAGCGCTGCCGCGGCCTTCGCGCTGAGCCGGTTCGAGATCCCGGGCCGTCGCACGATCATCCTGCTGATGCTGGCGGGAAACCTGCTGCCGCCCCAGATCCTGCTCGTGCCGGTCGCGAAACTGACCGAGCTGCTTGGCATCTACGACACCCTGCCCGCGCTGGTCATCGTGCAGGTCGGGTTCGGGCTCGGCTTCTACACCTTCGTACTGCAGGGGTTCATGCGCACGATCCCGGACGAGATCCAGCAGGCGGCGGTCATCGACGGCGCGGGCCCGGTCCGGATCTTCTGGACCATCATCCTGCCGCTGGCCCGGCCCGCGATGGCCGCGCTCGGCGCGCTGGCGTTCACCTGGACGTTCAACGATCTGCTGTGGGCGATCACCGTGCTGCGCACCGGGACCACCATGCCGGTGACCCCGGCGCTGCTCGGTTTGCAGGGGCAGTATGTGTCCACTTGGAACATCATCGCGGCGGGCTCGGTCATCGCGGCCATCCCGACCGTGGCGGTGTTCCTGCGGTTCCAGAAGCACTTTATCTCCGGACTGGCGATCGGCGCGGTGAAATGACGACACGGTGGACCGTGAAGATGGCGACGACCTCGTACACGGTCGCGCTCGGGCCCGGCGAACGCTGGCTGGAACTCGTGGCGTGGGGCCCGCACGGAGTCGAGGACGGCCCGTCTCCGGTGGCGAACACCGGAAAGGAGCACTTCATCACCGCGGCCGACGCCGCGCCGGTGGAGTACGCACCGCGCGGGCTACGGCCGTTCAGCGGTGCCGACCTCGTCGTCGGCCCGGCGGGTGAAGCTCGGGAGTCCTGGTGGAAATTCGACGGCGAGGACCCCGGCGCCGGTGATCTGCGGCTGGCGTTCCTCGACGAGGTGACCGGGCTGCGGGCGGTGCTGTGTTACCGCGCGGAGCCGGGCACGGATGTGCTGGCGCGATGGGTCGAACTCACCAACGGCGGCAGCTCGGCGTTGGAGATCGAGCGGCTGGATTCCGCGGGAGTCTGTGTCCCGACCGGGCTTTCCGGTGCCCGGCTGACGTATCTGACCGGCCAGTGGGCGCAGGAGTTCCAGCGGCGCGAGGTGTTGCTGCGGGCTGGTCGGCTCGAGCTCGAGAGCAGGCTGGGCGTACCGGGCCATGCCTATGTTCCTTGGCTCGCGGTGCAGGACGCCGCTGCCGCGGATGGTCCCGCGTGGGGTGTTTCGCTGGCGTGGTCGGGTTCCTGGCGGATCGACGCCGAGATCGAGCCAAGCGGGATCACCCGGGTCCGGGCCGGTCGGCTGCCGCATCCCGGTCCGCTGGTGCTGGAGCCGGGCGGGCGGATTTCCACGCCCGAGGTGGCGCTGGCGTCCAGTGTGTCCGGATTGGACGGACTGGCCAGGGTGTGGCACGGCTACGACCGGTTGCTGGCGGGGGAGCGGTTTTCGAGGCCGCGTCCGGTGCTCTACAACTCCTGGGAAGCAACGGAATTCTCCGTCGACAGCCGGCGCCAGCTGGAATTGGCGTCGATCGCGGCGGAGCTCGGTGTCGAACTGTTCGTGGTCGACGACGGCTGGTTCATCGGCCGCGACGACGACACGGGCGGCCTCGGGGACTGGACGCCGGAGCACTCGTCTTTCGAGGGTGGCTTCGGCGCGTTCGTCGACGAGGTGCGGAAACTCGGGCTCGACTTCGGGCTGTGGGTGGAACCGGAGTCGGTGAGCCCGAAATCCCGGCTGTACGCCGAGCATCCGGACTGGGTCTACCACCTCGACGGGCGGCCCTCGACGTTGATCCGGAACCAACTGCTGCTCGACCTCGGCCGCGAGGACGTCTACGAGTTCCTGCGGGACATGCTCGACGGGCTGCTGACGGAGTATCCGATCAGCTATCTCAAATGGGACATGAACCGGCCCGTGACCGAGCGGGGACGGCCGGGCGCCGGCGCGGTCGATCTCGACGGCGCCCATGTGGCGAACTATCACCGGCTGCTGGACTTCCTGCGGGCGAAGCATCCTGACGTCACGGTCGAAGCGTGTTCAGGCGGTGGGGGGCGGGCGGATCTCGCGACCATCGCGCGCACGGATCTGGTGTGGCCCAGCGACAACACCGGGCCGCTGGACCGGCTGGCGATCCAGGACGGCTTCCTGCTGGCGCACGCCCCGCATCTGCTCAGTTCCTGGGTGACGGACTCGCCGGGCGTGTTCGATCCGCGGCCTCGGTCGCTGAAGTTCCGGTTCGTGACGGCGATGGCGGGTGTACTCGGGATCGGGGCGGACCTGTCGCGCTGGGACGTCGATCAGCTGAGTGAAGCGGCTGATTTGGTGGGGGTCTACAAGGGGATTCGGCACATCATCCACACCGCTGAGGCGTACCGGCTCGCGGGCGCTCACGAGGCGACGGCCGCGGTGGAGTACGTCGGGGACGGCACTGTCGTGGTACTGGCGTGGAGTACCGGCGTGCTCGACGGTGCGCCCCTGGTGCCCGGTCGTTCGTCCCGGATTCCGTTACAGGGACTCGAGCCTGGCGTGTCCTATGTAGATCGTTCCACTCGCGCGGTCTACTCGGCGGCACACCTGACCCATGTCGGGCTCCCCGTCGACTGGACGCGCGATTCCGACGCCGAGGTCTTCGTCCTGGACGTGCAGCGCTAGCGCGCGACTACCGCCATCTGTCGACAGATGGCGGTAGTCGCGCACG
>NZ_DASYMU010000082.1:0-11633 GCF_036008905.1 Amycolatopsis sp. | reverse complement strand
TCCCACCAGCTGTGACACGCCTGGCGTGGTGGTCGAGGCGCCGAGCCCGGCGACCAGCGCCCCGGCGTTCGGCCCGGGCAACCCCTTCTGTGCTTCGGCGATCCAGGTCAGCAGCGGTGCCGCGATGGACGTCAGCAGGTTCTGCACGGCGAGTAGCCACACCAGCCCGAGCCCGATCGGCAGCGCCACCGAACGGAACACCACGGCGAGCGCGACGCCCAGCGTTCCCCACATCATCGTGATCAGCCAGCCCGCGCCGAGTCCTTTGAGGACATCGGTGACCGCGGGCCAATGCAGTGGTTGGTCTTGCAAGACGGCGACCAAAGCGCTCGCTCCGGCCGACGCGGCAAACAGCGCGACCACCAGGACCAGCACGCCCACCGTCAGGGTGACGAGTTTCGCGCCGTACACGGCGAACCGCGAAGTCCCTTGCGTCAGCACGGTTTTCCAGGTTTCCCAGCCGTATTCGCTCCCCGCGACGAGCACGCCGAAGATGAGCGCGAGCGCGCCGACGAACACCGGGAGCCCGCCGAGCGCGCTGCCGACGAAGGCGTCCGGCAACATCGACGCGAGGCCGCGGCCGGAGCCCGGCGGGCCCGACGTGGCGCCGGACAGGCCCGCATAAGGAATCAGGTAGCCGAAGGTCAGGCTCAGCACGACGGCGACGGCCAGCAGCAGCCAGCTGGACGGCCGCCGGAGCTGCTTGCTCAGTTCGGCGCGGAGGTCACCCAGCATGATCATCGTCTCCGATCAGTTCGAGGAAGTTCTGTTCCAGATCCGGCTCACGCCAGCGGAGTTCGTGGACCGACACCCCGGCGGTCACGAGTGCGGTGTTGATCCGGCCCGCTTCGCCCGGCGCGACCCGGACGTCGAACGCGGGACCGTCGGCGTGCACCGCGGCCGCGCCGACGAGCGAGACCAGGTGCGTCTTCGCGCGGTCGGACGGCTCGGCGCGGACGCGGAGGGTCCCACCGGCGCGGAGTTCGGCGATGGTGGTCTCGGCGACCAGATGGCCGTTCGTGATCACGCCGAAGCGGTCGCAGATCTGCTCCACTTCGGCGAGCAGATGGCTCGACAGCAGCACGGTGACGCCTTCGGCCGCGAGCTTGCGCAGCAGCGTCCGCATATCCGCCATGCCGACCGGGTCGAGTCCGTTGGTCGGCTCGTCCAGGATGAGCAGCCGCGGGTCCTTCAGTAGTGCCGCCGCGAGCCCGAGTCGTTGCTTCATGCCGAGGGAATAGGTGCGGTACTTGTCTTTCGCGCGCTCGGCCAGGTCGACGGTCTCCAGCACGGCGTCGACCCGGG
Organism: Amycolatopsis sp.; assembly: GCF_036008905.1. Classification (GTDB taxonomy): domain Bacteria; phylum Actinomycetota; class Actinomycetes; order Mycobacteriales; family Pseudonocardiaceae; genus Amycolatopsis. The sequence goes on along the minus strand of NZ_DASYMU010000082.1, from coordinate 10,328 downwards.
TGCGGCGCACGCCCGCGTGCCCGGCGAGCACGCGCAGGTTCTCGAGCCCGGACAGGTACGGGTAGAACGCCGGGCCTTCGATGAGGGCGCCGACCTGGGACAGGTAACCGGCGCTGGGTGTCTTGCCGAACACGCGCAGGCTGCCCGAAGTCGGGCGGGTCAGCCCGAGCAGCATCCGTAGCGTGGTCGTCTTGCCGGCGCCGTTCGGGCCGAGGAACCCGTAGACCTCGCCGGAGGGCACGGTCAGGTTCAGGTTCTCGACCGCGACGGACCGCCCGTAGCGTTTCGTCAGCTCGCTGGTTTCGACCGGATTACTCATGACGGAAACCTTCCGCCATCGCGGGCTTCGGCGCGTCCGCCCGTGAGCGGCTTCGCGACTACGCCTCTCGACGTAGGTGTTCCGGCATGATGGCGCCATGAAGGTCATCGGATTGCTGGGCGGGATGAGCTGGGAGTCCTCGGCCGAGTACTACCGGCTGGTCAACGAGCGCGTCCGGGAGCGGCTCGGCGGCTTCCACTCGGCGCACACCGTGCTGTACTCCGTGGACTTCGCCGCCATCGAGGCCATGCAGGCCGACGGCCGGTGGGACGACGCCGGGCGTGAGCTGAACGCCTTGCCGCGCACGGACTCGAGGTGCTCGTGCCCGGCGAAGACAGCCGCGAGACCGTGCACCGGATCATCTACGACGAGCTCGTGCTGGGTGTCGTGACCGAGGAGTCGCGCAAGGCGTATCGCGAGGTGATCCAGGGGCTGGCCGACGCCGGAGCCGAGGGCGTCATCTACGGCTGCACCGAGATCGAGCTGCTGGTCGGCCCCGAGGACAGCCCCGTGCCGACCTTCCCGACGACCCGCCTGCACGCCGAAGCCGCCGTCGACTACGCTCTCGGCGCTCGCAAGGCATCTCGTGCCGGGTTTTGAAGCACGGGTCGTGAGTGGCGACAAGTGTTCTAACACTCGTAAACACTCACGACCCGGTGAACCTCCCTGCGGGCGGTGTCGCCACAATGGGACATACCGCCCAACGAAGGGAGAGCTCAGTGCTCACCAGCCCCGCCGGACGTTTCCGCCTGTTCGCACTGGCCGAAGCGGTGTCCTGGGCCGGACTCCTGCTCGGCATGCTGTTCAAGTACGTGGTCGTGGGCAACGAGATCGGGGTCAAGGTCTTCGGCCCGATCCATGGCGTCATCTTCGTCGGCTACCTGCTCGTCACGGTGCTGGCGCGAGGACCGCTGCGCTGGGACTTCCGCACCACGGTCCTCGCGCTCGTGGTGAGCATCCCGCCGTTCGGCACCGTGGTGTTCGAGCGCTGGGCGGCGCGCACCGGCCGCCTGGACACCGCGCCGGAGACCGTGCGCCCCTGAGCTCAGGCGTCGCGCAGCCTGAGCACCAAGCCTCCGGCGAGCATCCCGCCCGCGGCCCACACGGTCAGGACGCCGAGGCCCGCCCACGGGCTGAGCGGCAGACTGCCGAGGTCGACCGTGGCCTGGACGGACAGGCCGGCGTTCATCGGCGCGATCTGCCGCAGCCGCCGGTACCAGTCCGGGTCCCCGACCACGGTGATGACGATCGGGAACAGGTACAGCAGCCCGAGTACCACCCCGATGGCCGCCGCCGCGTCCCGTACCGCGGCGGCGACCCCGAGACTGAGCAGGCCGATCAGCACTAGGTAGAGCACCGAACCGGCGGCCGCGCGCAGCACCGGACCGTCGGCCAGCGACAGTGCCCGGTAGCCGTGTGCGACGGTGAAACCGTTGCCGGGCAGGATAAACCGGCCCGCCAGCACGGACGTCAGCACCGCCACGGTCCCGGCCACGACGACCAGCCCGCTGACGACGAGCGCCTTCGCGGCGAGCACGGTGGCCCGGCGCGGCATCGCCGCGAACGTCACGTGGACCATGCCCGTGCCGTACTCGCCGCTGACGGTCAGCACCGCCAGGATCACGACGACAGCCTGGCCGACGGTGATCCCGGTGAGGCTGACCTTGGCCGCGTCCAGGCCGCAGCCCGTGCCGCGGCACTCGGTCGCGGCGGCCGCCGCCACGCTGAGTCCCGTGGTCAGCACGACGACCGCGACCAGCAGCCAGCCCGTGCCTACCAGCGTCCGCAGCTTGGTCCACTCCGCGTGCAGAACGTCTCGCAGGATCACGCGTCCCTCCGCCGCAGCAGGAAGGTGGCCACGCCGAGCGCGAGCACCGCGTACCCGCACAGCACGGCGAAACCGGCCCACGGCGTCAACGGGAAGTAGCCATCCGCGGGCGTGTAGTCGGCGAGGACCTGCGAGTACTCCGGCATGCTCTGCATGATCGCGAAGCCCGCGGCCGGGGTGAACCGCAGCAGCCACTGCGACGCGGCCGTGGGCAGCACCGACGCCACCGCGAGGACGTACGGCAGGACGACCGCCACGATCACGAGGGTGACCGCTCCATGACTGCGTCGCACCATCGTTCCCACGGCCATGGCGAGGATCGCGCTCACGGCGAGCAAAGCCGCGGCTCCGGCGACGACACGCAGCTCGGTCAGCGCCGACACGGGGAACACGTTGAGTCCCTTGGCGCGCTCCAGCGCTCCGACGAGCGGGATCGAGACAGCGGCGGCGATCAAGCCCGTCACGAAGGTGACCGCGCCGAGCACGACGGCTTTCGCGGCGAGCACCCGGCCGCGCCGCGGGCTGGCGGCGAGCGTGGTGCGGATCAGCCCTCGCCGGTATTCGGCGGTGATGAACAGTGCCGCCACGACGATCACCGCGATCAGTCCGGCGAACACGCCCACCAGGCCGTTTTCGATCGTCTTGCTGGTGCTTCCCCGTCCGGCGACGGCGGGCACGATGTCGCCCGACCCGCTCACGGTGAACCTGCCGCCGGGCTGCTGGAACCCCGCGGCCTGACCGAGGCCGCCGGGTTGCCCGCCGACCTCGTCACCGGTCCACGCGCTGCGCGGCCACGAACCCTGCAGCCCGACGTTGTCGAACGTCGCGGTGGCACTGGTCGAGCCGCCCTCGCTGCCGGCTCCGCCGAACGACTGCGTGGTCACCACGTGCTCGGGGGAGGCGGTGAACAGCCCACCCTCCACAGTGGACGGTAGTCCGGGCAAAGTGACTGTGCCGACCACGTTCCACTTCGTGCCGTCGGTGGATTCGGAGCCGGTGAAGGTGTCGCCGGAGCGCGTCAGCCGTAGCCAGCGCGGTGAGCCGGGGGAGACCGCGCCCGGTGGGCCGGCCGTGTCCCCGGTGAAGTTGTGCTGCAGCCGCACGCCGTGCTCACCGGTGACCATCATCGCCGCGTACGCCGAGCCCTGTTTGGTGCTCTCCTTGAGGATGATCCCGGCTTTGGCCCACGGCTCGACACCCGGTGCGTCGTCGCCGGTCAACGACGTCACCTCGGCGGTGATGCTGCCGTCGCCGGACAACGGCTGGTGCACGAAGGAAAACCGGTCGGACACGGCTTCTCCGCCCGGGCCGACCGGCGGGGTGTGGTCCCCGCAGGGCTGACCGTTCGGGCCGCTGCACTCGAAACTGCTGCCCGCCGGCCCGAGCAGCCCGACCGCCACGGTGACCACCGCCGCGGCGACCAGGCCGAACACCCAGCCGCGGACCGTCCGGAACTTCGTCCACTCCGCGTGCAGCAGCTGCGCGAACCCGTCGCGCCCCGGGCGCAGTTCGGAGCGGTACGGCTGAGGCGTTGCAGCGCTCATCGGAGGCTCTCCTCGGCGGTGGCGGCGCGGAACTCGACCGCGTCCCTGGTCAGTTCCATGTAGGCCTCCTCCAGCGACGCGCGGTGCGCGGACACCTCGGAGAACGGCACGCCGTTCTCGCCGAGCACCGCCACGACACGTTCCGCCGCGAGCCCCGTGACGGTGAGCGTCTCGGGCCCGGTCGCGGCGACCGTGGCGCCTGCCCGGGCGAGCACCGTCATCGCCTGCGTGCGGCCGGAGGTGCGCAGCGTGACGCGGTCGCCGGACGCCTCCGCGATGAGGTCGGCGACCGCGGTGTCGGCGATGACCTTGCCGCGGCCGACCACGATCACCTGGTCCGCGGTGTCTTCGAGCTCGCTCATCAGGTGGCTGGAGACCAGCACGGCCCGCCCTTGTGTGGCCAGTGACCGCAGGAACCCGCGCATCCACACGATGCCCTCGGGATCCATCCCGTTGAACGGCTCGTCCAGCATGAGCATCGGCGGGTCGCCGAGCAGCGCCGCGGCGATCCCGAGCCGCTGCCGCATGCCGAGCGAGTAGCCGCCCGCCTTCCGCCGGATCACCGAACCGAGCCCGGCTTGTTCGACGACCTCGTCGACCCGGCGCGCGCCGAGACCCTGCGAATGCGCGAGCCACAGCAGGTGGTTGCGGGCGGTGCGGCTCGGCTGCAGCGCGGCGGCGTCGAGCAGCGACCCGACCTGGCGCAGCGGGTGCCGCAGGCTCCGGTACGGCTTGCCGCCGATCAGCGCCTGGCCCTCGTCGGCCGCGTCGAGGCCCAGGATGACCCGCATAGTGGTGGACTTGCCGGCGCCGTTGGGGCCGACGAAGCCGGTGACCTTGCCGGGCCGCAGCGTGAACGTCATCCCGTCCAGCGCCAGGGTCGGCCCGAACCGCTTGCGCAGTCCGGAAACTTCGATGGTTGCTTCCATGGTGAGAACCCTAGGAAACGCCCGGCTTCCGGTCGTCACGCCGAAGAGCCGTCCTGGAAGTCGCTGGCCTGGGGAGGGGCGACGCCGTATGTCACTCCTGTGGGGGATGCGCGTGTCGCTGGCCGTGGGGACGCCGGTGCGCCGTCCTGCGACGACAATGGTCATCGTGACAACTGGGTGGCGGAACGCGATGGCCGGAGCGCTGGTGTTCGCCGCGCTGGCGGAGTCGGTCGTGCGGAGCGTCGTCGTCGGTGCGAGCCTGCAGTCCGGCCTGGCGCTGGGCCTGCTCGCGCTGGCCACGACGGTGCCGCTGGTATTGCTGCACCCGGTCCCGGCCGCCGTGGCCGTGACTGTCGCGAGTGTGCTGTCGCTCGCGCTGTTCGACGGGCTGTCGGTGGCGGGCTTGGTGGGGCAGCTGTTCGTGTTGTACCGGCTTGGCCGGACCGGCGCGCAGGTCTTGCCGACGGCGCTGGCCGTGCCGTTCCTGGTGCTCGCCTTGATCCGGCCGTCGGTGTTGGTGGTGCTGCTGGCTTCGCTGGGCCCGGCGGTGGCCTGGGCCGGGATCGCGCGGCGGGCGCAGGGGGAGGCCCAGGTGCATCACGCCGCGCGGCAGGCCGTCGCGGGCAGGCTGGTCGAGCACACCGCGCGCGGGGAACGGGCGCGGATCGCCCGCGAGCTGCACGACGTCGTCGCGCACCACATCTCGATGATCTCCGTGCAGGCGGAGACGGCCCGGCTGACCACTCCCGGCATGCCTGTTGCCGGGGCACACCGGCTTTCGGAGATCGGGGACACCGCGCGGGCCGGGCTCATCGAGATGCGGCGGCTGCTTGGCGTGCTGCGCGAGGACGCCCGGACCGAAGTCGCCGAGCGACAGCCTCAGCCGGGTTTAGGGCAGCTCAACGAACTTATCGACGAGGCAAGGGAAACCTCCGGTGCCGGCACGCGGCTCATCGTCTCGGGCGCGCCGGTCACGCTCGATCCCGGGATCGAGCTCGCGGCGTACCGCATCATCCAGGAAGCGCTGACCAACGCCCGGCGGCACGCGCCCGGGGTCGCCGTCGACGTCGAACTGCGGTACACCCGTGAAGCCCTGCGGCTGAGGATCCGGGACAACGGGCCCGGGCCGTCTCCGTCGACGGGCGGTCACGGGCTGACCGGGATGCGCGAACGCGCCGCCGCTGTCGGGGGCACATTGCGCGCCGGCCCGGCCGCCGTCGGCGGGTTCATGGTCGAAGCCACTTTGCCGGGCACAACCGGGGAAACCACATGAGCGCCGTCCGGATCGTCGTCGCCGACGACCACCACGTCGTCCGCACCGGATTCGCCGCGCTGCTGGACACGCAGCCGGATTTCACCGTGGTCGGCACCGCGTGCGACGGCGCCGAGGCCGTGCGGATCTGCCGTGAACTGCGCCCCGACGTCGTGCTGATGGACATCCGGATGCCCGGCATGGACGGGATCGAAGCCACCCGGCAACTCGCCGCGTCCGGCGCGCCGCGGATCCTCATCCTCACGACGTTCGATCTCGACGAGTACGTCTACGACGCGTTGCGGGCGGGCGCCAGCGGCTTCCTGCTCAAGGACGTCACCGCCGAGCGGCTCTTCGACGCCGTGCGGATCATCGCCGACGGGGAGGCGTTGCTCGCGCCGACGGTCACGCGGCGGCTCATCAGCGAGTTCTCCCGTCTGCGCCCCCAACGGGAAACTCCGCCCGCCGCGGCGCTTGCCGCGCTCACACCACGGGAGACGCAGGTGCTGCGGCTCGTCGCCGAGGGATTGTCCAATCCGGAGGTGGCGGCGCGGCTCGTCGTCACGGAGGAGACGGTGAAGACCCACGTGAGCCGGGTGTTGAGCAAACTGGGCCTGCGGGACCGGACCCAAGCCGTCGTCACCGCCTACGAATCGGGACTCGTCGTCCCCGGCCAAACCGGCGCGTGAGGAGACCCTTCGCCATCTGTCGAAAGATGGCGCACGCTGAATCACTCGCCTTTCGGGTGCGTCGGAACCAGCTCGGTCTTGTCCTTTGTGGACACTTTGAGGCCGGGCGGGAGGATGGCGACGTTGATCGTGCGCGAGAACCGTTCGTAGGGCGCCCGGCGTTCGTCGTCGAACAGCACCGCGAGCGGCGTCCAGACCAGCATGACGAAACCCGAGAGCAGCAGGCCGACCGGGAGCAGCAGCTGCTCGGGATGGTTCCCGATGTCCCAGCGGTCCAGGTCGAGCAGCAGCCACGTCAACCACAGCGGTGAAAGCAGGACACCGTTGCGGATCAGCAGGGCGATCGGCCCCGCTCGGCGGCCGCTGGTCTTCTCGACGCGCAGCAGCATGGCCCGCTTGCCGAGGGTGGACCCGGTCATGGTCGGCACCAGCACGAACCAAACGAACGCCAGGATCAGGATCGCCACGCCCTGGTGGTCGGTGTCCTGGCCGAACAACGTGAGCAGCCCGAACAGGAACGCGAGCAGGATGGCGAACCCGAAGATGTCGGTGATGAAGGCCAGCAATCGCCGCGTGAGCGTCACCTTGGCGGCGAACCGCTTCCGGTCGCCGTCGGGGGCCAGCGCGGGGAGCACCTTGATCAGCGGCCCGGCGATCAGCCAGCCGACGAGGACACCGGCGGTGTTGAGGATCAGGTCGTCCACGCTGAAGAGCCGGTACGGGCACGGGTAGACGAACCACAATCCGGTCAGCTGGGTGAGCTCGAAGAGCAACGAGAGGCCGAACCCGGCGAGCACGGTCGTCACCAGGCGCATTTTGTTGGCGTAGCGCAGGAACAGGCCCAGCGGGGACAGCATCACGATGTTGAGCACGGTGCCCCAGATCGCCGGGTTGTGCAGTATCGCGCCGGGGCTCCACCGGCCGCGGGCCCGCTGCTCGATCACTTCGATGAAGTAGAACGGCCGCAGCTGTGGGGTGCTGGCGTAGGTGTGCCCGGTGCAGTAGCCGGCGTTGCTCGGCAACGGGATCACGGTCTGCATGGCGATGGCCAGCAGATAGAACACGAAGGTGTAGAGGACCACCGTCGCCCAGCCGCCCGCGCGCCCACGGCGGCGGTAGCTGAGGAAAGCCGCGGGAAGCATGATCAGGAAAGCCACTAGGGGGAAGAGGTACAGAGCGGTGGTGACGGGAAGGAGATAGGTGGCGGCCACGGCGCACTTATACCCGGAACCGAGGCCGATCCAAACGTCGGCAGGGTCGACCCACGCGCTCTGCGCACTGGCCATCGCGCGAGGGCTCCTGGTCGGTGACAATGGGGAAATCGGCGTGGTGGGCGCGCCGAGGCCGAAGGAGGCCCGATGGCGGGTTCACCCTGGACTTGCGAGCGGTGCGGCAACGGCAACGACGCCCGTGCCCGCGCGTGCCGAGTGTGCGGTGAGCCCGCGCCGCCGACGTCGAAGCGGTCGCGGTCGCTGTGGGTGCTGCTGGCCCTGGTGCTCGTCGCCGCGGCCACGATGGGGGCGACCATCCTGATCGCCGCGAACCGGCCGGAGCCGGTCAAACCCGTGGCCCAGATCCCGGTCTACACCAACCCCGTGATTCCGCCGAGCACGAGAACCACCACGTCGACGACCATGGCCACGACGTCACCGTCGACCCCCACCACCTCTACGAGTGCGGCGAGCAAGCCCTGTCCAACAGCCACAGCCCAGTACCTGCCGGGTGGTGAGGGCACCGCGCTTCTCGTGGCGCAGACGGAGAAGTCGTTCATCACGATCTGCCAGACGGGGGACGGGCAGATGTTCTACGACGGCCAGGCCCGGAACACCGCACCCTCGGCCGACACCCACATCACGCTGCCCGCGCAGCCGTCGGGCGATGGTTTCGTCGCGGCGAACGGCGAATACCGCTACACGATCAGCGGGGGACGGCTTGTCGTGTCGGTGGGGGATCAGGTGCTGACCGAAGACGCGCTGACGCCGGTGAGCTGACCGCGCTGCCAGGAATCGGCGGCGGTGCTGAGCCGCCACGGCGTCATCTTGAGCACGATGATCTTTTCGTCGCGGTGGTCGTCGGCGCCCAGGATGTGCGGGTCGTAGCCGAGGGGCTCCGGCGCGGCGGCGAAAAGGTCCCACACTTTGCGGCGGGTGGGTTCGTCGTCGGCGAATTCGGCGTCGCACTCGGCGACGGCGACTTCGTGCGCGGGGTCCCAGTACGAGCACGAGACGTACGGCGTGCGGCCGAGGTGCGCGATCTTGAGCGGGGTGGGGCGGGTGAAAACCCAGCCGGTGACGCCGTTTTCGTCGCGCTCCCAGTAGGGATGCACCACGCGGGAGCGCGGGCGGCCCCGGCTGTCGACAGTGACGAGCGTGCACCACACGATGCGGTGGGCGATCCGGACGAAGTCGTCGAGGAGGGCGGCCCTGCTAGTATCCACAACCATGGTTGTGGATAATACGGTACCGCGGCTCGATCTGTCACTGGTCGCTCTGTTCGCGGGCTGGGCGATGACCGACGAGGTCCAGCGCCGCCTGGCCGCCGACGGCTTCGACGGGCTGCGGTTCAACGACGGCGTCGTGATTCAGCACGTCCTGGCCGGGCCGCTGTCGATCACCGCGCTCGCCGAGCGGATGGGCGTGACCCAGCAAGCCGCGTCCAAAGCCGTCGCCGATCTTGAACGCCGTGGTGTCCTCGTGCGGAAGCCGTCGCCCGACGATGCGCGGATAAAACTGTTGCACCTCACGGAGCACGGCGATGCCGCGGTGCGCGCGACCCGTGTCCACCGCGCCGCGCTCGACGCGGAACTGGCCGAGGAATTCGGCGCCGGCCGCGTCGCCGAGGCTCACGCGCTGCTCACCGCCGTCCTCGGCCGCCTCAACGCCGACGACCCCATCCGCCACCGCCGAGTCCGCCCACCCACCTGATCAGCGACGCCCGGCGTTCGCGAAGGCCTACTTTGTTGGGACGCTTGTCTTTTCAGACGTGCCCGCGTCACCGGGGTTGCTTCCCGGTGATTGATTTCACCGGCGGTGCACCCCGCCGGGCAGCGCACGTCTCTCTACCCGAAAGCAAGTTCGTGGCAATCACCACGGCACTTGAATGGGGGCGTGGACCGGGATCCCGGTCCACGCGAAACTGGGGAGTCACATCATGGGGATCAAAAACCACGCCAAGAAGATCGCGGCCACCACGGGGGTCGTCGTCGCGGCGCTGGCCTTCTCGACCGCGGGTGTCGCGTCGGCGGCACCGCAAAGCGTTACCGCACAAGCGGATCTGGACGGGAACGGCACACTGGACAACATCTCGCTCAGCCTGACGAGCCCGACGATGTCCCTGCTCGAAGCGAACATCAGCGGGCAGGTCGTGCAGGCGAACCTGGCCACGGACGAATACACCGGTGTCCAGCCGCTGCGCGTGACCGACATGAACGCCGACGGCAAAGCCGAGCTTGTGGTCACCGGAAGCGTCGGTGCCAACACCACCTCCATGGGCGTCTTCGACTTCGACGGGCACCACCTGCGCATCGTGTCCACTCCGGACGGTCGGGGCATCGGCCTGTACGAAGGCGGTGGCATCTCCACCCGGTCCGGCTACACCTGCGAACCGTCGAGGCGCGGCGAGGTGCTCGTGTCCTTCACCGCGCTGCAGGACGACAACTGGGGTGGCCCGGTGACCTACAGCGGTACCCGTACCTCTTACCTCGTCCGCAACGGGGTGGCCACGCCGTCCGCCCAGTACTCCTTCACCGGAGTCAGCCGGGACAGCGC
>NZ_DASYMU010000081.1:0-34041 GCF_036008905.1 Amycolatopsis sp. | reverse complement strand
CGCTGGCGGCGCGCCTTGATCCCATAGAGCCAAGTTCGGCAAGGGGCCCAATTTCAGCCTTTATGAAAATGGTGGCACATGATTGATACTGTCAACAAAACAATCCTTGACGTTTTGGACCGCTACTTTGAAGGCGTATGGGGTCCTTGGAGCGCAGATATACTGTCGGAGACTGAACTTAGCGATCTGGCTGACTTAGTCGAAGAGTTTTACCATAGCTATGAAGTTCCGCCATTAGAGCCACACGTAGTGCGGCATTACAGTGGAAGTGCAACCTTTAACGCACCTGGCGCTGAAGTGTCTCCCGCCTTGGCTGACGCATTATTGAGCTTCTCGCCAAGCTCCCTGCTGTATGCCGATCAGATTATCGTCCATTGCCCCTTAGACGCATGGATGTATCGTCGAAGGGGTTCATTTCGTGCCCCTGAGATGTATAAAACATTAGACGGAATGGGGATCATTCCCGTCAACCTTGCTGACGCAGCTAATGAGATTGGATTCCATGGTGCATCGACTCAGGAAAATAGAAAATCTATTGGACATGCATTGGCCATACTGTCCGAGTTAGATCGCGGAATTAGGGCAGAATGGATTATTCTAGTCCCGCATCTCAGATACTGGAAGTCTGGCGAGGAGCAGGTTTGGTCGCAGGTGCGTCGCGATATAGACGACCCCGAGTTTATTAAAATCATGAATACAGCATGGAGCTTACCTCCAGCTTCCGGTGACGGTTTTCGAGGCTTCGCAGTTTACGGACAGGGAGGATACATAGGAAAAGATAGTAATCGGAGCAAATCAGAGATTCCATCTCTGTACTTTAATACGATTATGACAATCGCGGATCGTTCCAAGTCTAGATTCCTGGCAGTTGCAGATTCCGATTTCGCACTCTTGCGTAATTCTATACGCAAAGCACAGTTCTTAGATTTCAGACTCAGAGACGCATTACTTATCAACTCAATGAATGATGTTATGGCCCCATCCTTGGACGAGCAAAAAATCGATACCCTATTCTCCATTCGTAGCGATGAAGACTCCTTCGCCGAATGGCGTTCAAGCATATCGAAAGTCGTATCTGGGGAACTCATACCCATAAACGTCGAGCCAGGTGAAGCGCAGGGCATTGTAGTTGAGCGGGTCGAGATGCTTATAAGCGATCTTCGCCGTGAAGTAAGTCGAACATCTTCGATTAAGGCACGAATTAGCCCAATGGAGTACATCGATTTCGGATTTGCCGCTGCAGTTTGGACGATTTCGGGATCACCCCTAGCTGCGGCAGTATCGATGTTGCCACCAATCCTAAAAGCAGCTGTACAGGCCGCGCGATCTCCTGCCGGAAATCCGGCATCCGTACTTCTGAAGCTTGACAAGTCCCGCATAGTATCCAATTAGAATTGATCGGGGGTGTGGTAGTGAGTACTTATCGAGACTTGCTTCTACCTGACCAGGCGAGCATATGGCGCGAACTTCGTGGGTTACGAGTTAGACCACCAGGAGCCGCGTCGAACGACCCCAACCGCGCTTCTACATTCCAGTCTTCCCTAGAGCAGGCACAACAATTTATGGCTGCAGCGGAGGGTGCGGGTTATGCCACCCGTCCGCTCCAACTGTTCTATGCGCTGTCCCAGGGAGGCCGAGCAATAGCTGCTGTATCCAAATTTTTGCCCGTCGAGATTCTAGTTCCCGATAAGCAAAATGATGGCGCCATGAAAGCCCACGACGTCCCCTGGCAACTAAAAGGGCACGGCATTACAGCTCCACACACGTCCGTAAATCGGGTTGACAAGATCATAATTCAGGCTGGATGGACAGGCCTAATGCCAGGGGTTGCCCTCGCATTAGGAGTGGAGTGTTTGCGACCAGATGAGAAGATCAAAATTGGCGATATATGGCCCGCCCTACCCGAGTCCTCTTCCGTTCCATTAGCAACCCAGTCAGACCGTCGAGCACTATCGATCGCCAGTGTCACAAGATGGGCAAGAGACCTCCCGAATTGCAATAAGATACTTATTGGAAATATACCTTGGTCCGTGCGATTGCACTGCAGGGAAGACCAACTAAAAGTCAAAGATTTTCTGTCACACTACCCATCCCTTGCCGATTGTGAATACCCTTATGAAAACCATGAGCCAATGGGCTGGGAGCCTGCTCCAAGCAACCTAGCCGTGGCGCCAGTATTCTGGGGTAAGGCAGGAGAAGAATTTCCAGACCTCCTTCAGGCGACCAGGGAGAGCAAAGGCATTAGATACAGAGGCAAGGAAGACTGGTGGATTTTCCCCAGAATAGGAGGAATGACCTCGCCCCTTCATCCAATAATGGCATGGTGGGCAGTGCTTTTTGCGCTATCAATGATGGCAAGATACGAGCCCGCCTCCTGGTCTAAACTTATTGGAATCGATCGATCCATGGACGCAAACGCAATAGAGCACATCCTTGATCAGGCACTACGGGTGATCCCCGTCTTGATACTGGAAGCAATAACAGGACTGATACGGTAAGGCTTCCTGCGAGCCTACTGCATTTGCATCATTATTAAATTAAGCGCTTGGTATATCCCTTTTGCATGAGTCGCTCGCATGAATTACCTATCACCAAGGGAACTTTCTGCTGGATGGCGAAGCCAAGCTTGGCATATTCGGTGATGCGTTGGGTGTCGCCGACGAGCATGTTGATTACTCGGTCGACGTCGCCAATGCTGGCGATGTATTCGTCGAGCGAGAGTGGGCGGGACACACAGGTGACGTCGATGCCTGGCCACAGTTTCTTGCATGTCGCGTAGGCGCGTCGCTGCTGGTATGGCCTGGAGATGAGCGTGACTGAGTCGACTGCAATGTCTTTGTCGGCGAGTAGCTGGCGGGTGAAGGTGATGTTGTCGCCAGTGTTGCGAGCTTCAGTTTCAAGGAGGATCGCATCATCAGGCACGCCGAGTTCGAGCGCGCGTTCGCGGTAGTGGACGGCCTCGCCGCGTGGGAACCGCTCAACCGTGGTGGGAGCGTTGGCGCCGCTGAAGACGATGAGCGGGAACATGCCAGAGTGGTACAGCTCCGCGGCATAGGTAGCGACACCAAGGTCGTGGCTGCCGAGTCCGATGCCGACGTCGGTGGGCCGGAGTTCGTGGTGCATGTTGTGGTAGTCCCAGAGCGTTTCGACGTCGGCGCGGAGTTCGTCCGGCAGGGTGGTCTTGGGCTCGGGCATGGGTGCTTCTCCGGTGTCAGTCGGGGATCTTGAAGGTATAGGACCAGGAGAAGCGGCTGGCGGCGTGGACGCCACGCGCGAACTCGACGACTCGGCCGTCTGCGGTGGCGGTGCGGCGCTGGAGCACCATGACGGGCTCGCCTGCGGGTAGTTCGAGCTGCTCGACTTCGGTGGGGGTGGGCATCCTGGCGTAGAAGTTTTCGGTGATGGTGTCCGGCTCCAACCCTTGCAGGGTGAGCACGAGGAATCCGCCACCCCGGCCGGCCGGGCCCGGAGTCGGATCGACCAGCCGTGTTCCTTCGACGTCTTCAGTTCGGTAGTAGCTGGCCAGGGTGTGCGTGGGTTGCCCTGCGTCCTTGACCAGGCGGGCACGTTCGTAGACCGGTTCACCGATGGGGATGTCGAGGGCGTCGGCGACTTCTCGGTCAGCCTCGACCCTGGTGACGGTTTGGGTCTGGTCGGTGGCGTTCCATTCGCGTCCGGATGCTTCGCGGTCGGCGACGAATGCGACGACGTCGCCGTACTTCCACTTGCTCTTGGCGTACCTCTCGGTGCCGAGACGCTTCATCGGCGGACGGGCTCGGACCACGGTGCCGCGTCGGCGGATGGGCGTGACCAGGCCTTCGGCTTCGAGGGCGCCGATGGCTTTGCGGACGGTGTTGACGTTGACGCCGTGCTCGGCTGCCAGCTCGTCTTGTTTGGGCAGGGTGCTGTCCGGGGCGTAGTCGCCCTTCTGGATCGCGTCTCGCAGGATCGCGGCCAGCTCGCGGTAGCCAGTGCCCACCGTGGTCCTCCTCAGTCGTCGGCGATAACGCTAGCGGTATCGGCTCATCATGGTCCATCCGCACGATTAGAGATAGTTCTATTGACGGATCACGCATCCTCAGGTTCAATAGAACTACCTCTAACGAGGTTGTGGCTCACAGGGGTCTCCAGGACGGACTACGAGAAGGACACAACGAGATGGCGATCATCAAGGGACACCGGTTCGAGATCGACTTTGACGACGCGTTCCCGCAGGGACTGGTGATGGTGGGGGAGGTGTCACCGGACAACGAGTACCAGTCGCGGGAGGACAAGGCGTCCGGTCGGCCGGTGCGGCAACGGATCGACGAGACCACGGGCAAGCGGCAGTGGAAGGCGGCCGTGACCGACCCGAGCGAGAAGAACGCCAAGCGCGCCTCGTTCGAAGTCACCTTCCTGGCGGACGTCCAGCCGGTACCGACGACGGCGGAAGCCCTGCCGGGGATGCGGCCGATCGAACTGGACGGCCTGACCGCAGAACCCAAGGTCGCGGGCAACGGCGAGTTCAAGTACCAGTCCTATGCCTTCCGGGCACGCGGCTTCAAGACGGCGGCCAGTGGTGGCAACTCCAAGTCCGCACGTCCGAACACCAACACGGCGGGCGAGTCGACGGCCAAGGCCGCGTGATGACGGCGTTCGCTCCCAAGCCGCCGAGCGCGCCGGTGGTTCCGCAGGCGCTCGTGACGGGTTGGGAAGACGTGTACCGCCACTACGGCAACGCTTCCGAGGCTGCCAGTCAGTTGCCTCAGGTGGACGCGGCTACCGCTCGGGGCATGTCGCAAGCCTCGTGGGCGGTGGCGTCGTCGTGGCGGGGTATCGCGTCGGCGAGTCAGCTTCCGTGGTGGGTGCTGGCGGCGGTTCTTGCTGCGGCAGAAGCATTCGATGAGCAATCGCAGTACTGGGACGCGCTTTCCCAGCGAGCAAAGGAGCAGGGAAATGCCGTTCAACGCGACATGCGTGCCCGGACCGAACGCGGCGGCGGCCGTGCAGATCCTCGGCCGTATCCAGCACCAACCGGCGGTGGTGGTCTTCCTCGATCCTGACCGCGTCGTGATCGGGCCGCCTCGGAATCGGGACGAGTGGCCGGAGTTCCTGGCGTTTCTCCGTGACATGCGGGACGCACTGGACAACCTGGCCGATCACCTCGACCCGCAGAACGAATCCGAGTACTACGAACGCCTTTTCGTCGCACCGCTGAACCTGGACGCGGCGAAACCTTGACCGGCGTGGGGACGGGTGCAGGATTCGACGGCCCGCCCGTCCCCACGCCTCCCATCCTGTTTCGTCCGCTGGGAGGTTGTGATGACGAAACCGAGCAAGACCAAGGCGGCGGCTCCCCCGCAGACGTTGGGGCAAGCACACAGTGACGTGCTGAGGCGACGTCCACCACTGGAGTCGACGTTGGTGGTGCAGCGCCATTTTCATCAGGAAAACAAGCGTCTGTACGAGAGCCTGGCAGACATCGACCGGGCACACCATCACGAGATTTTGTACTGGGTCGAGTACGAACGCCGCAAAGTGGAGACCCTGACCGAGCAGATCAGAAGCGGGCAGACCAAATTCAATCCACAATAGACAGACAGAAAATAACATAGGCACCAACGGAAACGCACGTTTTGACGTGTGGCGATGACGCATGTCCACATTCGGATTGCTTGGCACATAAGGCGCAGAAGCGGAAACCGGCTACCAACCACGCCGCTCCTGCGCTGTCCACAACCTCACGGAGTGAACAGTGAAAACGCTAGACGATAACAACCAACCAGCGCCAGTGGGGGTCACCCGAACGCGCTGCGCCACCTGCAAACGCTTCGCCCGCTTGCTACCTGGCGATACAGAATGCACCGCCTGTCTCGGTGCGTTGCCGTTGGATCTCACCGTGTCGCCGCTGCGGGGTGGTCGGCGATGAGCGGCCGTACCGGTTCGATCTGGGTTGACCCCGCGCCGCTGGAAGTGTCGCGGCCCCGGTTGCCGTGGTGGACGCTGCTTCCCCGCTGGGTCAAGGTAGTTCTGTTCCCGGTGTTCCTGGCCTGCGTCCTGTCCTGGGTGGCGTACCAGGTCGGGCGGCTGGTGTGGCGCTACCCGCTCACCCTCGGCACCGCGCTACTGGCCGGGTGGGTGGATCTGAAGCTCGGGCATTGGGGCCTCGGGTATGTGGTGCTCGGCGTGGTCGTGTCGCTGGTGGTGTGGTGGTGGCTGCACCGGCCCTCGTTCCGCCGCATCGCGGTCCCACAGGCGCGGACGGAGTATCGGCGGTTCTCGGTCTACGCCTACCAGTGGCGCACAGTGACGCGATTGTCGGAGCTGACGAAAGACAAGCGGGGTAGGGAATACCGCCCGAAACTCGGCCGTGTTCGCTCGGATGGCTGGCGTGACCGGGTGCGGGTGCGGATGGTCAAAGGCCAAGCGCCCGAACAGTGGGAGCTTCACGCGTCGGGTCTGGCGCACTCGTTCAAGGCGAACTCCTGCCGAGTGCGCGTTCGCAAGCCCGGTCACCTCGAACTCGACTTCGTCCACGGTGACCCGCTGGCACGTCCGATTCCGGTTCCCTCGCTCGCGGTGGATGAGTCCAAGGTGGACTTGAAGCGTGTTCCGATCGGCCGGGCGGAGAACGGGAAGTTGTGGCGGCTGCGATTGCTCGGCACGCACGTGCTTAACGTCGGTGTTTCCGGTGCGGGCAAAGGATCTCTGCTGTGGTCGGTGGTATGGGCACTCGCTCCGTTGATCCGCTCGGGTGCGGTCCGACTACTCGGGATCGACCCCAAGGGCGGGATGGAACTCGGGCAGGCACCGGAGGTGTTCCACAAGGTCGTCTTCGACAACGAGCTTGCTGCGGTCGGGCTGCTCGAAGAACTCGCGGCGGAAGTCAAGGAACGCGCCACCCGCTACCGGGGTCGGCTACGGGCGTGGCACCCCGGAACCGGTGACCCGTTCCTCCTGCTGATCGTCGACGAGCTGGCCGACGTCATCGCCTACCAGACGGACAAGCAACTGCGGGAGCGCGCGTCACGAGCCGTGCAGACCATCACCAGCCAGGGACGGGCACCGGGGGTCTGCGTCCTCGGGCTTCTTCAGGACCCTCGTAAGGAGATCATCTCGTTCCGGCACCTGTTCTCTACCCGGATCGCCATGCGCCTCGACGAGAAGACACAGGTGGACATGGTCCTGGGCGACGGTGTCCGGGAACGCGGCGCGGCGGCTCATGAGATCTCGGAGAACACCCCGGGCGTGGCCTGGGTCAAAGAGGACGGTCGGCGGGAACCGGTGCGGGCTCGGGCGTTCCACGTGACCGACATCGACTTGGACGAGCTGGTGGAGTACGTGACCGGTGCCGCTCCGCATCGGGCGGATGTGCTGCCGTTCCGGGTACAGGACAACGAAGGTGGTGCTGCGGCATGACCACCACCTACGAAATCCTCGCCCCGATGCGGGCGGTCATGGCACATCTGGAACGCCACGACCTGGCCGCGCCAGTGGGTATCAACATCGCTACCTACGGCCGGAGCGTCACGATCCACCTGCAAGCAACCGGTCTGGGTGACGTGTGTGCCGCGTTGCTCTGCTGGGCTCGCAGCCTGGCTGATGTGACCGTTGAAGCGTGGCGGCCACCGACCGGGGACTCCGTCCACCTGAATGTGGCCGGTCGGCTGCCCACGGGCTTGCTGGTGCACGTCTACGCCGGGGTGCCGTTCGACGCGGCGACGTTCCCCGACTTGCCGACCGGTGCCCGACACGATTTGTCGGTGACGGTGCTGCATGTCTGGGCGTCCAGCGGGGAGGTGGCGGCCTGATGAGCAGCGCCACTACCCCGCCGCCGGCCGAAATCTCCGAGACGACCCGGGCGGCCCGGATGCGGTTGCCCCTCGCGGCCGACGTGATCAAAGCGACGGCGGAGAAGTACGGGGTGTGTGTCCGGCCGTTCACGATGGAAGTCGGCGACCGCGACACCGGGGAACTGCGCTACGTCCCGGTGCCGTGTGGGTCGACGGTGGAATCGGTGTGCCTGTCGTGCGCGAAGAAAGCGAAAGCCCTGCGGCAGGTCCAGTGCCGGGAGGGGTGGCACCTCACCGAAGAACCCGACTTCACCCCCGCACCCCCGAGCGAGGATCAAACGGAGCTACTGACGCTGCGGGCGGATCTGGTCGAGGCGTACCGGCACACGGTCGAGATCGGCGACCACGTGGAAGCGGACGAGCTGCGGGAGGAGATCAGCTCCGTCGACACCGAACTTCGGCAACTCGGGATGCGCGGACGGCTGCCCTCGATCGACCTGCCCACCAAGAAGGCGGTGAAGCGGTCGACCAAACGGCGGCAGGACGCGCCGAACCTGCCGACACGCAAGGTTTCCAAGGCGACGGTGGGTCGGGAGTACGCGGGGAAGTTCCGGCCCTCCATGTTCATCACCCTCACCTGCGACACCTACGGCCGGGTCCGCGACGACGGTGCCCCGGTCGATCCGTCGTCGTATGACTATCGGCGGGCGGCACGGGACGCGGTGCACTTCTCGGCGCTGGTGGATCGGTGGTGGCAGAACCTCCGCCGCGTCGTCGGCTGGGACGCCCAATACTTCGCCACCGTGGAACCGCAGAAGCGGGCGGCTCCGCACCTGCATACCGCTGTCCGGGGATCGATCGCGCACGAGACGGTCCGGATGGTCACCGCGGCTACCTATCACCAGGTCTGGTGGCCCAACCACGACGAACTGATCTATGGCGATCGCCTTCCGCTGTGGGACATGCGCACGTCGTCATTTGTGGACCCCGAGACCCGGGAGCCGCTGACGTCGTGGGAAGACGCGGTGGACCAGGTGGAGAACCCCGCGCACGTCGTGACCTTTGGGCAGCAAGTCCACTCCAAGGGCATCCTCGGCGGCACCGAAGAATCCGGGCGGCACATCGGGTACTTGACTAAGTACCTCACCAAGTCGACGGGAGAAGTCGTCGAGGCCTCGTCGGCACGGCAGCGGGATCACCATGACCGGTTGCACGCGGAGTTGTCCATCACGCCGTGTTCGCCTCGGTGCGCGGTGTGGCTGCTCTACGGGATCGTGCCCAAAGGCGTCACGTCGCGGACGACCCCGGGGCACTGCAAAGGCAGGGCTCATCGCCGGTCCACGCTCGGGCTGCCGGGTCGGCGGGTGCTGGTGTCGCGCAAGTGGTCGGGCAAGACGCTCGTCGACCACAAGGCGGACCGGAAAGCCTTCGTGCGCCAGGCCCTCGCGGTCGTCGGGATCGAGAAGCCGGAACCGGAACCGTCTCGGCTGATGTGGCGCAAGGTCGAGTCCAATGACCCGCAGGTGCCACCTCGCGCACACCTGGTCATGCGGGCTATCGCGGAACGGATCACGTGGAAGGCCGAATACGACCGGGCGCTACTCGCGGCCGCAGGACCACCGGGAGACGGTCCAGAAACTTCGGCAACTCCGCAAGCGGCCTGACGACATGGGGGAAGTAGTGGACAACATTCGCAGCATTGATCGGCTCTGGTCCGTCGAGGACGTTTCGGCCTACCTCGGCGTGCCTGTGAAGACGCTCTACCAGTGGAAGTGGCGTGGGGAAGGTCCGCCGGTCCGCAAGATCGGTCGCCACCTTCGGTATGACCCTGCCTCGGTCAAGGCCTGGGCAACTCAAGCCGCCTGAAACTTCGGCAACTCACGGGGAGGGCTCGCAATGGGACACATTCAAGATCGCTGGTATCGACCAGCGAAGGATGAGGAGACGGGCAAGGTCGTCCTGAACGCCCGGGGTAAGCCTGTGCTGGAAAAGACCGAGCTGTACGGGAACGGCCAGCGCTACAAGGTTCGCTACCTCGACCCGGACGGGGAAGAACGATCGAAGTCCTTTCCGGACAAGCAAAAGAAGCGCGCGGAGGACTTCCTTATCGGAGTGGAGTCCGACAAGCGCGAGGACAAGTACATCGATCCTCATGCGTCGCGGAAGACGTTTCGCCAGCAGGCGGAGAACTGGCTTAAGGGCCAGTCCTCCGACCCTGCCACGCGGGAGATCCTTGGTAGTCGCTTGGAGAGCCAGATCTACCCGCATTTCGGTGATCTGAAGTTCGGGCAGATCAAGCCGTCGACGATCCGTGAGTGGCTGGGCAAGTTGGAGGACAAGAAGCGGGCCGAGAACTACAAGGTCGTTTTGTTCACGCTCGTGTCGGCTGTGATCGACTCGGCGATCGACGACAAG
Organism: Amycolatopsis sp.; assembly: GCF_036008905.1. Taxonomy (GTDB): domain Bacteria; phylum Actinomycetota; class Actinomycetes; order Mycobacteriales; family Pseudonocardiaceae; genus Amycolatopsis. The sequence continues at coordinate 23,854 of NZ_DASYMU010000081.1, read as the reverse complement.
TTGATCAGGGACAACCCGTGCAAGGCCAAGACTGTACGGCGACCGATCGGCAGCAGTCCACAGGTGGAGGTGTGGCCGGAAGAGCGGGTGCATTCGGTTCGTAAGGGGCTCCCCGGCAGGTTCTCGATCGTAGTTCCGCTGGGGTCGGGGCTCGGTCTGCGGCAAGGCGAAATCCTCGCGCTGTCCCCCGACGACATCGACCGGGCGGCGATGGTGGTTCGGGTTCAGCGGCAGATCAAGACGGTTCGGGGCGTGATGATGTTCGCTCCGCCGAAGGGTGGGAAGTCCCGGACGGTGCCCGTCTCCCCAGCTGTCCTCGCGGAGATCGACGGCCACGACGCGCTGTTCCCGGCGACTGCGGTCACGTTGCCGTGGCGGAGTGGTGAGGGTGATCCGGTGGCGGCTCGGCTGCTGGTGACCGGTGAGGATGCGCGGCTTTACTCCGGGGACCTGTTCACCAAGGTTGTGTGGCAGGGCGCGTTCAGGAAAGCGGAGATCAAGCACCGGGGCCGGGCGGACGGGATGCACGCGCTGAGGCACTTCTACGCCTCGACGCTGTTGTCACGCGCGGTGTCCATTAAGGAGCTTGCCGAGTACCTGGGTCACTCCGACGCCGGGTTCACGCTGCGGACATACACGCACCTGGTGCCGTCGAGTCATGAGCGGGCGCGGCAGGCGATCGACGCGGTGTTCGGGCGGCCTGTCGTAGTTGACGGCCTGGAGGCGGCCTGATCATGAAACGACCAGGCCGCCCGACCTATCGAAAACTAGAAGGCGAGGCCCTTGAGCAGGGCGCGGGCCATCACCATGCGCTGGATCTGGTTGGTGCCTTCGTAGATCTGCGTGATCTTCGCATCGCGCATCATGCGCTCCACCGGGAAGTCCCGCGTGTACCCGGCCCCACCGAACAACTGCACGGCATCGGTGGTCACCGACATAGCGATATCCGACGCATAGGACTTGGCCGCGGAAGCCATGAACCCAGCCCGCTTGTCCCCACGCTCAGTCGCCGCAGCCGACGCATAAACCAAGTGCCGAGCGGCTTCGATCTTGGTCCCCATGTCGGCCAGCATGAACTGGACGCCTTGGAATTCCGAGATCGACTTGCCGAACTGCTTGCGCTCCTTGACATACGCGAGTGCCGCGTCGAGGGCGCCTTGGGCGATACCGAGGGCTTGGGCGCCGATGGTGGGGCGCGTGTGGTCCAGCGTGCGCAGGGCGGTCTTCAGGCCGGTGCCGGGCTCGCCGATGATGCGGTCGGCCGGGATCACGCAGTTCTCGAAGTAGATTTCCCGGGTCGGGGAGCCCTTGATGCCGAGTTTGCGTTCCTTGGCGCCGACGGAGAAGCCGGGGTCGTCCTTGTGGACGACGAAGGCCGAGATGCCGTTGGCCTTCTTCTCGGCGTTCGGATCGGTCACGGCCATGACGGTGTACCAGGCGGACTCGCCGGCGTTGGTGATCCACGCCTTGGTGCCGTTGAGAATCCAGGTGTCGCCGTCGAGGCGGGCCCGGGTGCGCATGGAGGCGGTGTCGGAGCCGGCTTCGCGCTCGGAGAGGGCGTAGGACGCGGAGGTCTCGCCGGAGGCGATGGACGGGAGGACGAGTTTCTTCACCTCGTCGGAGCCCGAAAGGATGATGGGCTGCGTGCCGAGCTTGTTGACCGCGGGGATCAGCGACGCCGAGGCGTCCACCCTGGCGATCTCTTCGATGACGATGCACGCCGAGACCGCGTCGGCGCCTTGGCCTTCGTACTCCTCGGGGATGTGCACGGCGTTGAAGCCGGCGCGCACGAGGGCGTCTCGGGCTTCCGCCGGGTAGCGCTCGTTTTCGTCCACTTCGGCGGCGTAAGGAGCGATTTCCTTTTCCGCGAGCGAACGCACGGCAGCACGAAGCTCCTCGTGCTCCTCGGCAAGCTGGTAGAGCCCCGGGCCGTCAGACACCTGTGTCACCTCTCTCGAGCAAACTGATCCGTCTCTGATGTTAGCGCTCGTTTACTGACCGGCCCTTGTGTCCTTGGCCGCACTCTTCCTATGTTTACGTGATGCCGCTCACGTTGCCGTCCGCGCCAGCGGACTTCCCCAGGTCCCTGGAGTACCCGGAAGCACCCGTCGGCTCGATCTTGGCCGGCGCCGCGAGACGTTACGGAGCGCGCACGGCTTTCATCCACGGCAAGACCCAGGTGAGCTACGACTACGTGTACCGCGCGGCCCGCCGGTTCGCGAACGCGCTGGTCGGGCACGGAATCGGCCGGGGTGACACGGTCGCGGTGCATCTGCCGAACTGTCTCGCCTACCCGGTGGCGTACTACGGGATCCTCCTTTCCGGAGCGACGTTCAGCCCGGCCAACCCGCTGCTGCCGCCGGACGACCTGGCCGCGCAGCTGGCCGACTGCGGCGCGGTCGCGGTGGTCACCTTCGGGCCGGCGGCGGGCGTGGTCGAGGCCATCGTGGACCGGACGTCGGTGCGGCTGGTCGTCGTGAGCTCACCGGCCACCGCCCTCACGGAACGGCAGGTCGAGTTCGAGGAGTTCTACGCCGAGCAGCTCGACGACCGGCCGGACGTCGAGATCGACATCCGGCATGACCTCGCCCATCTCGCCTACACCGGCGGCACGACCGGACGCTCGAAGGGCGTCCAGCTTCCCCATCGGAACGTCGTGGTCAACGCGTTGCAGTACGCCTGCTGGGCCTCCGGCTCGATCCCGGCGGTGGACGAGGCCGGCAACCCGATCCTCGACCAGACCGGCGACCCTGACGAGTGGCCGACGCGCCACGGCACCGGGCTCGCGATCAACCTGACACCGTGGTTCCACGCGATGGGCACCATCGCGGCGCTCAACGTGCCCGTGCTGACCGGCACCACGGTCGTCCTGCACGACAGGTTCGTCCCGGTCGCCTATCTCGCCGACGTCGAAAAACTGCGGGCGACGTCGATCGGCGGGGCGCCCGCGTTGTTCGCGGCCTTACTGGCGTGCCCCGACTTCCAGACGCGCGACCTGTCTTCGGTGGTGGGACTGGGTTCCGGTGCGGCACCGCTGGCGCACGAGATGATCAACGCCCTGCGCGCCAGGTTCCCCGACGCGTCGATCACGGAAGGTTATGGCCTGACCGAGGTCACCATGGGCGCCACGGTCGGGCCGACGTACCGGTCCGGCGTGCGCAAGGTGGGCTCGGTCGGACTGCCGATCTTCGACACCGAGATCAAGATCGTCCCGGCCGACGGCGGCGAAGAACCGTTACCCGCCAACACTTCCGGCGAAGTCTGCATCCGCGGCCCCCAGGTGATGACCGGCTACCGGAACCGGCCGGAGGAGACCACGGCGGCGCTCGTCGACGGCTGGCTGCACACCGGCGACATCGGCGTGCTCGACGACGACGGCTATCTGTCCATTGTGGATCGCAAGAAGGATATGTTGCTCTACAAGGGCTATAACGTCTACCCGCGCGAGCTCGAGGAGTTGCTGATCGCCCACCCGGCCGTCGCCGCCACCGCCGTGGTCGGCAGGCGGAACGACGACGTCGGCGAGCTTCCGGTGGCGTTCGTCGTCAAGACACCCGGTCAGGACGTCGACGCCGAGACGCTGATGACTGACGTCAACGCGAAACTGGCGCCGTACAAGAAGATCCGCGAAGTCCGGTTCGTCGAGGAGATCCCGGTTTCAGCCGCCGGGAAAATCCTCAAACGCCAGCTCCGGGAGCAGCTCTAACCTTCGATCTTCTTACGCAGTGCGGAATCCTTGTCCAGCACAAGCTGTTCGAGGTCGGCCTGGAACTTGGCCATCTTCGTCCGCAACGTCTCGTCGCTCGCGGCGAGGATCCGCACCGCGAGCAAGCCCGCGTTGCGCGCGCCACCAACGGAAACCGTCGCCACCGGGACACCGGCGGGCATCTGCACGATCGACAGCAAAGAATCGAGTCCGTCGAGGTACTTCAACGGCACGGGCACGCCGATCACCGGCAGCACGGTCGCCGACGCCACCATGCCGGGCAGATGAGCTGCCCCACCGGCCCCGGCGATGATCACCTTGAGTCCCCGCTCGGCCGCCGACGTGGCGTAGTCCAGCATGCGCTGCGGGGTGCGGTGCGCCGAGTAGACGCCGACCTCGTACTCGACCCCGAACTCGCCGAGCGCCTGACCGGCCGCCTCGAGCACGGGCCAGTCCGAGTCGCTCCCCATGATCAAGCCAACGGTGGGCGCCGCTTTTTCGACGGACACTGTGTTCTCCAAAGCTTCAGTGGATCTCGTAGCCGTCGAGCCAGACGGCGTGGGACAGCCAGTGCGCGGCGAGCAGCGCGCGGTCGCGCAGCTGTTCCATCCGCTCGCCGAGCATGGTGACGTGGCCCAGTTTGCGGCCGGGCCGCTCTTCCTTGCCGTACAGGTGGACGCGGACGCCGGGGTAACGCGCGAACAGGTGGTGCAGCCGCTCGTCGGGACCCATCTCGGGGGCGGTCGACGCGCCGAGCACGTTCGCCATCACACAGGCGGGGGCCAGCGGGTCGGTCTCGCCGAGCGGGTAGTCGAGCACCGCGCGCAGGTGCTGCTCGAACTGCGAAGTCCGCGAGCCGTCCATTGTCCAATGCCCGGAGTTGTGCGGGCGCATGGCGAGTTCGTTGACCAGCAGGCCTTCGTCGGTCTCGAACAACTCGACGGCCAGCAGGCCGACGACGTTCAGCTGCGCGGCGATCCGCAGCGCGAGGTCCTGCGCTTCGTGCACCAGCCTGTCGGACAACCCGGGCGCGGGGGCGAGGACCTCGGTGTTGATCCCGCCCGACTGCACGGTTTCCACCACCGGCCACGCGGCGCCCTGCCCGAACGGCGAGCGGGCGACCAGCGCGGCGAGTTCGCGGCGCATCTCGACCTTGGTCTCGACGAGCAGCGCCGTCCCGGCGGCGAGCAGCTCGGGAACCAGTTCGCGGGCGTGCCTCGCGGTGTCGACCATCCACACCCCGCGGCCGTCGTAGCCACCCGTGGCGGCTTTGAGGACCACCGGCCAGGAGTGCTCGGCACCGAAGTTCACCACGTCGTCCACTGTGGACACTTCGACGAAGGCGGGACCGGCGATCTTCATCCCGGCCAGCAGTTCCCGCATGAGCAGCTTGTTCTGCGCGAACAACAGCGCTTCGGGGCCGGGGCGCACGATGATGCCTTCACCGGCCAGCACCATCAGATGCTCAGACGGCACGTGCTCGTGGTCGAAGGTCAGGACGTCGACACCGGCACCGAAGGCACGCAGCGCTTCGAGGTCGGTGTGGTGCCCTTGCACGACCTCACCGGCGACGAGCCCGGCGGACTCGTTCTCGCCCGCCGCGAGCACTCGCAGCGACTGGCCGAGCGAGATCGCGGCCTGGTGCGTCATCCTGGCGAGCTGGCCGCCGCCCACCATTCCCACCACGGGAAGCCCTGTGCGTTTGTCCATAGTGAACCCCAGAGTAACTGGACGCGAAGCGTCGCCGTTGAGGGTGGTGGGCGACGGTGTGGGGCTACTGAGCGGTCACGAGCACTTTGCGAGCCAGCCGCAGTTCTCGTGCGGCCAGCCCGACAATGCCCACCGCGGCGAACAGCACGTAAGCATTGCCGAGGATCGACAAACCCAAGCCCCAGTTGAATTCCACGTCGCCACCGTTGGGCACCAGCATGACCACGCAGCTCGCGAACAGCGCCACGACACCGAACGCCGCGAGCCTGCGGCCCTTGGTGACCAGCAACACGATCAGCGGCACCGCCCACACCCAGTGGTGCGTCCACGAAACCGGCGACAGCAGCAGCCCGTAGAACGCCGTCACCAGCAGCGCACCCAGCGCCTCGCCCCGGGCGTGCAGGCGGATCACGAGCCACACCGCGGGAACGGCGAGCAGCGCGGCGACGGCCAGCGCCACGGGCAGCGACCACGGCGCGAGCTCGGAAGCGCGGCTGACCAGGCCGTTGAGGGACTGGTCGAAGATCCAGTGCACCGCGCCGACCCGGTTCGGATCGGACGCCGCCTGCGTCCAGTACTTCGCCGCGTCACCGGGAATGACCAGGAACATCACGGCTTCGAGCACGGCGAACGTGCCGAGCGCGCGAGCCGCCTCCTTGCGACGACCGGTGAAGAACAGGTGCGGGATGAAGATCAACGGCGTCAGCTTCACCGCCGCGGCGACGCCGATCAGCACGCCGCCGCCCCAGTGACCGCCGCGGCGTGTGAGCACCAGGACGTCGAGCACGATCAACGCCATCAGGATCAGGTTGATCTGCCCGAGGAAGATCGTCTTCCACACCGGTTCGAGCAGCAGCGCGGCCGCCGTCGACGCGGGCAGCACCCACCACTTCGACAGCCGCCCGGCGCAGACGCGGATCACCGCGGCCAAGCCGAGCACCGACAGCGCGCCGACGATGCCCCAGGTCAGGCCCATCGGGAACAGCACCAGCGGCAGGAACAGCAGGGCCGCGGCGGGTGGGTAGGTGAACGGCAGCAGCACCCACGAAGGCAACGTCGTCAGCGCTTCGTAGTTGTAGAGCGGCTCACCGCGAAGTAGCGTCAGCGCGCCCGCACGGTAGACAGCGCTGTCGGCGCCCAGATGCTTGTCCCCGAGCCAGACGTAAACGCCGACGGCGAAGACGGCCAGTACCAGAACACCGACCCCGCCCCAGGCGGCCCGGGAACTACGCGCCGAGAGTCGCGTCGACATGGTGCCCGGGCTCGGTCGCCGCCGCGCGTTTCTGGAGCCGCCACCGCACCACCAGCACCACCGCGAGGATGAGCGGCATCAGGATGTAGGCGTTGCCGAGGATGATCTGCCAGGTCTTCCAGTGCAGCTCGATATTGCGGCCGTTGGGCAAGATCAGCAGCACACAGCTGACGAACACGCCGAGTACCGCGACCGCGCCCAGCCAGCGCTTCCACGCCGTCGCCGGAGTGGTCGCGGGCAGGCGCGAAACGAGCAGCACGATCAGCGGCACCGCCCACACCCAGTGGTGCGACCAGGAAACCGGCGAAGCCAGCAGCACGAAGAACGCCGTGACCAGCAGGGCCGCCAGGTTTTGGCCCTTGCGGTGGAACTTCAGCATCAGCCATACGGCCGGGATCGCGAGCAGCGCGCTGACCCCGAGCGCCGCATTCGACGCCCACGGCGCGAGGTCGGAAAGGCGGTTGAACATGCCGTTCAGCGACTGGTTGCCGGCCCAGTGGATCGGCCCGATGCGGCCGGTGTCGGGCAGTGTGTACGTCCAGTAACGGTAGGCGTCGTGCGGCACGATCGCGAACATCAGGCCCTGCAGCACCACGAACGTCCCGAGCGCGCGCCCCGCGTCCTTCCAGCGGCCGGTGAACACCAGGTGCGCCACGAAGATGATCGGCAGCAGCTTCACCGCCGACGCGACCCCGACGAGCACTCCACCGAAACGGCTGTTGCGCTGGGTGACGACGAGAATGTCGAGCACGATCATCGCCATCAGGATGAGGTTGATCTGGCCGAGGAAGATCGTCCGCCAGACCGGTTCGAGCCCCAGGAAGACCAACGAAAACACCAGCGTCGACCGGGCGGGCGAGGCCCACCAGCGCGGTCCGCCCTCGACCGGCTTCGGCAGCGAGCCGATCGCGACGCGGATGACCAGCGCCATCGCCAGCAGCGAGACGGCGGTGAGCACGCCCCAGGCCACTTCGAGCGGCAGGAACGCCAGCGGGACGAAGATCAGCGCGGCGCTCGGCGGGTAGGTGAACGGCAGCAGCGCCCAGTACGGCTCGGTGCTGAGCGTGTTCGAGTCGTAGAGCGGATCGCCGTTGAGCAGCGTCAGCGCGCCGGCGCGGTACACCGCGATGTCGACGCCGAGATGCCAGTCCATGATCCAGCCGGCCACCCCGGCGATCACCGCGAGGAGCGGGACCGCGATCAGGATCGCGATCGACCGCGGCCGGACGGACAGGCGCGCGAGGGAGCGCCGCACGGCCAATCGGGGATGCGGAGCACGCGTCGGAGCGTCGCCATCAGCGGCTGGAGGTGCGGACTGAGTCACCCGAACAGGCGGTGTCATAAGGAATAGCAAAACATGTTCACCCGACACGCTGGTCAGCTGGGTCAGGCGCGGCCGAGCGACACCAGCAGGTCACAGGCGGCGTCGTGCTGGGCGGGCAGCCGGACCACGGAGATCCGTGGCTGGCCGACCTCGCGCAACTGGGCGTCCACGGACAGCCGCTCGTGCAGTGCGCGTCGCAGAAGCACGCCCCTGGAAGCGATCCGGCCGTCCCGCGGGACCAGTGCGGCGGCCACCGACGGCCCCAGTGTCGCGACGCTCTCACCGCCGTCGAACACCGCCCGCACCGCCTCGGCGACGAGGATCATGCCGGTCAGGCGCGACCAGCCCGCGGTGGCGGAGAAGTCCATCGCGATCACCAGGAGCAGGTGTTCCTCGGAAGCTTGACGCCCTTCACGCAGCGCGAGCCGGTAGACCTCCGACAGTCGCGTCCGCAGGTACGCCGCCGTCGGCAAGCCCGTCAGCGGGTCGGTCACCTCGGTGTTGGCGAGCTGGTCGGTGGCGACGTCGGCCCAGCCGAGCGCGGTCAGCCGCAACAGCCTCGCCGGGGTGGCGTCGACGTCGGGAATGACGAACCCATCGGGTGAATCTGCCTGGGCCAATACGGCGTGCAGCGCGGCAAGGTCGTTCAACGTCTCCGACAAGCCCGCGCCCGCAGCGGCCCTGGCCCGGCCCAGCCCGGACAGCGCGAGTTCGGCGCTTCCGTCCTTGACCACGGCCGCGCACACGGCGTCGACCTCGGGCAACGCCCAGTCGGACGGGAACCGCCAGCCCGAAGCCAGGCTCGCGCTGCGCCACTTCGCCCGCAGCGTGCGTAACGAACCGTCCAGCTCGAAGCGCTGTGGATCGAGGTGCGCGCCGCTCGAACCGAACGGCCCCCCGGTCGCCGGCACATCCACTCCGCTACCCGCCCTTTCGCCCTGCTCGCATGTTGATCTTTCGAGCTGTTCAACGGAGGGACGGTCTACCGCGCGTAGCGTGACGGAGCTTTCCGCTATCGGTGTGAAAGACGGGTGAAAATGTTGCGCCCTCCGGGTCAACGCCCCACCCGTGACGTGACGTGACCGGACTCGTCCGTCACACTGGGCTCCCGACCGATCGAGGAGTGCCGTGTCGACCATCCCCGCCGATCTCAGCGACAAGAGTGACGCCGAGCTGATCGACTCCGTGCGTACCGGAAAGATCGCCGCCTACGGAACGCTCTACGAACGGCACGCCTCCGCCGCGTACAACCTCGCCCGCCAGCTCGCGCGCTCCGGCGCGGAGGCGGACGACCTCGTCTCCGAGGCTTTCGCGAAGGTGCTCGACACGCTGCGCGCCGGCAAGGGGCCGGATACGGCGTTCCGCGCGTACCTGCTGACGGCGTTGCGGCACACCGCGTACGACAAGACACGCAAAGACAAGCGAATCGACCTCACCGAGGACATGACCGACGTCGGCGGCGCCGTCGGCGAGGCGCTGACGGTGCAGTTCTCCGACACGGCCGTCGCCGGGCTCGAGCGCACGCTGGCCGCCAAGGCGTTCGCGATGCTGCCCGAACGCTGGCAGGCCGTGCTCTGGCACACCGAGATCGAACAGCAGTCCCCCGCCGAGGTGGCGCCGCTGCTGGGACTCACCGCGAACGGTGTCTCCGCGCTGGCCTACCGCGCACGAGAGGGCCTCCGGCAGGCCTATCTTCAGGTCCACCTCGCGGAGACCTCCGCCGAACGCTGCCGCGCGGCCACCGAGCGGCTCGGCGCCTGGACCCGCGACGGCCTGTCCAAACGGGAACGTGCCCAGGTCGAGACCCATCTCGACGACTGTGACCGCTGCCGCGCGCTGGCCGCGGAACTCGCCGACGTCAACGGCGGCCTGCGCCTGATCATCGCGCCGATGATCCTCGGTGGCGCGGTCACCGGTTACCTCGCGGCCGCGGGGGCGGCCAAAGCCAGTGCGGCCACCGCCGGCGCGCTTTTCGCGTCGGCCGGGGCCGCGAGCTCCGGAGCGGGCGCCGGAGCCGGTGCGGCAGCCTCGGCGCCGAGGCAGTTCGTCGGGGTCGCGGCGTCCGGGGTGGCCGTGGTCGCCGCCGTCGCCGTCGCGCTCGCCGCGGGCGGTACCCAGGAGATTCCCGCCGCCGTGGCCGCTCCGGTCCCGGCCGCGCCCGTGCCCGCCGCGCCGGTCGTCCCGCCCGCACCGCCGGCACCGCCCGCTCCACCGGCACCGCCCGCCCCGCCGGTGGTGCCGCCGGTGGCACCTCCGGTCGAGACCCCCGCTCCCCCGGCACCGCCGCCCGCACCGGAAGCGCCTGCACCGCCGAAGATGACGGCACAGGCGCCGCCCCAGGGTGTCGAGCTCCAGCCCGGTACGCCTGCCAACCTGCCGATCACCGTGCGCAACGACGGTGGCACGGTGTCCGAGCCCGTGGTCGTCGCGCTGAACCTGCCGCCAGGCGTCACCGCCGTGCCCGTGGGTGGCGGTGGTGGCGGCAGCGTCTCCCGGTTCGCCGCGCAGGCGCCGGCGACGATCGCCGTGTCCTGTCCCGGCGGTTCGGGCACGGTCACCTGCAAGACGGAAAAAGGCCTGGAGCCGGGGCAATCGGCCGTCCTGACCTTCCGCCTGCTCGCCGACGACTCGGCCACGGGTGGCACCGTGACCGGCTCGGTCAGCTCGGGCACCCTGGTGAAGGTCGACGTCGCGGTGAAGGTCAACGTCAAGCCTTCTCCGGTCGACCTCGTCGACCTGCGGGTCACCAGTGCCTGGGATTCGGCGTTCCCGTGGGTGCGCCACCCGGTCGTGCGGGTCGACATCCTCAACGGCGGGCCGACGACCAAGCCGGTCACGATCCAGCTCGACTACTCGGCCCGGCTGATCCTCGGCAACTCCCGGGCGAGCTGCAAGCCGACGGGCGCGGGCACCAGCTGCACCACCCGGGGTTCGCTCGAGCCGGGTGAGCGCGTGAAGCTCTGGGTCTCCCTCGACCATCGGCCGAAGAACGGCGAAGGCGTCACAGTCACGGCCAAACTCGGCCTCGCGTCGGTGTCGAAGACGGTGTATTTCGACTGCTGGGGCCCCGGTTGTGAAAGTGACGAGCCGCGCCCGTCGCCGAGCCCGACGGACATCCCGACGCTGCCGGGCACCTCGGTCTCGCCGACGTCCCCGACCTCGCCGACCTCGCCGACCAAGAAGCCCAAGCCGCCGTCCACCACGGTCCAGACCACGGAAAACGCGCCTTCCGAAGAGAGCCGTCAGCCGATCGAGACGACCAGCGCGCCGCCTTCGCCCGAGCCGCCCGCGGTGCCGCCCACAGTGCCGATAGAGAGATCCGACAAAACGCCCTCACTCCCGCCCCTGCTCCGCTGGTTGATTTCCTGGGAGTAGTTTCAGGGCCATGGCCCAGTTATCGACAAAGCACCGTGAATTGCTGCGGTTCGCTGTTGTCGGTGGAATCAGCTTCGTTATCACCACTGCGGTGAACTATGGGCTGAAAATCACCGTGCTGAACAAGAATCCGGTCACCGCGCTGATCATCGGCGTGCTGGTGGCGACGGTGTTCTCCTACGTCGCGTCCCGCGAATGGTCGTTCGACACCCGGGGCGGGCGGGAACGCCAGCACGAAGCGGCACTGTTCTTCCTCATCAGCGCCATCTCGCTGGGCCTGAACGCGCTACCGATGTTCGTCTCGCGCTACGTGCTCCACCTGCAGGTGCCGAACGTCGGCCTGCTGACCCAGGAGGTCGCGGACTTCGTCAGCGGCATGATTATCGGCACCCTGCTCGGCACGGCTTTCCGCTGGTGGGCGCTGAAGAAATGGGTCTTCCCGCAGGCGGGCGCCCGGCCGAGGATCGTGCGTGGCGGTGGCCGGAGCGATCCGGACATACACGGCGACAAAGCGGCCTGAAGCACCAGGTTCGCCGAGGCTCCGTAGACTGCGCGGGTGACCGTTGTCGAAACCGTGCTTTCACACACCCCGGAACCGCTGCGTTCGGTCCTTATCAAGCACCGTGAGTTGCTGAAGTTCGGGATCGTCGGTGGCACGACGTTTCTCGTCGACAACGGCGTCTGGTACTTCCTCAAGCTGAGCGTGCTCGAGTCGAAGCCGACCACCGCGAAGGCCATCGCGATCATCGTCGCGACGATCGCCTCGTACATCCTCAACCGCGAATGGTCGTTCCGGACCCGCGGCGGGCGGGAACGCCACCACGAAGCCGCGTTGTTCTTCGTGATCAGCGGGGTCGCGGTGGTACTGAACCTGATCCCGCTCTACGCCTCGCGATACATCTTCAACCTCGAAGTGCCGCATGTGACCCGGCTGGTCCAGGAGGTCGCGGACTTCGCGAGCGGGTCGATCATCGGCATGCTGCTGGCGATGTTCTTCCGGTTCTGGGGTTTCAAGAAGTGGGTCTTCCCGGACGAACTCGGCAAGCGCCGCCGCGACAATGACGAGGACAATGACGAGGATTCCGGTGCGGAAATCACCCCATTGCGATCGGGTAATCAGTAACGTTTTGGCCGTTGTGTAATCGATTCCTCAGTTCGCCTCATTGTCCGATATCCTTCTCGGTGCCTCGGGAGGGATCATGACGGCGGATTTGCTTCGGGTACTGGTAGTCGACGATCATCCGCTGTTCCGGTTCGGCGTGTGCACCCTGCTCGGCAACGTGCCGGTGATCGACGTCGTCGGTGAAGCCGCCAGCGGAGCGAGCGCGGTGAGCGCGGCGGCCGCGCTGGCACCGGACGTGGTCGTGATGGATCTGCACCTGCCCGATATCAGCGGGGCCGAAGCGACCAGGAACATCGTGACGAGCAGGCCGGAAACCGGTGTGCTGATGCTGACCATGGCCGACGACAGCGAATCGGTGTTCGCCGCCATGCGCGCCGGTGCCCGCGGATACCTGCTGAAGGACGCCGAGCCCGACGAGATCGTCCGGGCCGTGCAAGCCGTGGCGCGGCGTGAAGCGATCTTCGGCCCCGACATCGCGACACGGGTCCTCGGCTTCTTCAACACCGCGCATCAGAACATCGAGCCGGTCTTCCCCGAACTGACCGGCCGTGAACGCGAAGTGCTCGCCCTGATCGCCGCCGGGCACAGCAACACCGTCATCGCGCACACGCTCATCCTGAGCCCGAAGACCGTGCGGAACCATATTTCGAGCGTGTTCAGCAAGCTCCGGGTCGCCGACCGCGCGGAGGCGATCATCCGCGCCAGGGACGCCGGGCTCGGCTAGGGCGTGTCTTGTGGTTCTGCTCGATGGGATTCGCGCCCAGGCGCCCCTTGACACCCGAATCGTTACCCACTTCGCGGCCCGATCGGGCAACTCCGGGACTGCGGTCCCATGCGCCTGGGACACCTCCCCCGGCAGGGTGATAGGTGCGCTTGGGGGGCCCAGGCGTGTCAGAGGGGATGAATGACCATGTTCGAACCGAACCGGACACCTGTCGTAGTTCGCGCGACCGATCCCATCCTGCACAACGGCGTCTGCATGGCTTTGCGTGCCCGGGATGACGTCTGGCTGGTGGACGGCGAGACCGCCGATGCCGAGACAGTCGCGCTCCTGGTCGCCGACCGGCTCGACGCGGCGATGACAAAACTGCTTTCCTCGTTGCACCACCAGGGTTTCAGCCGGATCGTGCTCGTCGCCGGCGAAGTGGACGACAACGAGATCCTGAGTGCCATCGAACACGGTGTCTGCGCGGTCGCCCGCCGCGTGGACGCGGGCCCGGACGTGCTGGTGCGGCTGATCAAAGCCGCCGCGGCCGGTGAAGGGGCCTTGCCGCCGGATCTGCTCGGCCGGTTGCTGAGCCGGGTTTCCCGGTTGCAGCGGCAGGTTCTGCAGCCGCGCGGCCTGCACATCGGGGGGATGAGCAGCCGGGAGACCGACGTGCTGCGGCTCGTCGCGTCGGGGATGTCCACTCAGGAGATCGCCGACCAGCTCTGCTACTCGCAGCGCACGGTGAAGAGCATCCTGCACGACGTGACGAACCGGTTCCAGCTCCGGAACCGGTCACATGCCGTGGCGTACGCCCTGCGTGAAGGGTTGATTTGAGTGGTTGCGATGGGAAGTTCGTTGGGGGTATCGGCGGATCCAGGTTTCCGCTGGGTGTGCGGCCGGGAGACCCTCGTACCGGTGTTGTACTCGGGTCTCCCGGCCGTGCGTCCAGCGGGAAGCTGGGCCGTCGAGACCCTCGACGACCTTCCGATCGTGACCACTAACCTATGATCGCCGAAGTCGATGAAGCGCTGTGCCGGCTCATCGGCAGGCACCTTCCCGCGGGGACGGCCGTCCGGCTCGACTCGCCGAAACCCACCTGGCAGAGCGAAGGCCAGCACCACACCGTCGATCTGTTCCTGTTCGCGCTGCGCGACGCCGGTCCTGCCGGTGACGCGCGGCGTGTCCAGCGGTGCACGCTCTCGTACCTGGTGACCGCGCACGCGGGGAAGATCCAGGACGAGCACCGGCTGCTGGATCTGGCCCTGGGCACCATTGTGGACACCAAGACACTGGCTATCGGTGAGCTGGGGGACGAACCGATCTCGCTGTGCGTGTCCGACGTCGACAGCACCGGTTTGTGGACGAGCCTCGGCATGCCCGCCCGCGCGGGTTTCGTCACCACGGTCATCGCGCCGGTAGCTCGCCCAGCATGAGACCACCGATGGAAGCCAGTGAGGCGCCGAAGAACTCCGACCAGCCTGCCGCGGAATCCGGCGGGACGAGCCCGGAGGTGCGCCGGTTCCACCGGGCGACGATATCCAGCCGGTAACTCAGGATCCCTTCCGCATCAAGGGTTTCATTGCGAATCTCGACCAGGCACTCGCCCTGGCAGACCATGGTGTCCGGGGGCAAAAAGCCCTGCGACGTCTGCACGAACCGGCGGCTAGGCGGCGTCAGGATCGACGGCGACACAGTGTCGAGCCGGCTGATGAGCAAACCGTCGAGCAGGATCGCCAGTGTTTCGGCGGAGGCCTGTTTCCTGGTGCTGTCCCGATGCCGGACGATGTCGAGTTCCCCGTCGTAGCCCAGGCGCACCGAGACCGCGACCTTCCCCACCCCGGTCACCGCCCCGGCGACCGGCCCCTTTGGTGGGGTGTAACGGAAAGCCCACGTGCGCACACTCCGACGTTACGACCCGTACCGCTGTCGTCACTGCCTGATCGGGCAGTCCATCGGGTGGTCTCTGGTCACCTCGGCACCCGCTCGCTCGGCCAGCGGACCTCGGCGACGTCACCCGGCCTCGGCACCCGCAGGAACAAACTGAAAACAGCGGGCTGTCTGTTGGAAAGTTCCAGCCGCCCGCCGTCGGCCTCCACCAGCGCCCTCGCGAGCGCCAGCCCGACGCCGGTCGAACCGCCGCCGGAGAACCCACGCTCGAACACGTGTGGTGCGAGCTCGTCGGCCACGCCGGACCCGGTGTCGCTGACCTCGACGACCATCGTGCCTTCGACGTCACCCCGGCGGGCGGCGACCGTGACCGTACCGGCGCCGTGGCGCAAAGCGTTGTCCAGCAACACTCCTATCACTTCGCGCAGGCGTCCGGGGGTGGCGCGGACACGCAGTCCTTCGGCGACGCGGATGCGGAGGTTGCGGCCTTCGGAGCGGAGCAGCTGCCGCCATTCCTCGGAGAACTCGGGCAGCATCGACGGCAGGTCGACCGGCTCGGCGCCTTCCTCGCTGGCGGCGCGGGCCGCGGCGAGGAGCTCGTCGAGCGCGTCAGCGAGCCTGTCTGCCTGCTCCTGCGCGGCCTTCGACTCGTCGACGACCTCGGGATCGGGATGCATGGTGAGCGGTTCGAGCCGGAGCTGCAGCGCGGTCAGGCGGCTGCGCAGCTGGTGCGAGACGTCCCCGACGAGCTGGCGTTCCCGCTGGACGAGCTGGGCAAGCGCGGTCCCGGACGAGTCGAGTGCCTCGGCGACCATGTCGAGCTCGCCGACGCCGTAGCGGCTCGGGTCGGGCCGGAAGTCGCCGCCGCCGAGTTTCGCGGCGCGCTCGGCGACGTGCCGCAGCGGTTTCGCCAGCCGGCGCGCGGTCACCGTCGCGACGACCGTGCCCGTACCGACCGACAGGAACACGAGCATCAGCACCACGAGCGTCATCTGGGTCTGGGTGGTGTGCATCGGCCCGGCCGGGATGGCCAGCTCGACAGTGCCCTGTTTGGCGATCGGCACCTGCTCGGCGACGACGTCGGTGCCAGGGTCCGAGCCGTAGCGCTTCTCCGGGAAGCCGGGCACACGCACGGTGAGCAGGCCGTCGGGCGGGACACCGGCGGCGATCTGGTCGAGGTCCATCGGCTCGCCGTTCGCGAGCTGGTTGTCGAGGATCGCGGCCAGACGGCGCGCGTCGACGGCCAGATGCTCGCGGTTCAGGCTCTCGACGAACTGCCACGCGGTGACCCCGAGCGGGATGCCGAGTGCGGCTCCCGTGACCGTGACGGCCAGCAGGATCGCGAGCAGGATGCGACGGCGCATGCGCTATTCGGCGTTGAAGCGGAAACCGACGCCCCGGACGGTGGCGATCCGGCGTTCGCCGTCGCCGGAATGCACCGCACTGGTCTTGCCGGCGCGGGCATGGCCGTCGTCACCGGCGATGGCGAGCTTCCGGCGGAGCCACGACATGTGCATGTCGAGGGTTTTGGACGTCTTGGATTCGAGGTCGTTCCAGACCTCCGCGAGGATCTCGTCTCGGCTCACGACCTGGCCCGGGCGCATCATCAGCACACGGAGCAGCTCGAACTCCTTGTTCGCCAGCTGCACCTCGTGGGTGTCCACAGTGACCAGCCGCGCCCCGAGATCCATCCGCACGCCCGCCGATTCGAGCACCTCCGGCACCCGGCGGCGCAGCAGCGCGCGGATACGGGCGAGCAGCTCGGCGAGGCGGAACGGCTTGGCGACGTAATCATCGGCACCCGCGTCGAGCCCGACGACGAAGTCGACCTCATCGGTGCGCGCGGTGAGCATCAGCACCGGTACCTCGGTGCCGCTGGCGCGCAGCCGGCGGCAGACCTCGAGCCCGTCCATGCCGGGCAGGCCGAGATCGAGCACGAGCAGGTCGATGCGCTGCTCGTTGGTCGCCTCCAGTGCGGCCGGGCCGTCACCGACGACCCGCACCTCGTAGCCCTCCCGCTGAAGAGCGCGGGACAGCGGATCTGCGATGGCCGGATCGTCCTCGGCAAGTAGCACCATGCTCACCTCGCCAACTCTACGTCTCGGCGGCGTGAAACCATCGTGATCGTGCCTGGTTACGAGAAGGATTCCGAACTTGCCCGCCGCCTCGCGGACGCCGCCGACGCCATCACGACCGACCGGTTCCGCGCACTCGACCTCACCGTGGAGCGCAAACCCGACCGCACTCCGGTGACCGACGCCGACACGGCCGTGGAGGACGCCATCCGCACGCTGCTGGCGGCCGAGCGACCGGGCGACACGGTGGCCGGTGAGGAGCGCGGCGGCTCCGTTTCCGCGCAGGGCCGCAGCTGGGTGGTCGACCCCATCGACGGCACCAAGAACTTCCTCCGTGGAGTACCCGTTTGGGCGACACTGATCGCGCTCGTCGAGGACGGCACACCGGTGGTCGGCATGATCAGCGCGCCCCTGCTCGGCCGCCGCTGGTGGGCGGCCACGGGTGACGGCGCGTGGCTCGCCGACAGCGCGGGTGAGCGCCGGATCTCGGTGTCCAAGGTGACCTCGATGTCAGATGCCTATCTGTCCACAACGGACATCAACTCCTGGGCCGAGTACCACTCGCGGGAGAAGTACCTCGCGCTCGTCGACGCGTGCTGGGAAAGCCGGGCGTTCGGGGACTTCTGGCAGCACTGCCTGGTCGCCGAGGGCGCGCTCGACATCGCCGCCGAGGCGATCGTGAACCCGTGGGACGTCGCCGCGGCGCAGGTGCTGGTGACCGAAGCCGGCGGGCGGTTCAGTGACCTTTCCGGCAAACCGGACTTCAACGGCGGCTCGGCGTTGTCGACCAACGGCCTGCTCCACGACGAGACGCTAGCGATCCTTTCTCGGTAGGACGCCCACGGCACCGCGCGCGACCTGGGTCCACGCCAGCCGGCCGAACAGGTAGTGACAGGCCACCTGTTCGTCGGTGAAGCGGGCCCAGTCGTAGCGGTTGCCCTGCTCGCGCCAGAAGACCTCCCACGACGGCTCACCGTCGACGGACTTCAGCAGGCACCACGCGTTGTCGGCCTCCGCGCCCACCGAGACGACCTCGGGCGGCACGCCGAGCGCTTCGAGCCAGCGCGTGATCGACAGCGTGTTCATGTGCACTCCAGGTATCCCATGGTGACGAGCTCGTCGGCGGAGTGCGTCGCGCGGTACCGCACGCCGCCGCCGGGCTGGCCGAACCAGGCGGCGGAAACCGTGCGCCACAGCGGCAACCGGCGCCGGACGCGGTAGCGGCGGTACCCCGACGTCACCAAGGCGGGCGGTAGCGAGCGGCTGGCGAACGACGTGCCCTCGGGGGCGAAGATCCGGCCGTGGTCGCTGCCGAAACGGTCGAGGAGCGTGTCTTCCTCGAGCACGATCGGCTCGCCTTCGTCGCGGCCGCCTTCGGGATGGAGGTCACCGGGCGGCCAGGCGTACTCGGGCACCGACGCGCGCAAACCGCCCAGGTAACGGCGATTCCACTGCTGCTCGGTCATTCCGCCGAAGAGCTCGTAGCCGTCGAGCAGCTCTTCGGGCGCCGGGCCGGCGGGCGGCAAAGCCGTGCGACGGAGTCGCGCGAGGACATTGGTCAAGGCTTGGACGTCTTCGACGAGTCCGAAATCCGGATGGTCCTCGGGCGCGAACCGGCCGCCCACGACGTAGTCGACCTCGGGTGGCGGCGCGGGGAGCTGGGTGGCCGGTCTGTCCGCGGCCACGGGCAGATGGCCGATCGGGAACATGTGGACCAGGAAAAGGGGCGGGACGCTTTTGCGCGGTGCTTGCGAAACGCCCACGATCGGCCCGGTTCCCGCTTCGGACTGCTCACTCACGGCACCCTCCTGACAGCTCGGACGTGCCCCGGAGCTCTCCGGTTCCCCTACTTCGCCAAGGCGTTGACCACCCGGGAAGCGCTGGGCTTGCCGAGCTTTTCCGCCATCCACGCGCTGGTCTCGACCAACGCGTCGAGGTTGGCGCCGTGGGCGATGCCGAGACCGTCGAGCATCCAGACGAGGTCCTCGGTCGCGAGGTTGCCCGTCGCCGATTCGGCGTACGGGCAGCCACCGAGACCACCAGCCGAAGAGTCCACAGTGGACACACCGCAGCGCAGTGCCACCAACGTGTTCGCCAGCGCCTGGCCGTAAGTGTCGTGGAAGTGCACGGCGAGCTTGCCGACGTCGTCGAACCCGGCGAGGACGGCCTCGACCTGCCCGGCTGTCGCGACGCCGATGGTGTCCCCGAGCGAAAGCTGCGAGCAGCCCAGCTCCAGCAGCCGCCGGCCGGCCTCGACGACCTGCTTGGCCGGGACAGCGCCTTCCGACGGGTCGCCGAAGCACATGGAGAGATAGCCCCGCACTTCGAGACCTTCGGCCACCGCACGGGAAACCACCGGCTCGAACATGTCGAACTGCGTTTCCAGCGTCGAGTTCAGGTTCTTCCGCGCGAACGTCTCCGTGGCGCTGGCGAAGATGGCGATGTGCTCGACACCCGCGTCTAGCGCCCTGTTCAGCCCGCGCTCGTTGGGCACCAGCACCGGATACCGCACGCCTTCATGACGGGCGAGCCGGGCGAGCAACTCTTCGGCGTCGGCGAGCTGGGGAACCCATTTGGGGTGCACGAAACTGGTGGCTTCCAACGTGGTCAGCCCCGCCGCGGCGAGCCTGTCGAGGAACTCCAGCTTGACCTCGACGGGCACGATCGACTTCTCGTTCTGCAGGCCGTCACGAGGACCGACCTCCCAGATCGTCACCCGCTCAGGCAGACCTGTCGTCGAAACCTTCTCCGGCAGTCCCAGTTCGCGCGCGCCCACAGCTCAGCGCCGGCCGCGACGCGACTGCGGCCGTTGCTGCTGTTGCTGGCCTGACGGCAGCGGCTGGGTCTGCGGTTCGGGTGCCGGCTGGCCGGTCACGTAGTCGTCGTACGGGTTGTCGTTGACTTCCCGGTAGATGACGGTGTGC
Source organism: Amycolatopsis sp. (assembly GCF_036008905.1). Taxonomy (GTDB): domain Bacteria; phylum Actinomycetota; class Actinomycetes; order Mycobacteriales; family Pseudonocardiaceae; genus Amycolatopsis. The sequence continues at coordinate 3,769 of NZ_DASYMU010000081.1, read as the reverse complement.
ACCCGCTCGACCTTCGGGATGTCGTCGAAGCGCAGCGGCTCGTCCGACGCCGACTCGATGATCAGCGTGCCGCAGCCGAAAACGCGGTCCATCAGGCCGTGCTCGAACTGCACGCTGTTGATCCGCGACAACGGGATGTCGATCCCCGTCCGCTTGATCACGCCTTCGCGCGCGATGAGCCTGTCGGTCGTCACGATGAAGTGCGTGGTGCGCCACCGGACAAAGGGGACGAAGAACAACCACACGACGAGCACCAGCGCGACGACCGCGACGGCGATCTCCGAGACCAGGTTCCACGGCGCGGCCGCGTCCTGGCCGATGATCGCCAGCCAGACGCCGACGCCGAGGGTGATGACGAGCGCGATGAACGGCAGGATCAGCATCTTGAAGTGCGGATGACTGTGCACTACGACGTGCTCGTTCTCACTGAGCAAATCGTCTGGATAGGCCACGTCGGACGCTCCCAAGTTGTGTGCGGCGGTGGTGGACTCACCGTACCGGCGATCCGCCCCGATGGAGGCACAACCCGCCAGGAATCGCAGTTTATGCCTGGCGGACGTGGACGACGTCACCCGCGAAGATCGTGCGTCCCGAGACCACGAGCTGCCCGGCGGAGTCGACGTCCGACGCGCGCCCGCTGAGGACCTCGCCGTCCGGCAGGAGGACGTTCACGTCCTGGCCGATCGTGGCGCAGTGGCGGCGGTATTCCGGCAGCAGCCCGGCCTTCGTCAAGTCGCCACCGGCGCCGCGCCAGCTCAGTTCGCGCTCGGCCAGCGCGGCCAGCAGCAGGCCCGCGATCTCGGTGCGGTCGGTCGTGGTCGCGCCCTGCTCGGCCAGCGACGTCGGCGCGAGTCCGCCCGGCCCGGCGGGAACATCGTCACCGAGCGGCAAGACGTTGAGTCCGATGCCGAGTACGACTGACAGCTCGTCACCCACGAGCTCGTCACCCGCGACGGCCTCGGACAGGATGCCCGCGCACTTCCCGCGGCCCGGTCCGGCGAGGACGTCGTTCGGCCACTTCAGGACCGCGTCGACACCGATCCGCGCGGCGACGTCACGCACGGCGAGTCCGGCGACCACCGACAGCGAGCCCAAACCCGCGAACGGGACCTCTCGCGGCCGCAGCAGCACGCTCAAGTAGATGCCCGAGCCCTTCGGCGAACTCCACTGCCGCGCCCGGCGGCCGACCCCGGCCGTCTGCTCCTCCGCGATCAGGACCGTGCGATCCGCGGCGCCCTGAGCTGCGGCTACCCGTAAATCGGCGTTGGTGGAACCGGTGCTCGCGACGACGTCGATCGCCGCGTAGGAACCGCTGAGATCCGCTCGGAGGCGCTCGCCGTTGATGTCCATCCGTCCACACTATGAGAGTCCCCCTAACGTGTAAGCCCTCAGGTCGTTACACATGGAGTGAGCTCTTCTAACCTGGCCGATGTGACAACGCCCGAAAACAGCCCCCAGAAGGCCCATGGCAGTTGGGCACGCGGCGCTGCCACCCGAGGGCTGGTCGCGTTGCCGCTGGTTGCCGGGCTCGTCACCGCGGGCTGGCTGCTCGCGGGTGGCAACGACCGGCCGGCGGTCGCCACCGCGCCCGCCCCCGCGGCGACCGAGACGTCGACGATCGGCGGCGGCGCCGGTCCGTCCGTGCTCGAAGTCAGCGCCCCCGTCAAGGCCGAAGAACCCGCGCAAGGCGCGAAGCCGCTCGAAACCTGGGCGACCGGCCTCGCCGGTCCGCTCGGGCTGCCGCTCGAATCGCTCATCGGCTACGCGAACGGCGAGCTCACGCTCCGCGCGGAACAGCCGAACTGCCACCTGTCGTGGGTCACGCTGGCCGGGATCGGCCAGGCGAGCGCGGGCGCCGACAAGGCGGGCGGCCCGATGGGCCTGACGCAGGCGCAGTGGAAGCGTTGGGGCCAAAGCATTCCGGGTATCGCCAAGCCCGCGATCACCGACGTCAACTCGGCCTCGGTCGCGGCCGGGCGCGCGCTCTGTAACGGCGGCGCGGACCTCGGCGGCGGCAAGGGCTGGTGGACCGCGGTCGAGAAGTTCCGAGATTCCGAACTCTTCCGCCAGCAGGTGCTCGGCAACGCCCAGTTGTTCGCGACGCTGTCGCTCGACCCGGCGAAGGCGTCCTCCCCTTCGACGCGCGCCACCCGCTTCGCGCTCGGCCAGCTCGGCCTGCCGTACGTCTGGGGCGGCAACGGCCCCGACACGGGCGCGGCCGGGTTCGACTGCTCGGGCCTGACGAAGGCGTCCTACGACGACGCCGGTGTCGGCCTGCCGCGGACCGCGGACACCCAGTACCACTCGCTGCCCAAGGTGCCGCTCAACGAGGAACCGAAGCTCGGTGACCTCGTGTTCTACGGCAACCCGGCGACGAAGATCCACCACGTCGGGCTGTACCTCGGCAACGGGCTGATGATCAACGCGCCGACCGAGGGCCAGGCCATCCAGATCCACACGTACCACTCGAAGGGCGACGACTACGCCGGCGCCGGCCGCCCTGTTTCCTAAGACAGTCTGCGGAGGATCGGGGAGACGAGGTCGTTCAGGTCGCGGACGAGGACCGCGACCGCGCGGGCCGCGGTGTCCTCCAGGTCGTCGCCCAGCGTCTCCGGGGCTTCCGGCAGTCCGTCGAGAGACATCGGGGCCTCGAGGAACAGGGACGCGCGCAGATGCGGGCTCTTGGCGATGTCCTGCTCGGACGGGTCCACGAACTGGCCGAACAGCTCGGGCCAGTCCCGCCAGCCGCGATCCTGCCACCATTCCCGCGACGAAGTCAGCGCGGCGGGCAGTGGTGACACCAGGTTGAGCTGAGCGGTCAGCGAGCCGTCCCACTCGTTCCGGACGCAGTAGGCCGAGAGGATCCGCCGATGCACCCGTACATAGCCGGGCGCGAGACTCGGCGGGACGGCCAGATTCCACGCGGCACAGGCGAAGCGGACCGGCGCGATATCACCAACGGCGTCGGCGAATTCGTGGGCGTTGCGGCGGACGTGCGTGGCGTAGCGACTCGAAGCGGTTCCGGCGTGTTCCCGGTCGTAGGCCTGGTCGATCCACAACACCGGCTGGCTCATGGCCGGAAGATAATGAGTTGCGACTCATCTTGTCAATCGGCGAAGATGCCCTGGTGACCGCCATCAAACCGCTGCGCGCCGACGCCAGGCGGAACCGCGCCCGCATCCTGGTCGCGGCCGAAGTCGTCTTCGTCGAGAAGGGCCCGACGGCGTCGACGGACGAGGTCGCCGAGCGGGCCGGGGTCGCGATCGGGACAGTCTTCCGGCACTTCCCGACGAAGAAGGATCTACTCCAGGCGCTGGTCAAGGACCTCATGCTGCGCCTGACCGACGAAGTCACCACCCTGGCCACCGAAGCCGACCCCGCCACCGCTTTGTTCGATTTCTTCACCCGGATGGTGGACCAAGCGGCGGCGAAGAAGACGGTCGTCGACCTACTCGCCGAATCCGGCGTCGACATCCACGTCGCCCAGCCCATCCAGAGCCTGCGAGAAGCAATCGGCCAACTACTCACCCGCGCGCAGCATGCCGGTGCTGTGCGCACGGACGTCGGGCTCGACGAAGTCCTGGCCCTGCTCACTTCCACCAGCCAAGGCGCCCTGCACGCGGGATGGGATCCCACCCTGCAGCGCCGAACCCTCACGATCCTGTTCGACGGCCTCCGCCCATGCTGACCGCCATCCCCCGCTATGCCACCGGTTTCTGGCACGTGACCGACGCCGTGCGCCCGACCCTTATCGACATCAAGCAGTTCC
>NZ_DASYMU010000080.1:0-48002 GCF_036008905.1 Amycolatopsis sp. | reverse complement strand
GGACGGCATGCGCCGGCTCCGTGGTCAGGTCGGCCGGGTCGTCTGGTGCGATCCGCACGCGGCGAGCACGGATTTCCGGCCCCAGGTGCAGGGACTACGTCTGGCACTGCCCTATGTGGACGATTATCTCGACTTCTCCAGCGTCTCCGCGCTGTCCGGGTTGGTCGCACGACTGGAGAAGCGTCCCAGCACCGCCTTGATCAAACGAGAGGATCCCGATGAGTTCACCGCGCCGTGAGGAACTTCAGGTCGACGGCTTGCCCGCTCCCCTGAGTCACTACACCGACGCCGTCCGATGGGGCGACCTGCTTTTCGTCTCCGGATGCGCCGCGATCGGCGCGGACGGCCGGGTCGTCGCGCCCGGCGACGTGACGGCGCAGGCCCGGACCGTGCACGACTACCTCGGTGCCGCGCTGAAGGCCGCGGGCACGGACTTCGCTCATGTGCTGAAGGTGACGGTGTTCCTCACCAATGTCGCTGATCGCCGGGCGGTCAACGAGGTCCGCAAGGAATACTTCGGATCGGCCTTGCCCGCCAGCACGTTGATCGGGGTCGGCGCGCTGGCGATCGAAGGCCTCCTGGTCGAGGTCGAAGCGATCGCCGGCATCCCCTCGTGACCGGCGGGCAGGAGACGCCGTGAACCCGGTGCGTAAGCAGCTCAGCGACCCACCGGGGGCGCCCCCCGCGTTGCGGCCGTACTACTCCAACGCCGTGCGGGTACGCGCGGGCGACCTGTTGTTCGTCTCCGGGCAGGTGGCGTGGGACGCGGATGGCCAGGTCGTCGGGAAAGGCGACCCGGTGCGGCAGGCCGAGCAGGTGTTCACGAACATCGACACGATCCTGCGGGCGAACGGCGCGGTGTTCGACGACATCGTCAAGGTGACGGTGTACGTCACCGATCTGACCTGGTTCGAACGACTCAGCGACCTGCGGATCCAGTGGTTCTCGGGGTCACCACCGGCGAGCACCATCGTGCGGGTCAGTGCCCTGGTCGCCCCTGATCTGCTGATCGAGGTCGAGGTCGTCGCGGTCCTGTGACAGCCTGCCTCTCACAGAGTTGTCACGCGTGGGAAAGAGCCCAGTTGACACCGAGGTTGCGCGACGCCCGGTACTGCAGCTGCCGGATGGCCACGACCGGGCGCCCCATCGCCTCGGGGGTATCCGCCACCGACAGGTCGAGCCGGAACCGCAGGTGCAGGCAGTCCCGCTGGGCCGGAGGCAGTTGCCCGACGCAGTGCCACAGCATCGTCCGCACCTCCCGGTCGATGACCTGCGACTCCTGGACACCGAGCTGGTCACTTCCATCGAACGACCAGGCGTCACAGCCTCGATGCGGTCGGCGGTATTGGCGATTGGACGCGGACGCCCATGTAGGTCAGATCTCCGTCGGCATCACCAGGAACGCGGCGGCGACCGGAAGTATCTTCACGTTGATACGAGCGGGTACATCGACGGCCGGCCTGACGACGACATCGACACGATGTTCGCCACGCTCAACGAGCGCCTTTGCTGATCGCCAACCTTTACTCGATCGTGTCGGCCGAGTCGGTGATCAGTGGGAGCCCATCTGCGTCGACCCAATAAGAAAGGACCGGCCGGCCTGCCTACCAGGCGGCCGGGGCCTTGCAGGCCCAGCAGAATCGTGAGGTAGGCATGCCTGATCGGTGCCATCGACGCTCACCCCACCCGAATTCACCATCTGTCAACAACGCGGGTTGATCACTCTCAGTATGAGCGAATAGTAAGAAGTTAACCTAAATGGTGATGTCGCCAGAACGTGCGAACTCAGCAGAGTTATTGCACGTCCAGGATGGGGAGATGTAGCAACTCCTGGTTACGAGGGGAAGGACTTTTTTTCATGAAATCTTTTTCAATGAAGGTTGCCGTGCTCACGAGTTTGTTCGCGCTGGGGGGACTGCCGCAGCCATCGCGGAACCGGTAACACGACAGGCCACGTCGGCCGATTCGACTGCAACAGCGCTGGCACCGTGCATTGACGCCGCGATCACATCGGGTGCCGAGACATGGGTATGCACCCCGACAGGACTCACGGTCGGAACCGACGCGGCAGGCAAAGCACCTGGTGAGCCGTTCACCGCGGTTAACCCGGCTGTGCCAGCGCGCACCGAGGGACCGATGGGAATATTCGATGACTACGACACATGGTGCGAGAACGGCAGTATCTGTCACAGAACCGTCAGCAACTACATCGGTGAGACCAAAGGCAATGCCACCTACGGCAACTCCAACGGCGTGATTGGCACTTTCGATGTGGTGCTGCGCACCAATCTCAACGGCCGTCAGGCTCAGTGGAAGGTGTCGTTGATCCGCGACACTGGTCCCAGTCTGCAATTCTTTAATGTGCAGGTGAATTGCTGGGAAGAGATCAACCTCCTTCCTGACAACAGTTGCGTCGTCCACGGAGCGGGCGCGCCCTTTGTCAGCGGTCGTTGGAACAGTTCCACTCTCTTTGGCAATAGGCTCGCCAATTCCAACGAGTACTACGGCGCGGTCAATGGCGGGTTCACTCCCAGTGGCGACCCGGCCTACCCGTTGGGCACGCTCGAAGGCGCGTACTTCAACTGCTACGGCAACGACAACTGCTACTACCCGTGATCCAAGCTGCGCTGACCATGATCTAACAGGTACCTTCCTGGACAGATGGCCGGTCCTTCGCATCGGATGCGGGGGCCGGCCAGTACCTGCGCTGGGAGCAGATACCGGTGCGAAGTTGTAGAGCGTGGAGGCGTGAAAGAAATGAGCCAAGCAGCGTCACCGCCCGAGCAGTGGCAGCAGGTGCCTTTGCTTTCCGAGGACACTCAGACGACTGCGCTTCCCGGGCGGGCTGGAGGGCCGGACTCGGCTCGTCTGGAGATCGACGGCACAGTCTACGACCAGGTACCCGAGACAGGCTTCGGGATGCTTATCGCCTGGCTCGCTGGTTCCGGGCGTCTGGTACGCATGCCTGATCGGGAACCGCAGTCCGTCACCATCACCGCCGTCACAGCCACGGGCACCGCGTCCTACAGAGTGCCGCGGACCTCCACTGACCAAGAAGTGATCGACGAAGGCATCGAGGACTACCTCACCGCCGCGGACATTCCGAACCCGCCTCGTGGTCACCGTTGGTACCAAAGCCTCCCTGAGGGCCACGGCACCCTCGATGACGCCTATGCCCACATCAACGCGGCTCTGCGCAGCGCTGCCCCGGACAACGCCGCCACTCACCCCCGCGACATCGCACGCCTGCTAACAGACATCGTGACCACGCTCTATCGACAATGAGAAAGTGCACTACACCAAGCCAATTGCGCCTACAGCGGCACCGCCCGATGATCTCATCCAGACGGCGAATTCTCGCAGCGCTGCCGCAGCAATCATCCGCACAGGATTGCGCACTGGGGCATACCGCCCGCGACAGTACTGCTCCGCGCGAACGAACACCTGATACTCGACCCCGCCAACGGTTGTGGGTCACCTCCGGGGTCCTGGCGCATTCCCACGCCAAGGGAATTCCCGACTTCGCCGCACACGGTTGTCGACGTCTCGCCGAGCTCGAAACGTTGCCCTGGCAGCCCCGTCCCTAACGGCGTCTTCGCCGTGGCAGCGGTCGCCGCCTACAAAATCAAGTCACCACGGGGACACGCAATCCTCGCCACCGTGATCACGACATCACCGGCATGTTCAGCTGGACCGGTGAACACATTCCACTCCTGCTGCAGTCTGAGCGCTACGCGCGGGCTCTGGCCGAGTACTTCGGTGCAGTGGACTTCACCGCACCGGTCGCAGCACTTCGTGCACAGCACGAGATCTTCAGCGGCACACCGGAGGGACTACGAATTCCTGCTCGCAGCACAAAAGGGCAACCGAAACGGTCCGCTCGCGCACCCGCGCGCTCCTGTGACGATCCGTGCTTCCCGGCGACAATTCAGGCAGACCGACGTCAGGGGAAGAGCCGATGCGCGATCGCCGCCGTGACCACCGCCCGACCGCCGTGCCACCAACTCCGGTGACTCGCCCAGGTGCTCCGCGAGTCGAGCACTTGCTGAACCTGCAGCGGACGGCGGGCAACAGCGTGACCAGCTTCGTCGTGCAGCGCGGGTGGGCGAAGGACAACGCCGACGGGGTCGCCGCGCAGATGAACGGCGAGGACTGGAACCGGGAAGGCGGCCCCTGGTGGCTGCTCAACGGGCACAACCCGGAGGGGATTGTCGCCATCTTGCGGCAGCTCGGTGCGGCCCGCGCCAAGCTGGTTGCCCACCCAGCCGACGGAACCCGGTACGACAAGCCGCGGCTCGATCTGGCGATGGCCGTGGCGGTAAGGAAGGACGCTTCGGCCGGAGAGGTCACGGGCATGGACGCCCTCCGCAACGCGACGGCTGGTCGGATCACCTACGCCGAATGCTGGACGGCGCTGCTCACCCTGTCGAAAGGCGCGCGAACCGGGCTTTACAAGCGCATGAGCAAGAGTGAGCTCGCGAGCCTGCTCAAACGGGTCAACGAGGCCCCTTTCCCAAAACAGCCCGCGCTGGAGGCTGAGCTGTCCCCGCTCATCGGGCCACTGGCCACCGATCTGAAGCTGGAGTTCGTTCCCGACGCGTCAACGGTGGTCGAGAGTGGCCTCGTGCAACCGATGGGTGAACTGAGGGTCTTCGTGAAGGAGAAGCTGACGAAGACCGTGCCCGCCCGTGGCGGTCCGCCGGAGTCAAAGAAGGACGAGGAGAACCGCGGGCACACCTTCAACCCAACAACGGCCGGGACCTTCACTCTCGGCGAGGGCGGCGCGGTTGTGGGTGACTCATGGAAGTTCTCGCAGCTCGCGAACGGCACTCCGGTCAAGGACACCGGAACCGACATCCTGTTCCAGCGCGACGGCAAGTGGATCTCGGTGACGAAGCTGAAGATCAAGCTCACCCGAGCCCAGATCATGTTCGGGACGACGAGAGTGCTCGCGCTCCACGAACTGGCCGACGACCGGAGCAAGACCACGCAGGTGAACATGGAGATCGAACGGGCAAGGGCGGGCGGCCCGTTCCGGCCACTGCCCAACACGTGGATCCTCAACGACTTCGGCAAAGAGGGGTTCCGGCTCACGGGGACCAAGGGCGACATCATCCACACCACTCCGGAGACCGATGACGCCTCCAGGGCGCTGGAAGCGGGCGACCTGACCATGTCCCCGAGCTCGAGGAACTTGTCGTCGCCGGCAGTGGCGAGTCGGGTGCCATCGGGGCTGAACGCCAGTGTGTGCACCGACTGGGAGTGGCGGATCCGGAGGACTTCCCGGCCCGTGGCGACATCGAAAATCTTGGCGTGTCCGATCATCCGGCCCGGCGGCCAAAGGCGGAAAGTACTTCCGGTGACGGCACAGCGGCGGCCGTCGGGGCTAAACGCGACCGTTCCAGACGGGACGAGTGCGCGCAGCGGCGCCAACCCATTCGACGACCGGACGCTCCGGCCGTCCTCGCTCCCTCAGAGCAGGGGTGGCACGAAAGGGACGCCACGTTCTGCCGCGGCGGCCGCGATCCACTCGGCTGTCCCCGACACGACCTCCGGCGAGAGGAGCTCGATCCACATCCCCGGCGAGGCGGGGTTGTAGTGGAAGGCGAGGCGGTCGATTCCACCGTCGCTTCCGATCCCGGCGAGCTCGCGCCGGAACCCCTGCTCCTCGAGCTCGGCGGAGGCCCGCCGCAGGTCGTCCACGTAGTACCCAAGGTGGTGGACCCGCCCGCCTTCCGAGAGGGGCATGTAGGGAGCTGGGTCCACCAGCTCGATGAGCTCCAGGAAGTGCGGTCCCTGCAGCGAGTACGTGTACCGGACGTTGTTGGGCAGCACGCCGTCGGGACCGATGACCTTCGACGCGGTGGTTCGCGGCGGCGCCCAGTCCAGACCCATCGCGGCCTGCCAGGTCAACATTGCCTCGTCGAGGTTCTCTACGACGATCCCTGTGTGGTAAAGCCGCATGCCGCGGACGGCCGCCACGGCCGGCAGGAAATCGGGGTCCGGCATTGGTCCTCCTGGCTCGCTATCTAGCACAAGAATCTAACAATGATGGGAAACATTCGTCAACGCTGCACGCTCACCAGATGGGGAGTCGAGGCGGCCTATTCGGACAGCGTGTGACCATGCGCAGCTGACACACGGAAGACGGCAGAACAGGAGACCCAGGCACCATCGGTCCGGACGCAGAGCGGCACGATGAAGGCGCTGGTTTTCCGGCTCGAGTTCCCGCAGCCGGGCGCGCTCGGAAACCGACAACAGTTCCTCTTCGACCGGTGCACCTTACGATACTGTGGAACCCAGTTGCCGAGCGTGCCCGGGTTGATTCCCAGCTCCCGAGCGACCTGCGCGACTGGACGATTCCCCGCGACCACCATCTTGACCGCTTCATCCCGAAACTCGGGACTTCCGACGCCGTTCCGGCATTGACCATCCTCCATTCCAGACTGGACCTTATTAGGTCCACTGTCCGGAAAGTGGGAGGGCTCGCCAGTTCGGGCGCAGCAACTTGTCGAGTTTGGTCAGGCTGTGCAGCAAGCGCCATGAGAAGAGCAAAAAGCTATTGCACATCGACGTTCAGCAGCCGTATGGAGTCATCCCGTACCAAAGAGGATCGGCGAGTACTGCCGGAGCCGAAACCGACAGGAGGGAGCGGGTCAAGCCAGCCAGAGCAGGCTATTCGGCGTAGGCCCCTCACTGTAAGGGCCCTGATAGTACGTCGTGTTCGCAGTTGACTTCTTCGCGATGAGCCATCTGCCGTCGACGCGCCGGAACTCCTCCAGGCATTTCGCGGCAATGACGACAGGTTCGTCGTTCACAATGGCATAGCATTCGATAAGCGCCTCACCCCGTGCCTGGTCATTGTCGATCTCGAGGGTCTGATTGTGCGAGAAGTGCCACATATTAGAGATTCCAAGTGCGAGGAAGGCGCCCTTCGTCCAGTAACGGCTGAGTTCCTCCGTCCCGACTGCCGAGCCGGCCATGTGCACCTCCGCGTCGAAGGTGAACAGTGCCAGCACCTCCTCGTAGCGACGCTCGTCGACGAGGTGGCAGTACCTCGCCCGCAAGTCGTTGATGGCGAGGACGTCCTCGACATGCTGAATCCGCTCGAGCAGTGAACGCGTTTCCTCGCTCATCACGAGACACCCTCTCGGTTGACGACAAGAACGGGTTGTTGTGAAAGCCGCGCCGTTCGCCTTGCGGACCACGGCGTCAGACGAGGGCGCTGCCGGCGTCGACCGGAAGGGCCACACCGGTGATGTACCGCGCTTCATCGGAGGCCAGGAACAGGACGGCGTTGCTGACGTCGATGGGTTCGATCCAGGAGACGGGAAGCGCGTTCGTCGTGCGGGAGACCGCAGCGAAGTCATCTGCGGTCGGGTTCTCCTTGCCCGGACAGAACAAGCGGAACATGGCATCATTCATAATCATGGGTGTGGGCACCTGCGTGGGGTGTACGGTGTTCACCCTAATGCGTTCGCCCGCGAGCTCCACGGCAAGCGTGCGCATCAACCCGACGACGCCGTGCTTGGCCGCCGAGTAGGCCGCCGCGTTCGGGATGACCTTAAGCGAGCCGACCGAGCTCGTCAGGACAATCGATCCGCCTCGGCGCCCGGCGATGATGTGCGGAACCGCGGCCTTACAGGTCAGCCACACCCCTTTGAGGTTCACGTCGACCATCTGGTCCCACTGCTCCTCGGGGAGCTTCCACGAAGGGAAAGGCCACATGCCGATGCCGGCGTTGGCCGCCACGATGTCCAGCCTACCCAGCTCCGCGACCGCCGAGTCGACCGCCGCCTCCAGTGCAGAGGCCGAACGAACGTCCACGGTAGCGGTGACGATCCGGCGGTCGAGCGCCTCGACCTGCCGTGCCGTCTCCTCGAGGTCCTCTTTCGTGGCGGTCCGGTAGGGAAGGTGGGGGACGGCGTCAGCGATGTCGATCGCGATGATGTCCGCACCTTCCTCGGCGAGCCGGACGGCATGGCTGCGTCCTTGGCCGCGTGCAGCGCCGGTGACGAGCGCCACCTGACCTTCGACTCGATTCATTGCACCTTCTCTTTCAGGCTGCATTTCTTATCTAAATTGTCTGGCCGTGTCGCCGGGATCCACGTCCGACCGCCATCGCCGCAATGGGCACGGCGGTCCCTCGGCACGCGACTGCGAGGAGTACCGCGGTCCTGAACAGCGCAATGGAGGTCTGCGCTGGCTCGCAGAACGGGCCGTTCGGAGTCCGCATCCGGAGCGCGCGCCAGTCGTCGTCGGCCACTCCGCGCAAATACGACCTAGGGCAAGTGCGTCGTTCCGATGGTTCGCGGCCATGAATTGCAGAGCAGGTACTTGCTCCACGCCGACTCGTCGGTCATCGTGTGGCTCCCATCCGGCATTGGATGTAAGGCACGTTACCATACACTGCTTGGATAAGAGGTACAGTCGGCTCACCGCCGGATGGCTCCGGCGGCTCACTCGAGCGCCACGGTGTCGTGGCGCAAGGAGAGGGGTACCGATGATCCGGCACTGTTCACTGTTCAAGTTGAAGGCAGGGACCTCGGAGCAGACCCGCAACGAGATCGTGCGCCAGTTCCACACGCTGCCGGGCCAGGTGCCCAACATCCGTCTCGCGCAGGATGATGTGGGGGGCCAGGTCGGGAGAGGGCGGGATCAGAGATCCTTGTGCGCGTGTCCACATCATCTGACGAGGAGCCCAGGACGGCACCCTGCTGCCGTGCTGATCATGGGCTGATCGCCCAGGCCTGTGCTCGGGCAAGCACAAGGCGACCGGTATGAACGTGCAGGTGGCATGCGCGCTCGACGGGAGACTCGCGTGGATCTCCGACCCCATTGAGGGAAGCAGGCAGGACACGCACCGCCTGAAGGAGTCCGGGGTACTTCTGGCACTGAATCCCGACAACTGGATGGACAACAAGGGATACGTGGGAAATCGCATACTCACCCCGATCAAGAAGCCACAGCATCGCGAGCGTCTGAATTGGGAGAAAGAATTCAACACCCAAATCAACAAGATTCGCTACGTCATTGCCAAACTTCGAAACCTGGAGAATCATGCACACCGACTACCGACGACCGACGACCCAGTGACACCTTCTCGGAAACCATCCCAACCGTCATTCCCTACACTTCTACACAACCGCGGCCGGAATCAAAGATGCATCCCGGCCGTAAGTCCTAGTTTCGAGCGGCCATGGCTATGGATTCATTGCTGAGCGCTGCCTGCATGTGGTCGTCGTGCAGACCGTCAAGCAGTCATCAACTTCAAGAACTGTGCCGTGGCCGCGGCATACCCCACGCGCGAGACGTCGCCCGCCGCCTCAGCACCAGCACCGAGTCAGGGATCCGACCAGAGCGCCGTTCGGTGCCGTGACCAGTCACTGCGACTCCGCCGGTTCCTCCAGCCCCACGGCCACCTCTTCACCACTCCATTCCGGGGCAACGTCGGCCAGGGCCTGGCGGAAACCTCAAGCGTGCCGATCAGAACTCGAGTTGCGGATCCAGGCCACCCAGGACGGTGTAGAGCTTGTCGTCAGGGTGGCGGGCGCTCCCACATCAAATCGCCCTGGCCCATCGCGCCGCGGCTCACATCTGTCGGCGTGTCGTTGCGGAAGGCGAAGTCCCACATGACATACCGGTCGAGCAGCCGCCACTCGTTCCCGCGTTTCTCGAACGTGTCCAGATAGCGGCCGCCGTGCAGGAAGTCGTAGACCTGACCGCCCTCATCGCGCAGGGTGTGCCAGTTGCGCGTGTAGGTCTCGGCCTTGGCCCTGGCGCCGTTGAGCCGGATCAGCGAGCGGCCGAGGAAGTGCTGCGTGAGCATCATCGTGTGCAGGGCCTCCCAAACCCAGTCGACGAAATCCGCGCCGGTGCCGTCCAGGTCACCGATCTTGATGTGAGCGTCCGGCCAGATGACCGAGGCAATCATCTCCTTGTCGGCCCGGTCGATCCCGTTGGCGTAGCGCTGGATGCAGTCGTCGATCTTGGCGCGGTCCAGAAGGCGCTCGACCGTCCCGGCATCGATGTCATTCACCCGGCAGACTCCTTCGTCTCGTGCGACACGTCATTCCCTGCGGTATGGCTTGGGGCCTTCACGCGCTGAGGCCCCCGTCGACGTCGAGGATGGTCCCGGTCACGAACCCGCTGCGCGAGTCCAGCAACGCGAGCACCCAGCGTGCGATCTCCTCCGGCTCGGCCAGCCGCCCGACGGGCGTGGCCGCGCGGAGGGAGTCCAGGCGCTCCTCGACGACGTCCGGTGCCAGGCCCACGCCGCCCCAGATCGGCGTGACCACCACGCCCGGCGAGACGGCGTTGACCCGGACCCGGTCGGCGGCGAGGAGCTTCGCCGCCGACCGGGTCTGGTGCAGCAGTGCGGCCTTGGTCGCCCCGTAGGCGATGGCTCGCGGCGAGGAGTTGCGACCGCTGGCCGACCCGATGTTGACCACCGCGCCCTCGGCGCGCCGCAGCTCGGGCAGCGCCGCCCGCAGCAGGCGGATCGGAGCGATGGCGTTCACCGCGAACATCGCCTCGACGGCATCGTCGTCGACGTCCTCGATGCCGCCGAGGGTGGCCACCGCGGCATTGTTGACCAACCCGTACAACCCGCCGAAGCGATCCACGGTCTCGGCCACGACCCGGCCGGCGGCCGCGCGCTCGGCAAGGTCGGCGACGACGACCAGTACCTTGCCGCCCACCGCCTCGCAGTCCTCCGCCGTCGCCCGCAGCGCGCTCTCACGACGGCCGACGAGCGCGACCCCGGCACCAGCCCGCGTGGCTCCGACCGCGACCGCCCGGCCGATGCCGCTCCCCGCCCCCGTCACGATGACCGTCCGGTCCACCAGCACGGGTTTGTCCATGTCCTGCTCCCTCCGCAGCCCCGCGGCCTCGAGGATCGCGGGGCGCGTATCGACTCACGTCCGGTCGGCGACCAGACTCGTCACGGGGGTCCCGGCGGCGGAGACCTGGGCCGGGATTGCCTCGGCGTCGTCACCGGCCTCCCGCCTGAGGATTCGCGGGATGGCCAGCATGCCACCGATACCGAGCACCGAGAGTCCGATGAGGAGAATGCTGAGCGCGGTCGTCGAGCCGTCAGCGGTCAGCAGGACCGCGAGTGGCGGGATGATCGCCGAACCGAGGGCGACACCCGATTCCCGGCCCAGGGCGATGCCGCTGAAGCGGTAGGTGGGCGGCAGCATCTCTGCCAGGTACGTGGTGATCGGCGCGAACACCGCGGCCAGCCCAATGCCGTTGGTCGCGAAGATGCCGATCCAGAGGCCGAGCGGCCAGTTGGGCCGGATCAGGGCGAAGTAGGGGAAGACCATCACGATCAGCAGGAGGAAACCACCCCCGACGACCGCCCGGCGCCCGACAATGTCCGAGAGCCAGCCGAAGATGGGGACGAACGCGGCCTGGGCCACGTAGCCGACGATGATGCCGATGAACAACGCCGAGCTCCCCAGCTGCACGGTGCGGCCCGCGAACGAGGTGCCGAAGGTCGCGTAGACGTAGGAATGCCCACCGAGGGCGAAGAAGCTCAGCAGCATCGTGACCAGCACGCGGGGGCGGCTGCGCAGCGCGTCCCGCAGCGGGCTCCGGGAGGTCTGGCCCTTGCCGTTCGTCTTGCTGAACTCGGGTGTCTCCGGGAGCTGGCGGCGCAGGTAGAACGCATAGAGCGCGAGAAGACCGCCGAGCAGGAACGGGATACGCCAGCCCCACGACAGGAACTGCTCCCCGGTCACGACGGCGGAGGCCGCCAGCATCACCAGCGCGCCGATCGCGGAACCCAAGGGCGGACCCACTGCGGGGAAGGCACCGAACAGGCCACGCCGGCTCTTGGGCGCGAACTCCATGGCGACGACGACGGCACCGTTGAACTCGCCGGCCGCACCGACCCCCTGGAACAGGCGCAGGACCATCAGCAGGATCGGCGCCGCGACGCCGATCGAACCGAAGCTCGGCAGCAGGCCGATGAGGACGGTCCCGCACCCCATGATCATCAGAGTGGCGAGCAGGATGCGGCTGCGGCCGAACCGGTCACCCAGGCTGCCCAGCACCCACCCCGCGACCGGCCGGATGATGAAGCCCAGCGAGAAGACCGCGATGGACTGGAAGCTCGCCAGGACCGGCGACGAGTTCGGGAAGAAGACGTGCGGGAACACGGTCGCGGCGGCGGCGCCGAACAGGGCGAAGTCGTAGTACTCGAGGACGGACCCGATGGTCGCCGCCCGCGTCGCCTTCCGCCGTTCGCGCTTGCGCTCGGGGGTCTCTGACCCGTTCGAGCTGTCCGGGAGGGTCATGTCGTCCATCTCGACCTCGCCTCGTCACGGCGCCGTGGCGCGCGGTCCACCGAAACCAGCATCAGTAAGCTCCTTTGCTCAATGATCGTCGCGAGAGATCCGTGCACGGGCTCGACCGCCTATCGGGCAGGGGCGATGACCATGCGTTGCACCATGTCGGCGATGAGGCGGATCGTGCCGGCCCGCGTGGGCGACGAACCTAACAACGTTTGGTGAGGTGCGCAAGACGCCTCTGAAGCGCATGTGCGAGCGGCATGATCCCCACGGGGAGGAAGTGCGGTCCGCACCTGCCCGTGGGCGAACCGTCCGGCGGACCGGTCAGGGACCACGACGCTCCCCAATGCCGGACACCCCGGGCGGCGTTGGGCGCCCACTCAGGCCCGAGCCACCCGGGAGCGGCCTATTGCCACTCAAACCATGCACTGTTAGATTACTCTGAGCCACACGGGAGGCGTCCTTCGGGGTGACTGCCGGGGCGGGCGCAGCACCGTGGTCCCGGTCAGACATCACTCCGGAGAGCAGAGTGCCGTGGTTGGTGCGGTGGAGCGACGCCGAAGGGAAGGCCTGGTTCGATGTTCGACCACCACAGTCGCGAGTACGCCGACGGCTGGAAGTCCATCTACGCCGCCGCGCGCGGGTCGGGCTGCCCGGTCATCCACTCCGAGAACTACGGCGGGTTCCACGTCCTGACCCGATACGCCGACGTCGTCGCCGCGGCCGCGGACTATCGCGCGCTCTCCTCCGAGCGCTCGTTCGACGACCGCGGCCAGGATGTCGGCCTCGGCACCACCATACCGCCGCGACCGGTGCGCCTGGGAAACCTGGAGATGGATCCGCCGGTCTCCACCCTGTACCGGCGCCTGATGAACAAGTGGTTCACCCGGGCGGCGATCGAGCGCGGCCGCGCGCGAGTGCAGGAGATCGCCCGCTGGTCGCTCGGGCGGTACTCCGCAGGCGCAGAGGTCGACATGGTCGGCGACCTGGCCGGGCCGTTCCAGCGCATGCTCCTGTTCGATCTCGTCGGTCTGCCACTCGACCGCTGGCTCGGCTATCGGGAGGAGTCTGGCCACGCGCCCGCCTCGGACTTCCCCGCCGACGACGGGCTGCTACCTGGCGAACGCCGGGCGATCGAACGTGCTCGGTTCTTCGGGTTCCTCGCCGACAGCCTCCGCGCCGAGGTCATCCACCAGCGCGAGCACGGCGGCACAGGGATCATCGCGGACCTGGCCACGGCGGAGGTGAACGGCGACCTGCTGCCGCTGGAGATCGTCAACGAGTTGGCGGTCATGCTGGTCGCCGGCGGTGACGAGACAACGGTCTCCACGATCACCAGCACGGTGCTGCACCTGTACCGGCACCCGGAGGAGCGGGCCCGGCTGGCCGCCGATCCCGCGCTGCTCGGCGCGGCCGTGGACGAGGTCCTGCGCTATTGTTCGCCTGCGCTCACCTCGGCCCGCAACGTCGTTGCACCGTGTTCGTACGCTGGCCGGGACTTCGTCCCGGGCGAGCGGCTGTTGTTGTCCTGGGCCTCGGCCAACTTCGACGAGAGCACCTTCGCCGAACCTGACACTGTGGACCTGGGGCGCACGCCGAACCGGCACGTCGCCTTCGGGGTCGGCCCGCACCGCTGCATCGGCGCGATCCTGGCAAAGACCGCCGCGGAGTGCTTCCTCGAAGAGCTTCTGCGCGTGAGCCCGGACTACGAGGTGCTCGAGGACCGCATCCGGCCCGCCTACGGCGACATCGCCCGGTTCAACGGCTGGGACTCCCTCCCCATCCGACTCTGCCCTCGCTACTCCGGCGGCATCTACCCGGGCCTGCCGGAACTGACCGAGGCCCGGATCGCGCCCTGACCGGGCGCCCACGCTTCCCCACTCGACAGCCGTGGACGACGACAGTTACGAGAGAGAGGTTCCACCGATGGGTACGACACCGAGCGAGGACTGGATCGCACTGCTCGACCTGGTCACCCGCTACTCGCGCGGGCTCGACACGAAGGACTACGAACTCGTCAAGACGGTCTTCGCGCCGGACTGCCTCATGGTCTACGACTTCTCGGACCTGGGCGTCTCAGGTGACATCCTCACCTACCACTCCGCGGACGAGATCGCCGAGGACTCCCGGCGGATCCACGCCCCGCTGCGCACGCTGCACCAGAACGGCAACTACTACTTCGACATCGACGGCAGCGCGGCGATCGGCCGCGTCTACTGCGACCTCTACCAGGTCCGCCCGGCTGACGACCACCCCGTCGGCGTGCACCGGCTCGGCTGGTACGACGACGCCTACCTGAAGATCGATGGCTCCTGGTTCATCAAGGAGCGGATCTGGAAGCCGACCTGGAACGAGGGCGAGTGGATCGGCGGCCGCCCGATCCTCGCCGACGAGGCCGGGAAGGTCTGACCCACCTTTCCCACCGTCCCCGCACCGCCCGTCCCCGGCACGGGCACAAGGAGAGTTCCCATGTCAGAACACACCGCCGACACACACGTCGGCGAGCAGATCTACGTCGACCTGACGCCGTACGCGCTGGACCTCGAAGACGAGGCGAAGCTCGTCGCCGAGCAGGACGAGCTGACCTTCACCTGGCTGACGAAGGACGGCTCGCCCATGTCGGCGATCATGTCCTACGTGCGCGGCGACGACGGCAGGCTCTGGATGCTCGCCCTCAGCGAACGCAAGCGAGTCAAGGCGATCCTCCGCGACAACCGCGTGGCGGCCACCATCAGCGGTGTCGGCACGTTGTTCGGGTGGGGGTGCACGGTGAGCTGGAAGGGCCTGGCCACTGTGCACGACGACCGCGAGACCGTCCGCTGGCTGCTGCCGCAAATGGGCAGGCGGATCGGCCTCGCCGAGGGAGAGGAGCTCGACAGCTGGGTCCGGGTCGAGGACTCCCCCACCCGCGTCGCTATCGCGATGGAGACCACGGTCCGGGTGAGCTTCGACATTCGCAAGCGCAAGGCCCGCACGAACGAAGTCCTTGACGCCGAGACGCAGGCCACCCAGGAGCGATGACCCGCGCCGGACCACGCACGAAAACCGAGGCCGCTGCCCCTTCCCGGGGCGGCGGCCTCAGTCTTGTCGCTGGACCCGAGCAGATTCAGCGCTGGGCCGCCTTCGGGAGCCCGCCGTGCTCTCGACGGAAAGCGTAGACCGCGTCATCCGTGGAGTGCAGGGCGTTTACGACATCCGGGGGTAGCCGGGGTCGGCCCGGAGCACCCGGTCTGCTGGGATATTTCCATGGCCGAGTCGTTCTTCGCAGTGCTCAAAAATGAACTTGTCTATCGAACCGTATTTCCGACCCGGCGCCACGCACGACGAGCCGTGGTCGAGTACATCGAAGTGTTCTACAATCGACAGCGTCTCCGCTCCGGACTTGCCTACAAGACTCCAGCGGAGACCTATCAAGCCTATCTGGACACGCAGCTCGCGGCATAGAAATCACTCTTAGCGACTGTCCAGGAAGCTCGGGGCGGACCAGCGATGACTGACCTACACCTAAGGAACCGCCGCGAAGATCCTTAGTGATCACTTAGCGATCAATTAGCGTCCACCCCTAGCGTCGGAGCCGTCCACGAACAAGACCACAAAGGACGGTCGATATGCCGAACAAGGTCAGGAAGATCGGGCTCGTCTCC
The DNA here is from genome assembly GCF_036008905.1 of Amycolatopsis sp. Taxonomy (GTDB): domain Bacteria; phylum Actinomycetota; class Actinomycetes; order Mycobacteriales; family Pseudonocardiaceae; genus Amycolatopsis. Next base: position 32,062 of record NZ_DASYMU010000080.1, on the reverse strand, counting down.
GCACTCGCCATCGGCGCCGCGGCGCTCGCAACGGCGACCCCGGCGAACGCCGCCGAGACCGGGGTGACCGGGAATTTCGATTGCGGGGTCGTCAGTTGCAGTTACGTCTTCAGCAAAAACGAAACCGCCACGATCGCCAAGGATGGCCTGGCTGCGGCGGGGCTCTGCAGCGCGATCCCCACCCCGGGCAACGGAGCCTGTGCCGCAGGGTTCGCGATCGTCGTCGTGACCGCGAAAGTAGCCAAAAGCAAGGGCAAGTGCGTGAAGCTGAACATCGCGAAGGTCGCGCCGTACCCGACCTGGACCTCGGTCGACGGCGGTTCGCGTTGCCGCTGAGCGGGCACGCTGGCCCGGAGCGACTTCGGGCCAGCGCCGCTCCCTGTATCCGCCGCACTCCGCGCCGTCCTCACCGGCGCCGGGACGCCCGCCGCAGACCGGGTGCGCACCCAGGTCAACGCCTACCTGGCCCCCGGGTCCAGGAGCGGGTCGACGAGCTCGCGGCCGCGCACGGATGGCGCCGCGCCCCCAGGGTGGACTAGCCGGTCAAACCGACCTCGGCGCCGGTGACCGTCGAACTCGACCGCAAACGACGCCGGGCAGCGCATCGACTGGGCCGAGGCGACCCTCGCCGACGCGGGCCTGACCTACCACCGTGCTCACGAGCCCTACATCGCCGCCCTCGCCCACGAACCGGGCCAGGCCGGGATCACGTGCAAGGAATCGTTCGCCAACCCTGACGAGCCGCGCGAAGGGGCGATGGCCGCAGGGTTCTTCGCCGTGACAATGCTGGCCTACGCCGTCGAGTTCGACCGGCAACGACTGGAGGGCAACCTCGATACCGAGGCCGCCCGACTCATGACCGCCGCCCACTGAACTGGCCAATCCCGGCAGCCCACCAAGGCAATCGACCGTCAGGAAGCACCTCGCAATTTGCGCCAGCTACCTGCCGGATCACCGCGTGTGCAAAGGACTTCGGTCATCCGTGCAGTCGACTTCGAACATCGACACTGACGCTGGCGACCCGGGCACGGTATCCGGAGCTCATCGCCGGGCCGGTGGCTTCGGGATGCCGGACGCGGCGGTCGACAAGATCGTCGCGTCGCTCAACGCCGAGCCGGTGCCGCCCGCCGACCCGCTGGTCGCGCTGCTGCTGGAGACCGCCGGCGGGCTCGGGATGCTGGAGCACTACCGGACGACCCACGGCGGCGCGGGCGAGGCTTGAGCGCGACCGCCTTGGCAATCACCACCGGTGGACGACTTTTCGCCGTCGGTGGACGATCACCGGCAACACCGGCTGGCCCGGTGGTCAGGCCGCGGCTACCTGCTCGCGCGCGACGACGTCGGCCGTCCGCCGGGCCCGTCTGCCGAGGTACAGGATCAGCACCGCGCACACCAGCATCGGCCCGGACAGGGCCAGGAACACCGCGGCCGGCGACCACGACGCGCCGACGGCGGCGCCGACGACCAGCGGCCCGAGGATGCCGCCGAGGCGGCCGATGCCCAGGGCCCAGCCGACGCCGGTCGAGCGGACGTTCACCGGGTAGACCACGGCGGCCAGCGCGATCAGGGCCTTCTGGCCGCCGCTCACACCGCAGCCGACGAGGAACAGCGACACCAGCAGGACCCACACCGGCGCGTGGAACGCGGGTCCGGTGACGGCGAGGAACACCGCGCCGACCACGAACAGCACGCCCAGCGAACCGAACGCGCCCAGCCGGTCCATCGCCGGCCCCACCACGAACGCGACCGCGATGCCGCCCACGGTCGTGAGGCTGGTGGCCGTCACCACCGTGCCGTTCTCGAAGCCGAGGTCGGTCAGCATCGTGGGCAGCCAGCTCTGGAGCGCGTAGAACTCGCCGAGGTTGACGGCGAACACGACCCACAGCAGCACGGTGCTCAGCACACCGCCGTTCGCGAGCAGGGCGCGCAGCTTCACGCGGCCACCGGCTTCGGCTTTGTCCACTGTCACCGGTTGCGTCGCCTCGGGCAGCGCCGGGTCGATGCGGCGGCAGAGCCGGTACGCGCGTCCGGCGTCCGCGCCGCGGCCCACCAGGAACACCAGGGACTCCGGCAGGAACTTGAGCATCAGCGGGATGATCACCAGCGGCGCCAGCGCACCCACGAGGAACACCGACCGCCAGCCGGCCGTCGGCACGAGCCAGCCCGACACGACCCCGGCGACGACGAACCCGAGCGAGAATCCACAGTAGATCGCGAGCACGAAGCTCGCCCGCACGCGTTTCGGGCTGTACTCGGCGGTGAGCGCGACCGCGCTGGGCGCCGCCGCGCCGAGGCCGATGCCGGTGACGAGCCGCAGCACCACGAGCTCCGTGACTCCGCCGACCCACACGGACGCGAGGCTGGCGAGCGCGAACAACGCCGTTCCCGCGATGATCAGCCGTCGGTGGCCGAAGCGGTCCGAGAACGGTGACAGCAGGAGGTAACCGATCATCAGGCCGACCAGGGCCGAGGAGAAGATCGGCCCGAGCACCGTGGCCTTCAGTCCCCACTCCTTCGCGATGTGCGGGGCGAGGTAGTTGATGGCCTGCGTGTCGAATCCGTCGAAGAACATCACGAGCCCGCACAGCACGACCGTGCCGTACTGGAACGCGCCGACCCGCCGGTCGTCGACGAATCCGGTCAGGTTCACGCCTGCGGTCATTCCACACCCGCCAGCAGGCCGGAGACCTCACGCGGGTGAGTCAGCGGGGCCAGGTGCGGCGCGTCAAGCCGCACGACGTGGTCGGCGCCGGTGGCCATCCGCTCCTGGTCGACGGGGAAGATCGCCTTGTCGCGCTCGCAGACCAAGTACGTGACCGGGTGCGTGCGCTCGGGCTCGGACCCGGGCTGGGTGAAGCTGACCACCGCCTGCGCGCTCCGCCGGCTGTGCACCTCGGCGAACGCCGTCTCGTCGAAGTCGGCGGCGAGCACGTCACGAGCCAGCGCTGCGTCGTCGACGACGCGAAGCGTGCCGTCTTCGTGCGGCACGAGCCATTCGATGGGGTGCGGCGACCGGATCTCGAGCAGGGTCTGCCCCCGCCGCGGCCGGAACGCGGCGACGAACACGCTGTGGCGCACGCGCGGGTGCCCGGCCAGCTCGGCGACGACCATGCCGCCGTAAGAGTGGCCGGCCAGCACGACGTCTCGACCGAGGCCGTCGATGACGTCCCGCACGTGCGCGACGTCCGCGGGCAGGTCGCCGAGCGCGGCCGGGTCTGCTCCCCCGCTGGGCAGCTGCGCCACGACGTGTACGTCGTGGCCTTGTGCGCGCAGCGCGTCGGCGACCTGCTGCCAGCTCCACCCGGCGTACCAGGCGCCGTGTACGAGCACGTAGTCCATTGATTCTCCTTTGAATCGCGGTGGGATCGAGGGATGCGCGGTCAGGCGGGAATGCGGGGATCGGCGGCGGGCACGAACGAGTCCGCCAGGAAGTTCTCGGACGGCAGGCCGGCGCGCGTAGTGAGCAGGGAGTGCGCGTCGGTGGTCATCGCTTCGCTGCCACAGGCGTAGGTGCGATGAGCGTGCAGGTCGGAGTGGTCGGCGAGGGCGGCGTGCTGGACATGGCCGGTGGCGCCGGTCCAGCCTTTGCCCGGGCGGGACAGCACCGGGGTGTAGCGGAACCAGCCGTACCGGGCCGCCCACCGCCGCGGCAGGTCGTCCAGGTAGAGGTCCTCCTCGCTGCGCGCGCCCCAGTACAGGTGCAGCGGCCGGGTGCTGCGGCGGGCGATCCGGTCGAGCACGATCGACTTGATCGGCGCGAACCCGGTGCCCGTGGCGAGCAGCAGCACGGGACCGTCGCCGTCGTCGAGCACGAACTCGCCGAACGGGGTTTCGACGTCGAGCGTGTCGCCCGGCCGCAGTGCGCCCACCGTCTCTTCCGAGAACCGGCCGCCCGGTTCGGTGCGCACGTGCAGCTGCGCCGCGTCGTTGTGCTGCGGCGCATTGGCCAGTGAGTACGGCCGGGTTTCGTCGCCGGGCAGCAGCACGTCGAGGAACTGGCCGGCGCGGAACGGCGCCCGCCTGCCGATCGGGAACCGGAGGTCCAGCACCGTGACCCGGGGCGCAGGGCGGCGAATGCGGTGCACCACCGTCGTGAGCTTCTTGCGCTGCGGCGGTTCGCCACGGTCGATCCGGCGCGGGCGCACGACCACCGGGCCGCGCGGTTCCGCGCGGCACAGCAGCACGCCGTCGGCCGGCCCGGTCAGCTCACCGCGGCCGCGCACCACCACCGAGCCCGCGACCAGCGAGCCGACGCACGACGTGCACACGCCCTTGCGGCATGAGTACGGGATGGCCCAGCCCGCGTTTTCGGCGGCCTCGAGCACGGTCTGCCCGGCCTCGCACGGGATCTCGATGTCCGTGTCCGCCACGGTGATCATGCGGTGGTCTCCTTCGTTCGTCCGAACAGGCCCAGCGCGCGGACCACGGCCGTGGGGTCGGCGACGCCGCGGCCGGCGATGTCGAACGCCGTGCCGTGGCCGACGCTGCAGAACGGCACGCCGGCGCCCACGGTCAGCGCGGTGGCGGTGCGGCCGGCGAGCAGCTTCACCGGCACGTGGCCCTGGTCGTGGTACATCGCGACGAACCCGTCGTGGCCGGGGGTGGTGAGCAGCACGTCGGCGCCGGTCGGCCCCACCGCGTCGATCCCTTGCGCGACAAGGGATGCTGCGGCCGGAGCGGTGACGCGTTCGTCGTCGCTGCCGAACAGTCCGCCCTCCCCCGCGTGCGGGTTGATGCCGAAGATGCCGATGCGCGGTGCTTCGGTGCCGAACGTCCGCAGGGTTTCGTGCAGTGCTTGTCCCGCGGCCGTGACGAGTTCGGGCGTGAGCCGTTGCAGCGCGTCGGCGAGGCGTTCGTGCAGGGTGGTGTGCACGATGTGCAGGCCGCCGCCGGAGAGCAGGAGGAACACGCGGTCCTCGGGCACGCCGGTGAGCTGCGCGATCAGCGGTGGGTAGCCGCGGAAGGGGATGCCCGCGGCGCGCACGGCCGTCTCCGAGTGCGGGCAGGCGACCACCCCGCGGTACCCGCCGCCTTGGGCGAGCGTGACGGCGGTACTGACGTAGCGGACGGTCGCCGCCCCCGCTTCCGCGCTGAGCACCCCCGGGCGGAATTCGTCCGGCGGCAGCTGGCGTGCGTCGACGAGGTCGAGCACGCCGTCCTCGGCCGGGGTGCCCGGCGTGTGCTCGCGCAGCCGGAATCCCCGGGCGGCGGCGAGGTCCGCGAGCACGTGCCGGTCGCCGACCAGCACCGGTGGATCCGCCACCCGGGCGGCGGCGTCGACCGCGATCTCCGGCCCGATCCCGTTCGGATCGCCGATGGCCAGCAGCACGCGGCTCACAGCGGCAGCGCCAGGAGTGTGTCGATCTCCTTGCTGTCGCAGACCACGACACGTTCGCGCAGCAGGGCGTCGGCGCCGTCGACGCGGTAGCGATCGACATAACGACCGCTGGCGAACAGGTCGGCCGGGCCCCCGCCGGTCACGCGCAGCACGAAGAACGGCGTCTCACTCTCCACGTCGCCGCCGGATTCCTCGAGGATCGCGGGCTGGCCGAGCATGTGCCGGTACACGTGCGGTTCGTAGATGTTGGCCTCGCGCAGAGCCGACACGCGGTCCTGCAGCATGCCGCGGGTGTCGGCCCAGATCAGACCGGCCGGCAAGCCGCGGCGGTAGTTGTCGGCCGTCGTCACGCGGTAGTGGCAGTCTTCGGTGAAGAAGCCGGGCCAGTTCTCGAGCGGACCGTCGTCGATGCACCGCGCGTAGCGGGCCTGGGCGCGGGCGATGGCCACCTGGTTGTCCATCAGGCACCCACCTCGCGGGTGATCCGGGCGCGCTCGTGCGTGCCGGGGTCCGGCAGGGGCGCGTCGTCGTCCGGGACGAAGCCCATCGCCTCGCGGTAGGCCTTCCAGAACCCGCGCACGGACGCCTCGGTCACGCGGCTCTCGCTCGACTCCGCGGTGTCGCCGCCCATCTGCAGCGTCGCGTACTCGTCGGAGGCGCCGGCGATGCCGCGCTGCACGAAGCCGCCGATACCACCGTCCTCCATGGACACGTACCCCGCGGGACCGACCAGGTTGGACTGTTTCATCCGGACCAGCCGTTGCTCGTCGGTGTCGGATTCGAACCCGAGGTAGGTCCAGTTGAGCAGGGTGTCGTCCGTGCCGCGCGGGAGGATTTGGCGCACCGCCACGGAGTTCTGGATCTGCTGGAGCACGAACCCGGGGAACACGGACAGGATCTGCAGCGTGACGTCGTCGCCGACTTCACTGAACCCGGCGAGCAGCGACGGGTCCGCGAGCTGGTACTCGCTCTCGGAGCGGATCTTCTGGTCGCGGTACTCGGTGCTCTCGGCGGCAGAGCGGTCGATTTCGGAGTAGCTCACGTGGTGCCCACCCGAGGAGTCCACGAGGATCGCGCCCCGCTGCGAGAGCCGGTTGATGCCGAACGTGGTGAAGAACAGGTGCAGGATGCTGGCGTGGTAGGAGTCGCGGACGTTCTCCGCGTACAGCTTCCAGTTGTTCGGCAGCCGCTGCGCGAACCGGCCCAGCACCACGGGTTTGCGCCCGCCGAGCACGCGGTCGATGCGGTCGAGGATCTCCTCGCCCAGGTACTCCTCGATGTCGGGCAGGTCGTTGGACAGCGTGCCGAACACGAGCCCGTGGACCACCGCGATGCGCAGCTTGCGCGGGCCGTGGTCGGCCAGGCAGAACCCCGGCGGCATCCCGCCCTTGCCGCCGACGCCGTCGGAGAAGGCGACCGCGGTGAGGTCGCCTTGCAGGTTGTAGGTCCAGGCGTGATAGACGCAGGTGAAGTCGCGGGAGTGGCCGTGGTCGGCCATCGCGATCAGCGCGCCGCGGTGGGCGCAGCGGTTCTCGAACGCGTAGACCTCGCCGTCGACGTCGCGGGTCACGAGCACGGGCTGCTCGCCGATGAAGGTCGCGCAGAAGTCGCCCGGTTCGGCCAGTTCGGCCTCGAGGCACAGGTAGCTCCAGTACGGGCCGTGGAAGATCCGGTCCTGTTCGGCGCGGTACACCGCCTCGTCCTGAAAGACCCAGTACGGCACCCGGGTCAGCGACCGCGGCCAACTGCGGTCGGGTGCGCGGCCCGCGGTCGTCCCCGTGAGGCGATCCATCGTGTTTCCTCCTCGCCCGGCGCCGCTCGACACGACTCGACGCCTCTGATAATGTTCGAATAACGAACACAGTTTCACTTACCGAACACATTTAAGGCAGCCGAGGGCCTGCCGTCAAGACCCACACCGGAGGAGAACCGTGCCCGCAGCCGAGGGAATGGCCGGCTTGGCCAAGGGATTGGCGATCCTGGAGGTGTTCGGCGAGACGACGCCGAAACTCACTATCAGCGACGCGGCCCGGCTCACCGGCCTCAACCGCGCCGTGGCCCGCCGCTGCCTGCTCACGCTCGTCGACCTCGGATACCTCACCCACGACGGGAAGCACTTCCTGCCCACCCCGCGCCTGCTACGGCTCGGCGACGCGTACGTGGAGTCGACGGCGCTGCCCATGCTGGCGAATCCCCACCTGGCGGCGGTGCGCGAGCAGGTGCACGAGTCGGCTTCGGTGGCGGTGCTGCAGAACGACGAGTCGCTGTTCATCGCGCGCAGCGAGGTGAAGCGGATCGTCAACACCGGCGTGCGGATCGGGGCGAGCGTGCCCGCGTATGCCTCGGCCACCGGGCACGTGCTGCTGGCCGCACTGTCCTCGGAGGAGCTCACGGCCTATCTCGAACGCTGCGAACCCCGGGCCAGAACCCCGAAAACTCCCGTCACACCCGAGGAGATCCGGCGACGCGTGGACCTGGCGCGCGAGGAGCGGGCCGCGCTGACCGACGAAGAGCTGGAGTTCGGGCTGCGCTCGCTGGCCGTGCCGGTAGTGGACTCGCGTGGGCACACCGTCGCGGCGATGTCGGTGAGCGCCACGGCCGAACGGATCTCGATGGATCAGCTGCGGGAGGAGTTCCTCCCGGTGTTGCGTGAGCAAGCGGAACAGCTCGGCCGCAAACTCTGATGCTGCGGTGGCTCGACGATCTCGGTTCAGCGTTCGCCACCGACGACGCCGTTCGAAGAATCGCTTTCCTCATACACCGCAGCCGACCCGACCTTGAACCCGGCCACCGAGGCCACCTTGTCCCGGCTGCGTTGCGGTCGCAGCCGACGCGATGAGGCAGGCCGGTCAATGTCGTGCGCCTCTTGAAAGATCGGCGATACGTTACAAGTCTTGACTGTAACCCTTCTGACTCTTATGGTCTCTCCGATCAGGAGCCGATGGCGACCAGGTTTGGGCATCGGCGACTGGTCATTTCCTCCACCGCGCTGTTCGACGTGTTCACGGTGCTGTGCGCCTTTGTGGACAACGAGACCCAACTCCTTGTTCTCCGCGGCTGCCGAGCACTCTCCTGCTGCGGAGTGCCTTCACCCTCAACCTGGCCGTCTTCTACGCCGTTCAGAGCTGGCTCCCGACCGTCCTCGGCAGACCTGGCCACACCGCCTCGACAGCCGTCGGTGCGACCGCGCTGACCACGATCGGCGGCATCGCCGCGGCGATGCTCATCGGACCGGCGGCGGCGTCAGCTGGGCCCTCGGCGTCGGGCGAATCGGCGGCATCGTCGGCCCACTGCTGGTCGGGCTCGCGCTGGGCGCGGGAGTCGCCGCGCGCTGGGTGTTCCTGATCATGGCCGGCGCGTTCGTCGTGGCCGGCGTCCTCGTTTTCTTGCTCGACAAGGCTTCTCGTTCGGCGCGAACCTCGTTCGATCGTGTTCCCGACAGGGAGATCTCGCGGTGAGCTCCAGCACACACCCATCGAACTCGGCCGCGAGCTACCTCGATTTCCGCCTACCGGCCGCGGCCTTGGCGACGATGCCGGGCCACAGCACCGCCACGACACGCTCAGGAATATCCGCTTTTGTCTCACCGCGGTAAAACGCCGCGAAATAACTACCGAAGCACAGCGTCGCAACCATGTGGGTGTCGATGTCGGGATTGACCGCACGCCGTTCCTGCAGCTGTACCAACAGGTTTTCGACCAACGTGACCCGAGGCTCGACAGCGTGCTCGCGCAGGATTTCCAGCAGCTCGGGCGTGCGACCCGCCTCACCGGCGAAGTTGCCCATCAGCACCATCGCATCGGGATTGTAGTAAGCGGGATCGACGCGGCGGACGGCTTCGATCAGCGCCTCGCGCGGCTCCATGTCGTCCAGTCCGGCGTGCATGTCGCCCTGCTGGCGGAAACCGTAGTCGAGGGCGTCGACCACCAGGTCGAACTTGTTGCTCCACCGCCGATAGATCGTGGGGCGGGTGACCTTGGCGTCGGACGCGATGTCGCCGATCGTCATTGTCGAATAGCCGTCCTGCGCGAGCCGGGCTCGGGTGGCCAGGATGATCGCCTCGTCCAGGCCCGGGTCACGGGGCCGGCCGCCCGCGTGCCGACGATCGGCGTCCGAGTCCTCGACGACTGGTTCACGTGTTCCGGCCATGCGCCCCACCCTCACAGATCAACAATCACAGAACAGCGTACAGGATTCGTTACATCACTGGACTGTATCGCTGTAGCTAGTATAGTTACAGCGATTACCTGTAACGATACCTCAAAGGATCCCTTATGAGCGCCACCACTGGACGAACTTCCTGCTCCACGAATGGGCCTACAAGCCGCCCTCCCTGAGGAGCCAACGATGACTTCCGCACAGGACCTGATCGACCGCAGCATCCCCTTCCTCGACGAGGTCAAGAACCGCACGGCCGGCGGAGACCTCGAGACCTGGCTCAACGACACCTACAGCCCCGGCACCCCGCTCTACGACGACCTGGCACGCATGATCACCGACGGCGTACGCACCGGATGGGCCGCCAATATCGAGGTCGACGGCGCCAAATACCGGCGCAGCCGCATCGCCGACCCCCACGAAACCCTGAACCACTTCAGCATCACCGCCGTCTACATGAACAGCGTCGAGCCCTACCGCGGCCAATACCACCAGCACCCCTATGGCGAGCTGAACCTGGTGGTACCACTGGATCCCGGAGTGAAACTGGTCGGACCATGCGGCTGGAGCGGAGCCGGCTGGACAGCTCCGGGCCCCGGAAGCCACCACTACCCCGAGGTCAAAGGCGGCGCGCTGATCGCGCTGTTCTACCTGCCCGCCGGCCGGATCTCCTACGACATCACCCCGCCGGCAAGCTGAATCCGCCGCCGAGACACCTTCATGGAGACAACCGTGGCAACGACAATCGAGGACGCGTTGCTCAGCAGGCGCAGCTGCCGCGCCTTCCTGCCGGACCCAGTCCCCCGCACCGAACTCGAACGACTCCTCACGCTGGCGGCACGATCGGCCAGCAACTCCAACAGCCAGCCCTGGCACGTCCACGTCCTGACCGGCGCGGCGAAACACGGCCTCACCACAGCACTTCTGCACGCCCACGACACCGCAGGCCGCGTCCCCACCCGCGAATACGACTACCAGCCCTCGCCGGACGACTGGCCCGAGCCGTTCCATTCGCGCCGGCGCCGGTTCGGCGAAGGGCTCTACAAAGAGACCCTCGGCATCGCCCACGACGACTCGACGGGCAGGCTCGACCACCATCGGCGCAACTACGGCTTCTTCGGCGCACCGGTCGGCATCATCCTGACCGTCAGCCGCCGACCACTGGAAGGCGCGCTCATCGACGCCGGACTGTTCCTCCAAGCCCTGATGCTCGCCGCACGAGGAGCCGGGCTAGACACCTGCGCCCAGGCATCATTCATCGACTTCTACCCAGTACTACGCGAAAAACTGCCCATCCCGAAAGACCACCTGATCGTCTGCGGCCTGGCACTGGGCTACGCCGACGACGACCACCGACTAAACCAGCAGCGCACACCCCGCGAGCCGGTCGGAGCCTTTACCACATTCTATGACGGGGACTAAAGAACAAGGAATCAATGATGACATAAACCGTCATCATTGATTCTCTCTCGGAGTAGCGCCGACCTCGCGGCGCAAGATCGAGCGGAAGTTCGAGCGGAAGTTCGCCGACGTGCCGAAGCCGGTGGCCGCGGCGATGCGTTCGACAGCCCAGTCGGAGGTTTCGAGGAGCCGGCGGGCGCTGAGGATCCGGTGGCTGTCGACCCAGCGCATCGGGGACATCCCGGTCTCGTGCTCGAGTTGGCGGATGAACGTGCGGCGCGGCAGGTTGCTGCGTTCGGCCATCCGCTGCACCGTGATCGGCTCGCCGATGTGCTCCATGACCCAGCTGCGTGTGGCGGACAGGTTCGCGCGCGGCACGGTGAGCACGTCGACGTACTGCGGCTGATCCCCACCGCGGGCGGGAGAGGCGACCACGTCCTTGCCCGCTTCGTGGGCGGCAGCTTCGCCGAAGTCGCCGCGGATCAGGTGGAGGCACGCGTCGATTCCCGCGCCCGCACCCGCGGACGTGAGGATCTTCCCGTCCTCGACGAACAACTGGTTCTCGACCACACGCACCTCCGGTCAGCTGGCGCACGACGGCGAACAGCTCGTAGCGCCCGCGCCCGTGGACGAGAATGGCGCGGTCACGGTCTTTTCCGCCAGGGAGGAGCAGCAGCTCGTGGAGATCAAGCTCATCGCCCGGGTCTGACCCGTCCACGCGTGACCCCCACCGGAAGCGTGAACCGCCCCGGGTTCGGTAGAGACTCGTTGTTGGGGTCAGGCGACCAGACTGGACCGCCCCGGAGTTGATGGAGGACGACGAACCGATGTGCATGCACACGGTGACGTTCGTTTCCTCACAGGCCTGAAAGAACGGCTCCCAGACTCCGGAGTGGATGCTGCCGAAGCCGAGTGCGTTGGGGTTCTCGCTGAAGGCGACGGCATGCGCGCCCCGCGCGGCGTTACGGCGGATCTCGTCGGCGGCAAGCTGCGGGTCCCACAGCGGCACCATGATCAGCTGCAGCAACCGGGCCGGGTCGGCGCCGCACCAGTCGTCGTGCATCCAGTCGTTGTAGGCCTTGACGCACAACAGGCCGAGTTCCTTGTCGGCCGTCTCGCTGAACTCCTGCCCGCAGAACCGCGACATCTGCGGGAAGCACAGCGACGCCTCGGTGTGGTTACGGTCCATGTCGGCCAGCCGCGCCACGGGATCGTAGACACCCTTGCGGACGTCTTCCAGCGCGATGGCGTTGAGGTCCATCTCGTCCCGGTCGAGCCCGGCGGCGGCGATGTTCCGGCGAATGGGCTTGACCACGTCACCGAAACCCAGACGTCGGTCTCCGGGCCATTGTCGTCGTCGTCGGTGACGAATGCACCCCGGTCCCATCGCGTCTCGCCGACGCGCTTGCGCTCGTAGTGCGGAGCTTGTTCGGCGTATTTCGTCGGCAGGCGATCCGTCCACACGGTAGGCGGTTCGAGCACGTGGTCGTCGACGGAGACGAACCGGGGGAGGTCATCGGAATGTGCCACGGGCACTCCCTCAGGGCTTGACACACCGAGATCCCTTCATCGCGAAACTCAAGTCGACCCGACGTTAGGAAGGCCTCATTACCCCGGTGGTTACCGGCGGGCTCCAGGACGTGCCATCTAACGCATGCTGGGCGCGTTATAGTTGGGGAATGCATCGCCGGGCTCGTTCAGCGGAAGCCAAGGTCCGCCGCGCCGAAGATCTTCTCGACGCCGCGCGCACCCTCGCGACCGAGCGCGGCGGCGTCCGCCACCTCACCCTGGCGAATGTCGCCGAGGTCGCCGGCCTGCACCCGTCCGCCATCCGGCGTTACTTCGAGAGCAAGGAAGAACTGCTGCTGGAACTCGCCGAACGCGGCTGGAACCAGTGGCGCGACGCGATCGCCGCCGAGCTCGCCGGTGCCCACGACCGCACGCCCGCGGAGCTTGCGACCGCCATGGCCCGCACGCTCGCCGCGCTGCCGCTGTTCTGCGACCTGCTCACGCATGTCCCGCTCAGCCTCGAAGGCGAGGTCGAGATCGAGCGCGCGCGGCACTTCAAGACCAGTTCCTTCGCCGCCCACGACGACATCGTCGACACCTTGACCGCGGCCGGCGACCTGACGACCGATCAGGTCCAGGATCTCGTCACCGCGGCGATCGCGCTGACCGCGAACCTCTGGCAGACCTCCCACCCGACGCCGACCCTCGCCAAGCTGTACGCGGAGCACCCCCGCTGGGGCCACGCCGCACTCGATTTCGCACCACGCCTGACCCGGCTGCTCCAGGCCACCGCGGCCGGCCTCGGCCGCCTTTAAGGCACGCGACGTGCGTTAAGTACGCCGAACCGCTATGCTGAAGTTAAGGCAATCAACTTGCGTTAACGGAGGGCCAAATGAAGACGCTCAACCGCCATTTCGTCAACGGCCACCTGGTGGAGGCCCACGGAACCGGCACCTACCCGGTCACCAGCGCGATCACCGGCGAACAGCTAGCCGAAGCGGTCCTGGGTGACGCCACCGACGCCGACCGGGCCGTGCATGCGGCCAAGCAGGCACTGCCCGAGTGGTCGGCCACCACCCTCGACGAGCGGCGTGACTACCTGCAGAAACTCGCCGACTCGTTCAAGGCGCACCGCGACGACATGATCCCGGCGCTCGTCGAGGAGTTCGGCACTCCCCTGTCCACCGCCACCTTCATCGTCGACGAGTCGTCGCAGTGGTTTCTCGACGCCCAGGACCTGCTCACCGACGACACCTTCGTGCGGCACGTGGGACGGGCGACCGTACGTCGCGTGCCGGTCGGCGTCGCCGCGCTGATCACGCCCTGGAACGGGGCCTCCTGGGCCATCGCGATGAAGGCCAGCGTCGCCCTCGCTGCCGGGTGCACCGTGGTGGTCAAGCCCAGTGAACGCGGCATCTGGCAGGCTCAGCCGGTCCTCGACGCGATCGCCGACGCCGGCCTTCCGCCGGGAGTCGTCAACGTCGTGTTCGGCAAGGGCGATCCGGTCGGCGACACCTTGATCACGCACCCCGACGTCGCCAAGATCTCGCTGACCGGCTCTACGAATACCGGCAAGCTCGTCGCGGCGAAGGCCGCGGGCACCCTGAAAAGGATCACCCTCGAACTCGGCGGCAAGTCACCGACGATCATCCTCGACGACGCCGACGCGGCCCGGGCCGTGCCGTTCGCGCTGCAGGCGGGCCTGTTCAACAACGGGCAGGCGTGCGTTGCCGGGACCCGGATCCTCGTCCCGGAATCTCGGGAGGACGAGCTGAAGAAGGCCTTGGCGGAAGCCGTGGACGCGCTCAAGGTCGGCGATCCGCGCGAGGACGGCACCGTCATCGGCCCCGTCCTGGACCGCGACCACTACGACCACATCCAGTCCTACATCCGCGCCGGTATCGAGGAGGGCGGGGAACTGCTGGCCGGCGGCCTCGGGCACCCGCACGGCCTGGAGCACGGCAACTACGTGAAGCCCACGCTGCTGGCCACGACCAACGACCGGACCGTCGCCCGCGAGGAGATCTTCGGACCCGTCCTGTCCGTGATCACCTATCGCGACGAGGACGAGGCCATTAGGATCGCCAACGACACCCCCTACGGCCTGACCGGCTACGTCGCCACCGGCGACGCCGAGCGCGGTGAGCGCGTCGCCCGGCGTATCCAGTCCGGGCGCGTCATGATCAACGAGATCGTCGGCTCACGCGACGCGCCGTTCGGCGGTTTCAAGGAGTCCGGTCTCGGCCGCGAATTCGGTTCCTGGGGCATCGACGCGTTTCTGGAGAACCAGGCGATCTTCGTGTGAGAACCCCGTTGCTCGCCGCGACGCGCGGCGAGCAACGGCTCGGGCGACAGAGTGCCCGTAGTAGTCGCAGGAGTCACGACCTGCCACGGAGGACGGGAAGGCCGTCCGCAGGGCGAAGGGGCACAGGTGATCGGAAACCGCAAGGGCCAGGAGGCATGCGAAATGCAGGCCGCCGAAACGGTACTTGGCATCCTCCGGGAACGCGGCAGGAGAGGACTGCCATGCGAGGAATTGTATCGACAGTTATTCAACCCGCAGATGTATCTGCTGGCCTATGGGCGCATCTACTCCAACCATGGGCCGATGACGCCTGGGGTCACTCAGGAAACCGCGGACAGTGAGCCTTTTTCATCCTGCGGTGGCTTCGTAGTTTTGTAGGACGTGGGCGGCTTTGGCGAGTCGGCCGACGCGACGCGGCCTGACGCGGACTTTGTGCGGGATGCGCCAGTACTTGAGCTGGCGGGCCATGACGGTGATCATGGGCACTGTCGTCGGGTTGACCTTCTTGTCCGGTTTCGGGGACGTGCTCAACCGGACGTTTGACGCTTCGGTGTCCCGGCCTGGGTCGTCCCTTTGGTGGCGCCCGTCGTGGACGGCGTCTTCGTGATCGGCTCGGCCCATCGTGGCCCTGGTGGTGGGGGCCGCCCTAGCGGCGTGGCTGGCCGCCGGGACGGTGGCGGTGCTGGGGCGTACCCGACGTCAGCGGTCTGAGCTGGGTACCACGTCGCGGAGCTGGTTGCGGGTGCTCACCCCGAGTTTGGGGAACGACCGGTAGAGGTGTGAGCTGACGGTCTTGGCGGACAGGAACATCCGCTCGGCGATCTCTCGGTTGGTCAGCCCCGCGGCGGCCAGCCGGACAATCTGGCGCTGCTGGGGAGTGAGTGCCTGCAGCGCGTCAGCCGCCCGGGACACCGCGACGCCGGCCGCGCGCAGTTCCGCCTCGCATCGCTGCACCCACGGCCGGGCGCCGAGGCCGGCGAACGTCTCCAGGGCCTCACGCAGCACGGGGCGCGCCTCGCTGATCCGTCGCCGCCGTCGCAGCCACTCGCCACGCTCGAGCAGCAGCCGCGCCCGCTCGAACGGCCACCGGCCGGTGGCGGGAAGAGCGAGCGCAGCAGCGTGGTGACGCTCGGCCTCCCGGTAGGCCTCCGCGTCGGCAGTCTCGGAACTGGCGAGTAGCGCCCACCCGCGGTGCAGCAGTAGCGCCAACCGGTCCGAGCGGTTGCCGGTGAGGTCGTGTTCGGCGCGGTCGAGCACTTCCGCGGCATCGGCTCGGCGCCCGGTGCGAGCGGCCGCGGCTGCCAGGTCGGCGAGCGCGGTGTACGACACGTGGTGGTGCACCGGAGCGCCGTCGGAGTCGAACAGGGACCGGAACCGCTGGTAGGCCGCCTCGTGGTCGCCGCTGGCCTCGGCCGCGAGGCCCAGTGCGTACCGGGCACGCACCACGATGGCCAGGTTCGCCCGCACGTCGAGCTGCCGCAGCGCCCGCTCACCGAGGTCACGGGCCGCCGCGAGGTCACCGCGGACCGCGAGCACCGAGGCCACAATCGCGTCCGCGCCCGCGGCCACCACCGGCAGCCCAGCGCCCGCCGAGCTGTCCGCGGCGGCGATCCCCAGCGTGTACGCGAGGTCCAGCCGACCGTGTTCGAACGCGGCGACCCCCATCGCGCAGCCGAGTCCCTCTGGTACCGGTCCCTGGACTCGCCAACGCTGCGCAGCCTCGTCGAACAGCCGCAACGCGGTCTGCGTCTCGTCCAGCACCCAGGCCACGGTGGCCAGCGTGGTCAGCGTGGCCGGCCGGGTCCGCCCATCCTCGATCAGCGCGGGCAGCGCGGCCATCAGCTCGCCGCGGTGCCGGTACGGGTCGGTGAGCGCCAGCGTCCACGCCCACGCAGCGGTGTGCGGTGGTTGTGCCGCGTGCAGCAGCCGCACGGTCTCGGCGCGCTGCGCGGGATCGCCGGAGTAGTAGGCGACCAACGCCGCGGTGGCCAGCAACTCCGACGCGGTTTCGAGTCCCGCGGACGGCACCGCGTCGGTGAGAGTAGCGAACGCGGCCGGGTAGCGGTGTTCCAGGGTGAGCGCCTGCCCAGTGCGCAGCTCCACCTCGGCACGCATGGCTGGGTCGCGGGTCAGCGCGGGCACGTCGGCGAGCAGTTCCAGTGCCCACGCCGACTGGCCGGCCAGCAGCGCCGCGCCCGCGGCGAGCACCAGCCTCAGCGCCCGCGACTCGGGTGCGGGGCTGAGATCGGCCGCGCGGTGCAGCGCTTTCGCCGCCGCGACGTACCCGCCGCGCTTGCCCGCGCGGTCCGCGGTGGCCTGCAGCCCTGCGGCGATCTGCTCGTCGGGCAGCAGCGTCGCCGCGGCCAAGTGCCAGGCATGGCGGTCCGGCAGCGCGTGCGATGCGGCGGCGAGGTCGCGATGCGCTGCGCGCCGGTCCTCCGCGGTGGCTGCTTGGTACACGGCGGAGGCGGCAACCGGATGGCGGAACAGCACCCGTTCCGCAGCGACCTGTACCAGGTCGGCCTCGATCGCGGCGGTCCAGTCCACCGGGTCGACCGCAACGGCGGCCAGCGCGGGATCCGCAGCGGCAAGCAAAAGAGCGCGCCTGGTCTGCGGGGGCAACGCCCCGATCCGTGCGGTGAACAGCCGGGCGATCCGCTCGGCGACCGGCAACGGGCCGTCGGAGGGGGCACCCGCCGCGTACATCCTGGCCAGCTCCACCAGCGCCAGCGGGTTGCCGGCCGCCTGCGCGAGCAGCCGCACCCGGTCCCGCCCGGTGGGCGGGTACGGCTGGGTGTCCAGCAGCAGCCCAGCCGCCACGCCGTCCAGCGGCCCGAGCTCAAGCACCGGGTGATCGCGGTCCAGCCCGGCGCCGAGCGGTAGCGTCCTGGTGCCGAGCAGCAGGGTCACCGGGACCCTGCCGAGCCGACGGGCCGCGAACCCGAGCGCGTCGAGCGAGGCACTGTCGATCCATTGGGCGTCGTCCACTACCAGCAGCAGCGGGCGCCGCGCGGCCAGCTCGGTGAGCAGGGTCAGCACGCCGAGGCCGAGCAGCATCAAGTCCGGCGTCTGCGGCGCGTCGGCGAGGCCGACCGCGCCGCGCAGCATGTCCCGTTGCCGCACCGGCAGCGCGGCAACCTCGGTCCGAAGTGGGCCGACGAGCTGGTGCAGGCCGGCGAACGCCCATCGCGCCTCGCCCGCCGCGCCGGCCAGCCGCAGCACCCGGGTACCTGCCGTGGCGGCATGCGCGGCGGTCGCGTCGAGCAGGGCCGTCTTACCGGAGCCAGCGATCCCGGACAGCACGAGCACCTTCCCGGTGTCCCCGGGCGAATCGACCAGCGCGCGCAGCGCGGCCCACTCGACATCCCTGCCTTCCATCCCGTAACGCTAGCCCGGCCGGTCGATGCAGTCATGTTTCCGATACCCGGCGACCCACGGTCTTCACACACTTGTCCAATGACAAACACAATGACATTCGGTGACGTCGAGGTTATCCGCGTCCCGGAGTGGAGTGGTGCCTTCGTGCCCGGCTTGGACTTCGTGCCGGACAGCGGCGAGCAGGACTGGAAGCGCAACGGGGACTGGCTGGCCCCCGAGCACTGGGAAATGGACAGTGGCATCGCACTGGTCGCCATGCAGGTGTGGGTGCTGCGCAGCGAGGGCCGGACCATCCTGGTCGACACCGGGATGGGCAACGACAAACCGCGGCCGGTACCGGTGATGGACCACCGCAGCGGCGATTTCCTCGACCGGCTGGCCAAGGCGGGCGTGCGCCCGGAGGACGTGGATGTCGTGGTCAACACCCACGTGCACGCCGACCACGTCGGCTGGAACACCCGGCTGGTTGACGACGAGTGGGTGCCGACCTTCCCGAACGCCACCTATCTGATCCCCAAGGCGGACTTCGAGTTCTTCCACCCGGACGCGGTTGCCCGCAATTCGAAGATGCCGGAGGTGCATGCCAACCTGTTCGAGGACAGCGTCGCACCGGTCCACCAGGCAGGACAGGCCACCCTGTTCGAAGGCGAGGTTGCCATCGACGGCAATCTGCGGCTGGTGCCCGCACCCGGGCACACTCCCGGCTCCACCGTGCTGCGCCTGGAGTCGGGCGAGGACCGCGCGGTGTTCGTCGGCGACCTGCTGCATTCCCCCATTCAGATGGTCGAGCCCGAGTACAACAGCTGCTTCTGCGAGGATGCCGAGATGGCGCGCATTTCGCGGCGGCGGGTGCTCGGCTGGGCGGCGGACAACACCGCGCTGGTGGTGCCCGCGCACCTGCGTGGGGCGGGTGGTGCCGTGGTGGCACGGTCCGGTGCGAAGTTCAGCATCACGGCGTGGGCGCCGTTTGAGAACGTGCAGCGGGAGGACTGAGACTGATGCCGCAGCCAGTGGTGCGAACGACGGCGGGCGCGGTCGCCGGCACAGCGGCCGGTCCGGCCGTGGTGTTCCGCGGCGTCCCGTACGCGGCGGGTCCGGTGGGCGCGGAGCGGTTCGCCGCGCCCCTGCCGCCGCCCCACTGGGACGGGGTGCGCGATGCGAGCGAGCCGAGCCCGACCGCGCCGGCTCCCGAGCGCGGCCGGTTCGGCGCGCTGGACCTGAGCCCGGTCATCGGCCCCGGGTGGCGGCCGGGCCGTGATTACCTCACCGCCACAGTCTGGACCCCGGACCCAGGCACTGGCGGACTTCCGGTGCTGGTGTTCGTGCACGGCGGCGGTTTCCTCGCCGGCTCGGCCGGCGCGCCGGTGCACGACGGCAGTGCCTTCGCTAGAGACGGTGTGGTGCAGGTGGCGCTGAACTATCGGCTCGGCGTGCCGGGCTGGCTGCACCTGCCGGGGGCACCGGCCAACCGCGGGCTGCTCGACGTGTTGGCCGGGCTGGCCTGGGTGCGGGAGAACATCGCCGCGTTCGGCGGCGACCCGGACAATGTCACCGTCGCCGGACAGTCCGCCGGCGCGATCATCACCGGCGCGGTGCTGGCCACCGCGCCGCGCGGCCTGGTGCGGCGGGTGGTGTCGCAGAGCGGCAGTGGGCTTGCCGGGTTCAGCATCGAGCAGGCCAGCGCCACCACCGCGGCGCTGGCCGCCGAACTCGGCGTCCCGCCCACCGTCGCGGGTTTCGCCGACGTCTCGGACGAGCGCCTGATCGCGGCGCTACCCGCAGTCATGGGCACCACCGGCAACACCCACCCGCTCGCGGCCATCACCCCGTTCAGCCTGGTCAGCGGCACAGAGTCGCTGCCGGGGCAACCGAGTGAACTGGTCGCCGCGGGCGCGGGCGAAGACGTGACCTTGCTGATCGGCACCAACCGCGACGAGGCCAATCTGTATCTTGTCCCCACCGGGCTGCCCACCACGGACGGAGCCGCGATGACCGCTCGCATTTTCGGCACCGGCACCGCCGCGCTGGCCGACGCCCACGCCTCGGCAACATACCGATACGAGTTCGCCTGGCGCTCCCCGGCGTTCGGCGGCCAGCTGGGCTCAGCACACTGCATGGAGCTACCGTTCGTCTTCGACCGCACCGGGTTGCCCGCGCTGCGTGGCCCCGAGGCGCTCCTCGGGCTCGGTGCCGCCGAACCACCAGCCGCGCTGGCCGAGCGGATGCATCGCGCCTGGGTACGGTTCGCCGCAAGCGGTGATCCCGGTTGGCCGCCGTACGGACCTGATCGACACATCGAGGTGCTGCGCTCATCTGAGCGCGCACATACTCATTGATTGAGCTGTCCGGCGGCCCATGTGCCGAGAGTACGGCTCCCGCACCAAGGCGCCGGCCTTTGATGCTCGACTGGTGAACCGCGCACGACGATACGGAAGACACCGCACGTGAACCACAGCTACACCGTGTTCCTCGGGCTCGATGTCGGCAAAGGCGAGCACCACGCCGTCGGCCTGGACCCGACGGGCAAGCGGCTGCACGACGCGCCGCTGCCCAACACCGAGCCAAAACTGCGGGCGATGTTCGACAAACTTGCCACTCACGGACCGGTCCTGGTCGTAGTCGACCAGCCCGCGACCATCGGCGCCCTGCCAGTCGCGGTGGCCCGAGCCTGTGGGCACGAGGTGGCCTACCTGCCAGGCTTGGCGATGCGCAGGATCGCCGATCTCTACCCGGGCGACGCCAAGACCGACGCTCGTGACGCCTACATCATCGCCGACGCCGCCCGCACCCTGCCGCACACGCTGCGCCAGATCAACGTCGATGACGACGCACTGGCCGAACTGGACGTCCTCATCGGCTACGACGACGTCCTCGGCCCCAAAGCCACCCACCTCGCCGTCCTGGAAATCCTGTCCCGTTGCGGCGGACCCATCGGAATCCGCAAAGCCGGCCGCCGCAAACTGTCCTCCATCGCGACCACACTCGCGCCACGCATGGGCGCCGAATTAGTCGAGGACATCCTCGCCGCGCTCGACGAACAGACCGTCGTGGTCCCCGGAACCGCCGCCGCCGACACCGTCCTCCCCAGACTCGCAGACAGCCTGAAAAGTGTTCTGCTGCAACGGAAAACGTCGCCTCTGAGGTCGAGGAGATCCTTGACGCACACCCTCTTGCGCGGGTCCTGACCTCGATGCCCGGCATCGGAGTCAGGACCGCGGCCCGCATCCTCCTCGAGATCGGTGACGCGTCGGCGTTCACGTCGGCCGGGCACCTCGCCGCCTACGCCGGGATCGCCCCGGTCACCCACCGCTCCGGCACCAGCATCCGCGGCGACGTGTACCACTCGCCCCTGCCGCGTGGCAGCAGGTCGAGCACGTTCCACGGCAATGCCTACGCGAGCCATTGACCCTCCAGGCGGGCTTGTGCTTCAGAGCCGCTCGGCCAGGTATTCCAGCCACTGGAGCCGTCTGCCACCCCGTACCGCAGGCGCCTGCGTGCCGCTGTCGTTCATGGGTACTCCTTGGGTTGCTGTCTCCCGGGCCCGGTTCGCCAAGTCGGTCGACCCGGGCCGAGGCAGGGCGCTCGACACGCGGACCGGGTCAGACGCCCGCGGCCTCGCGCAGGGCCGGTGCCAGCTCCGACCAGGCCTCCCACGGCACGTCCTCGCGCCGGGCGGTGAGCACCTGGATACACACATGATCAGCCCCAGCATCCCAGTGCTCACGCGCCTTCGCACTGATCTGCTCGACATCACCCCACGCCACGAGCCCATCGACCAAGCGGTCACTGACCTCGCTGATATCGGCCTCGCTGAACCCGGTCCGCACCAGGTTGCGCGTGTAGTTCGGCAGCTGCATGTACAGCGCCAAACCGGACCGGGCAATCTCCCGCGCCTCCCCGGGATCAGCACTGAACACAACCATGAGCTCAGGGGCCAGCAACGCATCGGGCCCGAGCACCTCCCGCGCGATCCGTGTATGTTCCGGTCCGGTCAGATACGGATGTGCCCCAAGCGAACGGGCCCCCGCAAGCTCCAACATCCGAGGCCCCAACGCCGCCACCATCCGCCGGTCACCCGGCACCGGCGTCGGCGCCGCGTCCAGCGCATCAAGATACTCCCGAAGCACCGTCAATGGCTTCGCATACGTCCGCCCGGTCGCCTCGACCAGGACCCCATGGCTCGCACCCAAACCCAACAACAATCGATCAGGATGACGCGACGCCGCCTTGGTGTACCACCGGGCCGTATCGGCAGCCTCGTGCATCCATACGTTCAGCACACCCGTCGCGACAACCATCCGCTCGGTCGCCCCCAGGACAACATCGACGTCCCCGAACAGATCGCCACCCGAGCCGCCGGGCACCCAGGCCGTCTTGTAGCCGTCGGCCTCCACGCTGGCAGCGACATCAGCGATCTTCCCCGAGTCGCGATCACGAAATTGCGGGGCCCACACCCCAACCTTGCCGATATCCATGCCGGGCACAATAGGCTAACAGTGTTGGATATGTCCACGAGCAATGAGCTCCCGCGTCGCACGGACGCGGCTACGGCGACACCGCTGCCGCGCGGGGGCCTTGGCGCAGAAGGAAAGTCGCGTGCCGACGCCCGGCGGGATGGGCTGTTCCTGCTCACAGACGCCGCGCCGGCCTCACCCGGGCGTAGCACCCACGCAGGGAAGCCCCGAGGGGGTGCGGCCGGTGTACACCAACTCTTCGCGAGGCGGTTCGACCGCAGCACTCGGCCTCACAGGCCGGCGCGCTGAATGCGTTCTTGACAACAAAATCCAGCGCCGATAGATTATTCACGCAAATGCACGCGGTCCGCTCGACGAACGGCGGCCGCGGCGAACGCGGTTCATCCACACGCCTAACCGGGAGGATGACGTGCGAAGACAATGGTGTCTCGGACGCGAAAGAGAACCACGCGCTCTGTGCCGCGCGGAACGGCCCAGGAAGGGGCCTTAGCCTGCCACCGGGCATGCGAGATCGGACTTGGCTTAGCGCCGTCAAGGTGCTCGTCTCCCCGGTCGTTACCTGCGCACGCAGGTCTTCGCTCTGTGATGGTTGAGCCCGGCCGGCGGGAGTCCATATGCAACTGGCGCCACCTACGATGGGACTTCCTCGCGTGATGCGGCGAGGCCGACTCGCTGCCGCGAATCCCGTCCGGCACTAACCGCCCTCGCTCCCTTCGACCGCGGCTTGCGCGTCGACGAGCACCACCAATCGAGGTTGATCGGCCGATTCGTCGACGTCGAGATCGCCACATGTGTGAACCTGCCACATGTGTGAACCTTTGTTCTGCCGCCCACAGCAGGCCGCGAATCTCTATGAAGGGTGACCGAATGCCCAACCTTTACGGAAAGACAATTCTTGTGACGGGCGCGGGCGGCGGCATCGGTGCGGCCACGGCGCGAGCGCTCGCGGAGGCGAATGCACGGCTGGTTCTTGCCGACATCAATGAGTCGGCCGCCGAGGAGATCGCGTCCGAGATCAGGTCGGGCGGCGGCGATGCCCTCGCGTGCCGCGTAGATGTGGTCGACGAGGCCAGTGTCGCGAAGGTTGTCGCTCTGGCGCTCGATCACTATGGCGCCCTGAATGGAAGTTGTGTCGTTGCAGGGATCGGTCCGGCTCGCAAGCAGGTCCACGAGATGCCTCTTGACGAGTGGAGCCGGGTTATCGCCGTCAATCTCACCGGCGCGTTTCTGTCGCTGAAGCACTCTCTCGCGGCGATGGTTCCGCGGAAAAGTGGGTCGATCGTCGTGGTGGCATCAACGGCGTCTGTGCTGGGAACTGCAGGCGGTAGTGACTACTGCGCATCCAAGTCGGGACTCCTCGGCCTCCTTCGATCGGCGAGCATCGAGAACGCACAACGCGGCATCAGGATCAATGGCGTGCTCCCCGGGGCAACCAGCACTCCCCTCTTCGAAGGCGGGCTCTCCGAGGAGCACATCAGGAGGGTCGCGGCCGAGCATCCGATGGGCCGACTCGGCCAACCAGTGGAGATTGCGCGGGCGATGCGGTGGCTCCTTTCCGACGAGGCGTCGTTCGTCACCGGCGCGTGCTTCGCGATCGATGGTGGAAGAATGGCCATCTAAAGGCGCACTGTAAGCGACCCTTTTCGGGGAAATTCAGCCCATTATCACACAGGTCTAAGGAGCGATTTCGATGACCGATCCGTTCTACAACGAAACCATTCCGCCGGGCGTATCGGCCGACCAGGTGTTCGACTTCAACCTGTTCGCTCCCTGCTTCGGCGACCTCGACCCGTTCGAGTCCGTCTCACGGCTGCACGGTTTGGGGCTGCCGCCGATCTTCTGGACTCGAAACAACGGAGGGCACTGGATCGCGCTTGCCGCAGACGCCATCGACGACGTGGTCGGGGACCCGCATTCCTTCTCCTCCATGGATCCGTTCGTTCCCCCGGAGCACAATTTCGGCGGGCCGCCTTTCGTGCCACTTAACGTCGACCCTCCTGAGCACGCCGGCTACCGCGCAATTGTCGCGCCGATCTTCGCTCCGGCACGGCTGGGCGATATCGAGGCGGAGGTTCGGAGGATGGCTGGCGAATGGATCGACCAGGCGTCCTCCGCTGGAACCTGCGAGTTCATGTACGACTTCGCTGCACGAGTCCCGGTAGGAATTTTCCTCAAGCTCCTCGACTTGCCGGCAGAAGACTTAGACGATCTCCTCAAGATCGGCCGCGCATTCGCTTCTCCTCCGCCTCCGGACGCACCACGTGACGCCGTGATCCAAACTCTGTTCGACTACCTGCGCCCCATCGTGGAGGACCGGGCGGCCTCGCCGCGAGATGATGTGATCAGCAAGGTGACGATGGCCGAGTACCAGGATCGCCGACTCACCATAGATGAGATGGTCGGCATGTGCGCCACCATCGTCTCGGCGGGGATCGACACGACTTCTGCCGCCCTGGGATTCATCTTCGAGTTCCTCGCCCGCTCCACGGAGCATCGGCGAGCACTCGTTGCCGATCCGTCGCTAATATCCGCCGCGACAGAGGAGCTCGTCAGGCGCTTCGGTGCGACGTCGCTCGCCCGCCGCGCCGTTGCTACTGTCGTCGTGCACGGCGCACCCATACGGCCTGAACAGCGCATTCTCTGGATGACCAGCATGTACAACCTCAATCCTGCCCGGTTCGAGCGGCCGATGGAAGTGGAATTCACGCGCCCTCGCAGCGTGCACATGAGCTTCGGCAAGGGTATCCATTCCTGCCTTGGTGCGCGTTTGGCGCGAATTGAGTTGGATGTATTCCTGAAGGAATGGCTAGCCCGCATTCCGGACTTCGAGGTGCTCGACGGGAAGACACCGTTCATCCGGCCAGGACTCTCGATGTCCTATGACTCGCTGCCGTTGGTGTGGTGAGGCAACGTCGAGCTCAGCCGAAGCGCTCCCGGTGAACCGTCAAGAAAGGTAGCTCCATGGATGTCGAAGAGATGGCTGCTCGTCTGAGTATCCTCGACCTGTACGCACAGTACACACATGCGGTCGACAGTCACGATGGCGATCTGTTCGCCGACTGTTTCACGGAAAACGGCTACACCGACATCTCATCGTTCCCCACGGTGGACCATTTGCGCGAGGCAAGTCTTCCGTGGCTCAATTCCGACGGCACGATCCGCGGGTCGCAGCAGCTGAGCTTGGCGGTCAGTGGGGGCGGCCCACAGACTGTTTCACTGCACCACTGCACCATGAACACCTGGGTAAAATCAATTGATGGGGACAAGGCAGAGGGCGCAGCATACTTCGTCGTCTTCGCCAATGACGATGGTGCGGTCGAACATTATGGCGTTTACGAGGACAGCCTGGCTCGGTGCGACGACGGAAAATGGCGGATCGACCGACGGATCGACCGGTGTCTCTACGAAAGGTCCCGAGGGTAGACCAGACTGCCACCCCAACTGCACCATCGCAAGCATTGGCAGTCAGCGCGGGTCCGACGGGAACGGCAGGTAGGAAACTGAACCTGCCATTTATGCAGCAATAGGAATGGAGGCCCTAATGCGGGTGCGTCTTCAGAAGGACCATTGTCAAGGACACGGTCTGTGCGTTGCGGTCAGCCCGGACGTGTTCAAACTCGACTCCGACGACACGGTACCTTCGGTCGCGATCGAGGATGTCGGCCCCGACAGGGAGGCAGAGGTGCTGCTCGCCCGTGACAGCTGCCCCGTGGGGGCGATTCACACCGCCTAGGAAATTTCCACTTCCCGACGTCTGACGCACGATATGTACACTGAAGTGTCTGGCCTCGGCATAGCTGACTGGTCCATCGCTGCGGCGATGTTCCGGGGAGGATCACCTGGTGGGCTGCTTATCGGCCCGACGCAGACGGTCTTCGAGACCGATCTTCAAACAGGTATGAGTGAGCAGCCCGGACCCAGGGCCCCGGCAAAGTGGTCACGTGATCTTGTAGGTGGCGAGCCGGACAGCCGGAGCGCGGTGATCGCGAGGTTTCGCAGGGCGGCCATGACCTGCGGGCCGTGGCCGGTGCGGACTTGTGAGCGGTCCTCGTCGAAGGACACGTCGCGAACCCAGTGCAGTTGGTTCTCGATGGCCCAGTGCCCGCGGATCCAGCGGGCGAGTAGGACCGGGCCCGTGGCCGCGGGATCCGGGCGCCGCGTACGGTCTTGCCGTCGAGCGCGAACACCCGGCGCTGCTCGCGCATCGGTACCCCCGGCTCCGGAGCCCGGGCGGCGGGTTGGGCCATCACCCAGGCCTGAAGCGCGGCCTCCAACGCCGGCCGCGCGCCCAGCGGAAACCTGGATCCGCCGAATAAGGACCACGAATTTCCGGCGCAGGACGACAGGAAGAGGATCCTTGCGCCTGCCGGGACGGAAAGTCCCCCGCGTTGGCCTCAGCACGAGAACCTATCGCTGTTTGAATCTAACCGTCAACGTTGCCGACGGCTGCGTGCCCCAGTGTGGGACGGGTGCGCCTGCCCAACCCACGAAGATCCCTTCCGTGGCATCCACGGACTCCGAGTGCACAAAACAAACGGCGTTTTGATATGCCGGTAGTCGATCACGACGATTGGACGAATCTCATCGACCACCCGCGCTCGGAAGTGGGCAATGCCCTCGGCCACATCGGCCAGCCGCGGGTCGTCGCGGGGCAGCGAGACCAGCTGGCGCACCGGGTCCGAGACCGCTTCGGCACCGCGCGGGCGACGGTTGCCTCCCGGGCATCAGAGCGAGGCGGGGCCGTCACGGGTCCCGTGGATCAGCACGTCCACTCGGGCGGGGGGACGACCCAAACATACGCCGTTTGGTTCGGAAGCCTCCGTTCGACGGCGTGGCCGGCGCGGGCGACGCGCACACCGGCCACGAAACGCGGAACCCACGCCTCAAGCAGTATAGGCACTTGAAATCCAAACACTGTATGGTAATGTGCCCGCAATCCAACGAGGGATCGGAGCAGTCCAGATGACGGACGCGACTGCACGCCACGAAGAGACAGCGCGTAACAGGGAACTGGCGCTGCAGTTCATGGCCGCGAACCATCGGAACGACGCGCCCTTCCCCGACGGCAAGCCGGTGCACGTCATCGGCATCGTGGCGGACGGCGACACCGTGGCCGTCGAGATCGACTCGCCCGCCCGGCACGAGTCGGGCGGGACATACCACCAGTTTATCCACTGGTGTGCTGCGCTTCCGCGACGGCCTCCTGGCCGAGACGAAGGAGTATCTCGACACGCAGCTGGTGGTGGACGTGTCGTGCCGTGGCGGCGAGGTCTTCGTCTGCACCCAGCACTTCATGGGCCACTCCCTGATCCGAATCGACGGCGACCAGGCGCGCGTGCAGACCTACACCCAGAACTGGCACACGGTCCGCACGTTTGCAGGCCGCCACCACGACCTGATCCACGGCGGCCGCTACCTCGACCGATTCGAGAAGCGCGGCTCAGAGTGGCGGGTCGCCGAACAGCTCGTCATGCACGACTCGATCATGGAACAGCCCAGCACGGTCGATCTGTCCCGGCAGAATTCGGGCCTGCTCGGCCAGAACGAGGTGGCCCTCGGCGCGCGCAAACCCGAGGACCCGCCCTACACCTTCCTCGGCAGCCTGCCCGAGGGCGGCTACCTCGGGATCCCCGCCACCTCCTGAGGCCTCCCCTTCGCCCGGATCGCGCGCGGTGCGGCGTTGTACGACCGGCAATCTTCCTGACCGTCTAGTGCGACAAAGGAGTGCGACATGGATGTCACGCCCGCCGCAAAGGACACCGACCCGTCGAGAGGTAGAGCGGCCCGTGCCGCCACGATCGGATCGGTCCTGGAGTACTACGACTTCACCCTGTTCGCCGCCGCGGCGGCGACCGTCTTCCCCAAGGTCTTCTTCCCCGACGCCTCGCCCCTGCTCGCGAGCCTGCAGTCGATCGGGATCTTCTCCATCGCCTACATCGTGCGGCCACTGGCCGGCTGGATCCTGGCGAGCCTGGGGGACCGCAAGGGACGCAGCCGAATCCTCCTCCGCACCCTCATGATCATGGGCGTGGCGACCTTCCTGGTCGGGCTGTTGCCCGGGTACACCGCCATCGGCGCGGCCGCCCCTGTGCTGCTGGTCCTGCTGCGGCTGGCCCAGGGCATCGGGGCTGCCGGGGAGTACAACGGCGCCGTGCTGGTGGCCGTCGAGTTCGCACCGAAGAAGCGCCGCGGGCTCTTCGGCTCCTTCCCCGCCCTGGGCCCCGCGGCGGGCGGCACGCTGGCCAGCCTCGTCATGCTCACTGTGTCGAGCGCGCTGAGCGGGCCCGCCTTCCTCGACTGGGGCTGGCGGATCCCGTTCCTCGCCGGCGGCGTGCTGGCGATCTACGCCTACTGGCTGCGCCGCACGCTCCAGGAGACCCCGGACTTCCGCCGGGCCGAGGCCGCGGGGACCACCTCGCGCACCCCGTTGCGCGACGTCATCCGGAGCCACCCGCGCATCATCGTCGCCATGCTACTGATCTTCCTCACGCTCGGCGGCCACACGAACATGTACCTGGTCTTCGGGCCGTCGTTCGCCGGACGGACCGCAGGCTTCTCCCCCACCATCCTGTTCATCGCCATCGTCGTCGGCTACGGCTCGCAGGTACTGGTCACGCCGTTCTTCGGCTGGCTGTCGGACCAGATCGACCGGCGCATCGTCGTCGGGTCCGGGTTCGTGCTGCTGGTGCTGTTCGCCTACCCGTTCTTCTGGCTCATCCAGCCGGGCTGGCCGCTCGGCATGATGATCGGCGTCGTCCTGACCCAGGGTATCGCCATCTCCGCCATCTTCGCCCCCATCTCCACGCTGATGGCCGAGCGTCTGCCCCCGCAGGTCCGGTTCAGCGGGCTCGCGCTCAGCCGCGAGACGGGCAACGCGATCGGCTCGGCCGTGTTCCCGGTGCTGGCCGTGGTCCTGACCAGCACCGGGGCGACGGACGGGCTGAGTCTGCTCCTGGTCGTGCTCGCGGTGGTCGGGCTGCTCGCGGTGACGGTGATCCCGAGGGCGCAGCCGGAGCCGGACGCGGCGCTGTCCGAGAAGACCGTCGCCGGAACCCGCGAGCCGGAACCGACCGGCTGAGGCCCGCGGCGCGCCGCCGGTGCCGACCAGCGGCGCGCCGCACGTCATGAGAACAGAGTTCAAGGAGGAGGACACGTGGACGACAGGAACGCGCCGGGGAGCGCCCTGCCGGGCAACCGGTCGAGGTCGACACCCACGACTTTCCGGACAAGACCCTGGGCAAGGTCGTGCCCCTACGGGATCTACGACCTGGCCGCCAACACCGGCCGGGTCAACGTCGACACCGATCACGACACCGCCGCGTTCGCAGTGGAATCGGTGCGCCGCTGGTGGAACACCACCGGCCGCGCCACCTACCCGCACGCCCGACGGCTGCTGATCACCGCCGACGCGGGCGGCTCCAATGGCTACCGCATCCGCGCCTGGAAACCGAACTCCCGGCCCTGGCCGCACCGATCGGCCTGGCCATCACCGTCTGCCACTTCCCGCCCGGCACCTCCAAGTGGAACACCATCGAGCACCGGTTGTTCAGCCACATCACGATGAACTGGCGCGGCCGTTTGACCAACCACGAAGTCGTCGTCAACACCATCGCCGCGACCACCACACGGACCGGACTGACCGTCCATTCCGAACTCGACACCGGGCACTACGCCACCGGAATCACCATCAGCGACGCCCAAATGGCCGACCCGCCGATCACCCGCCACGACTGGCACGGCGACTGGAACTACACCCTGCAACCCACGCCATGGCCTCTACGGCCGCCGTGCGTTCTCGCACGAAGTGGCGCTGCTCCTCGCTCCGCTCGTGAAAGACCAGACCTCCGGAGGAGGCATCCGCGCCCAGCACGCCTGGACTTCCGCCCAGATTGTGCGCCTCAAGCACCGCTCGCTGCACGTCGCGATGGGCTGAGCGGTTCAGGACCAGCTCAGCGACCTGCCCGGAAATGGCGTCGGCGTCGGTCAACCGGGATAACACCAACAAGGCGGAGAGGTCGACAACGACCCGACGTCCGTTCGCCGCTATCGCAACGTCGACTTCACCCCGTGCTCTTCGTCGTCAGCGGCAACGGCGACAAGTAGTCCTGCGGCGCGCTGAACCAGTGCCGAGGTATAGCTCCGGCCGGCGGCCACCGCCATTATCCCGGCCGGGTTTTGTCCGCGGGCGATTTCGTCGGCCAGGGCGGCAAGGTTCGGACGATCAGGACGCTGGACAAGCTCCTCAAGTTGCGCGAATAGATCCTCGGGCGAGGTCATGCGCACGATCCGTATCCCGGTAGCGGCCCCATGGGACTCATACAGGATGCCGAGGATCTCAAATGCCTGCCGGTGTAGTTCTCCACGCACGACTGGGCGGTCGTCCGGGATGTCCGGTATCGGATCGTCGCGGTCGTCGGTGTCGCTGTTCGATGCGACTGCATCCTCCGCTGCGGAGCCGCGGATAGCCACAATCAGATGGGACAGCAGGCCCGTCGCGAGCTCGGGGTGTCGGAGTAACGAGACGCCAGCGCGACGGCCTCGGTGGCGGTGTCGTCGTCCCATGCGACGTGGGCCATCGATTGTGCCCACAGTCGGGCTTCGTCCTCGGACTGGATCTGCGGCCGGTGACGGGTGATAGTCGCGGCGGCCCGGGTCTCTCCGGCGTTGGACAATTGAGTTCGAACGAGGTTCCACACAACCCAATCCGGTGGCGGCGTCTGGTATGCAATCGCCGCCGCTGTAATCGACGCTGTTTTAGCCCACTGCCGGGCTGTGGCCGCGAGCTCGGCTCTTCGGCCGGCGAGCTGGATCCGCTCGGGTGCCCTCTCCTCGCTTTGCAAGGCTTCCCGCAAGGCATCTTCCGCTTGCTCGTCAGGCGCCCGTTCGAACAGCAGCAGTGCGGGCACGATCGAGGCCCACAGGCCGGACTGATTGACCGCGGGCAGCTCGGTGGTGTCCAGCGTCTCGATGGCCGGGATGACCAGGACCGGCACGGGGCCCATGTTCTGGGCCAGATGCTCGGAACTGGCGAGTACCCGCTTCTGGGTGCGCTGGCGGCACCTCGAAAGCCTTCATCGAACGCACCTCACTCGCCGGGCGACGATCGGGCAGCGAGGTGGCAGGCTCTGACGCCAGTCAGCACGTCCGTCGCTTCCTCGTCGGTCTACTCGGGGTTTGGTTGAGCTCGAAGCAACTCGGGCATGCGCGCCGGAATGCGGGGCCCGATTGAGTCGATGTGGCTTTGTCGGCGGTGCCCGCCGACGCTGAAGGAATCGGTGACTCGGGTGCTGTTCTTGGGGTTGGCTCGTTCGCCTGGACTGCCGGTGGCTGCAGTGCGGCGGCTGTGGAGGGCTGCGCGTTATGCCCGGCAGATCTGGGTGACGAGTTCGGTCCAGCCCCGCATGAGCCGCTCCTGCCTCCGGCCGGCCGAGGCGGAAGAAAGGTCGTCGGCGGGCAGCTGGAGCATCAGCGGTCCGTCAAGGGCGCCGGTGAGCTGTG
>NZ_DASYMU010000079.1:0-32757 GCF_036008905.1 Amycolatopsis sp. | reverse complement strand
GTAGCAGTGCGCAAGGATCGGTTCCCCGCCGGTGAGCGTGAGGGCGACGAGGACCAATCCCGCCCCGCCTGCCACGTCGGCAGTAAGGGGGATCTCCCGGGTAACAGGCCCGTTGCATACGGCGCTGGTAGTTCCAACGTCCAAGATGCCGCCGGAGGCGTTACGTATGGCCGTAGCCTTCCCTACGCGGCACCCCTTCGTGCCTAGGCCTCGGAGTTCACCGGTAACGAGAACCGACCGGTTGTAGAACTCGACCGTGCCGCGGTAGTACGCCCCACCGTAGGTGAGGTTGAACGATGCCCTGTCGTCTGCAACCGCGGCGGGCGCCCCCGCCACGGTCAATCCTGCGGCGACCATCAGCGTGGCCGCGATAGCAGCTGATCGTTTGAAAGCCCTTCGGATACGTGGACTCACGAAAACCTCCCTTAGAAGTGGGCCGACGGTGCTGGTCGTGCGGGAAGAGCGGTCACGTCGGCCTCCCGCACGACCGCGCCGGCTGCCGACAACGGCTACTTGAAGACGGTCGTCAAGTAGCCGTTGTCGGCATCGGCGCTGAGGGAAATGTCGACATTGTCGGCGCCGCCGGGTTTGTTCGCGGGCACCGGCAGCGTGATCGGCACGTTCGTGTTGCAGTAATAGGGCGACTGATTTCGGCCGAGAGGGGGGTTGGTGTCGACGCCAACGTAAGCCTCGGCTTTGACGTAGCGGCAGCCGACAGCGTGCAGCGTTCCCGTGATGGTCACGTTGCGGGCGCTGAAGTTGACGGTGCCCTTGTAAATGCTCGCGCCGTACTTGACCGTGAATGGCCGGCTGACCGAAGCCGGTGCGGCCGTCGCGGCTGGCGCAGTGGCGACACGAGCCCGGCAGCCGCCAAACCGGCCGCAGCGGCCGCACGACGTCGCCCGGCATGGCGTCTGGCTACTGTTGGCGCCGGATACGACGTGGACCTCAGCGTTAAGAACATGAAAATCCCCCTCCTGTTTGATCAACTCGGTACCCAAGGTGATCTTCGGGTCCGGAGCACAGCACGCCGACGCCGACGCCGAGGTTGCCCCCACCGATCCGCATCACTCGAATGCACGCACCGAGACAGAAGGTCGGTCGCCCCGAACACGACCGGATCCCGGCGCTCGTGGCAACAGGACGGGTGAGTTAGCCGCCGGTCAGCCTCGCCGCGACCGCCTTGCCCACGCCGCTGTAGATCCGGACCGCGGCGTCGCCACCGCCCAAGTTTCCGACCGACCACACGCTCATCTCCACCGTCGTACGCCCGGACTTGAACTCCAGCGGCGACTGGACGCTCTTCCCCATGTTGCTCAGGCAGGTAAGCCCATCCCCCACCGCGAACGGCACCGTCTTCGGCTCCCCGAACGGGCGGCGGAAACCCTTACCCAGCGCGCAGTCGTAGTCGTTCGCCTGCACAGCCATCGCCTCGGTGAGGTAGTTCGTGAACCGCAAGGTGATGCCCTGATCGATAGAGGTGCCGACGCCGGAGTTCGCGGCCGACTGAGTTTCCTGCTTGCACGACGTCTCCACAGCCCAACTCGTCGTGTGCCCGAGGTTGCCGGAATCTGGGCTCGGGTCGGTGCGGGTCTGCGCGAGCTCGTACTCCTCCACCACCCGGCCGTCGGTGCCGAAACCCAGCGCCGCACGGAAATCGGCGCTCGTGAAGACCTCGCAGGGTGGCCGGACATGGCTGTACTGCGCGCCGTAGGAATAGGTCGACGGGCCGGTCGGCGGCGCGTGCAGCCGCTCGGCGACCTGCTTCACCACCGCAGCGAGCTGCGCTTCGTCAGTGGGCTCCGCCCTCGTCGCCAGACGCAGTACCTCCACATAAAAGCCCGGCGGGAAGATCGCCGTCACCCGCGTGAAACGGCTGCTCTCGCTGGGCCCGGCGGTCAGCGTGCGAAAACCCGCCACCTCCCCGTCCACGCCACCTTGACGTCGCAGGGAACGCTCCATCGAGTCCTGCTGTTGCGGGGCGTCGAACGGCGCTTGATAGATCGTGAGCACCAGCAGCTCGCTGTTCGGGCCCGGGTACAGACATTCACTGACGCCGTGGGCCGCGGTGTCGCCGCGGCCGTTCGGGTCGTCCGGCGCGTCCTCGGTCATGCGCGTGGTCCGCAGCACCGGGCCCCGCGACGGGGTGCTGTTGACCTCGTAACCGCTCTGCTGCACGACGTCGAGCGACATCACCGTGCACGCGTCGTAGGCCGGCACCCCGCCGAACGTGTGCGGCGTTCCGGTGCCGAGCTGCTGGCGCAGCACGATCCCGCGGTTACCCGGCAAGCCGAGCTTCTCGTCGATCCGTCCGGGTCCGGCGCTGCCGGACATCGTCGTGGTGCACCCGGTCAGCGCCATAGCCAAGACGGCGAGCACCACCGGGATCCGGTGCCGGCGGACACGGCGCGCGGACAAGATGGACTGCATTGATCCCCTCCCCAAGGTCAACAACGCCATCCAGGCTATACGCCGACCTCCGTCGGGTCGCCCGCTGAGGCCCCGGCGCGTCGCGTCCTCGCACCCGCGCGGGCACCGCGGCTGTCGCGATCGCGAGGGTCACCCCTGTGACGTGCGTAAACCCGGCGACACTAGGCCATCCGGGGTACGCTCGGCGCAGCGGTTCCAGTCCACGCAGCTCGGTCACCCGGGCGACCCGGGAGGTGATCGACATGGCGCGTACCGCCCGCGGTGCTCGGTCGGATGCCCCGGCGTGGATCGAGCCGATGCTGGCCAAATCCGACGGCGGCCGGCTTCCCACCGGATCCGCCATCACCTACGAGTACAAATTATGGCCGGACTTTGCTTGCTGTCCGTTGTCCGCCTGATATGGCAGCAGCCAGGCGGCGCTAGGCCAACGCTTGGTTGTCGGTGGCCGGGGGTCGCCGACTGGTGGGCTCGCGTATTCGACACGGGTGGCTATGTCGGTCTCAACTGACACCGGAAGTCGGTCTCGGTCAACACCAGCATTGGTGAGACGTATCGGTGTCGATGGGCGTCGACACCGCAGGCCGAAGTAACAGGCCCGGCTTATATAAGGCATGACTGGTACGATCCTGGTCGTGCACGCATTCGACATCCTCGGAGACCCGGTGCGCCGGCGCATTCTCGAGCTACTCGCCGACGGTGAGCAGACCTCGGGCGCGATCACAGAGGTGATTCGGGCCGAGTTCGCACTGTCCCAGCCGGCCGTCTCCCAGCATCTGCGCGTTCTGCGTGAGAGCGGATTCGCGTCGGTCCGGGCTGAGGGGGCTCGCCGGTTCTACGCCGTCGACCCCTCGCCGCTAAGCGAGGTTGACGTGTGGTTAGACCGGTTTCGCGGGCTCTGGGATCAGCGGCTCGACGCCCTGGGAACTGAGCTGGCCCGCGGCAGACGCGCATCCCGGACCTCAGGTGTTGACAAGGCCGATCCACCAGCGGAAGGAACATGACATGAAGGACGTACTGGACGAACTGGCCGCTGCGCGCCGGACGATGGGCGCAGCGACCCTGCCCGCCGGCGACGCGTACACGATGGAGTTGCGGCGTCGCTACGACGCGCCGGTCGACGACGTGTGGAACGCCATCACCGACCCCGAGCGACTGGGCCGCTGGTTGAAGTCGGTCACCGGGGACCTGCGGCTCGGCGGGTCGTTCGAGCTGGACGGCGGTGAGCACGGCGAGATTCTCCGGTGCGACCCGCCGCGGCGGCTGCGGGTGTCCTGGCTCTTCGGACCGGACGCCGACGAGTGGCCGGGTACGAGCGAGGTCGAGGTGCGCCTGTCCCCGGGCCCTGCCGGGGACACCGAGCTCGAACTGGTCCATGCAGCGGCCGTCGGGGAGCCCATGTTCCCGACCTACGGCCCCGGTGCCGGCGGCGTGGGCTGGGACCTGCATCTCCTCACCCTGGCCCGGTTCCTGGCCGACGGCGAGACCCTCGACCACGAGGAGTTCCGGAACTTGCCCGAGGGGCGCGAGTTCGCTCGGCGTAGCGCCGCGGCATGGGGCGAAGCTCACCTGGCCGCCGGCGGCGATCCGGATCAGGTGGCGTCCGCGGTCGAGGCCACCACCGCGTTCTACGCCCCCGAAAGGAACGCTCGATGAGGTACACCACCTCAATCGAGATCGGCCTGCCACGCGAGAAGGTGGTCCAGCTGGTCGAGATCATGAGCAAAACCAGACAGGCCCGATGCGCCACCCAGCCGACGACACCGGGGTAGAAACGAGGTTACTGCTGGTCAGAGATGTCCGCCCGAAGTCTCTTAAGGACTACGGGGCCCGTAGCCCTTCCGCTGCGCCGGGACGTCACCACTCCGGACGGCCGTGAACCTCGACAACGATGCCTGCGTCTCTCAAGTGGCTGCCAGGGTGGCTGGCAGGAGGTCGCGCGGTCGATCGCCGCGGACCCCTTACTGACCTGGACAATCTGGGATGCGACCGTCCTCGCCAGACAGCCGCTCGTCGTGCGCCTCACCGAGGTGATTTGCCCGGTGGGTGGTCTAGAGATGCCTGTCGGGCGCGTTCGCCCTGCTCGGGAGGATCACTACGTTCACTGGGTGGCGCAGCGGGCGTTGACGATTCCTGAGCTCGGCGACGGAAGAGCCGGAACCTCGAACACGGTCAGGCTGGTCTGTTCGGTCAACCGCAGGCCGGTACGGACCATCAGATCGGCGAAGGCGCAGTTGCGGGCGGCCCATCGGCCCCGAAACGCAGGACGCGGCAACTCTTCGGCGTCGAAGCCGCACAACCCCACGTTGCGCCATCGCCTGTACGAGGCCGGTGGCAGCCACTTCACATCCCGCCGTGCCCCGCTATGCGACGACTCCGCCGGTACCTCGCGAACTTGACTGCTACGGCCCTGACCCCGCGAGCGGGGAGAGAAAGCGGATGCCGCTCGTTGCCGGATCGGGTTGGTCCGCACCAAATCCGGCTGGAACGCCCACAGGTAGAACTGGTTGACCGTGGCTACCTCACGATCCCACGTCGAGTTCTGCACCCGCGGCCCGCTCTCGTCCCGTCGCCGCCACCACTCGTAGGCGGCGCGGTCGTCCGGGGTCGCCGCTCGCCAGCTGCAGCCACCCCGTGCCGTGGACAAAAAGGTGAAGAAGGTTCGCAGGTCGCGCGCGTGAGCGGCCTGTGTGTTCCACGGTGCATGTCCCAGCCACACGGAGAAGTACCGGTTCAACTCGACGTCGTACTCACCGCCACGGCCAAGCAGAAACGGCTGACCGTCTGACAGATGCCACTCGTCCAGCCTTCTGTCCAGACCCGCAAACAGGTCAGGAAACTCGGCTATCAACGGCGTTGACTCACGCGGCCTTGCCGCATCCCGGCGGGTGAAATGCACGCGCCAGTCCATGATCGACATGCTCGCGAACAGTACCGGTGGACTGTTCAGCAGCGCATAAATCAAACTTGACGGCTACCGGTGCTCGATGGGGATCGCTCCGGACGGCACCACTGTGCTGACCAGCCGCAACGGCAACGACTTCACCGCCGAATTCCCCACCCTCACCGGTGTGCTCACCGACGGGCTCGATGGCGAAGCAGCGCTGCTCGACGGCGAGATCGTCGTTTATGACGAACACGGCCGACCGGACTTCGGGCTCCTGCAGCAACGCCGCGGCCGCCACACCCGCCGCGGCCCGGACCGCTCCGAGCCAGTCGACGACGTCGACCTCCGATTCCTCGCCTTCGACATCCTGCGCCTGGGCGACACCGACCTGCTCGCCGAGCCCTACGACACACGGCACCGGATCCTGACCGCGCTGCCGATGCCCGACCCGCACAAGGTCTCGATCGTCCCCGCGTTCACCATCGACGAGCTCGCCGCGGACCGCCGCACACCGCACGATCTCCTCGACCAGGCCGCGGCGACCGGACACGAAGGACTGGTCGCCAAGGTGCGCTCGTCGGTCTACCTGCCCGGAAAACGCAGCGATACGTGGAAAAAACACCCTCTCATCCGGACACAGGAAGTGATCATTTGCGGGTGGCGGCCGTGGCAGCGCGGCTTCGCGGGCACCCTCGGTGGGTTGCTGCTCGGCGGCCACGACCCTGACACCGGCGATCTCGTCTACCTCGGCGACGTCGGTCCCGTTGACGTTGCTTCGCCGCGTGGACCTACGGCGCTGTCCGACTTCACTCGTGTCGGAGAGCGCCGCTCGACCAGGAGGAAGTCAGGGATCAACGGTCGTCGCAGAAACCACGCGAAGAGGTCGACTGGACCTGGGCTTGCCGGATCAGACCCCTTCGAGGCCGACGATCGTGCCGAAGGGATCAATGACCTGGCAGATCCGGCGGGCGTCGTCGACGCACAGCGGCCCGTAGTGGTGTATGCACCCGGCGGCCAACAGCCGGTCGCGAACGGCGTCGACGTCGTCGACGGCCAAGTAGACGACAGGGAGAGTGCCGCCTCTCGGATTGCGCGCGTCGTCGAGCGGGTGGAAGCGTATTCGACGCCGCCGACGTTCAGCCAGGCGTAGACGGCGGCACCGCTGACGTCCAGGTGGACGTCAAGGTCAAGGATCTCGCCCCCCAACGGGCGGATTTCTCCCGAATCACCGAAGCCCGAGCCAACGGATGGCTCGGTGAGGTCCAGGGCCTCCAGATCAGCCAGGAGGCGGCGCGCACGAAGCTGGCCTAGCTGGACAGACTGGCTCGCAACCGCACCGTCGCTCGTCCGGTCGACATCGGTATGCCGACCATCGGCGACCACTAACGACACAGGACTACGGAACGCCTTTGTCTTGCCACGCAACAGATAGCCTCTGACCACTGATCAACGTCGGTCGGGCATCTAAAGGTACTGCCCGTAGGCCTCTCAGTGCGCCTGCCACTGCCCGGAGGAAGTCCTCGAAGAGCCGTATGGCGCGGTCGCATTGGTTCCCCTGGGTGCGTCGGTCGGGGCGCGCCGGGATAGGGCGCGAAAGAGACCCGACGCCAGCCCGAGCGACCTCGTGGCGGGATGGCGCTAGGGGCACCGCGCTGTGCTACGCGATTCCGTCTGCGCGGCTATCTCGGCCGCTGGCGGGTCACCCCACCGGTCACCTGCCGGTCAGGTCCCGCAGTTTGTCGTCAATATCGAGCTGGAACGTGGTCTGCATGTCTTCGTACGGGGTTGTCGAATGGACTCTGATCTCGCTGCCGGCCATGTCATAGCTATGGCCGGTCGCGACGAACCGACACGGCAGGTCTCGTTTCTCCAGATCGGCGAGGAAAGCATCGGCCGTCACAATGTCCTGGGGGTCGTGGTCGTCCGGGTCGGGGTCGCCGAAGCTGGTCACCCGGTAGAGGACGACGTAACGCTTGTGCAGCCCGACGTCGAGGATCTTGCTGAGCCGCACAACGGGGTCTTTCTCGGCGCCGTCATACGGTTCGTAGCCGTATTGGCTGTCCACCTTGAAGTGGTCGGTCCCAAGCGGGCCCTGCGGTCCGGTGATCCACAGACCGCGGACGAGCCAGCCTGGTTCCAGGATGAACTGTGAGCGCGCAGGACGATTCTCCATGGCCTCTGGGGAAGCGGCCTCGCTCACCTGCAGGGCGTCGACGTTGCCGCCCTTGTCGGGGCTGTTATAGCTGTCCACGGCGAGGCTGCGTGAACTACGTGAACCAGTGGAGGTGAACTGCGGTTCCGGGTCCGGCTTGCGGTCGCAGGACGGCTTGGCCGAGCTTGCCCCGGACACGCTCGCCGCGACGGCGCCGAGCGCCGCACGCCGTTGCTCGAAGCGCGGCTGGTACTCCTTGAGCACCTGCCTCATCGCTTGCTCTGTCCGTCGCTCTGCGCTTTCGCCGTCGTTGCTGTTGCAGCCAGACAGCAGAAGCGCGACGGCGGTCGCCGCCACGCCTAGAGAACGCGTCCGTACCTGCATCGGGCCTCCTTCGGTACAGGTAGCAGTGTGCCCGATCCTGACGGGTCACCGAGCTGCCCCCGCGCGATCAAGGCCGGTACTGCCGCCCCGCCACGACCCTGCTCTGGAGCCTGGACGGCAAGAAGATCGTCCGATAGTTCATTTCGGACGGACGGCTAGTCCGGTAAAGACACCGGCCTGACCAAATCCGCCCGCGACGATCTAACGCGACCAGCACGGCGGCGGCCACGATCGCATGCGTCGAGCATTCCGACAGGCCCACTGCCCGCATTTGCGGGAACGGACGTCGTGTGCCACCTATCTCGCTTTCGGGTACCGATCACAATTTTCCTCCGTGTCAGGCATATCGATCATCATGCCGTCCATCGCCATCAGTCGCCGCCGGTCGAGCCATGCGCCCGTAGTCCCGGCCGTAGCCACGCGGGCAAACAGAGCTTTCATGGGAGTGGAACCTCGCTCCTGCGCACGGGCTACCGCGAGGAGGCCCGCTCCTGGAGGGACTGGCTTCTGCGGGCGGTCGCGGGCGACCCGGAGAACCTCCGGGTCATGTACGGCATCGGCGGTGAGCGTGAGCTCGGTGAGCGTGAGCTCGGTGAGGCGGATCTTGGCTGGCTGCCCGGCTACGAGGGCTCGGGCCCGGGCCGGGTCGGCAACGGCGCCGCGCACCAGCTCCAGCTCGACGTGTACGGAGAGGTCACCGAAGCCCTCCACCTCGCGCACACGGCCGGCCTCGCCCGAAACGACTACGCGACCGGTCTCCAGCTCAAACTGATTGAATACCTCGAAAGGCACTGGCCGGAGCCGGATGAGGGAACTTGCGAGGTTCGCGGTCCGCGCCGGCACTTCGTGTACTCCAAGGTGATGTCCTGGGTTGCCGTCGACCGCACCATACGGCTGGCCGAAAGCGGCGAGGCCGACGGACCACTCGGACGCTGGCGTGATCTGCGCGACGAAATCCACCGCGACGTGTGCGAGAAGGGGTACGACCCCGAGCGCAACACGTTCACCCAGTCGTACGGCTCGAAGGAACTCGACGCCGCCCTCCTGCTGATTCCCCAGGTCGGCTTCGGGGTGACTTCCCACATGTCTGAGAGCCGAACAGACGGCCCAGGACTGTCCGCATCAGGCGGCCGGCGACCGGGACGACACCGGCCACGGAAAGCACCGGGGCGGGGCCGCCGCGACGGACGACTCGCAGTCGTCGGTATACGGACGCCACCGCCGCCCCGGGGAGACCATCGAGAGGTTTTGAGCCTGGGCGCCGGCACGCGGACGCCGTGAAGTCCTCCACATAGCACCGGACTTCAGCCAACTCCCCCAGGTGCCGCGGACCGCTCAACGACACAGCACCTCAACCGGCCACGCCTCCGACAAATGACCCTGTCCAAGTCCAGCCGGCCGACCGCCTCAGACCGAGGGGTCTTCCTCGGGCGCCCCGCCCAACTGCTGCAACACCGCGTTCATGTCGGCGAACCCCCAGTGCCCGGTGATCTTGCCGTCGACCACGCTCATCGCGTCGATCCCCGCCATGGCCATCGTCCGGCCAGTCGCCGGGAGGCCGAAGAAATCGCCGCGGTGGGTGCCGCGAAGGATCTTGAACGTCGTCACCAGGCCGCCCTCGGCGGACTGCCAGCGGATCTCCGGGGTGAGGTCGGGGAAGGCCTCGCGGAGGGCGCCGTACAGGTGGCGGACGGACGCCTTGTCGGCGGGCATACCGGGCTGCTGGGTGTGGTCGACGAAGTCGTCGGCGAAGATCTCCTCGAAAACGGCGAAGTCACCGGTCCCCTGGACCTCCTCGACGTTACGCCGGACAACGGCAACGGCGGCGTCCTCTTCTGGTGTCCGGGTCATGTCGCGCTCCTCGCGGGCAGGGTCCCGGCGAGCCAGCGCCAGGCGGCTCGCGGCAGGACGTGATTCGGGCACGGTACCACCCACCATC
Source organism: Amycolatopsis sp. (assembly GCF_036008905.1). Taxonomy (GTDB): domain Bacteria; phylum Actinomycetota; class Actinomycetes; order Mycobacteriales; family Pseudonocardiaceae; genus Amycolatopsis. Next base: position 22,968 of record NZ_DASYMU010000079.1, on the reverse strand, counting down.
CCGGCCCGAGCCAGCCCGTCGATCCGCCGGTGTACGGCCCCGAGGAGCTGCTCGGCATCGCCTCGGCGGCCGGGGGCGAGTTCGACGTGGCTGCCGACGACGAGCGACGCGGGTCCATCGAGGCGCAGATCGGGAGCGAGTCCCACGCCTCCGATCGGGCCGCGCTCGGCGGCGACGCCGCGGCAGGCGGATCCCCGGATTTCCCGCGCCGGGCGAAGGCCGCCTTCACCTACGCGGGCGGCAGCAACTCCGAGGTGTCAGAGGAGCTGTACAGCGACACCGAGGCGACCCTGTCCCAGGGCACCGGCCGGATCTTCGACGCCATGACGTCATGCCCCTCGTACCAGGTTGTCGTCGGCAGCACACCGATCGACATCGCCACGCAGCAGATGTCCGCGCCCCAGCTCGGTGACGAGCAGTGGAGCCTGCTGATGACCTTCACCGCCGGCGGAAGCAGCACCGTCGTCAAGCAGACGGCGATCCGCACCGGCACCACCGTGGTCCTGGTCACCGGTTCACCCGGCCTTGTGGATGCCCATGTGGACAAGGCGCTGGCCAAGGCCCGCTCCGCGAACTGACACCGTGCCACTCTGCCCCGCCACCTCACGGACCGGCGGGGCAGACGCCTGTCTAACGAGCTCGTGCATGGTTGGCGGTGGCACGTCGAAGGCCGCGGTTTCGCCGCACCTTCACATTCGCGCACCGCGGTGCATCGTGGCTGTCTGCTGGTGGGAGAGCAGCCCTGCGACGAACCCGGCGAACCGGTGCGGCGTGGCCACGACGACGTCGTGCCCTGCCGCGAGCAGCCCCCGCGCCAGCGCCACGAACGGCTGGACAGCACGGCGGGTCCCCAGCAGTGGCGCCTTGTCGATCACCAGAGGTTGGCTGCCTTAACTGTCGCGGCTGGATCCCTCAGCTTGTGTGGCAGCACGCCGAGGCTCAGCTGGGCCTTGAATCTCGCCACCGCATGGCTGTGGCCTCCGCCCCATGCGGGGTGGAGGCCACAGTCATGCGCAAACCTGATTAGCCGGTGACGTCGAGGTGTGACTTGACCGGGGTCGGGACCGGCGCGTTGCCGTTCGCGTCGGGCTTGTCGCCAGCCGGGGCGGCACTGCCGTCACCGGTGGTCGTCGGCGCGGCGGGTGTGCTGGTCTTGGTGCCGGTCGGAGCGGTGGGCGAGGTCGAGGCGGTCGGCTTCGTGGTCGGTGTGGTGGTGCCGCCACCCTGCCCGTCACCGGCGGCACAGGTGACCGAAGCCAGCTCGATCTTCTGAATGCCGTCCACATTGACCTCGAGCGCGGTGACCGTGACCGAGCCGTCCTTGTTCTTGGTCTGCTTGTTCAGCGTGACCGAGGCCAGCCCGGAAACACCCACAGCGGTGTTGGCCGGCACGGCGACGTCGAGCTTCTGGCCACCGATCGATGCCTTCGCCAGCGAGGACGACACCTTGCCGTCCTCACATTTCGCTTCGATCGCGGTCGCGGTCAGCAGCGGCTTCGTGAGTGTTCCGCTGAGCAGGCTCAGGTTCACGCTGACGTCGAGGATGCTCGCCCTCGCCTGACCCGCACCGGCCTGGGCGTTGAGGACGTTCGCCGTGACCGCGCCGCCGGGCGTCGCGAACTTGGCGACGGACTTCTGGGCGAAGCCCTCGGAGTCGTTCACCGAGGGGATCGGGGCGATCTTGAGCAGCCCGGCCGCGGACAGCGCGAACGCCGAGTTGCCGTGGGCTGCGTCGTTGTTCACGGCCGCGCCGGCGGCGGGGGCGAAAGCCACTCCGGCGGAGAGCAGGACGGACAGCGTGCCGATACCGAGCGCGACATTTTTCTTGCTGGACAACAAATCAGCCTTTCGAAGTTGAATGACCTATGGGGAAATGGGGGGAACACACCCAGTGCGTGCTCCTGGTGACCACGCTTCGAGGGCGCGGTCAGCGGGTTTTCAGACGATGTTCACCATTGTGCCGAGTGGCACCTTGGCGAGTTTGCCGAGAGCGTCGGCGGGTACCCGGATGCATCCGTCGCTATTGGCCTTGCCGACGAAACTGTCGTCCGGCCAGGTGTGGATCCCCACTGTGCCGGGCCCGCCGCCGAACGTCTCCAAAGAATCCGAATGATAGCTCAACGGAAGAACGATCGGGCTGTATGTGTTCACAGTTTCTTCGAGCGACGCCATGACGAAAGCGCGTCCTTGCGGAGTCGGGTGCTCCGGTTTTCCGGTGCCGATCTTCCACGTGCCGACGGACTTGCCGTCCTGGAGGAGGTCCAGCGAGAAGGTTTCGCGGTTCACGTTGATCACATAGTCGTTGTTGGCGGTCACGACTTCGGCGGAACTCACGTGCACCCAGCCGGCGGCGGCGTTGGGGCGGGCCGGCAACAGGACCTGAGCCCAGTCGCCCTGCTCGGCGATCACGGGAACCCAGGTCGGGGAGCCCATCTGAATGGAGGGCAGTTTGGCGATGGCTTTGCCGCCGACACCCTGGTAGACGACGACATCGCTGTTCGGGTGGAGAACCTTGCCGCCCGTCGTACCCGTCGGCTGCGGATCTTTCGCGGCGTCGGCAATGGAGGCGAACGTGTTCGCCTCCGGTAGTTGGGTGAGGTCCTCCTGACTGACCGCGGCCGGAGCGACGTCGGGTGAACTACTGCTACAAGCGCTCACCAGCACGGTCAGCGTGGCGACACCGACGGCGGCGACCAGCGTTCTGGAACGCTTGCGTCTTTTGGAAATGTCCATCGATCACGATCCTTGGAAAAGGGTGCGGACACAAAAGGCAGTACGGGGTTCCACCGAACACCGCAGATGCCAGGGCAAAAACTGGTTTTGAGTGACTCACTCGGATGAGAGCAGACCATTCACTCGATCGGGTGAATTTATGTAACACGATTTCATCGTCCAACCCTTCCGAGCGACAGATACTGCACTCAATGCGGTGATCTGCTGATGCTACTGATGCTCAGAAATCAACTTATTCGGGGGTTCGGAAAACTGTCGTACTGCCGCGGCGAGCCATGGACCTGCGCTTATTCAGTGAGTCGCGCTTTCCTGCCCGCCGGCACGGAGTGGGCAGGGATTGCCGGATTACCACATCAACTAAGTGAATCGATGACGTACTGATCCGGCAGTTGCCCGCACCCCCTGACAGGCATGCATTCGACACCCGCGTATTCGCCTCACTGGCTGACGCGGACGCGTGGACCGGGCACCACGATCGTCGAGTGCGCCCGGGTCGCCGAACAACTCTACGACTTCCTCGTAGACGACGGGTCCCACCCGCGCTCAGCATGCCGGTCGGTTCACCGAAGGCGGTCTGCACATCGGTACGGAAGTCCTCGGCACTCCGCCGGCCGAGGCGATCATGCCCTGATCACCTCGGCGAACGTGCGTGGTCGCCGAGAAATGCGCATCTCCGCCGCGGACGCCGATGCGAACATGCTGTACGGATTGGTGCGCTGGAAGGGTTCCGCGGCGCGACCGGATTCCGCTCTCTCATGTCAAATCGCACGGCGCGCTGTGCACGATGGCCGCTACCGACCCGGCGTGGCCGAAGGCGTGGCCCGCGCGGGTTGATGTGGCCGGGTCGCGAGCCGTTCGAGGCGATCCGTGACGTCTGCTGCCTTCGGGTCACCGCTGGCAGAGTAGTTCTTGTGGGCGGCGGTCCAGTGCTCGTGTGCTTCGTCGGCGTCGTCCGGTGCCTGGCAACATCTCCCAGCACCACCAGCACTTCCGCCTGGTCGTGGGTTGAGCCGATCTCCCGCGTGATGTCCAGCGCCTCGGTCAGCAACGGCCCTGCGTCGTCGGCGCGGCCGCAGCGGAGGTAGACCGCTGCGAGGCTGGTGAGGACGCGAGCGTACTGCGCCCGATCCAGACTCACCATCATGTCGGCCGCGCCGCGCATGGCCGCGATCGCGGCGCTGTACTGCTGTTGATCGGCAAGCATCTCTCCGATCCGCCGCTGCGCCACCGCGACCGCCCGGTCAGTACCGATCACCTCGCGGATCTTCTTGACCTGCCTCAAATACGTGAGCGCTCCGGGCACATCGCCACTGCCCTGGAGTGCACCCGCCAGCTCACCGAGCGCGACAGCCCGTGCTGGCTCGTCCTGCGCTTCCTCGGCCAACTCGAGCGCCATGTGTCCCTCGATGATCGCTTCGTCATAGCGGTCAAGTCCGCACAGCGCGAAGCACAGCTGAGCACGCAGGCACGCTTCCGCGAGGATCCCCATAGTGCCTCGCAGAACTGCCAGGTGAGGTCGTCCCACCCGCGTTCGTCCGCGGCCTTCACCGCGAGCACGATGGTGCACCGTTCCTCCGCGAGCCATTCCAGTGCTGCGCGGTGGGAGGCGAACCCGGGCTCCCGGTCGGCCTGGAATCGTGGCCCGACGCGCAGCCGGGTAGGTCGCAGCACCAGGTCGGCGTCCACCACCCGATCGAGGTACCACTCGACCACCCGCCGGACCGCCGCGTCCCGGTCGGCATCTGAGTCAGTCCGCTCGGCCTGCAGGCGGGCATGCAGCTGCAGGAGATCGTGGTAGCGGAACCGCAGATCTCCGACCTCTTTGAGCATGTTCTGGTCCACCAGTGCGCACAAGGCTCTGCCGACATCCTTGAGAGGCTCACCAACAGCTGCCGCGGCGACCTCCACACCGAACTCCGGGCCGGGATGCAGCGCACACATCCGGTAGACCCGCGCCTGCGCGTCGGACAGGTCCTTGTAGGCCACGTCGAAGATCACCTCCACAGAGGACCCGTCCAGGGCCATTTTCGCCAGCCTGTAGTCATTACGCAGTGCCCCGACCTCACGGTCCACCGAGCGCCGCGGATGCGCCGAGAGGCGCGCCCCCACGATGGACAACGCGAGCGGCATCCCGCCGCACAGCCGGGCCAGCTCCTCGGCGTGGTCGTCGTTGCCGGTCAGCCTGCTGTGGCCGACGATGTTGGTGAGCAGCTCCACCGAGTCGGAGACGGAGAGTGGGTCCACCTCGAGGAAACGGGCACCGTGAAGGCTCAGCCCGGCCAGGTGCCAGCGGCTGGTGATCACCACCGTGCTGGTGCCGGATGCGGGCAGCAGCGGGCGCACCTGGGCTGAGGAGAAGGCATTGTCGAGCAGGATGGCCCCCCGCACGACCAGCCGTCATCGACCGGAACAATGCTTGCCGTTGGCCCAGGCCGAACGGGATGGCCCGAGGGTGGACTCCGAGCGTGAGCAGGAACCACTCCAGCACCTGCCCCGGTTCCACAGGCCCGCTCGGTGTGTGTGCGCCGAGATCGGCGTAGAGCTGGCCGTCGACGAAGCGGTCAGCTCGGTGCAGTGTTGATCCGCCCCATCCGGTGGGAGCTGATCGCCCAGCAGTACGACCAGATGGTCAAATACACCACCGGGCTGCGGCTGGGCACCGCAGAGTCGGAATCCACCCTGCGGCGCTTCACCCGCGGCGGCCCGAAACACCCCACCTATCAAGCACTCGAAGAACTCGGCCGAGCGGTGCGCACGATCTTCGCCTGCGAATATTTGTCCTCCCCCGAGCTACGGAGGGAGATTCACAGCGGGTTGCAGGTGGTGGAGAACTGGAACTCCGGCAACACCGTCATCTTTTTCGGCAAGGACGGCGACCTCACCGGCCCCGACCGCGAGCACGCCGAACGTCGCCCTGACCCCCGCTGTTCCGGACCCACGTCAACCCATACGGCCGGTTCCGACTAAACATGGACACCCGCCTCGACCTGGGCGCCAGTACCGCAACGGATCAGATCGAGCCGATCTTGTAGCCCGCACCGCCGTTCTCAGTTGTCGATCGGCGTGCGGGCGGGTTCTCGTTCGGCGGTGTAGCCGCCCCAGGGCGGTGACGGCCAGATGCAGGCCCCTAGTGTGCTGAGTCGTTAGTTCGGCGTTAGTTGGTTGGGTGCGGTATGCCGAGCCCGAAGGTTGAGCCAGTGCTGTTGTCTGATGACGAGCGGCGGGTTTTGGTGGCGTGGAGTCGCCGCCGGAAGACGGCGCAGGCGCTGGCGGTGCGGTCGCGGATTGTGTTGCGGTGCGCCGAAGGCGGCACGATCGGGCAGGTGGCCGCGGACTTGGGTGTGTCGCGGGACATGGTGTCGAAGTGGCGATCACGGTTCCTGGCCGGCCGGCTGGAGGGCTTGGCGGACGAGCCCCGGCCCGGTCGGCCGCGGGTGATCTCCGATGCTCAGGTCGAGCAGATGATCACGAAGACCCTGGAGGAGACTCCAGGGCAGGACACGCACTGGTCGACCCGGTCGATGGCCTCGTCGACAGGTATGTCGCAATCGGCGGTGTCGCGGATCTGGCGGGCGTTCGGGCTGAAGCCGTTGATCGACGACGCGGTCCCGACAGACCTCGACCCGCACCTGGTGCTGGACAACTACGCCACCCACAAGACTCCGAGGTCAAGAAGTGGCTGCTGCGTCATCCGCGGTTCCATCTGCACTTCACCCCGACCAGCAGTTCGTGGCTGAACCTCGTGGAACGCTGGTTCGCCGAGCTGACCAACCGCAAGCTCCGCCGCTCCGCGCACCGCAGCGTCACCGAACTCGAAGCCGACGTCCGCACGTGGGTCAACGAAGGGAACAAGGCCCCGAAATCGTTCGTCTGGACCACAACCGCCGTCCTGATCCTCGACACCCTCACAGCATACTGCCGCCGAATTAACGACTCACAACACTAGCGCCGGTTGGGCGGCGAGCGTCACGCCCTGTCATTGTCGATCCCGCTCGTCGAGCCCGTGACCACCGCGGTACTGCCCTTAAATCCGTCATGGGGCGGCCTGATCCTGTGCTATATCTTTGAAATTCCGTTCTGATCAGCGCATATCCGGGATCTACGAGAACGCAGTGACGTGGTCGGTGGCGAACTGCTCGAAGGAGCGGGCGGGGCGACCGAGGAGCGACTCGACGTCTTCGCTGACCCACTCGGCGTCGCCACCCGCGGTCAGAAAGAACGCTTGGGCGTTCATCTGGGCGATCAACTCGGGGACGCCGGCCCGGATCATCGTGTTCTTGTCCTCGTCGAAGCTGAGTTCCCGGTAGGTGATGGTCCGACCGAGCAGCTTCGAGAGCACGGCGGCCACGTCGTAGTTGGAGATCAGCTCAGGGCCGGTGAGCCAGTAGGTCTTCCCGGCGTGCGGGACGGGAGAAGCGGCGATCTCAGCGGCCACCGCCCCGACGTCACGGGCGTCGACCATGCCAGTCCGGCCTTTGCCTGCCGAGGAGCCGAAGCCGCTGGTTTTGGCGATCGCCGGCGCCAGCACCAAGACGTTTTGCATGTAGGCGTTCGATCGCAGCAGCGTGTGGGCCAATCCCGAAGCGGCCAGGCCGGCTTCGATTTCGGTCTGCCCGCGCCGCCGGGCGATGGGCGAGTCGGCCGACGCCTTGCTGGTGGCCTTCACGACGTGCTCGACGCCGGCCGAGACGGCGCTGGCGACTACGTTCAACTCCTGGGCCGGCACGGCCTGGCTTACGAGCACCACCGCCGTGACGCCGGACATCGCCTCGTCGATGCTCGCCGGGACGTCCAGGTCGCCCACGGCGATCTCCGCACCCGCGTCCGCCAGGGCCTTCGCCTTTTCGGGGTCCCGAACCAGCACCCGGACGGGCACTTGCCGCTGCGCGAGAAGGCGTACTGCTTCGGAGCCGACCTTCCCTGCCGTCGTCACGAGAATCATGAGGCTTACTCTCCGTTCGCTCAAACTGAGCTGCGTGACCCAGTCTTGCGCTCATCGACTGGGCTGTCAAACTCAGAATGTTGCTAGGCTGGGGCCATGGTCAACGACACGCCTGGCCGGCCGAGGATCACCCCCAAGGGGGAACGCACCCGGGCTCGGATCGTCGACGAAGCCGCCCGCTTGATCCACGAACGCGGAGTCGCCAGTACCACCCTCGACGACGTCAAGGCGGCCGCGGGAGTCAGTGGATCACAGCTCTACCACTACTTCCCCGACAAGGAAGAACTCGTGCAGGCGGTGATCGACCATCAAGCCGACACCATCCTCGACAACCAACGACGCGCCGACCTTGGCAGCGTCGAAGGGGTCCAAGCCTGGCGAGACATGCTCATTGCCCAGGCGAAGAGCACCAAAACCAAGGGAGGCTGCCCCCTCGGATCGCTCGGTGGTCAACTCGCCGAGAGCGACCCCGAAGCTCGCGCCCTTGTCGCCACCGGATTCGAGCGGTGGTCGACCGCTATCAGCGACGGGCTGCGAGCCCTTCATGCCGCCGGGCATCTCCCGGCCGACGTCGATCCCGACGACCTCGCCGTCACCCTCCTCGCCGCGCTCCAAGGAGGCCTCCTCCTCGCCCAGGTCCAACGGAGCACCCGTCCCCTCGAGACCGCGGTAGACACCCTCCTCGCCCTCGCCTCCAGCAGATAAGCCCAAGGCGGGTCCGGGCACCTGCGGTAGTACTAGTCGTTGCGCCGCAGCACTTTCGCGTAGGTCACGGGCTCGATTTCCGGTCTTCACGCGGAGTCGTCCTGTCTTGTCGACTGTTCCGGGCTACGACGCCGCCGTCGGGCTTCACCGGTGGGCTCGGAAGAACTCCCTGAGGTCGTGTGCGAGCAGTTCAGGTTCCTCGTGAGCGGCAAAGTGTCCGCCGCGGGGCATGGGCGTGTACCTCGTGACGTTGTACGTGCGCTCGGCCCAGCTGCGGGGTGGCTGGGTGAGGTCCGCCGGGAATAGGGCAACGGCCGTCGGCACGGTCACTCGTTCGACCCGTCTGGTCAAGTGCCTGGCGTATTCGTAGTACGGCCGAAACGACGTCGAGATTGTATTGGTAAACCAATAGAGAGACGCCTGGGTGAGGAGGAAGTCGTCGCTGAAGCGGGAGGATAGGTCGCCCCCGCAGTCGCTCCAGGCGCGGTACTTCTCGATTGTCCAGGCAAGCAATCCAGCCGGCGAGTCGGCCAAGCCGTAGCTCAGTGTGAGCGGGCGCGTGGCTTGTACGTGCTGGTACCCGCCTTCCTCTGCGGACCATTCCGCGATGGAATCGAGATAGGCACGCTCCTGGGCGGTCACGCTGGACTCGGCGTAGGCCACCGGGTTTGCGACCGCCATCAGGTGAATGCCCACCACGGCCTCGGGATGGGCTTCACCCAGCCGGGAGGTGATACCGGCACCCAGGTCGCCGCCGTGAGCGCCGTAACGGGTGAAACCCAACTCAGCGTGCATGAGCCGGTGCCAGAGCTCGTGCGTCTGCAGCGGGTCGGCCAGTGAGGGGCGCTGTGGCGAGAAGGCGAATCCGGGCAGCGACGGGACGATGACGGTGAACGCGTCCTCGCTGGCGCGTCCGTACCGCGACGGTGCGGCCAGCCGGTCGGCGAGGCCGGTCAGTTCAAGGAACGAGCTGGGCCACCCGTTGGTCAGGACAATCGGCAGGGAGCCGGGGCGTTCCCCGTCGAAACGGAGATAGTGGACCGGTGTTCCGCCGATGTCGGCGACACGGTTCGGGAGGGCGTTGATGGCCGCTTCCTGGGCACGCCAGTCGTAGTCGGACGCCCAGTAGGCAACCAGTCGCCGCAGCTCGCCGGAGTCGGTTCCGGTGTCCCAGCCGCTCGTGGGCCAAGGCGTCGGCCACCGCGTCCCGAGCAGCCTCGAGCGGAGTTCGGCGAGTTCGGCGAGTTCGGCGTCGGTAACGGCGAGCACGGAGTCGTCAGGGGGCATGGAAGTCTCCTTCATCCGCGCCGAATTCGGGGGGACCGGGTGAGACGCGAAGGCGTGCGTCACGCTCCAGGCCAGCCGGAAGGATCGACGGTCCTGGCGATCGCGGCCCGTGTCACTGCTCGTGGTTCCGGCTCGATCGCCAGCAGGGCATGCATGATCATCCCTTCGAGAAGGGCATCCAGGCGTACGGCGTTGTCCGCGCCGACATAGCGGGCGAGAACCTCTTGGCTGCTCTTCGTCCACACGTGCATCAGGGCGCGCAGCTCGGGGTTGCGGAGCGCCGCGAGGTGGAATTCGAAACCGAGGACCGCGCTGCGATGCCGTGCGGGGCCTCCGTGGACGAAGTCGACGAGGATCTCGACGAACTGCTCGTGGGTTTCGACATCGTCGAACACGCTCTCGAACACCACGGTCTGCTGCCCGACGTACCTGGCGAACGCCTGCACCTGGAGGTCGGCCAGGTTGGCGAAGTGATAGGTGACGGAACCGAGCGGCACGTCGGCGTGAGCGGCGATGTGCCGGTGCGTCGCGCCTGCCATCCCGTGTTCCACCAGGACATCCAGGGCGGCGTCGAGAATGCGCGTCTTGCGGTCCGGGTCGTGCCGACGAGGACGTCGCTCCGTCCCCGCCTTGGCGGGAGCCTGGCGCCGGACCTTCGTGCGACCCCGTCCAGGAGAACCCGACGACGGGGCGGTGCGCGCCCAGCGGTGGCGGAGCCGCCACCGCACCACCGACGGCGCTTCGCCGAAGCGGACGCCGAGACAAGCATCCGCGGCGTGGCATGCTGGGGGTGGGCATGACCTTTCGCCCGCTCGACGCCTTACGTGTGCAGGTCCGCACCGCCCACGGCCATGATCCTGGCCCCACCTCAGCCACGATCTCGGCGGGGGCAACCATCCTGGCCGAGACGAACGTCCTCTTCTGCCGCGATGCGCGCGTCTCGCTGCGTGTTGGTCATGCCTTGCGGTAGACCCGGCCGGAGCGGCTGGGGTGGTATTTTCCCTGGTCGAGCACCGCGGTTCCGTTGACGAGCACGTACTCGATACCCCTCGGCGCGGCCACGGAGTCGAGGTAAGTGGTGGTGTCCGCGATCTCGGCGAGGTCGAAGACCACGACGTCGGCGGCGCCGCCCGCGCGCAGTCGTCCGACGTCGGAGAGGCCGACGCGGTCGGCGGCCAGCCCGGTCATCTGGTGGATCGCCTGTTCGAGGGAGAGCAGCCCCTCGTCGCGGACGAAGTGCCCGAGCATGCGGGGGTAGGCGCCCACCGCGCCACGGTTGGGTTTGCCCTCCCCGGTCACGATGGCGTCGGTCTCCAGTGCCGTGTACGGCAGGCGCAGGACCTCCCGCAGCGGCGCGTCCGAGCGCAGGCTGCCGGCCGAGCCGACGACCAGCATCATCGTCTCACCGCGGTCGGCGACGACGAGTTCCATGGTGGCATCGAAGGGATCCTTGCCGATCCGCGTGGCGAATTCGGCGAGCGACATCCCCTCGAATTCCTTGAACCGGTTCGAACCGATGGTCAGCAGCACGATGTTGTCGTAGCCCAGCGACGCGATCATGTTGTCGGTCCAGCCACCGGCCGGGGTCGGCCACCGGGGCCGCTCGTTGTCGATGGCGTGACGGATCAGAGCGCGGCTGCCGGAGTCGGCGAGGCGGCCGACGACGGCGTCCATCCCGCCTTCGAGGGCCCACGGCGGCAGCAACGCGGCGAGCGTGGTGTTGCCCGCGATGTAGGCCTGGCAGTCGGTGGCGATGTCGATACCGCGGGATCGGGCCGACTGCAGCGTGTCGATCGCGAGGCCGATCCGCGGCCAGTTCGCCTCGCCGAGCGCGCACAGGTGGGAGAACTGCGTCCGGACGTCGCCGTGGGCCGCGATGTCCACCACCTCGGACACCGCGTCGACGAGGGTCTCGGACAATCCCCTGCTATGACAGGTGAACAGGCCGTCGCGACGGCCGACCGACGTGGCGAGGCGGGTGATCTCCGCCGTGCCCGCATACATGCCCGGGGCGTAGGCCAGCCCCGCGGACATGCCGTACACACCGGCGTCCAAGGCCTCGTCGAGCAGTCTGCCCAGCTGCCGGAGTTCGGCGGCGTCCGGGTCACGTTTCGCGAAGCCCATGGTGGCGATCCGCAACGCGCCGTGCGCGGCGAGCGGGACGACGTTCAGCGCGACGCCCTGCTCGGTGAGGGTGTCGAGGTAGGCGCCCATCGTGGCCCAGCCGGTGACCGAGCCGCGCGAGCGCAGGAACGACGTGTAGTCCCTCATCTCGGCGCCGAACTCCGGATTCGCCGGCGCGGGCGCGAAGCCGCAGTTCCCGGTGACCATGGTCGTGATGCCCTGGCGCAGGAAGCAGCCGAGGATGTCCTCGTGCGCGGGATCGGCGAGCACGAAGTCGGAGTGGCTGTGGATGTCGATGAAGCCGGGCGCGACGACCTTGCCGGTCGCGTCGATCTCGCGGTGCGCCGTGATCCCTTCGGGTAGCACGCCGACGTAAACGATGTGCCCGCCGGTGATGCCGACATCGGCGGTGAACGCGGGCGCGCCCGTCCCGTCGACGACGAGCCCGCCGCGGATGAGAAGGTCTAGCCGCATGTCCGACACCTATCGTTGTGATTCCGGTCCTCGTCCACCGCGGTGAAGGTTCCCGCGGTCTCCATCGCCAGGTAGACCGCGCCGATGGCCGGCGTGGCTTCCGGCGGGTGCCAGGCCAGCAGCAGGGACGGTTCGGCGCCGTGCCGCCGCACCCGCTCGGCGAAGTACCCATCGCCCGAGACGCCGCCAGCTAGCGAAAACGGGATCTCGTGGCTTTCGTTTCCGCGCACCGCGCGCGCGGCCGCCGCGGCGATCTCGACCAGCGAGCGGGCCACTCCGTCTACAATGGACAGCGCGACCTCGTCGCCGCCCTTGGCCTCGCGCAGCACCATGGGTGCGAGCGCGGCCACCTGCGACGGCTGCAGATGGAAGTGCATGTGATCGATGATCGCGTCGGTCCGGCTCAGCCCGAGGTGGCTCAGGACCGGGTCCCGCAGCGACGTCGCGGGACCCATGCCGTCCTGGTGCCGCAGCAGCGCGAGCAGCGCCCGCCGCCCCATGTCGTAACCGCTTCCCTCGTCACCCAGCGCCGCGCCCCAGCCGCCCGCCCGCGCCTGCCTTCCGTCGTGCCGGGCGAACGCCACCGCCCCGGTACCGCAGATCGCGACCACCCCCGACGGTCCCGCCCCGAACGCGCCCTTCCACGCCGCGACCGCGTCGTTCTCCAGCCGCCACACGATGTCCGGCGCGATCTCGCGCAGCGCCGCGGCGAAGGCGACGGCGGTGTCCTCAGTGTCCAGACCCGCGGTACAGACCGCCGCGTACACCGCGTCGTCGGCAGGCAGGCCTCCCAACGCCTGGCGAACCAGCGCGACGGCACGCCGAGCCGCCACCGGTACCCCGTGGCGATGCACATTGGAACCCGGCCCGCCCGCCCGCGCGAGCACCGTTCCGTCGACGCCCGTGGCCACGCACCGCGATGAGGTGCCGCCGACGTCGATTCCGACGAAGATCATGCGAGCAACCGCCGGATGTCCTTCGTGACTTCCTGCTGCACGGCCACGGCCGCCCCGCGAAGGGTTCCGTCGGCCCCCAGTTTCGAAAAGACCACCGCCGGCGGATGCGGCAGCACATCGGCGAGCCGCTCGCGCAGCTCGCGCGGGAGCTCCGCACCGTACTGCAGGATCTCCTCCCCCAGCACGATCACGGCCACATCGAGGACGGCCGCCACCGCGACACAGGCGAACGACAGCAGTTCCACGATGTCCGGGCCGTCCTCGTGCCCGAGCGAATCGAACAGGGTGGCTTCCAGCGCGCCGAAGTCACGTGAGCCCCGCAAGCCGGGCATGACCGGCAGGTAGCCGATCTCCCCGGCCGCGAAGTGCACGCCCCGGTGCAGCGCGCCACCCAAAATCACCCCGGCGCCGAGGCCGCCACGCAAGCCGAGCATCACCAGATCCGAGACCCTCTCGTCGGCGAAGGCGTGCTCCCCCAGCGAAGCGAGGTTCAGGTCGTTGTCCACCACGACCGCCGCAGCGCCCGCCGCTTGGAGATCGTCGCGGAGCTTCACGTCGCGCCAGCCGAGGCTGGGCGCCCATTCGATGGTGCCGGTCGTCGGATCGGTGACACCGGGGACGGCCACGCCGATACCCACGAGCCCGTCGAGGGACGCCGCGTGCCGGGTGACCCAGCGGACGAAGGCCTGCGGCGAGCGCAGTGCCGACTTGGGCAGGTCAGCCGTGGATCCTCCGACGATGTCGCCGCGCAGGTCGACGAGCGCCCGCCGCGGCGGGGCCGAGCTGAGGTCGAACGCCAGCGCGACCCGCGAATCCGCCCTCAGCTCGTACAGGTCCCCGCGGCGCCCGCCGGTGGCCGGTCCGGAGCCCACCGTCGTCACCAGGCCCGCCTTGAGCAGCGTGGTCACCACCGCCGACACGGTCGGCGAGCTGAGCCCGGTCTCCCGGGCGATGTGCGCGCGGGTGACGGACTCGTGCCGCCGCAACACGTCGATGACGGCCGCCAGGTTGACGTCCCGGATGTCCCCTCGGTCTGCCGTGCGAATCTCAAGCATAGGTAGGTAGCCGATTCCCCATCTGGTCGAAGACGCCGAGCAGCCGCGGTGAGTCACCGGCGTCGCCGATGACGGCGATGTTCGCCCGCGTGACGAACGACTGCATGCGGAATCCCATCACAACCGTCGCGCCCACCGGAGCGGTACGCGGGGTGCCGCTGATGAAACCGTAGTAGTCGATGCCACCGAACCCCCCGGTCTCGCCGGCTCCCGCCCCGAAGAACTCCTCGCGATGCTCGGCGAGCTCGGCGGAGGTGCCGCCGACCTTCACCTGACGGCGGAAGCCGGGGTCGAGCCAGATCGGGTCGTCGACGAAGAACCCGCCGCCGTAGACGTAGGCCCGGTCGCCGACGTGGTGGGCCACCTCGGTCACATAGCAGGCCGCCGGGATTTCGGGCAGATCCCGCCTGAGGTGGAACGGTGTCGTGCCGAGGAAACCGTGGCCCGGCTCCACATGGGTCGCGCCGAGCCGCGCCTGCGTGGCGAGCGTGTACGCCGAGGTGTTGCCCGGGGCGTTCACCTGGCGCACCTCGATGCCGAGCCCGGTCAGGAGGTCGCGGGCTTCCAGCAGGGTTTCGAAGTTGCCGGTCGGGCGGGGCTCCGCGGCCTCGGAGTAGGCCAGCGCGGGGAACGTGGTGACCCCGTCGATCCGCACCCCGGGCAGCGCGGTGATGGCGCGGGCCGTCTCCGCCAGCTCGTCGATCAGGATGCCGCCGTCCATCCCCGGCAGGTAGGTGTCGCGGCCCGGGTCGGAGACCCGCAGCAGCAGCCCCTGCACGCGTCCCTGGCGGGCGGCCTCCAGCGCGATCTGACGCGCCTTGGCCAAGCTGAAGACCGAGATGACCTCCGGTTCCAGCGCGATGATCCGGGGGAGGTCGATGGTCGGCACCTGGACCAGGTTGCCGATGTGCCCGAGCCCGAAACCGTTGGCGGTCAACGCGGTGGCGTCGGCGATGTCGACCGCCACGGTCTCCCGGCCGCCCTCGCCCGTCAACGCCTTCGTCACCAGCGGGTTGCGGCCGATCTGCTTGGTCATGAAGTACAGGCTCAGGTCGAGGCGGTCCGCCTCGGCGCGGATCGCCGCCCCGTTCGCGGTGATCGCGTCCAGGTCGAGCACGAATGTGTTCGGCGGGATCTCCCGCCGCAGCGCGAAGCCGCCGGCGGCGCGCAGCAGGGCGGGGTTACGGCGTTCGAGCAGTTCAAGAAACACGGGCGGGCTCCCCTCCGGAAACACTGAAATCGATGTCGAGCCGGTCGCCGCCGGGGCCGAAGGCCAGCGCCCGCCGCCAGTCGACGGCGATCTCGACCGGTGTGTCGACGGCGAGCGCGTTCTCCTCGCTGCTCACCGCGACGATCTCTTCCCCCTTCGGGGTGTGGACGGTGTACTTCAGCTGGCCGCCGAACACCTCGCGGGTGTAGATCCGCAGCGCGGACCCGTCGGCGGGCCGCAGGGTGACGTGCTCGGGGCGCACCCCGAGATCGAACTCGTCGGGAAGATCGCCCCGCGGTGGCCCGGACAGGACGAGTTCACCGCCGAACGCCTCCAGCGTGCCGTCGCCGGAGTGCCGCACGCTGAGCAGGTTGAACGGCTGCACGCTGACGAAGTCGGCCAGCCACGCCGACGTGGGCCGGCGGTAGAGCTCGAGCGGTTCGGAGACCTGGACCAACCGGCCGTCGCGCATCACCGCGACCCGGTCGGCGATCCCCATCGCCTCTTCCTGGTCGTGGGTGATGAACACCGTCGTGGTGCCGAATTCCTTGTGCAGCTTGACGAGCTCGGTCCGCAACTGGCGTCGCAGCTGGGCGTCGACCGCCGAGAACGGTTCGTCCATGAGCAGCAGGGCCGGGCGGGACACGAGTGCCTTGGCGATGGCGGCGCGCTGGCGTTCACCGCCGGACACCTCGTGTGGTTTGCGGCCGAGCAGGTGCCCGATGCGCAACCAGCCCGCGACCTCGTCGATGCGCGCGGTGATTTCGGCGGCGGCCACCTTCTGCAGGCGCAACGCGAAGCCGATGCTCTGGCGCAGGGAGAGATGCGGGTACAGCATCGACGACTGGAACACGACGGCGACGTTGCGGCGCTCGGCGGGGACGTCGGTGACATCGTCCGTGCCGAACCGCAGGCGCCCTTCGTCGGTCGTTTCCAGTCCCGCGAGGACACTGAGCAGCGTGGTCTTCCCACTGCCCGAGGGGCCGAGAATGGCCAGCAGCTCCCCCGCTTCGATATCGAGGCTGACGCCGTCGAGGGCCTTGCGCGGCGACTTGCCGTACCGCTTGGTGACCGCGTCGATGACGACACGCACCTGGAGTGATTCTGTGTGCATGGGGACATCCATCTCTAAAGACCGACCAGGTTGACCTTGCGGATGTACCGCTGGAAGATCGCCGCGACCACGAGCGGCGGGATGAGACCGAGCACGGTGGCGCTCGCCACCTCGGTCGGGACCGAGACCTGGAAGAACATGCTCGACAGGGCCGCCGGGAACGTCTGTGCGGACGTCCCGGTGTTGAAGATCAGCGCGAAGGTGAACTCGTCCCACGAGGTGAGGAACGCGATCACCGCCATGGCGGTCATGGCCGGGCGCGAAGCCGGGACCACGATGCGCCAGAACGCCTGCCAGCGGGAACAGCCGTCCACCTGCGCGATGCGTTCGAGCCCGGGCGGCAGGCCGCCGAAGAAGCTGGTGCCGATCCACACGAGCAGCGGCACGGTGATCGTCAGGTGCGCGATCACGAGTCCCGTCTTCGTACCGGCCAGGTTCAGTGCCTGGTACAGCGTGAAGAACGGCACGGTCGTGGCCACCGGCGGGATGGCCCGGGTGGCCACCACGGTGAGCAGGCCCGCCTGGCGGAAGCGCATCTGCACCCGTGCCAGCGCGTAGGCCGCCGGCACCGCGACGAGCATGCTGAACACCGTCACCAGCACGGCGACCTCGGCGCTGTTCAGCAGGCCCTCGCGGATCAACGGGCCGTAGGCGTTGGGCTCCAGGTGCGAACCATCCCAGTTCCGGGCGGTACCGCCCAGTAGGCGCACGTAGTTCGCGAGCGTCGGCTGGCCCGGCAGCAGGTGGATCTCGGCGGAGCCGAATTCGTGGTGGTACATCAGGGAAATGACCACGATCCACGCCAGCGGCGCGACCGACCACACGAACGCGATCAACGCCAGCAGGTGGATGATCACCTTGCGGCGGACAGTCATCGTCAGCTCACCTTCTTCTCGCGCCGCGACGACGACATGGCCATCGCGTAGTAGCCGGCCGTGACCGCGGTGAGGACCACCAGCAGGACCCACGACGTGGCGGCGCCGGTGCCGAAGCTCTGGTCCTGGAACGTCTGCTGGTAGATGTCGTAGGTCAGTGTCTGGGAAGCCCCGCCCGGCCCGCCCGAGGTCAGGAAGTAGATGAGGTCGAACGCGGTCGCGGCCTGCCCGCCCACCAGCACCAGGAAGATCGTGAGCGGCAACCGGACATACGGCATGGTGATCGAGGTGAACCGGCGCAGGATCCCCATTCCGTCGACCTTGCCGAGCTTGTACAGGTCCTCCGGGATCACCTGCAGGCTCGCCAGCAGGAAGTAGGCACCCAGCGGGGCGAACTGCCACGCGTGCACGATGGCGAGTGACGGGAGCACCGTGTTCTGGGACAGGAAGTCCACAGGGGACAGTCCCAGCTTTTCGAAGATCCCGGCCAGCAGGCCGTACTGCGGGCTGAAGACGTAGCGCCACACCACACCGGCCGCGTACGTCGACAGGGACCACGGCAGCACGATGACGGCCATCAGCACCGGCCGTCCGATGAACCGTTCCCGCAACAGCAGGGCCATGCCCAGCGAGACCGCCGCGGCCAGCACGGTGACACAAGCGACGTAGTAGATCGTCAGCCAGGCCGAGTGCCAGAAGGCGGGATCGGTGAACACGCTCTGGAAGTTCTTCAGGCCGACGAAGTCCTGCCGGCCGGTGAGGGGGTTCGTGTGCACGAAGCTGAGGTAGAGCGAGTACGCCACCGGGTACACGACGATCGCCAGCAACAACAGCAGTACCGGCGCGACGAGCAGGAAGCCGAACCGGGTCGGGCTCAGCCGTGAGCTGAACGGGATGCGGGCCGAGGCCGCGCCGCGCGCCTTCGGCGGCCGGGCCGGAGCGATGGGCTCAGTGACCGTAGACATCGATGAGACTCTCCGCCTTCGTCCGCAGGTTCTTCACGACGGTCTTGGCGTCCTCGTCGCCGTTGACCGCCTTGGGCAGTTCGTGGGAGGCGAAGTTCATCCAGGTCGGTCCCCACGTGGTGTGGAACAGGCTCGTCGCGGCCTGCGGGTTGGTGAGGTAGTCCCGCAGTACCGGCAAGTTGGTCTCCGGGTCCGGCAGCCACTTCGCGACCGACTCGGCCAGCTCGGGGCTGTTGTTGACCTCGGTGTAGCCCTGGGTCATGTAGTAGTTCTTCGCCCACGCCATCGGGACGTCGAACTCGCCGGTGCGCTGATCGCGGTAGCCGAAGTGCTGCGCGAGCCGGTAGGACTGCGCCAGGACGTCGTCGCCCTGGCCGTGATCACCGATCAGGTAGGCGCCGACGTGCAGCATGCCCCAGTGCTGCCCCTGCTGGGGTACCGGGACGATCTTGCCCGCCACCTGGGAGGTCGCCGGATCGGCGAACGTCTTCAAGTCGTACTGCAGCTGTGGCGAGTAGGCGACGCCGCCCTTGGCGAAGGTCTCGGTCCAGTCGGACTCCTGGAAGGTCAGTACCCCTTTGGGCACCAGGCCTTCGTTGTACAGATCGCGCCATTGCCGGAGCATGTCGACCACGGCCGACTGCTCGTCGAAGACCGGCAGCCCCCCGTCGCCGAACAGCGGGATGTTGCGGTTGAGGGCTTCCTGGAGGAAGCCGAAGGTGATCCCGAACCACGGCGCCGACCAGAACGACGGCAAGTAGGGCGTGTCGGTCGCGCCCCGTTTCTTGATCAGCCGCACCTGCGCGTAGAGCTCGTCGTACGTCTTGGGGTAGTCGCCCTCGAGGTTCGCCTTGCGGAGCACGTCGGTGTTGGCGAACAACGCGCCGTTGACGAAGGCGAAGTACGGCAGGCCGATCAGGCTCCCGTTGACCGTCAGCGCCTCGCGCACGGCGGGGACCATCTCGCGCTTGGCGTCCTCCTTGGCCCAGAATCGCTCGAAGTCGCGGATCCAGCCGGCTTCGTAGTAGGCCTGCGGCATGTGCCAGAGGCTGTACACCATGTCGAGTGGGGTGTTCTGCCGGAGCAGGTTGGTCATGAGCGACGGGTAGTCCCCCGCGATCACGCCCAGATCCACCTTGGTGCCGTAGGTCCGCTCGAAGTCTTTGACCGCGCCGCCGACGAAGTCGGGGTAGGCGCCCCAAATGCGCATGTTCAGGCTCGCGCCACCCGTGGCCGGGGCGGATAACGGCGGCCCGCCACGCGGAGTGCGCACCTGGCTCCCCGCGCAGGCGGCCAGGCCCGGTCCCGCGCCGAAGGCGAGCGCGGTCAGCCCGGCGGCCCGCAGGAGCCGTCGTCGTGACAGTTGAGACATGGGGACCTTTCTTTGGAAAGTTTCCTAAGGTTTACTCATGGAGTTGATCACTGTCAAGAGACGCCTCGCTTCGAGGCACGAAGGAAGGACGACCGTGACGCAGACCTTCGAGAAGGCCCGGCCGAGCAACGCCGGGACGACGATGTGGACCGAGATCGCCGAGCAGCCCGAGGTGTGGCGGCGCGGCCTCGCCGAGCGCCGCCGCATCGAGCCCGTCACCGCGGCCGTGCGCCGGGCGGCGCCACGTTTCGTGCTCTTCGCCGCCCGGGGGACGTCCGACCACGCGGCCCTCTACGCCAAGTACCTGTTCGAAGTGGTCCACCAGATGCCGGCCGGGCTGATCTCACCGTCGACAGTGACCGCCTACGGCGCCCGCCCTGACCTGCGCGATGTCCTGGTCGTCGCGGTCAGCCAGTCCGGCCGGTCGCCGGACCTCGTCCAGACCGTCGAGGCGAGCAGGCGCCACGGCGCGCTGACCCTCGCGGTGACCAACGACGCCTTGTCGCCGCTGGCCCAAGCCGCGGAACTGCACATCGACATCCTCGCCGGGCCCGAACACGCCGTCGCGGCGACGAAGTCCTACACCGCCCAGCTGCTGAGTCTCTACCTGCTCGTCGACCAGCTCCGCGGCGGCGACGGCGAGGCGGCCGCGGTGTTGCCCGAGGCGGGCGACCGGCTGTTGGCGCTCGAGGGCGACGTACGGCGCAGCGCGGAACAGCACCGGGACACCCCGCGCTTCCTGGTGACCGGCCGGGGCTACTCCAGCGCGACGGCGCACGAAGCGGCGCTGAAACTGATGGAAACCTCGTACCTTCCGGCCCAGGCGTTCTCCGGCGCCGACCTGCTGCACGGCCCCATCGCGATGGTCGACTCCGAGACGAAGGTCCTCTTAGTCGCACCTGACGGCGCGGGCGGCTCGGCGATGCGGGAGGCGATCATCAGGCTCCGCGACCTGGGGGCCGAGACGCTGTGCGTCGGCGGCACCGAGGCCGTGGCCGGATCGAGCCGCGGCATCGTGCTTCCGCCCGGTCTGTCCGAAGAGGTCTCCCCGATCGCCGAAATCGTGCCGTTCCAGCATTTCGCCCTGCATGTCGCCCTCGCGCACGGCAACAACCCCGACTCGCCCAGGGGGCTGTCGAAGGTCACTGAGACGCGGTGAGGCACCCGCCGCCTGCCCGGTCGGCGCGCTGGTGATGTGCGCGTTCTCGACGATCGGTGAGCGGATTTCGGGAACTTTCACGCTGGGACCTCATCCTTCACCGATGCGCATCGCCAATCTGGCCGGTCGGCTCACGCTCCTGCACGCGGGTGGCGGTATCGACGTGGAGAAAGCCAGCGACGGCCGGTTCCCGGCCGACCCGCAACGCGTCTACGAACAATGGGACGAGTTCGTCGGCTGGGCCGGTTCGGCGCGGGGGCTACCGGCCGAACCGTACGACGCCGGGCAGCTCGGCTCGCCGGCACCGAAGCCGTCGCAAGTCTTCGCGATCGGCCTGAACTACCGTGACCACGCCGTGGAGGCCGGCTTCGCCGTTCCGGCCGCCGATCCCCCGGTCTTCACCAAGTTCCCCGCCTGCGTCACCGGTCCCTACGGGGAGATCGTCCTTCCCCGGGAGGGCCACACCGACTGGGAAGTCGAACTCGTCGCGGTGATCGGCCGCCGGGCGGAGCGGGTCGGCCGGACCGAGGCCTGGTCACATGTCGCCGGCCTGGCGGTCGGCCAAGACCTGTCCGAACGGCGGTCCCAGCTGGCCGGGCCATCCCCGCAGTTCAGCCTGGCCAAATCGTTCCCGCGGTTCGGGCCGATCGGGCCGTGGCTGGTCAGTGTCGACGAGTTCGCCGACCCCGACGACCTGGCGATCAGCGCGTCCCTCAACGGCGAGGTCGTCCAAGACGGGCGTACCGGTCAGCTCATCTTCGACGTGCCGTCCATCATCGAGAGGTTGTCCGCGGTCGTCCCGTTGTCGCCCGGCGACGTCATCTTCACCGGCACTCCGGCCGGTGTGGGGATGGGCCGTCAGCCGCAGCGGTGGCTGGCGGCCGGTGACGAGCTGGTCAGCTCCATCGAAGGAATCGGCGAGCTACGCCATCGCTTCATCGACCAGGAGGCACCATGCCCGTGATCAGCTGCGGTGAGCTCGACACCTACTACGAAGACCACGGCAGCGGCCCGGTGATCGTCTGGCTACCGGGGACGGGGCTGCGGGGCTCGACCTGGGAGCTGCAGGTCGAGCACTTCCGGGATCGCTACCGCTGCCTGACCGTGGACCTGCGCGGCAGCGGTGGCACCGGCGGAGCCGGCCCGGAGTTCACGGTGCGGGACCTCGCCGCCGACGTCGCGGCGTGGCTCGACGAGCTCGGCGTCACCACCGCGACGGTGATCGGCCTGAGCCTGGGATCCGCCGTCGCCCAAGAGCTCGCCCTGGCCCGGCCCGATCTGGTCGAACGGGTGGTACTGCTCGCGACCTGGTCGTCGTGCGCCGCCGAACATCACCTCCGGAGGCACTTCGAGTCACGCCTGTACGCCTTGGAACACGGCCCGCTGGACGTCTACGGCCAGTTCGGCTTCTGGATGTCCTCGCCCACGCTGTTCGATCTCGAGCCCGATCGCCAGATCGAGGTCGAGCGCCTGCTTCGCCGGCACATGTCGGCGAACACGGAGGGAACAGCCGGCCCACGCGTCGTGGTCCTGTGTGACGTCAGTTCGTCCATGCGGCCGTACACGCCACTGTTTCTCGGCTTCGTCCACTCACTGACGAAAACCGTGCGACAGGTCGAATCGGCCGTGTTCAACGTCGAGCTGGTCATGGTCACCGAACTGTTCCGCCGGACACGGCTGAACCGGGCGCTGGCCTGGCTCAGCCACCACGAAGTGGCGTTGTCGGGCGGCACACGCATCGGTCATTGCCTCAACGGCTTCCTCGACGACCTCGAGCGCCGCGGGGCCCTTCGCGCCGACACGATCGCAGTGATCCTCAGCGACGGCTGGGACGTCGGTGAGGCAGATCTCCTGCAGGACGGCATGCGCCGGCTCCGTGGTCAGGTCGGCCGGGTCGTCTGGTGCGATCCGCACGCGGCGAGCACGGATTTCCGGCCCCAGGTGCAGGGACTACGTCTGGCACTGCCCTATGTGGACGATTATCTCGACTTCTCCAG